>NZ_JAHZIA010000055.1:21744-40240 GCF_019420015.1 Anaerofustis sp.
ATTACGGGAGCTTTGATTGTAGGGATGCTTATAATAGGGGGAATGAATTTAAAATGGTTTATTCCCGTTGCGATACTCGGGGTTTCGGGGATTGTGTTTATGATTTTAACCACCCCTTGGAGACTTACGAGAATGCTTACTTTCTTGGATCCTTGGGCGGATATTCAAGGCGCAGGATGGCAGATATGCCAATCTCTCATGGCTCTTGGTTCAGGAGGGTTGCTCGGAAGAGGTTTCGGACAGGGAAAGGCGAAACTTTTGTTTATGCCTGAGCCTCAAAACGATTTTATATTTGCTCATATAGGAGAGGAAATGGGGCTTGTTTTCAGCATTATTTTGATAGCGGTTTATTTATTTCTTATTTGGAGATGTATAGTAATCGCTCTTAATGCGCCGGATTCTTTTTCGATGTTGTTCTGTGGCGGAATGGCGGGGCTTCTTGGTATGCAGGTATTTATAAATATCGGTGTTGCAACGGCCCTTTTGCCTGTAACGGGTATGCCTCTTCCTTTTGTCAGTGCGGGAGCTTCCTCCCTTATATCCCTTATGTGCGGTATGGGAGTGGTTTTGAATATTTCAAAGCACTGTAATATTTAAAAGTTGATTTAAATATAAAATGTATATGGAAATAAGATAAGTTAAACTGTTTATATCATGTTTATACTTGTATAAAAAAACGGATAAGCAGAAAATTTATAACAACGAAACCTTTAAAGATCATATCTTCTATTTGAGTATACTCAAATAGAAGTTTGTCTTTTTTATAATATGTAAAAGACTTTTGTTTTCTGGTTTTATATTGAAGTTTGATTTTAAGGCAATTGTCGTTTTTACTTTAAACAAAGGTGTTTTACTTGTAAAAGGAGAATATTATGAAGATATTAATAGCCGGAGGAGGCACGGGAGGACATATTTATCCCGCTGTTTCAATAGCAAATCAAATAAAATACGAACATCCCGATGCACAGATAATTTTTGCGGGAAGAGAAGATTGTATGGAAGCGGATATTGTTCCCAAAGCGGGATACGAGTTACATAATATAAGAATATACGGATTTGAAAGATATTATTCGAAGATTCAAAAGGCTTGTGTTTTTGTGAAAATGTTCAGAGGGTTTAACGATGCCAGAAAGCTTATAAAAAAATTTGATCCCGATGTGGTTATAGGAACGGGAGGATTTGTAAGCGGTCCCGTTGTACTTGCCGGTGCATTAAAGGGAAAACCAACTCTTATACATGAGCAGAATGCCGTTCCCGGATTTACCACTAAGACTCTTTCGAGATGGGCGAGAATCGTTTGTTCCAGTTTTGAAAACACAAAGGATTTTGTTTGTCATAAAGACAGGGTTGTTCTTACGGGGAACCCGGTAAGAAGAGAGTTTGGATTGTATACAAGACAGATAGCGAGAAAAACTCTTGAACTGGACAAGGACATAAAAGTCATCGTTTGTTTCGGGGGAAGTTTGGGAGCAAAAAATCTTAATGATTCCATGCTTTCTTTGATAGAAAAATATAAAAACAGAGATGATGTGTTTATTTATCATGTTACCGGCAAAGCCGGGTATGAAGAATTTCTGGAGAACGGTAAAAAACAAGGCTTGAACTTCGGGGAAATACATAATGTACAGATAAAAGACTATGTTTACGATATGCCTCTTTTGTTAAATGCCGCAGACTTAGTGATAGCAAGAAGCGGTGCAGGAGCCATTGCGGAGATTACCTATGTGGGACTTGCGGGGATATACGTTCCTTATCCTCTTGCAGCCGATGACCACCAAAGAAAGAACGCCGAAGAAGTGGAAAAAGCGGGTGCTGGAATAATGATATTGGATAAAGAACTTACCGGAGAAAAGCTTACGGAAGAAGTTAGCGGTATACTTGAAAATGAAAGTTATTTGAAGCAGATGAGTTATAAAGCAAAGGTTCTTTCAAAGAAGGACAGCGCAGAGCTTATCGTCGATGAAGTTGAGAAACTCGTTTAAAGTCATGTTTTTATGGTTTGTTTGACAGGGGTTTTGCTGCCTGTTTTATATTACTTAAAGTTTGTTTTGAGTATTGTCGGATGTTTGTTTTGGGATAAATGCATATGACCTATTGCTTAAACTTCTATTTTGTGAAATACTATCACATTACTTTTTCATAATGAATATTATAAATTAAACAGTTGTGGGAGGTATCAGATGGGAAGTTACATGATAGAAGGCGGCAGGAAATTAAGCGGAGAAATACAGTTGCAGGGTTGCAAGAATGCGGCTCTTCCTATATTGGCGGCGTCTGTTTTAAATAAATCTGAAAATATAATACATAACGTACCGGACATAAAAGATGTGGATATAATGCTTAAGATGCTTAGGGATTTGGGATGCAAAGTAGAGAAAAAAGGAAATACTGTGATTGTCGATTCCCAAAATATAAACAAGGTCAGTTTAAACGAAGAGCTGCTTAGGAAGATGCGTTCTTCCATTATATTGATGGGGGCGGTACTGTCCTTAAGGAGAGAATGCAGTTTTTCCATGCCCGGAGGATGTGATATAGGACTAAGACCCATAGACCTGCACATAAAGGCTTTGAAAGAGTTTGGATGCAGTGTTTCGGAAGAAAACGGGATTATAAACATAAAAGGTGAAAAGCTTAAAGGCAGAAACATACAGCTGGATTTCCCCAGTGTCGGAGTGACCGAAAATATAATTTTGGCTTCGGTTTTGGCAGATGGGGTTACTGCCATAGGAAACCCTGCAAAAGAGCCTGAAATAATAGATTTGCAGAATTTTTTGAATGGAATGGGTGCAAGAGTGTACGGTGCCGGAGGAAACACCGTATACATAGAGGGCGTAAAGAAACTTAACAGAAGCGAATATACGATAATGGGTGACAGGATAGTTTGCGGAACTTTTATGTGTCTTGCAAATATAACCGGTTCGGATTTTTTTATAAGGGATGCAAAGCTTGATGATATTAAAGCTGTATATTATAAACTCAGTGAAAGCGGAGAGAAGTTTAAGATGTATGCTGACGGAATACATGTACAGGGGGCAGAGAGAGTAAAATCCGTAAATTCTCTGATAACCTTGCCTTATCCCGGATTTCCGACGGATATGCAATCGCAGATGAGCGCCATGCTTTCCGTTGCCGACGGGGTGAGTATAGTAAGCGAGACGATATTCGAAAACAGGTACAAATATACCTGTGAGTTAAACAGGATGGGGGCGAATATGCGTGTAAGCGGAAAGACTCTTGTGATAAACGGGGTAAAAGAGTTGTCTCCCGCACAGATGTACGCTCAGGATTTAAGAGGAGGCGCAAGTCTTGTCATTGCCGCTTTGGCGGCTGAGGGCAAGAGTTTTGTACACGATATATATCATATCGAAAGAGGGTATGAGGATTTTGATAAAAGAATAAGGTCTCTTGGAGGCAGTATAAAAAAGATTGATTAGGATGTATTGAATATGGGTAAGAGTTACTATGAAGCACATACTTACAGACCGAGAAAAAGAAGAAGAAAGAGAAGAAGCAGGTTTTTCAACTCAAAATCTATGCTTATTATTTTAATACTTATAATCATAGTTACCGGTGTTATATTCGTAACTACTTCGGATTTATTTAATATAGAAAGCGTTGAGGTCGAAAACGTTCAGGTTGCCAACGAGAACGAGATAGTGGCTAGGAGCGGAATAATAGAGGGAGAAAATATATATTCTTTTTCGGCTTCGAAAGCGGAAGATGCCATTGAGGAAATAACGGTTATAAAGAAAGCAAAGATACACAGAAGATACCCGAGTACCATAGTAATAGAAATAGAAGAAAGATCTCCGTTTTTTATAGTTCAGGACGGAAAGGAATTTTTTGAGGTGGATGAAGAGGGGAAGGTACTTTCTTCTTCCGACACTCTCGTAAGATATGATGTTCCTTTGGTTACGGGAATAAAGGTTAAGGATATAAAAAAAGGAGTGGAATTGTTTAAGCTTGAGGATATAAAACTGGATACGTTAAATCAGGTTTTTGCATTCTTGAAAGAGAAGGAACTTTTAAAAAGCGTTTCGCAGTTTTATGTTTCGAAAGACGGGAAATACAACTTGTATTTTTCAAACGGAAGTGTTATTCAGTTTGCAAATTTTGCCGCGTTTTCTTACCATGAGGATTTTGTGGTATATTTCATAAAAAACATGGATATGAAGCAAAGAGTCGAGTTAATAGAAGGGGTAAACCCAATATATAGTAAAATATAGTGCAATTAGTCAAATATGTAGTAAAAATAACAAAAAAGTGTTGCATATATTTAAAAATAATATTAAAATAGAATATAATTAGTTTACTATGTTTAGGAGGAGTTATTATGCCATACGAAATGGAAGATATACATATGGGTAATTTTGCTGATATAAGAGTAATCGGCGTTGGCGGAGGCGGAAACAACGCTGTTAACAGAATGATAGAAGGCGGACTTCAAGGAGTCAGATTCGTAGCCGTAAACACGGACGCACAGGCTCTAAGCGAGTCTTTAAGCGAAAATAAAGTTCAAATCGGAGATAAAACCACAGGAGGACTGGGTGCCGGTGCAAATCCACAGGTAGGTCAGGAATCTGCTGAAGAAAGCAGCGATGATTTGAGAAAAATAGTGGAAGGAGCGGATTTATTGTTTATTACTGCCGGAATGGGCGGCGGTACGGGAACCGGGGCAAGTCATGTTATTGCAAAAATAGCAAAAGAACTTGGTATATTAACCATTGCCGTTGTAACAAGACCGTTTTCTTTTGAAGGAAAAGTCAGAGCTTCCAATTCGGATTTGGGTATAAGACTCTTAAGAGAACATGTAGATGCGTTGGTCGTAATTCCAAATGAAAAACTTCTTAATCTCGCAGACAAAAACACCACATTTAAAGATGCTCTTAAACTGGCTGATGATGTGTTGTCGCAAGGTGTAAGAGGTATTTGTGATCTAATCGGTATTACGGGTATTGTAAACTTAGACTTCTCTGACGTTAAGACGATTATGAAAGATGCAGGCATGGCGCATATGGGCGTAGGTTACGGAACAGGTGAAGACAAAGCCGTAAACGCCGTTACGGAAGCCGTAAAATCTCCTCTTCTTGAAACGAGCATAAAAGGTGCTACGGGTGTTATTATCAACATCACAGGTGGGGAAGATCTTTCGTTGTTTGAAATCAATAAAGCCGCAGAAATAGCAAGAGAAGAAGCCGATCCCGATGCCAATGTTATATTCGGTGCGGCAATTGACCCTAGCTTGGAAGACAGTGTAAAAATTACCATTATAGCTACCGGATTTAACATGAAAGCAAAGAACGGACAGCTTGTGGATATTGTCGAAGAAGACACCGAAATCAAAGAAGAACCTACAGCAGAGAAAAAAGAAAGTAAAAATGACTGGGGAGATATTCCTGATTTCTTAAAAGATTCTCTTTCTAGAAGAGACAGAAACGATTTTTAATGAAATTAAAAGACCGCATATTGCGGTCTTTTTTGTTTTTATTCTTCAGTATTTTAAAATTTTAATACGGGGTGATTTGCTTTTATCGGTATTGTTTTGTTTTTGATTTATGTTGATATTGTGTTTTGTTTGTGAGTGTTTTTATATTATGCAATTAGGAATATAAACTGTCTTAAAAGGAAATAATGTATTCCTTCTGTTTTGTTTTTGTAAAAAGGGATAAGAAAGACGGACTTTGTTTAAATATTGTTTTGATATTGAAAAAAATAATGTGTAGGACTATAATTATTATAAATAAAAGCTTTGGAAAGTAGGGTGATAAAAATGAAAATAGTGGCGGATTTACACACTCATACGAATGTATCTCATCATGCTTATTCGACAATCATCGAAATGTGTAAAGGAGCGAAAAAGGCAGGTCATATTGCAATCGGAAATACCGATCACGGTCCGGCTATGGAAGACGGGGCTCATCAATGGCATTTTCAATCTCTTCAGATGTTTATTCCGAGAATTCTCGAAGGGGTTTATGTTTTAAGGGGTGCGGAAGCTAATATTTTACAGCCTGACGGAAGGCTTGATATTCCCGATCACGTTTTGGATACGTTGGATTATGTAGTTGCATCGATACACAACGAGACATTTTTGGAAAGAGATCCCGATAGAATCACTGAGATAATGTTAAAAGTTCTTGAAAATCCGAGAGTCGATATTTTGGGGCATTTGGGTTCTCCTGCATTTAAGTTTGATTACGAAAAGGTAATAGCGAAGTGCAACGAATACGACAAAGTGGTGGAAGTTAACAACAATTCCTTTTATGCAAGAAAAGGAAGCAAAGAAAACTGTCTTGAAATAGCAAAGCTTTGTAAGAAATACGAAGTTCCTATTTCTGTGAATTCGGATGCGCATTTTTGCTTGGGAGTCGGAAAAATCGACAGAGCGAAAGGGATAATCGAAGCGGCTGACTTCCCTGAGGAACTTATTATAAATGCAAGCGCAGAAAACTTGCAGAATTATTTTATGAGAAAAAAAGGACTTGATATCTTGGGAGAAATAGAAAGCGGAGAAAATCATACTTTGGATTAAGAATTAAAAAAGAAGCCTTTTGGCTTCTTTTTTTGTTTATCAAAAAGTTTTTAGATTTTCCTTTAAAGAGCGAAGGTTATTTTTCTAAAGCTAAAAAATTATTACATATATTATCAATCTTTCTTTTTAATATCAATTTTATTTTTTACAGCTTTTTACTCTTCTCCTAACTTTCTATTCATGGGTACTTTTCCTTACATCCGGCTTTTTTTGACTGTTTGCTGTAAAAAAAACAGCTGAGTTTTACTTTAAGGGTAAAACATAAGAAAGTGAAAATTTTAAACAATATGGGCGATTGGCTTATAAAAATTGAGAATACAAAAGTTTATTTTAGAGATAATTTTATAATTTGGATTAATTTGTTATACATAAAAGGATACAATTTAGTTGAGCTTATAACGCACTGAGGTTTTATGGAAAATCTATCTGATTTTCTCATGAACCGATGCTACCGCCACTTCATTTTTCAACGCAAGGGGCTGGGATAGATTTTTCGCCAGTAAAACTCGGACAGAGTTTTACGCAGGCGTCAAAATCGTTAGAGCACCACCCAGTGGTGCCTTTATTCCAAATATTTGGGCGAGCAAATATTCGGTTGGGTGTAAGGGATGAAACCCCTTGAGAGGGTATTAGGGGCAGCGCCCCTAGACTTAAAACAAGGTGGTGTTGATAAAAAAAGATAAATATGATAATATAAAAGATAATATTTAACAGGAGAGTATTATGAAATCAAAAACAAAGCAGTTAATCGCAAGAATTATTGTTGGTTTTCTGGTAGTGCTTATGGTTCTAGGAGCCGTTTCGCCATATATTTTCGGTGCAGAAAAATATAAAAAATATACGAATGAGGATCTTCATATAAGTATGAAGATTCCCTCTTCAGCAAAGAAAGACATGGAAAGGTTAAGCGAGAACTCGAGGGAGTTTCCGGTTAATTTTCATCTTACCGCGAGAATAACTTACGGAGATATATACGATGAAGTACTTGATGACAATAAGCTTGATAAGAAAGAGCTTAAGAGAAGACAGGTATATATAGAAAGTAATTTTGTAAAAGACACATGGAACAACGAGGAGTATATCTCAAAATATTTTAAGGGTATACTGGCGGATGCAAAAAGCGAATACAGGTATAAAATTTCAAAATCAAATTTAAGCGGTATTCCCGCATGGAAATGTCATTATGAAGGGAAAAGCACCAAAAGCGAAGGTTACTATTATTTGACGGTGACAAACGGGGGGCTTTATGTTCTTCAGCTTGACTGTTATCTTGAGGATATTTCGAATTATAGATCCACAGTAAATAAAATAAAGGATTCTTTTGAGATTACGGATTTGGTTATACCGACTCAAAAAGAGATGACCGAGATAACCAAAGAGGAGAAAAAAGATACGGTAAAACCACAAAAGACCGATAACAATGCAGCAGCATCTACAAAAGAAGATACAGTAAAAGATAAGGAGAGTGCAGGAATAGTCGTGTTTGATTATTTCTTGATTGGACTTGTCGCAATTGCCTTTGTAGGTTCTATTGTGGCTTATATTGTAAAGCAGAAAAAATATAAAAAGATGAAAAATGAAAGACGTAAAATAAGAGTAAAAAGAAGAAATAATGATAAAATGGAATAAAATTATAAAAAGAAGTTTTAAACTTCTTTTTATTTTAATATAATTAAGGTAATGATATATAAAGGAGAAATGTATGGGCTACTGGGAAAGCAGAGGACTGAGGGGAAGCGAGTTTGAAGATCTTATAAACAGAACGAATAAAGTATATTTTGACGACGATTTGGCGGTTGTTCAAAAAATCCCTACATCCATAAAACCCGTCAGGCTGGACAGCGAAAGAGGAGTAATCTCTCTTGCCTATTTTGATGAAAAGAGTACTGTGGATTATATGGGAAACGTTCAGGGGATTCCCATTTGTTTTGATGCAAAAGAGACAGGGCATAAAAGTCTTCCCATAGCCAATATTCATGAACATCAGGTTAAGTTTATGGATAAATTCGATATGCAGGGAGGAATTGCTTTTCTGCTTGTACATTTTAAATTTTGCGATGAGTATTATATATTGGATACAAAAACTTTGATTAAGTTTTACAATGATGCGCTAAGGGGAGGGAGAAAGTCCATTCCTTACAGTGCTTTCGATAAAAAACTCAGAGTTTATACTGATACTAAATATCCTCTTCATTATTTAGAAGGGGTAAGCACATATTTGGATATAAAGGAGAAATCTTATGATTAAAATAAACTTAGGGGGCAGTGAGGTGATTAACGTTGAAGAAAACACCGCCATAAAAGATATTGTAGATTTGAGTAAAAACGACAATCCCGTTGTTGGAGGGTTGGTGGACAATGAGGTTGAAAGTCTCTCTTATAAGTTGGTTAGGGATTGCTCTTTGGAATTTGTTCATTTAAATTCGTCTTTGGGAAAGAAAATATACGAAAAGACTCTTCTTTTTCTGCTTGCTGTAAGTTCAAAGCAAGTTTTTAAGGATAGAGAAATTTCCATCGGTTACTCTCTTGGGGGAGGGGTATTTTTTGAATATACCGATGAAAGCGATTTGAGTGAAGATGATATCAGACGTCTTAAAGAGGAGATGAGTAAACTCATTGAAAATGATATAACTATAACGAAATTGAAAGCCACAAAAAAAGATATGAAAGCTTCAATCGACAAAAATATTTTCCTTACGAACAAGGAGCTTGTGGAATATTTGGATGACGGATTGTTGACTTTATACGAGCTTGGCGGCGCTTACGGTTATTTTTACGGAGATCTTCTTCCTTCGACGGGATACTTAAAAGTATTTGATATTTTAAAATATCATCACGGGGCGATACTGCTGGGGTGTGATAAATCAAATACTGATAAAGTCCATGTGTTTTACGATAATCCAAAACTGTTCAAAGAATATGAAGAGTTCGACAAATGGCTAAAGGACGTAGGGGTTACGAACATTGCTTCTTTAAACAGAAAAATAGAAAGGAATGAAATAGGGGAAATTATTCTTGCAAGCGAAGCAAGACACGAATATTTAATAGCAAAAGCCGCAGATAAAATCATTACGGACAAACATCAAAAAAGGATAATCTTAATAGCCGGTCCGTCATCTTCCGGTAAGACGACGACTTCAAAGAGATTGAAAACCCACCTTATGGCAAGAGGACTTAGTCCTGTTACACTGGGGTTGGACGATTATTTTTTAGACAGAGAGCTAACGCCCAGAGACGAAAACGGAAAACCTCTTTACGAATCCATAGAAGCCATAGATATTCCTTTGTTTAATGAACATTTGATAAGGCTTATAAGAGGAGAGGAAGTGGAAATGCCTATTTTTGACTTTAAAGAAGGCAGAAGAAAGAAAATAGGAAGAACGATAAAGATAGACGGTGATAATCCGATTATAATAGAGGGGATACACGGTTTAAACGAAAGGCTTACTCTTAATATTGCAGATGAGAACAAGTTCAAGATTTACATTTCGCCCTTTACCGTAATGGGAATAGATCAGTACAACAGGATAACGACATCAAAGATAAGAATGCTGAGAAGAATAGTAAGAGATGCCGGATTCAGGGGAAACAGCGCAGCAGATACGATAAGGATGTGGGAAGATGTAAGAGCAGGCGAAAAAGTTAATATCGTGCCTTACAGGGAAGAAGCGGATTATATAATAAACTCGACTCTTTTGTATGAAATTCCTGTGTTAAAGAAATACGCTTATCCTTTGTTGAAGGAAATAGGAAAGGATAACAAATATTATTACGAAGCGAAACATCTCCTTGACTTTCTGTCTTTTTTCAAGGTCATAGAAAATGAGGAGTACATTCCCGGGGTTTCTCTTTTAAAAGAATTTATCGGAGGAAGTTTTTATAATTAAAAAGACCATGAAAACATGGTCTTTTTTATATCAAGTTTCTTATTTTTTCGTATACGTCATTTACTTTTTCCATCAAAGTCATTATACAGCTTCCGTCTTCATGTTCATTTAATATGTCCAAAAGATCCTCGGATATAAGTTTTGCTATATCTTCGTTTTCTTTTGTCAGTTCGTCATATTCCATATCGACGATTACCGAAATGTCGGTTTTAAAATCATCTACCATATAATTGCCGTCGAGGAATTCTTCCATAAGCTCAATAATTTCATTTACCATATAAACACCCCGTCATATTTGAATTTATTATATTATATCACATATTTTTTTAAAAGTTACTTTAGTATATGAATATTTTAAATTAATTATTTTCATTTATTTGGGGTATTTATACCATATATATGTTTGTAGAGGGGTTTGTTAAATACATTGGTAATTTATATTATGGAGGATTTTAAAGAGGTTTTGTAAAACCTTAAAGCTAGGGGTATATATTTTTTATTTCTTTCATATATTTTATTATAAAAGAATTGGAGGTTTACGTTAATGAGCAGAAAAAACATCTGGTTTATAATCATAACAGTGGCTTTGGTTTTGATTCTTGCCGTATTTGCCGTGTTTTCCGGATTGAAAAAGGATAATAAAGCAGATATTTCGGGGGAATATAAATTGCAGAAAGTAGCTGTGGATAAAAAGGAAGTGGATTATTCGAATCTTAACTTTTACTATGTATTTAACAATGATTCTACCGGAAGTATAATATTTGAGGACGTTAAGTCTGACTTTACATATGAGCTGAAAGAAGAGGATAATCAGCTTTTGCTTGTAATAAAACAGAATGATGACAATGTGCTTACCTATGGGATTACAAAGGAAGATAACGGAATAGTGATATCCCATGATACGCTCGGTAAGCTATACCTTTTGAAAGAAGAAGTTCCCGAGAGTTTAAAACAATAATTATTTGTGGCTTTGGATGATAAATAAGATCATAATCCAAAGATAAAATCACAAAAGAAACAATTTAAAGAATGCCTTTATGTGAAATTCTTTTATTAAACGGAATTGTTTTTATTTATGATTTAATTTATTTTCAGATAAAATGAGCGAAATTATGAAAAGGAAAAAAGACTGCACTCTTAGTGCAGTCTTTTTTGTGTTTTGTTAAGTTTACGTTGTTGTTATTAAGTATACCTTTTGTATAATATAAAATTTTCATAAATATACGCATAATATTATCATATTTTATCTATTTATGCAAAATATATCGTATTTTTACCTTTTTTCTCATGTCACATAAAGTATACATTAAGAGACGGTATCTTTATTCGAGGACCTAAAAAACGGGCAGGAATATATCTTATAGATTGCAAGAGTACTTCTTAATGTTCCTTTTAAAGATGTGAGGAGTATAGGATGAGAGGCAGAAATACTTTTAAAATACTGTTTGGAATTGTTCTTTTTATAGGTATCGGTTTTGGAGTATTGTACGGATACAATAAAAGTTATGAAAAAAAGGTCAATTTGGATTTCGTGGAAAGAGGTATTATGGCACATGCCTGCGGAGCTATTGACGGAATCGATTATACAAATTCAAAGGAGGCTCTTGAACTTTCACTGGATAAAGGCATAAGATACGTAGAGGTGGATTTTTCTCTTACAACGGATAATAAAATAGTCGCAATTCATAAATGGAATAAAGATTCTTACGAAAGACTTGGAATAGAATATAAAGGTGAAGATAAGCCTATTTCTTATGATGAGTTTATGAACTGCAAAATAGAGAATAAATATACTGCAATGGATTTTGATGATGTTGTAGCTTACATGGAAAAATATCCTGATTTATACATTATGATTGACATAACAAAAGATTTGGATATTGGTATAACGGAAAAAATGTACAAAATAATGTCGGAAAAATTAGCCCAAAAAAATCTTACGGACAGAGTTGTGGTGCAGGCGGGTACGAAAGAGATGTTTGATACCATAGATAAAATATACAAATTCCCTTACAAACATTTCTATATTTTGGAAAAGGATTATAATAATAAAGATAAATTTAAAGATATATTGGCTTATATGAACAGTCACGAAGGGTTTATTTCTGTGGGGGCTCATAAAGATTATACTGACAAAAGTTTTGTGAAAAAGATTCACAAAAACGGATATTATTTCGGAAACTTTCCTATAAACACTACAAAAGAAGCGAAGAAATTTTATGATATGGGGGTAGATTATTTGTGTACTGACGATCTGTCTTATAATGAGCTTAAAGATTTGAAATAAAATTATTTTATCACTGTTTAAATATTGTTTAGACATTCAAAATGATTTATAATAACCGGTATAATATCACTGGGCTGATTTATATCGGTTTGTTTTTTAGGAGGAAATAATGTCAAAATTCAGTGTCAAAAAACCCCTTACAATATTTGTTGCGGTGATAGGTATTATAATACTGGGAATAGTGTCTTTTACGGAGATGACTCCGGATTTGCTTCCTAACATCAACCTGCCTTACACCGTAATTATGACATCTTATCCCGGAGCCAGTCCGGAGAGTGTTGAAAGTACGGTCACAAAGCCGCTGGAAAAAAGTGTTGCGACTACGGAAGGACTTAAAAATATAACCTCATCATCAAACGAAAATTATTCTCTTGTGATGCTTGAGTTTAACGAAGATGTAAATATGGATTCGACCGTGGTGGATTTGAGAGATAAGATATCCATGGTACAGAGGGCTTGGCCGGATGAGATATCCACTCCTTACATACTCAAGATGAACCCCAACATGATGCCTGTAATGGTAAGTACGATAAGCATGAAAGGTGTTGACACAAAAGAGCTTTCATCTTTGCTTGAAGAGAGTATAATCCCTTCTCTTGAAGGAACGGACGGAGTTGCCAGTGTATCTACAAACGGAATGCTTTCTGACAGCATAAGTGTTGTTTTGAGCGAGAAAAAGATAAATGATGTAAACGACAAAATAATCGACGCCGTAAACGGACAGTTTGCAAAGGGAGAGAGTTCTCTTGCCGCAGGGAAGTCGCAGATAGCAGGAGGAGAGAAAGCTCTTAAAGCTCAGTTAAAGGAGCTTAATAAGCAGCTTAAAAATCTGAAGACCGCAAGGAACCAGCTGGAAGATTTGGGAGTAACAATCGAGGAGCTGGAAGAGAACAAGAAAGAGGTAGACAGCTCTGTATCCCAGTTATCGGTTTTGGATAAAAACATAAAGCAGCTTGAGGAAGCTTTGAAGTATGCGCCTGAGGGCAGCGATGAATACAACCAGATAATTGCTGGGCTTAACGAGATAGATTCTCAACTTGCGGGTATGGGGCTTAAGAGAAAAGATGTTTCTTCGGCGCTTAAAAAAGCAAAAGCGGGACAAAAGAGCATAAACTCTGCCCTTGATAAGATAGACGAAAACCTGAAGAAGAGCGGCGCAGACAGAGACAGTCTACAGGTGAAGATACGGGAGATAGAAGACGGAATAGATTCCATAAACGCAGCCATACCTCAGCTTACGATTCAGCTTTCGAACCTTGAAAACGGAAAGAAAGAAATCGCAAGCGGAGAGAGTGAGCTTAAAGAGGCAAAGAAGACAGCTCTTGACAAAGTCGATATGTCTAAAACGCTGACAAAAGACATGATTTCGGGTATTTTGACGGCGCAGAATTTTTCCATGCCTGCGGGATATGTAACAGAAGAGGGTGTGGATTATCTGGTTCGTGTGGGGGATAAATTCAAAAGTATAAAAGAGATGAAAGACCTCACGATTATGGATATGGGGATAGACGGATTGGACCCTATAAAACTCAGCGATGTGGCGGATGTTATGCTTACCGACAACTCCGATTTGACCTATACAAAGGTAAACGGAGAAAACGGGGTGATTATTTCTTTCTCAAAACAGTCAGATTATTCCACCACGGGAGTTACGGAGAATATAAACAAGAAATTTGAGCAACTGGCAGAAGAGAATCCTGGGCTTGAATTCACGCCGTTGATGGATCAGGGGGATTATATAAACATAATAGTCGATTCTGTTTTAAATAACCTTATAGTCGGTTCAATCCTTGCGGTACTTATACTGATATTATTTCTTAAGGACATAAAGCCTACGGCTGTCATTGCGGTATCGATACCTATAAGTGTTTTGTTTGCGGTGGTTTTGATGTACTTCTCGGGAATTACCTTAAATGTAATATCACTGTCGGGGCTTGCTGTCGGGGTAGGTATGCTAGTAGACAACTCCGTTGTTGTTATAGAGAATATATACAGGCTAAGAAACAAAGGTTACAGTGTAATAAAAGCTTCCGTTTCCGGTGCGGTACAGGTTGCGGGAGCGATTACATCATCAACCCTTACGACCATATGCGTATTTCTTCCTATAGTTTTCGTAAAGGGAATTACAAAGGATTTGTTTACGGATATGGCTCTTACAATAGGATATTCCCTTATGGCGAGTTTGATTGTGGCGCTGACACTGGTACCTGCAATGTCTTCAAAGATGTTTAAAAAGACAAAAGACGTTAAACATCCGTTTTTTGACAAGATGCTTGGTAAGTACAGGGTTTCTGTCACATGGGCTTTGAATCACAGGCTTTTGGTGATTTTGGTTTCTGTCGGTACATTGATACTCAGTTTTTCCCTTGCGGGACTTAGAGGCTTTTCTTTTATGCCTGAGGTGGAAAGTACACAAATCAGCGTAAGTTTAAAAATGCCTAAGGATACGCTTTTGGAAGATACCATAAAAACCTCCGATACTGCCATATCAAAA
This sequence comes from Anaerofustis sp., assembly GCF_019420015.1. Classification (GTDB taxonomy): domain Bacteria; phylum Bacillota; class Clostridia; order Eubacteriales; family Anaerofustaceae; genus Anaerofustis. The sequence goes on from NZ_JAHZIA010000055.1 coordinate 36,945, forward strand.
ATAAGGAAGATAAAAGGGGTTGAGACTGTGGGCGCGATGCTTAACTCTTCCGCTTCGTCGGATATGGCGGGGATGAGTATGGGAAGCAGTGAATCGAACAGTGTTTCAATGTATGTGCTTTTGGATGAAGACAGTAAAGTGTCTTCAAAGAGCGTTGCGGATGAGATAGAAAAATCCTGCGAAGATTTGGACTGTGAAATAAGCGCATCGGGTTCTTCTTCCATGAGCGATACTTCTTCGGTTTTGGGAGGAAGCGGAGTAGCGCTAAAAGTATACGCCGATGATATTGATACTCTTAAAGAGGCATCAAAAGGAATAGCAAAGAAAATTGAGAGTGTAGAGGGAGTGGATGAAGTTGACGACGGACAGGAAGAGAACACCCCTGAAATAAGCGTAAGCATAGATAAGAGCAAGGCGGCAAAATACAATTTGACCGTGGCTCAGGTTTATGAAAAGCTTGCGGGAGTGCTCACAAAAGAGAAGACGTCGACTACCCTTGCTTTAAAAGACAAAGAATATGATGTGATAATAAAAAACGACAATGCGGATAAAATCGACACGGACTACATTAAAGACTATAAAATCGGATATACGGACAGCAGCGGCGGAGAAAAGAGCGTAAAACTCAGTAAGATTGCTGATATAAGCACATCGGAAAGTTTAAATTCGGTAACAAGAGACAATCAGAAGAGGTACATTAACGTAAGTGCTTCTTTAAAAGACGGATACAACGTAAGCCTTGTTACCAATGACGTAAAAGAGGCTCTAAAGGATTATAAACTTCCGCAGGGAGCAAGCATAGAATACAGCGGTGAAAACGAAACGATAATGGAATCTATGTTTGAGCTTGTTAAAATGATGTTGCTTGCGATTGTAATCATTTATCTTATCATGGTCGCTCAATTCCAATCTTTATTATCGCCGTTTATAGTAATGTTTACAATACCTCTGGCTTTCACCGGAGGAGCCCTTGCTTTGTTCTTATTCGGAATGGATATAAGCGTAATTTCCATGGTGGGTTTTGTAATGCTTTCGGGAATTATAGTAAACAACGGTATCGTTTTGATAGATTATATCAATCAGTTAAGAGGGGAGGGAGTAGAAAAAAGAGAGGCTATTGTGGAAGGCGGAATGACCAGAATGCGACCTATATTGATGACAGCTCTTACCACTGTTCTCGGGCTTTCTTCTATGGCCCTTGGAATAGGTACGGGAGCGGAAATGATGCAGCCGGTTGCGGTTGTATGTATAGGTGGGCTTATATACGCCACATTCATGACTCTTTACGTAATACCTGTGCTTTATGATATATTCAACAAAAAGGATATTGATATAATAAAAGATGAAGATCTTGAAATAGTGGAAGAATAAAAAAAGAGACAGAATAGTTCTGTCTCTTTTTTAGTGGTTCATTATATAGTCTGCCGTGTCTTTGTCGATTACGAGAGTGTCGATGTAATTTCCTTTCAGTGCCGCAAGCAATGCTTCGTGTTTATCCTCTCCTCCTGTGATACACACGAAATTTTTGCTTCGTTTGATGGATTCTATATCGATACCCATGACTCTGCTGTTGAAATCGCAGTCTATTTTTTTGCCGTTTTTGTCAAAGTAGTTTAAGCATATATTTCCGACTGCGCCTTTTTCTTTCAGTTCGTTGTAATCTTTCGGATTCAAAAATTGCTGTTGATCTTTCAGCATTGATGTCGATGCCGCCATAAGACCCACGCTTCCGAGTATTATGTCGCAGTAGTTAAAAAGATTGAACAGTTTTTTTAGGCTGTCTTCCTTCATCAAGGTATCTTTCGTTTCTTTTTGAGATACGAAAGTAGGGGCGAACATATAGAATGCTTTGGCGTCTATCTTTTCGGCAAAGTTTTTTGTTATGTCGTTCGTAAGTCTGGTATCGCCGAGGTTATTTAAACTTCCAACCAGCTGAAGGGCTTTGATGTTTTTGTACTTCCCTTTAAGGACAGGGAAGTAATTGACTGTGTTGTATATGGTTCTTCCCCAAGAAATACCTATTGTGAGATTATCTTCGAGCAAATCCGTCATCAGTTCTACTCCAGCACGTCCAAGAGAATGGAAAAGGTCCTCGTCTTCCTGAGGTTGAGCGACCATGACTCTTTTCAATGAAAATTTCTTTTCGATTTCCGATTCCAAATTGATGAGATACTCTTCGTAACCTTTGATATTTATGTCAACGATTCCAAGCTCTCTGCTTTTCTTCAGCAATCTGTTTACTCTTTGCCTTGACATATGTAACCTTTGTGCTATTTCACTTTGGGTCAAATCTTGCTTATAATAGTAATATGCTATCTTTGTAAGTACTTTTTCCTCTACAGCCATGACTTCCTCCATAACAATTGTTATTTTATTACAGTATAACACAAAATGAGCAAATGTGTTAAAAAAAGTTATGAAAAATTTGCAGGTTTGTATGTAAACGTATATTTTTGTTGTGTTTTTTTACATATTGCTTTACAATGAAGCCATGGAGATTATATTTTTTTAAATATAATGTAAACGAAATCATTACCTTAAGTGACATTTTAATTGTTTCTTTTAAGGTAAAATCATTGTAGGAGGATTTAAAATTATGACATTTGAAGAAAGAAAGAAAGACAAAAAATTTATGCTTGAAGTATTGAAGACGATGCTTACTTCAAGACACTTTGAACTGAAGGTAAACGAAATGTTCATGGCCGGACTTATTCACGGTACGACACATTTGGGCGTTGGAGAAGAAGCGTGTCATGCGGGAATAAGCATGGGACTTGAAGCGGAGGACTGGATTGTTCCGACTCACAGGGGACACGGACATTGTTTGGCAAAAGGAGCCACTCCTTACAATATGTTCTGTGAGTTGTTTGCGAATTACGAAGGCGGATGCAAAGGACTTGGCGGTTCGATGCATTATATAGATTTGGATCATTGCAATCTTGGAAGTTCGGCTATAGTAGGGGCAGGGGTTCCTACGGCGGTTGGCGTTGCTTTTGCTCTTAAAAAACAAGGCAAGAAAAACTGCGTTGCTTCATTCTTCGGAGACGGAGCATCTAATCAGGGGATGGTTTTGGAAGGAATGAACCTTGCAAGTATATGGGAAGTTCCTCTTTTGTTATGTTGTGAAAACAACAGATACGGTATGTCTACTCCTGCAAAATTCACGGTTCCCGTAGAAGACATAGCCGTAAGGGGCGAGGGATTTAACATCAAATCGAAGGTAGTTGACGGAATGGACGTACTTGCGGTAATGGAAGCGGTAATGGAAGCGAGCGAATACTGCAGAGAAGAATGTA
>NZ_JAHZIA010000056.1 GCF_019420015.1 Anaerofustis sp.
TTTTTTAGGCGAATAAAAAAGTCGTGGGGTTCATAAGGGGTGAAACCCCTTAAAGCAGTCACACCACCTTTATCTCCCCACCAAAATCTCCGCCTCTCTTCTTCGGTTTTTCCGCTTCGAAATTGTATCTTCTCGGTGTTATTATCTTCTTCTTTACCATCTCCTGCTGTTCTCTTATGTAGTAGGCTATCGCTAACCCCATAACCAAATCGTCATGAGCTCCCGCCGCAGCCTCGGCTCTGCCTTTTTCGTTGCGGACAAAACTCAACATCTCTTCAAGCGTTCCTTTATCGACTATCTTTTCCCCTTCTTCTCTTACTACCTTTATCAAATTCGCCACTATATTCGGTCTGGTAAGCCTGCTTGTAACAAACCCAAATGCACTTACCATCCTTCCCGTATAAGTATCTTCCCGTTTTCTTACGTATAACTTTGGATACCTTAACCTCTCAAGCTCTTTGTTCGGATAAGTGGAGAAATTCGTCTCTATTCCGACAAGTGCATCATTGTAGTATCTCCCCAAACAGTACACCTGCCTTGCATATAAATCCTCATCAAATTTATTTTTAAGTACCGCAACCTGCTTTCCGCTTATATTGTCTATCACCTGCGCCGTAAAATTGTCGCTTCCTTCTCCTGCGGTGTCTCCGCCGATTACATAAAAGGATTCTTCATCCTTCTCCTCGTATATACTGATAAATCCATTTTTATCTGAAATGAACTTTATGTTGCTTATTTTCTCTCCGTCATAATCATATGTAAAATATCCTCGCTTCTTTGGCTTTATATTTTTTCTAAGCTGAGAATATATAACTTTCGTATCAAAAATACTGTTCCCAAGAACTCCCCACATCCCAAGACAATACACATTGTAATAATAAACATCCGTATCTTTGTAGCTCTCAAGCTCCTTTTTATACTGCTCGTCTATAAATTGATTGTCTTTGTAAGTGGTGTGGAGATACGTTGCTTTGCCTTTGTCTATAAGAGAGGTTTTAATCCAGTGGTTTACATCTATCGGATTCAAACTCATGACTATCTGCTTCTTGCTTTTTCCTCCCCTAAGCCTGACGTTTAACTGCTTGTAATCACTCTCTTCCGCTTCGCTCGCTTCCTCTATCCATACATCCGTAAGCTCACCGCTCTCAAATGTGGTGGATTTTATCTTCTCAACATCATCAAGCCCTTTGAATATAATCTGGTTTCTGTTGATGTTGCACGTTATAGTAAAATCACTTTTGTTTATATCAAATATATCCCTCATGTTCCACTTGTTTATAATTTGCTTAAATAATGCAAATGTGGATGTCCTGTTCGTGTTCCCGGTCTTCCTTACAACTAGAATGTTGCATAAATTGTTGTTTAGTATTTTGTATATGTAACGCTGCGCCACAAATACACTTTTTCCGCTGCCCGCACCCCCGTAAAATATAAGGAGTCTGTCATCATTGTCAAGATAAGGAATATAAACTTCGTTAAATACTTTCTTCGAAATTTCAATGTTGAACGTTTCTTCTGTTCTCTTCCTTTTCTCTTTTTCATCGTCATAAGAATCCTTTTCTTTCAGCGCCTCTTCTGTATCCGTATTCACTTCTCTCTTCACGGGTCCTTCTGTATTCTTTCCATCTGTCTCTTTTTCGCTCTCTTCCCGTAACTCTTCTTCCAACTCTTTGCTTTCTCTTTCACTTCTTCCCAAAATAATAACATCCTCCTTTCTTCATAAAAATAGTCCGTAGGTACCCCCTACGAACTTTCTCTTTTTATCTTATTCTCTTCAAGAAACTTTATCTCTAACCCCGCCCAATATTTTCTCGCCCAAATATTTGGAATAAAGAGCGCCACCGCCTGGTGCTCTAACGATTTTTACGCCTGCGTAAAACTCTACCCGGGTTTTACTGGCGGGAAATCTATCCCACCCCTTTATTCATCAAACTGCGTTAAAACGGGGCGGCGGTAGCATCAGTTCATGAGAAAATCGGGTAGATTTTCCATGAAATCCCGATGCGTTATAAGCCTTCACGGCGATTGAGTGAAAGCATTTTTTCCATATTTTTGGGCTTCGGCAAAAATA
>NZ_JAHZIA010000057.1 GCF_019420015.1 Anaerofustis sp.
TCCCGCCTTATTCATCAAAGCAACCATTGCACCGAGAATAACTAAAAATATAAGTATCCCTACATTATAACTGTCAGATAAAACCGATATGATACCGTCATTCAAAATATGTGTTACAGTACCTTCAAAATTCCCCGCTGCATAAAATATTCCACCGAAAACAATACCTATAAATAAAGAACTGTAAACTTCCTTTGTAATTAAAGCCAATACAATAGCTATTACAGGAGGAAGTAAAGACCATATTGTTCCATACATTGCAGGTTGTTTTGCGGCTTCACCGTCAGCTCCCATTATAGGAAATACCAACATTAACATCAGAATAAAGCTGGCAATACCCATAAAAACTTTTTTCTTTGATACGTTCATTAATACACCCCTTTAATTTTTTATATAAAAAAGCCATAAATGACAGAAAACGCATTTATGGCAAAGTAATATACGATAATACTATTATACTATTTTGTCCAGATAGCGCTCCACATAAACGTGACAGTACATTACATATTCTGTAATGCCCCAGAACTTATCCTTTCGGGAAAGACAAATTCTTCGGCGATTTTCCCTTTCTTTGTATACAATATCCCGTTTTAATATACATTACTGATGAATACCGCACCTCTATCATTTTAACTTACTCTTCATTTGTACCATTTTTAAAGAATATTGTCAAGTTTTATTTATTTTGAAAAATTTATATTTATTCAATTATTATATTTTATAAAAAATATTTATTTTATGTATGTTATAATATTATTAATCAAAATCAAGTAATTTAATTTTTGGGTAAAAAATATATAAAAGGAACTTTAAAATGATTTATACAAAATACTATTCTTCTCCCATTGGCAAAATATTAATGGCAAGTAAAAATAATAAATTAATCGGCTTATGGATTGAAGGACAAAAATATTATCTTTCAAATTTAAAAGCATCTTTAGAAGAAAAAAATGACGATATAACACTTACAAAAGCAGAAATATGGCTGAATAAATACTTTAAAGGAGAAAAACCGGATATCAAAGATTTGGATTTAAACCCGATAGGAAGCGAATTCAGACAATCCGTATGGAAAATATTATGTAATATACCTTACGGTAAAACAACAACTTATAATGATATAGCAAAAGAAATCGCAAAACAAAAAGGCATAGAAAAAATGTCTGCACAAGCTGTAGGCGGTGCTGTGGGACATAATCCTATTTCAATTATCATCCCCTGTCACAGAGTTGTTGGTACAAACGGAAGTTTAACAGGATATGCAGGAGGAATTGATAAAAAGATTTTTTTGCTAAAACATGAAAAAGTTGATATGAATAAATTCTTTATTCCCAAAAGAGGAACAGCCCTATGAATAAAGTAAGATGTAAATGGTGTAATACAAATAACCCTACATATATAAAATACCATGACGAAGAATGGTGCGTACCCAATTTTACAGATGAATACCTTTTTGAAATGCTTATATTAGAATCATTTCAAGCAGGGTTATCATGGGAATGTATATTAAACAAAAGAGAAAATTTCAAAAAAGCGTATGATAATTTTGATTTAGATAAAGTATGTTCATACGATGAAAAGAAAATAAAAGAATTATCGGAAAATAAAAATATCATAAGAAATAAATTAAAAATAAAGGCCAGCATAAATAATGCAAAAATATTTAAAAACATAATAAAAGAATATGGAAGCTTTTATAATTATTTAAAAACATTCACAAATGAAAAAATACTCTACGAAACAAACAAAACAACCAATACTCTGTCGGATCAAATATCAAAAGATTTAAAGAAAAGAGGTATGAAGTTTGTAGGAAGTATAATAATATACTCTTACCTGCAGGCAATCGGCATCATTTATTCCCACGAAGAAAATTGTTTCATGTACCAAAAGAAAGAGAGATAGATAAATGAAAGAAAACAGACCCAAGGCACTTGTAACAGGGGCCTCATCAGGTATAGGAAAAGATATCGCCATAGAATTAAGCAAAAAAGGATACGATATAATTCTCGTTTCCAGAAACACCAAAGCATTGGAAAAAGTAAAATTAAAAATACAGACAAATGCAGAAATTGTGGCTATGGATTTATCCCAAAAAGAAAATTGTTATGAATTATACAATAAATACAAAAATATAGATATTCTTATAAATAATGCTGGACTTGGCGACTGCGGGTACTTTACTGAAACAGATGTACAAAAAGAAATTGCAATGATAGACACAAATATAACAGCAGTTCATATTTTAAGCAAATTATATATAAAAAACATGAAGAAAAAAAATAAAGGGATAATTTTAAACACTGCATCAATAGCAGGGTTTATGCCCGGTCCTTTAATGGCAACATACTATGCAACAAAAGCATATGTGGTAAGATTGTCGGAAGCAATAAGAGAAGAATTAAAAAAAGAAAAATCAAAAGTACAAATAAGTATATTATGTCCTGGTCCCGTAGATACAAAGTTCAATGAAGTAGCCAATGTACAATTTGCCTTACAGGGATTAAGCAGCAATTATGTCGCTCAATATACAGTAAAAAAAATGCTTAAAGGTAAATTCTATATAGTTCCGGGATGGAAAATAAAAGTAATCAGAATAGGTGTAAAAATACTCCCTACTTCGCTAATATCAAAGATTTCTTATAAGGTACAAAGAAGAAAAGTTATATTGTAGTAAGTTAAAAAAATATTTTTAATTTAAACTATCTGTATTATTTAGTAACACTCTAAACACTGAAAATAAGTTTCTAGTATAAACAGAGTGTTATTTTTATAAAAAAATAATAAAATAAAAATTAAAACATTATATAAAATAAAAAAACAAACAATTAAAACAATAGAATACGCAAATAAAAAGAAAATGATAATTATCAAATAGAAATAAATATTTTAAAGAAATAAATAAATTTAAAAAGTGTGTTTTAAAATATGCTTTCTGTATAAAACAAAAAAAGCTGAAAACCCTTAAAATAAAGTGTTTTCAGCGAAATTACAATGGTGCCGATGGTGGGATTCGAACCCACACGATATTGCTATCGACGGATTTTGAGTCCGTTGCGTCTGCCAATTCCACCACATCGGCTTAAAATACTTTCCCATTATACCACTAAGATTTATTTTTTTCAATAGCAGATTCACTATTTTTATTATTTAATATATTATACATTACACAAATAAGAACCAAAGCTCCTCCTATAAAAGTTAGAACACTCGGAATCTCACCTATAAGAAGAGCTACCCAAATCGGATTCAAAATTGCTTCTAACATTGAAATTAACGAAGCATCAACACTTGGTGTAGTTTCAATTCCCTTTGAAAAAAAGGCATAAGACACGCCCATTTGAAATATACCGAGTATTATTATCCCAAACACTCCGCCCATATTCAAAGCAGGTTCTCCCCCTTTTAGTAAATTAGGAACCGACCCTAAAAATATCAAAGCATTACCTAAAATGCTTGCATCCAACGCACTGGAGTCGTCATAGGAATTAAATATGAATACTCCGGAATAACCTAAACCCGCCAAAACAGCAAATATATTCCCAAGCATTGCCCCCGAACCGACTTTATCGAAAAAGAACAATATTATACCTATAAAGGCTATGCCAACAGTAATAACCTGCTTTTTATTCGGAAACTGTTTAAAAAAGAATATAGAAAGTATAATTACAAAAATAGGTGACGTATATTGCAATATTATGGCATTTGCCGCAGTTGTAAGTTTTGTTGCATAAACAAACAAAATACCCATTGCAACATATGATATACTTGCAAAAATAACATGTTTATTTATTTTAAAATCAAAACTTCCCTTTATCAAAATTCAAGTCACAGTAGACAAAAAAGCTCTTGCACCACTTATAGCCATTGGACTCCATGGAATATATTTAATAAGTACACCGTTTAAACTCCACAAAAATGCAGCAATCAATATATAAATGGCTCCGTTTTTACTTTTTCCCATCAACTTGTCTCCTAAAATGTCATAATAATTAATTATAACAGAAAATTTACTTAAAATATAAATATTTTTACCATTTTCTTTTTTTACATTTTTTTGTATAATAGATATAAACATATATAAGGCAGGGAATTTATGAACTATAAAAATATCAATCCGGTTATTTTGATACCGGCTTATAAACCGGACGAAAAACTTATAAATGTAGTAAAAGAACTTATTGACAAAGGTGAAAAGGTATTGATTGTCAATGACGGAAGCGGCAGTGACTTCGAAATGATATTTAACACAGTGAAAAGTATGGGATGTACCGTTTTAAATCACGATACCAACAAAGGAAAAGGTAGAGCTTTAAAAACGGGATTTCAATACTGTATAGAAAATAACTTAAGCGCAATAACAGCAGATGCCGACGGTCAACATTTACCAAAAGACATAATAAATATAGCAAAAATACTGGATGAAAATCCCGATAAAATGATTTTAGGTGTCAGACATTTTGACGATACTACCCCGATGAGAAGCTTAATTGGTAATACAATAACAAGAAAAATATTTAAACTTTTAAACAACGGAAACGAAATTACCGATACTCAAACGGGCCTTAGAGGTTTCAGTATAGATATGATAAAAAAAATCATAGATATTGAAGGTGAGCGATATGAATTTGAGATGAATATGCTTTTGGAGCTAAAGCATCGAAATATAGAAGTAATACAAGAACCTATATCTGTGGTTTACATAAATGACAACGAATCATCTCATTACAACACATTACTAGATTCATTAAGAGTATACAAAAGAATTTTTCTGTATGCACTTTCTTCCACTTCTTCGGGATTATTGGATTACGGTTGCTTTTGTTTAATGGCTTTCTTTGGAGTAAATACTATCTTAGCGGTATATATCGCAAGAGCAATCTCTTCTTTATTCAACTATTCATTAAACCGAAAATATGTATTTGAAAATGACAATCACATAGTAAAAACGATGTTTAAATATTATATATTGGTGATTATAGTTGCAGGACTAAGTGGATTTTTTACAAATTGGGTCTCAACAAATTTAAATATTAATATATATTTCGCAAAAGCTATGGTAGATTTGTGTTTGTATGTAGTAAGTTACAACGGACAAAAGTACGTGGTTTTTAAATAAAATATAATACTTTATAAAATTTATTCTTTATTATTTTATAGATTTAATTCTAAATATAAAGGCACTTATAAAATAAGTGCCTTTTGTTTTATTTATTTTGATTTTTAATTCTGGCTTGTGCAGCAGCAAGTCTTGCTATAGGAACTCTGTATGGAGAACAAGAAACATAGTCAAGTCCAACACTGTCAAAGAATTCTATACTTGCAGGATCTCCCCCCTGTTCACCGCAAACACCGCAATGAAGTTCAGGGTTTACACCTTTTCCTTTTTTAACAGCCATATCAACCAATTGACCAACACCTTCTGTATCAATAGTAGCAAACGGATCTTTAGGGAAAATTCCTTTTTCAATATATTCTTTAATATATACACCCGCATCGTCTCTACTGAAACCATATGTCATCTGAGTAAGGTCATTTGTTCCGAAAGAATAAAATTCGGCAACTTTGGCAAGCTGATCAGATGTAAGAGCAGCTCTTGGAATTTCAATCATTGTTCCGACTTTATACTCTATTCTTATACCTGTTTCTTTAAATATGTCATTTACTGTTTCTCTTATTTTATCAATAACATATTTAAGTTCCAAATAACTTCCTGCCAAAGGAACCATTATTTCAGGAGTTATATCAAAGTCATCTTCCTGTTTAACTTCTATTGCAGCGTTAATTATCGCTCTTGTCTGCATTGCCGCAATTTCAGGATATGTAACAGCAAGTCTACATCCTCTGTGTCCTAACATAGGATTAAGCTCATGAAGTTCATTTACTCTTGATTTCAATTCGTCAAAAGACATTTCCATATCTTTTGCAAGTTGTTTTATATCTTCATCTTCTTTTGGTAAAAATTCATGTAAAGGTGGATCAAGAAGTCTTATTACAACCGGTTTTCCACCCATCGCTTTAAACAATCCTTTAAAGTCATTCTTTTGCATAGGAAGTATTTTTGCCAAAGCAGCTTCTCTTTGCATTAATGTTTTTGCACATATCATTTTTCTGAATGCAAAAATTCTGTCAGATTCAAAGAACATATGCTCTGTTCTACAAAGACCGATTCCTTCTGCTCCGAAATTAGCAGCAACGGTTGCATCTTTTACCGTATCGGCATTTGTTCTTACCCCAAGTTGTCTTATTTCATCAGCCCATGACATAACTTTATTAAAGTCATCCGATAATACTGCATCTACAGTTTTTATCTTACCTTCATATACATTACCTGTAGAACCGTTTATAGATAGATAATATCCTTCATAGAATATTTTACCGCCTATTTCAACATATTTTTCTTCTTCATTTACATGAGCAGCTTCACATCCTGCAACACAACATTTACCCATACCTCTTGCAACAACGGCTGCATGAGAAGTCATACCGCCTGTAGCGGTTAAAATACCGTTAGCAGAATTCATACCTTCAATATCTTCAGGAGAAGTTTCTTTTCTTACAAGTAAAACTTCTTCCCCTCTTTCTTTAGCTTCTACTGCATCTTCAGCAGAAAAATAAATTTTACCGCAGCCTGCACCAGGAGAAGCAGGAAGACCGTTTGTCAACGGAATTGCTTTTGCAAGTTCATCGGCATCAAAGCCTTTATGCAATAATTGATTCAATGTAGTAGGATCAAGTCTCAACAAAGCTTCTTCTTTTGTTACAAGACCTTCTTCAACCATATCAACTGCAACTTTTAGAGAAGCCTGTGCAGTTCTCTTTCCTGAACGTGTTTGAAGTAGGTATAACTTGCCTTCTTCGATTGTAAATTCGATATCCTGCATATCTCTGTAATGATTTTCAAGAGTATTACAAGCGTTTACAAACTCATCGTAAACAGAAGGCATAACATCTTTCAAAGTTTCAATATGCTGAGGAGTTCTGATACCCGCAACAACATCTTCCCCTTGTGCATTCATAAGGAATTCACCGAATATTTTATTTTCACCTGTAGCCGGATTTCTTGTAAACGCAACACCTGTACCTGAAGTTTGTCCCATATTTCCGTATACCATTGATTGAACGTTTACAGCAGTACCAATACGATTCGGTATATCGTTCAATTTTCTGTAAGCAATTGCTCTAGGATTATTCCATGATTTAAATATTGCTTCTACGGCAGCCATAAGCTGTTCTTTAGGATCATCAGGGAACTTATATCCTTTTTGATCTAAGAATAAATCTTTGTATTGTTTTACGATTTGTTTTAAATCAAAAGTAGTAAGCTCTGTATCATACTTATAACCCTGTTGTCTTTTTCTGCTTTCGAGAATATCTTCAAATAAATTTCTGTTCATACCAAGTGCAACATCACAAAACATTTGAATAAATCTTCTGTAACTGTCATACGCAAATCTTTCGTTGCCTGTTTTTCTTGCCAACGCTTCAACAGTAACATCGTTCAGTCCCAAATTCAAAATAGTATCAAGCATTCCCGGCATTGAAATTTTAGCACCTGAACGCACAGAAACCAACAAAGGATTATCCGTTCCTCCGAATTGTTTTCCTGTAATCTGCTCTAACTCTGCTAATTTTTGATAAATTTGATCTACGATTTCTTTATCAATTTCACATCCGGTCTTATAATAATCTATACAAGCCTCTGTCGTTATAGTTATACCTTGAGGTACGGGAAGACCTATATTTGTCATCTCTGCCAAATTGGCACCCTTTCCTCCTAGCAAGTCTCTTTGGCTTGCATCGCCTTCTTTAAAGGCGTAAACAAATTTTTTAGCACACATTTTTACCATCCTCCTTGATTGCTAATTGTTTAATGACATCACACAGTAAATAAAACTGCATTTATATTTTATATATAATAAGCAGCCAAAGGCTGCATATTAACAACTAATTCTTATATTGAACTTCAAAACCTTCATATGAAGGAAGTCTTTTTTCATTGTATCTTTTTAAAATTTCTCTTGATTCATAAGCAATAACACCGTTGGTTTTTTTGTGTCTTGCAAAATATTTCAAATTATCTAAAGCCATATTGGTGTTAAAACCGGTTCTAAGACAAATAACGCTTGCAGAATATTTAAGTTCATAACTTCCGCTTTTACAAAATTCCAAGAATAGATCTTTATAATGATTAAAGTCTTCCAACATGATATCTGTTATCGTTATTATATCTTTGTTGGTAATATTCGCATCAACAATACGCTTCGTTTCCAAACACTTTGCTCTGTATTCTATTTTTTCTTTGAACAACTCCACCAAATCACTACACTCTTCAATCTGTTCTCTGGTCATAGGTTCAATCGTTTTTTTCTTCTCAATTTTCTTTCTCAGTCTAGCCTGTTTTTTCTCTTCCTTTTCTCTGTTATGCATAGCTATTCTATCTTTTAATGACATACTGAAAATCTCCTCTATTAAGTAATTTAAACTTTTACATAATTAATATATATTTATTTTACTATATTTTTTAAACAATTACAATAAAAAAGCCCTTAAAATAGAATTACATCTGTCATAAATTTTCCCACGTATGACAGATGTAATATATAATTATATATATTTGATTAATGAATATAATTAAAATTCAATTTTTTTATTGATATAATCAACCAAATCTTCAATATTGATTCTTTCTTGTTCCATACTGTCACGGTCTCTTACTGTAACAGCACCGTCTTCAAGAGTATCAAAATCGATAGTCACACAGTAAGGCGTACCGATTTCGTCTTGTCTACGATATCTCTTACCTATATTCCCTGCTTCATCATAATCAACCATAAAATGCTTTGAAAGACTAGCATAAACTTCTTCTGCTTTTTCTGAAAGCTTCTTTGTAAGAGGGAGTACCGCAACCTTGTAAGGTGCAAGATACGGATGAAGTTTAAATACGTTTCTCGTTGTATTATCCTCAAGGGTCTCTTCTACATAACAATCACAAAGCAATGTAAAGAATAATCTTCCTGCCCCAACACTAGGCTCTATACAATAAGGATGGAATTTTTTATTTGTAATCGGATCAACATATTTCATATCTTTACCCGAAAACTCCTCATGAGATTTAAGGTCAAAATCCGTTCTGTCAGCAATCCCCCAAAGCTCTCCCCATCCAAAAGGATATTCATATTCAATATCTGTAGTTGCATTGGAATAATGAGAAAGCTGTTCTTTTGCATGATCTCTGTATCTTATATGCTCCTTATTTATTCCCAATGACACAAGAAAATCAAAGCAATAACTTCTCCAGTATTCAAACCACTTCATCTCATCTTCAGGTTCACAGAAGAATTCAAGTTCCATTTGTTCAAATTCTCTTGTTCTGAATATAAAGTTTCCGGGAGTTATTTCATTTCTGAAAGATTTTCCTATCTGTCCTATTCCGAAAGGAAGTTTTTTTCTGGTAGATCTTTGAACATTTTTAAAATTAATAAAAATTCCCTGACAAGTTTCAGGTCTCAAATAAATTGTATTTACACTCTCTTCCGTAACCCCCTGGAATGTTTTAAACATTAAGTTGAACTGTCTTATATTTGTAAAGTCATGTTTACCGCAATTTGGACATACTATACCGTTTTGTTCAATATATTCTTCCATTTTCTCGTTGCTCCAACCGTCGGCATTTGCATCAAGTCCTTTTTTCTCTAAATCATCTTCAATGAGTTTATCCGCTCTAAAACGCGATTTACAATTCTTACAATCCATTAAAGGGTCATTAAAATTTTTAAGATGTCCGCTTGCTTCCCAAACCTTAGGATTAACCAATATAGCACTGTCTAAAGCAACATTATAAGGACACTCTTGAATAAATTTTTTAAACCAAGCGTTTTTTACATTATTTAAAACAAGGGTACCTATAGGCCCGTAATCAAAGCTGTTTGCAAGTCCTTCATAAATCTCAGACCCCGGAAAAATAATTCCTCTCATTTTCGTAATACTTATTATTTCATTTAAACTTAACCTTCTTGTCATTTTATCCTCCGCTTTATTAACTTTATTATTTTAATTCTAACATATCTGACAAAAATTTAAAACTGTTTGTTTTTCTTTGAGTATTATAAACTATATAATTATTAAGCATAACTATTATATCATTACATTCTTTTAAAGAAATTTCCTTAAAATTTCTTTTTCTTATATCATTAATGTTTATATATGTCAAATCTTTTATCAAATTAAGCTGCTTAGCTGTAATCTTGTTAGAAGAGAAATGCTTTAAAGAACAATTTTTACAACTAAGCATTCCACTTTCAAAATCCAGTATGTAATATTCACTATTTGCATCCTGACACAAGTTACATTCTCCGAAATCAGGAATAATACCCGATATACCAAGTAATTTTAACATAAAAGCCAGTGTGATAAAAGACAAGTTTTCCAAACTTTCTTTTTGAAGCAAATCCAAAGAGTAAATAATAAGATTAAACGTCACTGGTTCT
Source organism: Anaerofustis sp. (assembly GCF_019420015.1). Taxonomy (GTDB): domain Bacteria; phylum Bacillota; class Clostridia; order Eubacteriales; family Anaerofustaceae; genus Anaerofustis. Next base: position 10,491 of record NZ_JAHZIA010000057.1, read on the forward strand.
TCCATTTTATCCTCATAAAACACATCGATAAGTTCACATACGTAACTTGCAAAAGAGAGCCTTTCCAAATCTTTTTGAAGTCCCGGAAAACTTTTTATATAATCTGCACTCTTTAACGTGTAAAAATTTTTGCCGGGATAAAGAACAAAATAGCTGTATGAAAAGGTTGATGTTTGTGCAATGACTTTGCTTCTTTTCGATGCAGCATTTTTTGCCATAACACTTATCTTCCCTCTTTCTTTTGTAAAAACGGTAAGAATCCTGTCATTTTCGGAATATTTTATATTCTTCAAAACAATCCCATGAAATTCTCGTAACATATATACTCCTAATTTAATTAAATTATTTTTTCCAAGTTCCCGGAGCAAACAATATCAGCAACGGAAACAATTCCAGTCTTCCCGCAACCATATCAAACGATAAAACAAGCTTTGAAAAATCTGATAAAAAACCATAATTCGATACAGGTCCAACAAGGCTTACACCCGGACCGATATTATTCATCGTTGAAGCTACGGCACTGAAATTAGTTGAAAAATCATAATTATTTATCGACAATAACAGCAATGATACAACAAATATAACTGCGTAAACAGCTAAGTATGCACAAACATTATGAAAAGTCTTTCTTTCTATCTTTTTGCCATCTATCTTAACAACCCTTACTCTTCTGGGATGAATCAACATTGATAGCTCATTAAAGGCATCTTTGAATATTATAATTAATCTGCTTACCTTTATTCCACCTCCGGTGCTTCCGGCACATGCACCTATAAACATAAGCAGTATCAAAATTGTTTTTGAAAGTTCAGGCCATAAATCAAAATTAACAGAAGAAAAACCTGTAGTAGTCATGATACTGGCTACCTGAAATAAAGAATGGTGAAAAGCCATCGCCATAGTCGGATAATTGCTACTTATATTAAAAGCAATAATTATTGTCGCTAAACATATTATAATTAAATACCATCTTACTTCTTCGTTTTTTAATACCTTACTTATCTTTCTTCCTAAAATCAAAAAATAAATATTAAAATTGATACCAAACAATATCATAAAAATAGCAATAACGGTTTGACAATAATTATTGTAAATACTCATCCCTGCATTACTCATGGAAAATCCGCCTGTACCCGCGGTTGCCATCGAATTAAGAACAGCATCAAATAATGGCATTCCCCCAAAAGAAAGAAAAATTATTTCTATAACAGTCATTGAAAAATATATTCCGTATAAAATTATGGGAGTACTTCTAAGTTTAGGCATCAATTTACCAACCATCGGCCCCGGAGACTCAGCTCTCATTAAATGCATGTTTTGCCCTCCTCATATAAGAGGAATAACGGCTATAATAAAAACCAAAACACCCATACCGCCAAGCCAGTGCATAAACGAACGCCAAAATAAAATACATCTGCTTAAAGAATCCAAATCCCCAACTACACTGGCACCTGTAGTGGTAAATCCCGATGCACTTTCAAATATTGCATCAAAAAAACCAGGAATTTCTCCGCTTATTAAAAAAGGAAGTGCCCCCACAATAGTAATAACTATCCAGCTTATGGCAACTATTGAAAATCCTTCTTTTGCGTATATCGTCTGGTTCTTTGGCTTCTTTATAACACACAAAATACCGATTACAGTACTTATAACGGATGAGATAAAAAAAGATATCCATGTATTTTCTTTATATATCAATGCAACAAATATAGGTAATATAAGCACAATTCCAAGAAGTATAAAAACCCATCCCGTAATGTGTTTAATCATTCCTTTATTCATAAATTACCTCTCATTTTATTTAAGTATATCAGTCAAATCGCCTAATTTTTTATGAGTTGTGATTATTATCACACTATCCCCGACTTCAATGGTATCTTTACCGGAAGGGACGATGATATTACCGTTTCTGTTTATACTTGCAATTAGTGAATTGTCTTTCAATTCAAGGCTTTGCAATGATTTACCTGTTACAACAGAGTTTTCTTTTACACTGAACTCCAAAGCCTCAGCTTTCCCTCCGACAATTTTATATAAAGATTCGACATTACTTCCAAAAGAATTTTGTATGGCTCTTACATATTGAATAATGTATTCGCTTGTTATATATTTGGGTTCAATAATACTTCCTATTTCCATCTTACTTATTATATTGTCAAATGAAAGTTTATTTATTTTCGTTATGATTTTTGCGTCAGATACGCTGGCAGCATAAAGAGAAAGTATTATGTTTTCTTCATCAAGACCTGTAAGAGATGCAAATGAATCTACATTCGTCAAACCTTCTTCTAGTAAAAGTTCCTTATCTAGTCCGTCTCCGCAAAGAATTGTAGCATTTGGTAGAATCTCACTTAATTCTTCACATTTTATAGGGTCTATTTCAATAATCTTAACCGAAATATTACTTGCAATTAATTGTTTTGCCAAATAAACGGCTATCCTTCCTCCCCCTACAAGAATTGCCGTTCTGCCTGTTTCTACGTTAATCTCAAAACTTCTAAACATTTTCATTGCATTAATCGGTTTGGCTAGAATATATATTTTATCAAGAGATTTAAGCTTAAAATCTCCGGAAGGAATAAACACTTCATCATTCCT
>NZ_JAHZIA010000058.1 GCF_019420015.1 Anaerofustis sp.
TCGGTAGAGTAGGCGGTGGTATCTATACTAAAGCAGCCGATGTTGGTGCCGATTTGGTAGGTAAAGTTGAAGCCGGTATTCCTGAAGATGACCCTAGAAACCCTGCTGTTATTGCTGATAATGTAGGTGATAACGTAGGTGACGTTGCAGGTATGGGTTCTGACTTATTTGAATCATATGTTGGTTCTATTATTTCTGCAATGACTCTTGGTGGATTATTATTAGGTTCTCTTGAAGCTATCATGTTCCCTCTTGCTCTTGCTGCAATTGGTATCATAGCTTCTATAATCGGTTCTTTATTTGTTAAAGGCGGAGAAAATGCAGATCCTCACAAGAGTTTAAATATGGGTACATATATAAGTGGTATTCTTGTAATTATCGCAGCTTACTTCTTAACAACAAGTCTTCTTAAAGATGTTACATATTTTTATGCTATAATTGCAGGTTTAGTATGTGGTATTTTAATCGGTAAGATTACAGAAATTTATACTTCTGATGAGTATAAATCTGTTAAAAAAATTGCTCAACAAAGTGAAACCGGTGCTGCTACCACAATTATCAGCGGTCTTGCTGTAGGTATGATGTCAACTGCTGTTCCTATTGTATTAATAGTTGTTGCTATCTTACTTTCATATAATCTTTCTACTGAAGGTTTATACGGTATAGCTCTTGCTGCTGTAGGTATGCTGTCAACTGCAGGTATGACTATTGCGGTTGATGCTTATGGTCCTATAGCTGATAATGCCGGTGGTATTGCTGAAATGGCAGAGCTTGACTCTTCTGTAAGAGATATAACCGATAAACTTGATAGTGTTGGTAATACAACAGCTGCTATAGGTAAAGGTTTTGCTATCGGTTCTGCTGCTTTAACTGCTCTTGCATTATTTGCATCATATTCAACTGCTGTAGGTATAAAGGCTATTGACTTACTTGATGTAAAAGTTATTGCAGGTTTATTCATCGGTGGTATGTTACCTTACGTATTCTCTTCTTTGACAATGGAAGCTGTTGGTAATGCTGCCAATAAGATGATTGAAGAAGTTAGAAGACAATTTAGAGAAATTCCTGGTATTATGGAAGGAAAAGCTAAACCTGAATATTCTACCTGTGTAGAAATTTCAACACAAGCAGCTTTAAAGGAAATGATTATTCCTGGTTTATTGGCTGTAATTGTTCCTCTTTTAGTAGGATATTTCCTTGGCGCTACAGCTCTTGGAGGTCTTCTTGCAGGTGCACTTGTAACAGGTGTATTAATGGCTATCCAAATGGCTAACTCAGGCGGTGCTTGGGATAATGCGAAAAAATATATTGAAGGCGGAGCTCATGGTGGAAAAGGAAGTGACGCTCATGCGGCAGCCGTTGTAGGTGATACAGTAGGTGATCCGTTTAAAGATACTTCTGGTCCTTCTCTTAATATTTTAATCAAATTAATGACAATTGTAGCTTTGGTATTTGCTCCATTGTTCATCTAATAATTAATTTATGATTTAAAAGCCCTTTTATTTAAGGGCTTTTTTATTTGTAAATTTATTTTTTATATTTGTACTTCAGATTTTTTTTTATTGTGAATTTAAAATTTTTAAATATCAATTTGACAATATATTAGGATAAATATATCATTATATTATATTTTCATTTCAATACAAGACGGGGACTGTAGTATTATGCAAATTGATTTAACAAAAGGAAATATTGCGAAGAGTATAATTTTATTTTCTTTTCCGATGATAGTCGGGAATTTATTGCAACAATTATATAATATAGCCGATACATTGATTGTAGGAAAGTTTATCGGTACAGATGCACTGGCTGCGGTAGGCTCTGCTTATACTTTAATGGTATTTATAACTTCTATAATTCTCGGTCTATGCATGGGTAGTGGGGCCGTTTTTTCAATAAGATACGGAGAAAAAAATGAAAAAAAATTAAAGGAGAGTGTCTTTATATCGTTTATTTTAATTGCTTTCATATCTTTGATATTAAATGTTTTTGCTTTTGTATTTATAGATAATATTATGGCATTTTTAAATGTTCCGCCTGAGATTTATCCTCTCATGAGAAATTACATTTTTATTATTTTTTTCGGTATTATTGCAACCTTTTTATATAATTATTACGCATCATTATTAAGGGCAATAGGGAATTCTTTTATTCCATTGGTATTTCTTGGAGTTTCTGCACTTTTGAATATATTTTTAGATTTATATTTTATTATTTCTCTGGGGATGGGAGTTCAAGGGGCAGCAATCGCCACTGTTTTTTCTCAATTTGTTTCCGGTATAGGTATAAGTATTTATACTTTAACAAAATTTGATGAATTTAGATTTTCAAAGGAATATATGAGGTGGAATAAAGGAATATTAAAGGAGATTTTTAAATTTTCTTTTTTAACATGTATGCAGCAATCAATAATGAACTTTGGTATTCTTATGGTGCAGGGGCTTGTAAATTCTTTTGGTGCAGTAATTATGGCCGCTTTTGCCGCTGCGGTTAAGATTGATTCTTTTGCATATATGCCCGTTCAGGATTTTGGCAATGCTTTTTCTACTTTTATTGCACAAAATTACGGAGCAAAAAATAAAGAGAGAATAAAAAAAGGAATAAAAGTTGCTATAGGTCTTACGTTTGTTTTTTGTTTAGTTATATCTTTGATTGTTTTTATTTTTGCTAAGCAACTCATGAGTATATTTATAAATGTAAATGAGCTTGAAATAATAAATGCGGGAGTATTGTATTTGAGGGTGGAAGGTTCGTTCTATATCGGGATTGGATTATTATTTTTATTGTACGGTATTTACAGAGCTGTGGAAAAACCTTTTATGTCTGTTGTTCTCACTGTAATTTCACTGGGTACCAGGGTTTTGCTTGCCTATGTCCTTTCAGCTGTTCCTCAAATCGGTGTAGTGGGAATATGGGTAAGTGTTCCTATAGGGTGGATTCTTGCAGATGCTGTAGGGGTTATGTATTATTTATTTAACAAGAAGCGTATAGAATATAAATTTACGGAAATAATGTAGATTACAAAAAGTTGTCATGGAAATGTTAACTTATTAAATATTTATCATTAATATAAAAATCTTTAATGTATTGGTTTTAAATGAAAACAAGATGTTTGTAAAAGTTATTTATTTTTACAAACATCTTGTTTGTTATAGCTAACATGATATAATAGATGTATAGCAATTATTAAGTTTATAATTACTTATATAGGATTTTATAATTGATATTGACATAGATGAAAAAAATGATATACTTATCATATAATAATTAGCATATGCTAATTATAAAAAGGAGGAAACATGAAAAAAGAAAAATATGATGTTACCGGCATGAGTTGTTCTGCCTGTTCTTCAAGAATAGAAAAAGACTTATCTAAACTTGATGGGGTAGAAAATGTTTCTGTTAATCTTTTGACGAACAGTATGAATATTTCTTATGATGAAAATATATTAAATCAAAAAGATATTATAGGAAGTGTTGAAAAATCAGGGTATGGAGCAAGTATTCATGATGTGAATACAGATAAAAAGGATAAAATGAAGAAAAATACAAATGAAGAAAGCGAAGATGAAATTTCTTCAATGAAACACAGATTTGTAATTTCTTTGTGTTTTTTAATTCCGCTTATGTATATTTCGATGTATCATATGTTTGATGGTTTTCTTGGAATTAAAACACCTGATTTTATAATGAAATTATTTCATGGCAACGAAAATGCCATCACCTTTGCATTCATACAATTTTTGCTTGTTCTTCCTATAATGTATTTGAACAGAAAATATTATATTGTAGGGTTTAAAAGCTTATTTAAAAGAAGTCCGAACATGGATAGTCTTATAGCTGTAGGTTCGGGAGCAGCCGTTGTTTACGGGGTATTTGCGATTTTTAAGATAGGATATGGGCTTGGTCATGGTGATATGAGTATGGTATCCAGGTACAGTACCGATTTGTATTTTGAATCGGCGGGAACGATTCTTACTCTTATCACATTAGGAAAATATTTGGAGGCAAAATCAAAAGGAAAAACCAGCGAAGCAATAACCAAACTTATGAACTTAGCTCCAAAGACGGCATTGGTTGAAAGAGATGGAAAAGAAGTACAAGTATTGGCGGAAGATGTGTTAAAGGGAGATATTGTGATTGTAAAACCTGGAAGCAGTATTCCTGTTGATGGGGTAATTGTTGAAGGAATCAGCAGTATAGATGAGTCAATGATAACGGGGGAAAGTATTCCTGTTGAGAAAACGACAGGGGATAAGGTTATCGGTGCCACGATAAATA
>NZ_JAHZIA010000059.1 GCF_019420015.1 Anaerofustis sp.
ACTGTAAATCCGTTGGCTCAGCCTACAATGGTTCGAATCCATTCTCTCCCACCATCCTCAACCATTTAAATAATTTAGAATTTCAGAAACAATAAATACATATAAACTCGCAAAAGGTATTTAAAGGTTTCTTTTTTTTATGGTAAAAAATATTAACTTACATAAAATATTTTCAACAAAAAATCCAATATATCAAAAATCCATAATCATCATTCCAAATTCATTTTTTTATAAAAATAATATTGCTTTAGAAAAAAAATGGATATATAATGTAACAGTTTATAACAATATTAGATTTAGGCAGGTAAAAAAATGACAACACAACAAATTATTTCAATAATTATTTTCTTTATTACCATGACCGCCATAATGACAGAAAAAATTCATCGTACCGTTGCAGCTGTTACGGGAGCAGTACTGCTCATAATAACACATATTCTTACCGTTGAAAAAAGCATGGAGTATGTTGATATTAATACAATAGGCGTTCTAATTGGAATGATGCTCTTCGTTGCAGTCGTGAAAAACTGTGGAATATTCGAATATATTGCCATAAAATCAGCTAAAATCGCAAAGGGAAAACCTATCAATATAATGATAATATTCATAATAATAACAGCAGTGCTATCCGCATTTTTAGACAACGTGACAACAGTACTTCTTGTAGGACCCATGACGATAGCCATAACAAGAATACTGAACATAAACCCCATTCCCTTTATAATAACCCAAATTATGGCGTCTAATATAGGAGGAACAGCAACCCTAATCGGTGACCCTCCCAATATCATGATAGGCAGCGCCGCAAATTTGAGCTTTACGGATTTTATAATAAATACGGGCATACCTGTAGTAGTCATTTTGATTGTCAGCATACTGTGCTTTACTCTCATTTACAAAAAAGATATGAAAGTAGAAGAAAAGAATGTCAAAGAGATAATGAAAATGGATGAAAACAAAGCCATAAAAGATAAGCCACTAATGATAAAAAGCATTATTATGATTATACTTGTCGTTTTAGCTTTCATATTCCATTCAACTCTAGGCATGGAGTCATGCACCATAGCTCTTTTTGCCGCAGTAATAATGCTACTTTTCGGTAAACAAGACGCCGAAGAAATAATCATAAGCGTCGAATGGTCAACTATTCTTTTCTTTATAGGGCTCTTCATAGTGGTTGGAGGTTTGGAAGAAACGGGAGTTATAGCAAATTTGGCAAATGTTTTAATCGACATAACAAAAGGAAATATGCTTTTTACGATGATAATTATTCTTTGGGCTTCCGCAATAATTTCATCATTCCTTGACAATATCCCTTTTGTTGCTACCCTCATACCTCTTATACTTACAATGCAGAATACGGGAAACATAGATGTAATTCCTCTTTGGTGGGCATTATCTCTTGGAGCATGCCTTGGAGGAAACGGTACACTTATAGGTGCATCCGCAAACGTCGTTCTTTCAAGCATAAGCGCAAAAAACGGATATCCTTTGACGTTTAAACACTATTTCAAAACAGGATTCCCAATGATGCTGCTTTCGATTATAATAAGTACAGTATATTTGATTATAAGATTCGCATAAAAAGGAGTAAAAATATGAACAGAAATTCCGTAAACGGAGATATAATAGACTTAAGCCTCAGACAGCTGGGAGGAAGAATAAAAAGTTTTAACAGTCAAATGCATTTGGTTGAATTCGATATATGTGAAAAATGTGTAGTATCATACATTTTCACAATAACAAAAGAAGATAAGTTTTACCTTCAGCGGTTAAGACCTTATCCTTTATGGGAAGAAAAATACGCAAATGTAAAACAAATAATCGACTTTATAAAAGAAGACATAGCAAAATTCAAGAACGCTGCAAAAAGCAACAATTTCGATAAATTCATAGAAATATCCCAAAGCAGTGTTTATATTGCAAAATATCTGGAAGACTTATTCTTAAATTACAATATAGACAGAGAAATGCTCGATAACATACAAATAGGGATTAACGAAATAATGGAGGTTATAAATATGCACAACAACAAAGATGCCTATCCTCCTATAAAAATCAAATAAAAAAAAGACGGATACATTCCGTCTTTTTTAATTAATGGGTACGCCCATAAAATAAACTCTTATAAAAACCAAAATAATTAGATGAATCGGATAAAAAAGATAAAACAAGTATTTTAAATTTAACCTACCCTTTTGCCCATTGTACATTGCTATAATAGGAAGAGAAAAAACACTGAAAAAATAAAAAACGTAACTTTCAAACATACAAACAATGCCTGTTATAAAATACAATAAACTTCTGTCTTCTCTAAACAAATATAATACCGCTATAATCAATATACCAATAAAGGTATAATCCGTCTTTAACATATAGGCGACAACCCCACTTATGAGTACAGTTAAAGCCTGCAATATATACCGGCCTTTAAATCTTGAAAGAACCATCATCATCAAAATTCCTATAAAAAAAGTAAATAACACATTTTGAGTATCGAAAACAAAGAAACTGTTATATAAAGCCAAATCAAAAGGAATTTCGGAGATAAATGCAAATATAAGTATTCTTGAAAGATATTTTTTTAAGTTTCTCGTATGCAAAAAGCCTTCAACAAGAAGAAAACAAAATATCGGGAAAGATATTCTGCCGATACATCTTAAAATAAAATCAAAATCATACCATTTCATACCGTAATCGGTTAACAACATTTTTTGAAACACTCCGCTGTCAAACCAATGAAGTATTCCGCCTTCTATCAATACACCGCCGATATGGTCAATAATCATGGTTATAACGGCAATTATTTTTAAAGTATTTCCATTTATTTTAAGCGTTGCGTTATTAATCTTGTCCATATTAAAAATCCCTTTTTTATATTATAATTATAGCATATTTCAGATCAAATACTTTAAGTTGTATTTTGAATAAAAAAAACACCGTATAAAACGGTGCTTATTTTTACCTGCTTCTCACTATCAATTTGATACCCGTCCTGTCACTTCCGTTTATTTCAACTTCCGTAAAAGCAGGAATACACACAAGATCATGTCCTCCGGGTGCAACATACCCTCTGGCTATGGCAATAGCCTTAATAGCCTGATTAAGAGCTCCCGCGCCTATAGCTTGAACCTCTGCTTGATCACTTTCTCTAATCACACCTGCCAATGCACCCGCTACAGAATTGGGGTTTGATCCTGATGATACTTTTAATACTTCCATAATGTTTCCTCCTAAATTGTGGTTATGGAAATACTTTGTAAACTCTTTCTACATTCGTACATTTATAAGTGTCGTCATCAAAAGTAAAAACAGCACCGTTTATCTGTCTTTTCCCTTCCGCAAGAGCATACTTGCCCGCAGGTCTTTGAACTTTGAATTTCTTCACGATAAAATCTCTGTCTACACCTATAACTCCGTCTATACTGCCGCACATACCTACATCGGTTATGTAACCCGTACCATTTTCAAGTACTCTGTTATCCGCGGTTTGAACGTGAGTATGAGTACCGTAAACTCCACTTATCCGTCCGTCTACAAAATATCCCATAGCTATTTTCTCGCTTGTTGCTTCTGCGTGAAAATCTAGGATTATAATATCACAAACATTTTTAATATTTTCGTATATTTTGTCGACAACATCAAAAGGATTATCCAAAGGATTCATATACGTGGTACCGGATAAATTAACAACCCCTATCCTTACCTTTCCGACTCTGTATACTTCATACCCTCTTCCGGGACAAGGGTTCGGATAATTTGCGGGTCTTATTATCCTGTCTTCTTCCTGTATAAAATTATACACATCTTTATTATCCCATATGTGATTACCGGTAGTTATCACATCTACACCGGCATTTATAAGCTCGTTATAAACTTTTCTGGTTATACCTTTACCGTTCGCTGCATTTTCTCCGTTTGCAATAACGAAATCTGCACCGTATTCAGCCTTAATATGAGAAAGCTCATCAACGATGAGCTTTCTTCCATATTTGGCAAAAATGTCACCAAATACTAAAATCTTCAATTTTAAACCCCTTAATTATTTTGCATATTCGGTTGCCCTTGTTTCCCTTATCATACTGATTTTGATATGTCCGGGATATTCAAGGTCGTTCTCAACCATATTAGCTATTTCTTTTGCCACATGAACCATCTTCAGATCATCAACCTGTTCCGGTTTAACCATAACTCTGATTTCTCTTCCCGCCTGAATTGCAAAAGATTTTTCAACGCCTTCAAAGGAATTTGCAATCTGTTCCAATTTTTCCAAACGTTTTGTATAGCTTTCAAGAGTTTCTCTTCTGGCTCCCGGTCTGGCTGCAGATATGGCATCCGCCGCCTGTACCAATACGGCTTCTACCGTACTAGGTTCAACATCACCGTGATGTGCTTCCACGGCATGAATAACTTCTTTGTTTTCTTTGTACTTTTTAAGAAGATCTACACCTATGCTTACATGGCTTCCCTCAACTTCATGGTCTATGGCTTTACCTATATCATGAAGCATACCCGCTCTTCTGGCAAGCTTTGCATTCGCACCAAGCTCATCTGCCATAATGCCTGCAAGATTTGCAACTTCAATCGAGTGCTTAAGAACATTTTGTCCGTAACTTGTACGATAATGAAGTCTTCCTATAAGTTTTGTCAAGTCGGGATGAAGTTTCATGACATTGGTATCAAACAATGCCTGTTCACCCATCTCTCTTATTTTAGTGTCGATTTCTTTTTCTGCTTTTTTGATTGTTTCTTCGATTCTTGCAGGATGAATTCTGCCGTCTACGATAAGTCTTTCAAGAGATATTCTCGCGATTTCTCTTCTTACGGGATCAAACCCCGATAATATAACCGCTTCCGGAGTATCGTCTATGATAAGATCTATACCCGTAAGTGTTTCTATTGTTCTTATGTTTCTGCCCTCTCTTCCGATAATACGTCCTTTCATTTCGTCATTAGGCAGATTTACAACGGATACCGTAGTTTCCGCAACATGGTCGGCCGCACATCTTTGAATCGCATAAGACACGATTTCCATCGCTTTCTTATCGGCCTCTTCCTTTGCTTCCAATTCTTTGTTTTTTATAAGTAATGCGGTTTCTCTGGAAATTTGCTTTTCAACATCAGCAAGTAAAAGCTGTCTAGCCTCTTCAAAAGTAAGTTTTGAAATTTTTTCAAGCTCTCTTACCTGTTCTTGATGCATTTTTTCGAGTTTATCTTCTTTTTTGATTAATTCGTCACTTTTCTTTATAAGTTTGTCTTCTTTATGATCAAGTGCTTCACTTCTCTTGTCAGCCATCTCTTCTCTTTGAAGAACTCTCTTTTCAACAAGTTGAAGTTCTTCTCTTCTGGCTCTGGCTTCTTTGTCAAAATCACTTTTTAAATTGAACACTTCATCCTTTGCTTCGATAAGCTTTTCTTTTTTTATTCTCTCGCCTTCTTTTAAAGCATCCTCCACCATTTTGTTGGCGGTTTGTTCGGCATTCCTAAGCTTACCTTCTCCGGATGTTTGCTTATAATATCCACCGATGAAAAAGCAAATTATCCCAGTTACAACTGCTATTATCAGTACTACTGGAAATGATAATCCCATTTTCTCCTCCTTATCCAGATTAAGATTTTCTGTTAAAATTTAAGTATGCAATGAAAATGAACCAAACAAAACAATACCATGTTTTTGGATATTAGAATTTAAAATATAACATTTAAATTTAAATATTATTAAAAATATATATAAATACTAAAAAAGTTTAGTTAATAATTATAATCAATACATACTACTGTTTAATTTTAATGTTTTTTTATAATTAAGTCAATATAAAAATACAAAGGTTTTAATAAAATTCTGAATATTTTAAATACTCATTTATTTAAATAATCAAAAAAACACAATAAATTAAAAAACAAAAATCAATCCAAATTATAACTTCATACACATAAGACTTTTTAAATTAAAAATATTTTCGATTTATAACTTTTTATAATAATAAAAACACTAACATGAAAACATCGTTTCCCCTCATATAAAAGAAAATTTTTTACAAAACACAATAAAAAAACACGAAAAATAATTATTAAACAGGTTAATATAAAACATACGCTACATATGCATAACATTACTTTTATTACAAATTATAATATTATGCCTGTTTTACAAATATCAAAATAAAAATAATTTTTTATATACATAAAAGTTGAACTATATATAAAATTTGATATAAAACGAAAATTATGATAAAATTTTCTTATAATTTAGGAGGATATTATGAAAAAGAGAATAATTGCGGTTTTAATGTGTTTTTTACTTATCACAGGTATTTTCTACGGCTGCGGTAAAGACGACACAGCAGAGAAAAAACCTGATGTGAATCTGCTTACGGGACTTGAAGGAATCTCGCCGGAAGCAGTCGGAAAACGCCCTATAGCGGTAATGGTAAACAACCATAAGGAAGCAATGCCTCAATACGGCATAAGCGATGCGGACATTATATTTGAAATTCCTGTAGAAGGAAATATCACAAGACTAATGGCAGTCTACGGTGATTATACAAAAGTTCCAAAAGTATGTCCGATAAGAAGCTGCAGATATTATTTCCCGATATTTGCAGACAGTTTTGACAGTATATACATTCACTGGGGAGGCAACCAATACGCAACCGATACAATGAACAGACTAAATATAGATAGATTCAACGGTATGTCTTACGGTTCGGATTTATTTGCCAGAGATGATGAAAGACTTGGGAAATATGCACTTGAACACACGGCATATCTAAAAGGTGAAAATCTCCCTTCCGTTATAAAAAAGGAAAAGACAAGAATCGATTTAAAAGCAGAGAAGAACAAACCTATATTCAGTTTTGAACCTATAGTAACACAGGAAGAGGAAGAAGAACCGGGATTCTTCGAAAAAATCTTCGGCAAAAAAGAAGAAGAAAAAGAAGTAATAGAAACCACAAAATTAACGGCATGCGACAAAGCTGTATTAAACTTTTCAAATGAATACTATTCGACATTTAAATTCGATACAGAAAACAAAACTTACAAAAAAGAACACAGCGGAAACGCTCAAATGGACGGAAAGACAAATAAACAATTGGAATTTACCAATGTGTTCGTACTGGAAACGGATATAGGAATGCTCGGAATAGGACAACTTAAGGAAGTCAACTGGAAAGGCGGAACGGGATACTATCTTTCAAACGGAAGAGTACAGGAAATAAAATGGTCTAAAGACAGTGAAGCGGGAGATTTAAAAATCACTACCCTCCAAGGCAATGAACTTCCGGTTTACGAAGGGAAAAGTTATATCGGGGTAATAAATAAAGACAGCACAAAACTAAAAACAAACAAAGAAGATGTTCAGACGAGAGAAATATATGCTCCCGTTACGGAAGAAGAAAACAAATAAAAAAAGAGCTTAAAGCTCTTTTTTTATTCCGTTAAATCAGATGTACAATGCGCACATTTTGTCGCATTGATAGGTATTTCGCTTAAACAGTAAGGACATGTTTTGGTTGTGGGAGCCTCTTCCACAGCTTCCTTTTTACCGATTGTCGCTAATTTGTTAAGAACTTTTACCATTATAAATATAATAAATGCCATAATGATGAAGTTAATAACGGCAGTTAAGAACGAACCATATCTAATATTTACCCCCATAATGTTAAGCACCAAATCAGTAAAGTCCGTTTTCGCAAACAGACCTATAATAGGAGAAATTATATCTTTTACAAGAGAGTTGATTATCGCTTGAAATGCACCCCCTATAATAACACCGACAGCCAGGTCCATCACATTTCCTCTTAAGGCGAATTCTTTAAATTCCTGTATAAATTTTTTCATTCTGTTACCTCTTATTATAATTAATCTAAAGTATTATATAATATTTCATATTATAAATAAACTGCATAATAGACAATGTTCTGCTTTTTTCTGCATTTTTTTCATAGAAAAAAATCATATATATAAATTTAAAACCATCCTTTAAAATAATACTACTTTCAACTCGGCAATAATAAAAAGAGGTAATATTATCACCTCTTTTGAACTTTTATAGATTTTTTATCAATGATTATTTTATGAATATCTTTTCTTATAAACTTTAAGTGAAGCGAAATAACTTCCCACAAGCATTAAAATACCTATAACAGAACCTATAGTTAAAATCATATTTATATGATTCTGCAAAATAGATATATAATCTATTCTCCAAGAAGTAGCTCCATAACCTCCTGCCATAAATATGATCATAATCATATATAAAACAAGACCTTTTTTATTTCCTAAAAGAACAAATATAAAGTTGCTTAAAGCCATAAATATAAGTCCGAATATAAAAGCAAAAATATATATATCAATTGCGGCAGACAAAGATATCGTTTTAAAAACGTGTACATATAAAAAGCATATAATGCAATTTATAATCAGACATACCCCCATCATAATAAGCCCCGTTAAATATTTTGATAACATAATTTCATCTTTTGTCATGGGATATGTAAGCTGCATTTTGTCAAAATTTGTCTTTTCGTCTTCCTCAACGCTTACCTGAAGCAAAGTACTCCCTATTATGGGAACGGTTATTCCGGATATTATTATAAATCCGAAAGGTCCGTCCATAAGGACAACTACGGCTATAACTATAAGAAAGGAAGCAATAAAACTGAGCAAGTTCTTTAAAAGTCCGAATCCCAAATAAAAATCTTTATAAATTATACCCTTCATTATTTTTGTTCTCCTTTTATATAAAATAACATAACATCTTCAATACTCGCATTTGTTATATTCAAGTCTTTATAAATATTCATAATCTCTATTCTGTTTTTTACAAGAACCTTATACCCAAAGGTTTCTTTCTTATAAGCAACGATATCGTCAGAATTTAAATTATCAAAAAATTCTTTTTTACATGATATGATTCCGTAATTGTCATGTATATCCTCATATGTCTTTATAAATTGCAGACGTCCCTCATGTATAAAAGCTATGTAATCGGAAATTTTATCCAAATCGCTGGTTATGTGAGACGATATTAAAATACTGTGTTCTTCGTCTTCCGTGAAATCCCTCAATATATCCAATATTTCATCACGAAACACAGGATCCAAACCGCTCGTCGCTTCATCGAGTATCAAAAATTTCGGATTATGACTGAGTGCTGCGGCAAACTCAAACTTCATCGTCATTCCTTTTGAAAATTTCTTTATTTTTTTATTTTCGGGAATGTTGAATTCTTTAAGAAGAGCAGAGTACTTTTCCCCATCCCAGTTTTTATATATTTTAGAAAGCATTTTCCCCACAAACTTCGGTGTAAAACCCTCATTATAATGACTCTTATCAAATATTACAGCTATGTCTTCTTTGATTTCTTTTTCATACATTCTTAAATCTTTACCGAAGATTTTTATTTCTCCTTCTTCCGGACAGTTTATATTTAAAATTGAATTTATGAAAGTGGATTTTCCGGCTCCGTTTTCACCTATAAGCCCCACAACACTTCCTTTGGGTATATTCAAAGATATATCCTTTATTTCAAAATCCTTATATCGCTTGGTTAAGTTATTTACTTCCAATGTATATTCCATGTCAATCCTCCTCGTAAAATATGCTAAGTATCTTTATAAGCTGTTCTTTTTTTATATCGTTTGCTTTTGAAATATCCACAATCTCCCCAATTAACTTTTCCACTTTTCTTAAGTTTTCTTCTTTTATAAAGTCTTTGTTCTTTGCGGATACAAAAGTCCCTCTACCGACACTGGATTCTATAAAACCGTCTCTTTGCAAATCTTCGTAAACTCTTTGAGATGTAATAACGCTGACGTGAAGCTCCTTTGCAAGTTTACGCATAGAGGGAAGAGACTCTCCTTCTTTTAATTCTCCGCTTATTATCATTGCCTTTATCTGCGAAGTAATCTGCTCATATATAGGTTTGTTACTGTTGCTGTTTAAAATTATTTCCACATATATACGCCTCCTTTCCAAATCATAATTTATTCTAAAAAGATAATGTACTTATCAAGTAAGTACATTATATATAATAAAATACATATTGTCAATACCCTATAAGTACATTTTATTTTACACAGATATTGATTGAAAAAAATTTTGTTATACAGTATTATTTTAATAACAAAAAATCACTGAGAGGATAAAAAATGAAACTGCTAAAAGAAAGAATATTAAACGATGCAACTGTAAAAGAAGGAAATGTACTTAAAGTCGACAGTTTTTTAAACCATCAAATGGATATAGAATTATTTAACGAAATAGGAAAAGAATTTAAAAGAAGATTTGCAGACAAAAACATAACAAAAATAATCACAATAGAGTCTTCAGGCATAGGAATTGCCTGTATTGCAGCACAGTATTTTAACGTACCCGTAGTATTTGCAAAAAAAGCCCAAAGTATAAATATAGAAGGAGAAGTATACAAATCAAAAGTAGAATCCTTCACTCACAAAAAAACTTATGACGTAATACTTTCAAAGAAATTCTTAAATAAAGACGACAGAGTTCTTTTAATAGACGACTTTCTTGCAAACGGCTGCGCCCTTCTCGGACTTATCGAAATTGTAAACAAAGCGGGAGCAAAGACAGAAGGGGCCGGAATAGTAATAGAAAAAGGAATGCAGAACGGAGGGAAAATAATAAGAGAAAAAGGCATCAAACTTGAATCCCTCGCAATAATCGAATCAATGGATAACGGAGAAATTATATTTAAAGAATAAAGTCATAATATTCGTATATTATATTGATAAATTCTTTTCCCATTTAGATTTGGGTAATAAAAAGGCATATCCGAAAAATTTAGTTAACAAAACTTTCAATACGTTAAAATCAAACAACATAACAGTACAAACTCATTAAAATAAAGTAAATTAAATTTTACAAACAAAAAAATAACACACCTCTTGGTGTGTTATTTATTCCCTTTCAAACAAGCGACTATCCCACCATATTCTCTGTGGTGAGCAACACAATTACAACACCTTCCGTGATTTTCGCAGGGATACGTACATGGACATTCTTCTTTATGTACATTACTGCATGGTCTTTCTTCTTTCATAATCTTTATCTCCTTTTCTTATTTATTACCTATTACAATACTTTTCTTTAACAATTTCACAGTTTTTATAAAATAACGGACACTCTACATTTTCTTCTTTGCATAAATCATAAATTGACAAAACCACAAAAAGCAAATCCTCAAAATCTACATTCAAACAAAACATTCTTTTCATACATTCGTTGTTTCTTATGTTTCTACGTATAATCATCCCTGCTATTTTTGGAGGCGAATTGTATGAAGACAGTATATTTTTGTAATTTATGGGTTTTATACCCCTTTTCGCCAATGCAAAGACGATTTCCTTTATGGCGTTGAATGCATAAGACAAAGCCTTATTCGAGTTTATCACACTTAAAAAAGTATTTTTTACATCCCTTAAATCAAACAAGCTTCCTGCGGAAGATATAAAACCCGCACTTACGCCCATATACACCAAGTTCCATTCCAACATATCAAAAGGATTTTCTATATAAATATCACAGCTTGCAAAAAGAGATACAAAACCGTTATAATTTTTAACCTTTGATTCTCCTTTTTTCTGTGCAACTATATGATCAAAAATAACTGCATCCAAAACATTTCCATCAAGACAGCCCGCAACAAGAGGATACGCTACTATGTAATCATTGCCTTTTACGATACTTTCAATATCCTCTCTTTCCATATACAAACAATTAAAAAATACAATCGTCCCCTTTATGCTGTTTTTATTTATGGTATCCACGGCATCCTTTACTTTTCTTGGAGAAACACTTATGAAGATAAAATCAAACTCTCTATCCTGCATAAGTTCAATGTTATACTCATCTTCCTTACTCTTACCCTTTTTATTGTACCTTATATCAAAAAGTTTGACTTTTAAAGTCTCTTCTACTTTACTTCTCTTTTCTTCCCTTATAAAATGCGTGACATCATGCCCTGCCTTTTTAAAAACATATCCGTATACACTGCCTATAGGTCCCAATCCCAAAATCAATATTTTCATACTCTACCTCTTAAAATCAAATATCAATAATATTTATATGAGTAAAAAAATATTTAATTACCTAGACAGAACGATTAAAGAAAGCTGCTCAAATAATTTTGTCTTTATAAAAATATTTAGTACGCCCGTTCAACTTTAACCACTTTACCGAATATATTTATCTTTGCCATATCTTTTCCTATAAAAACTCTGGTATCATACATAGGATTAAAAGATATCAAAGAAATGGAATTTTCTGCTTTTTGAACCTTTTTTATAACTCCTTCTTCCCCGTCTATTATCACAACGGCCAAATCTCCGTTATCCACATCGGACTGGAGTCTGACCAAAGCCAAATCCCCCTCCAATATTTGAGGTGACATACTGTCTCCCCTTACTTTCAGATACTTGTATTCATCCTTGTTGTTGATATTTATAGCCTGAGAAACTCCGAGAAATTCATACGTTGCAACACCGTTAGCTCCGGCAACAACAGTACCTATAATTTCAACGTTTACTATATTGTTTATATCACCCAAAGGCGCATTAAGCAGATAGTCTATGGAAACATTAAACAAACCTGCAATTTTCTGCAAAGTATCCACGGAAGGAATAATTCCCGCGCTTTCATATTTTGCAATTGAAGACTTATCCAAATTAAGGGCTTTCGCCAAGTCTACCTGAGTCATATTTTTATCTTTTCTCAGTGCTCTGAGTTTTTCTCCAAACATTTTAATCTCCTGTGACACAATTTGATTTTTTTGTTATTTTTTATTAATTTATATTTTTATTATATTGAATTTTATTCAGAATGTAAAGTACATTTTGATATTAATTGAATAAAATTCATATTTATCTTGACAATCATGATAATTAATATTAAAATATGAATATAATTCATATTAATACAGTACATACTGAAAACTAAGAAGAATCAAAGGAGAACAAAATGAAAACAGAAACTTACAGAAAAACAGAAAAATTATTAAAAGAATTCGTTATTTACAATAAAATTCTGGAGATAAGAGAAGAAGAAAAAACAAAAAAAGCAGTAGAAAACATAAACAAAGCAATGGAATGCTTAACAGAAACGGAGAAAAAAATAATAACCGATTTCTTTATGAAAAATAAAACTATGAGCGATATATCAAAAGAAATAGATTTAACCAGAGAATATACTTCAAAAGTAAAGACTGCGGCAATAAGGAAAATAGAATACATATTATTCGGAAAAGACGCTGCATAAATCTACATAAAAAGCAGCAAAACCATTATAAATCAAAACAAAAAAGAACCTTTGCAGGTTCTTTTTATTTATTCTTTGCAGGTCTCCATCTTGACTTTAAGGAAACTATTCTGTTAAAAATCAATTCATCATCTTTTGAATTTTTATCCACACAGAAATATCCGTTTCTTACAAATTGGAATCTCTCACCTTCTTTTGCACCTTTAAGGAAAGGTTCAACAAATATTTCTTTTTCATTCAACGAATCTTTATTTACCATATTCATAAAATTATCATCAGAAACATCCGTGTTGAATAAAGACTCCAACAATCTCGCTTTTGCTTTTATAGCAGTGCTTCTTTCAACCCAGTGAATAGTGCCTTTTACTTTTCTTCCCGTAAATCCGCTTCCGGATTTTGTTTCAGGGTCATACGTACATTTTATTTCGATAACTTCACCGTTTTCATCCTTTACAACTTCGTTGCATTTTACAAAATAAGCACCTCTGAGCCTTACTTCGTTACCGGGGAAGAGTCTAAAATATTTCTTTGGTGGATCAAGCATAAAATCTTCTCTTTCAATATAAAGTTCTCTTCCGAAAGGAACTTCTCTTTTTTCTCCGTCTTCTATATCTTGATTGTTTTCAAGTTCCAGCATCTCTATTTTACCTTCAGGATAGTTGGTTATGGTAAGTTTTAAAGGATTTAAAACCGCATTTACTCTGTCAGCCTTAAGCTTTAAATCATCTCTGATAAAATGTTCCAACATTCCGCTGTCAACAACACTGTTCGATTTGCTTACACCTATTTCTTCACAAAACTTAACTATTGCTTCAGGAGTAACCCCTCTTCTTCTGAATCCGGAAAGGGTAGGCATTCTTGGGTCATCCCAGCCGTCAACTATCCCCTCGTCAACAAGCTTTCTTAAATATCTTTTGCTCATCACCTGATTTGTAAGATTCAATCTCGCAAATTCGATTTGGCGGGGTCTTTTGTCTTTGTAATCGTCCAAATTGTCTAAAATCCAATCGTACAAAGGTCTGTGATCTTCAAATTCCAAAGAACATAAAGAGTGGGTTATTCCCTCTATTGCATCTTCTATAGGATGAGCAAAATCATACATCGGATAAATACACCAGCTGTCTTTCGTGTTGTGATGCTCCTCATGAACGACTCTGTATAAAGCAGGATCACGCATATTCATATTCGGGCTTGCCATATCTATCTTGGCTCTTAACACTTTACTTCCCGTTTCGTATTTTCCCTCTTTCATTTCTTTGAATAAAACAAGGTTTTCTTCTACACTTCTGTTTCTGTATATGGAATCTTTACCGGGTGTATTTAAATCCCCTCTGTTTTTTTTCATTTCTTCATAACTTTGGTCGTCTACATATGCAAGTCCCTTTTTTATAAGTTCCACCGCATAAGCATACATTTTTTCAAAGTAATCCGAAGCGTGAAGTTCTTTATCCCATTTAAAACCAAGCCAACTTATGTCTTCCTTTATGGAATCCACATACAAAGTATCTTCTTTGGCAGGATTGGTATCGTCAAAACGAAGATTCGTCTTTCCCGAATATTTTTTTGCAGTTAAAAAATTTATGCAAATGGCTTTTGCATGTCCTATATGCAAAAAACCATTGGGTTCGGGTGGAAAACGGGTATATATTTCATCTTTGTCATACACACCATTTTCTATATCTTTATCTATTTCATTTGTTATAAAATTTGAATTAATCTCCACCACGTTGCCTACTCCTTTTTATTTTAAATTATCTTTATAATTATAATACAAATACATAAAAATTTGAAGATTTTTTTTCTTTTTGATAGTTCCTCTATTTTAAAGCAAAACTCAGTAAGTTCACAACGTTCAATAAGTATTACTAAATACTACTTTTTTAAATAAACCAAAAAACCAACACGACAAAATATCAAACAAAATGTAATATATATTTAATTTTTATAAATTAACAAAAAAACCGTGTCTTATTGTGGAAAACTGTGGATAAGTTGTTAGTATGTTGATAACTTTACGTAAATTCCGCTTTTTTCCCTTAATATTCGTATGTTTATTTGTTGATAATTGACTTTTTCTATAAAATATTATCATAATTAATCCTGTTCATAACAATAAAAGATGTAATAAATGCAATTGTTATTTTCGGTACTGCCGCAAACAGAATTGACTCAACCAAAGAACTTTTGTTTGTCGCAAAAATAAGAATCGCAAGCAGGGTCTTTTTGTCGAAACTCATGTTTACATTACGGGACAGATTAAATATTCCGTTTTCAAGCAGCTGAGAAATTTTTTCTTCCTGCAAAATAATATTGTTTATCTCTCTTAATATTTCCAATATAAAATCCTCATAAGAATATTCTTTTATCGGATTTACGCCTAGAACATCCGCAGTAATTTCAAGAGCAGACATAAAAAAACGCTCATCCCTTATCGGAATATCACCACCGTCATACCCGTTTTTATCTTTAAAGTAGCCGTTTATATATTCTATATAACTCATTATTCTACTGTCTTTCAAAAAGAAGTTGGAAAATCTGTCATCAATTATGAGTCTTGAAATATCCGACGGCTTAAGAGAAATATCATACCCGTCATTTCTTTTTTTTACATAATAATGCGAGGACATATACTCATCATTATATAATTTAGTATCCCAATAACCTTTGCTTATATTTTCATTTAACTGTCTGTTGTTAAACAAAAACTGACCGTACAGACTGTGTTTGCTTGTAATAGTATGAACAATAACGTCTTTTTCAACTTTCTTCTTCGTTATATTGCTAAGAGGAGGATTGATATCAACCTCTATAATGTTCTTATATCCCTTATCCGCCAAAGGCTTTCTCGGAAGATTATCATATACACCTCCGTCAACAAACACGTCTTCATCAATCTCCTGTCTGTAAAATACGGGATAGTTCGCACTTGCCAATATATAGTCTATCATCTTACCTTTTGGCATATCCTCTTTGAAGATAATAATAGGCTCTTTACTGGTTAAATTAAAGGTGACAACACCAAAGTCCACATCGCTTTTTCTTATCTTATCCTCGTCCAGATTCGCTCTAAGCAGAACTTCCAACTTGGAGATATCCCTTATCCTGTTTATAACACTGCTGTCTTTATTGTACACACTTTCCGGAGAAAGCTCACTCCATAGTTTCAAAGCTTTCTCAAAATCATCTTGAGCAACCAACGCGCCGTTTATCGCTCCTATACTCGTACCGCATACGGCTTTTATTTTTATATCATTTTCCAAAAGAGCTCTCCAAACGCCTATTTCATAAGCACCTCTGACTCCTCCGCCTCCAAGAGCCAAAGCATAAACCGTATTTTTATCAAACTTCATATTTACTTACCTCTGTTAACATTGTTATTTTATATATCATTCAAATCACAAAAACTTTCATATTCTATTTCATCGCTTTTGAGTAAAGCAAATGAGGCATTTCTTTCCCCTTATATTTTTTTATAAATTCTTTTTTTACTCTCATTCCGAGTTTTTCTGCCGTCTTTATCGAAGAAATATTCTCTGTACGTATTTGTGCTGTCACTTCGGTTAAGTTTAAAACTTTAAAGGCATAATCCATACATCCCAAAGCACTTTCGAAAGCATACCCCTTGCCCCAAATATCTTTTTTGAATATATAACCGATACCCGTATAAACCTCATAATCAACCCGCTCAACCATCAATCCGCAAAGCCCGATTAAATCATTCGATTCCTTTTCAATAACAGCCCAATAACCATATCCGTCTCTATCATACCTTTTTATATTCTCTTCTATCCACTCGATAACTTCCGTATTTGAAAAAGCATGCTCCCATGCATACATTACTTCACTATCCTGTAAAATCATACTTATGGCAGAGTAGTCATTAGGACAAATTTCTCTTAATATTAAACGGGATGTCTCCAAAATTTTATTTATCATAAAAATACCGACCTTACCTACAAAATGTCTGATTTTAAATCAAAAAATATTCTGCATTATAAAAATCCGTCAGAAATATATAAGTTTATTTTATCACAGCATTTTACATTATATAATGATTAGCAAATAATTTAATCATAATTTAATAATATATTTTAAGTCATAGAAATCTCTTCTGATAAAGCCTCAAATACAATAAACCGTTGCAAATATTTTGCAGATTCCCGTTAAATTTATTATGCCCCGAAATGATAAAATGTAAATACAAAAAGAATAGAACCAAGAGGCAAAGAATGAATTTAAAAGAATTAAAAATAGAAGCCCAGTTGCTTTGTAATAAATCAATAGAAACAAAAGAATATATAAAATACCTTAGAGAGGCTATGGATAATATTTATATATCCCCTTCATCCTTTCAAAGAAAAATCGAATCTTATAACGAAAATATATGTATAGACAAAAAATACTATAAAGCTTTGGCTTTTTATATAGCATACAAAGAAAGAGTAAAATATCACACACTCAACGACGAAAAGGCAAAACACCTTTATTTTTTATTTATTAAAGAATTAAACACCAATATTTTGCCTAAAAAAGCCCGGGAATAAAAACCCGGGCTTAAAAAATATATCTTTATAAATTCATAATCCAAAGTGCAATATTAAAATAAATCAAAATAGAGCAGGTATCGACAAGAGTCGTTATAAGCGGAGCAGCCATAATCGCAGGGTCAAGCTTAAGCTTCTTCGCAGCTATGGGAAGTACGCACCCCATGAGCTTTGACATCACTATCGTGGCAATAAGAGTAAGCCCCAAGACCAACGCAAGAATAAAATCATGATAAAATAACATTATTCTTACTCCGTTGACTACAGCAAGGGCAATCCCGACCAAAATACCTATCTCACTTTCCTTAAGCATTGCCTTTAATATATCCTTAGGTTCTATCTCGTCAAGAGCAAGACCACGGATAATCATTGTGGAACTCTGCGAACCGCAGTTTCCTCCGGTTCCCGTAATCATCGGAATAAAAGCAACCAGTAAAGGAACAGTCGCAAAAGCCGCTTCATAATGGGTTATTACAGCCTGAGTCATCGTTGCGGAAAGCATTAAAAACAATAGCCACATAATCCTGTTTTTTGCATGAACAAAAGCGGATGTTTTAAAATAACTTTCTTCACTCGGCATCATAGCAGCCATTTTTTCAAAGTCCTCGGTGTTTTCTTCTCTGATTACATCAATAGCGTCGTCTACGGTTATGATACCTATCAGCCTGTCTTCTTTATCGACAACGGGTATTGCCAATAGGTCATACTTATCAAACATCTTTACAACATCTTCCTGGTCTGCAAGAGTATGTGTATATATTATGTTCGTCTCCATTATATCCCCGATTATTTCATCCATATCGGAAAGAAGTATATCTTTGGTAGAAACAAGCCCGATTAGTTTTTTCTTATTATCGGTAACATAACAGGTATAAATAGTTTCTTTATCTACACCTGTAGCTTTTATTTTGTTCAAAGCATCCAAAACACTCATATCCTTTTTTAAAGACACAAACTCAGTGGTCATTATACTTCCGGCACTGTCTTCGGGATATTTAAGTATTTCGTTTATTAATTTTCTTGTTGCCGCATCGGTATGTTTCAAAACCCTTTTTGCAACATTGGCAGGCATTTCTTCAACTAAATCGGCAGTATCATCCACAAATAAAAGATCCAAAACATCCTTTAACTCCTGATCGCTGAATGCTTTTATTAAATATTCCTGATTGTCGTTATCCAGTTCAACAAAAGTATCCGCTGCCGTTTCTTTCGGCAAAAGCCTAAATACTATAAGAACCTCTTCCATAGGTATATCGTCAAACAAGGAGGCTATATCGGCGGGGTTTAATGTTTCCAACAATTCTTTTAATTCATAGAATTTTCTGTCTTTCAGTAATTCCAGTATTTTTTCTTCCATACAGACCTCCTTTAAATTTTTAACAGCTGTATTGCTATATTAAAGTATATTATAAGCGAACAGGCATCCACAATGGTAGTTATAAGCGGAGCAGCCATCACTGCAGGGTCAAGGTTGAGCTTTTTCGCCGTAATGGGTAACACACACCCTAAAAATTTAGACATAAACACAGTGCAAATCAAAGTAAGCGAAAGGGTTATCGCCAAGATAATATTGTGATAAGTTAAAATAATTCTTATACTGTTTACAAAACTCAATACAATACCGACCATAAAGGAAATTTCACCTTCCTTTAAAATAACCTTTAAGATATCCTTTGGTTTTATTTCATCAAGAGACATACCCCGGATTATCATGGTTGCACTTTGAGATCCGCAGTTCCCTCCGGTATCACTTATCATTGGTATAAAAGATGCAATCAAAGGCATCGCGGCAAAAGCCGCTTCATAATGAGTAATAATTGTTTGTGTAAATGTAGCAGACAACATTAAAAACAACAGCCAGCCGAACCTTTTCTTTGCATGAGTAAAAACGGAAGTTTTAAAATAACTATCTTCATTCGGTACTATGGCAGCCATTTTTTGAAAGTCTTCTGTATCTTCTTCCACCAAAACACTTATCGCATCGTCTACCGTTACTATTCCTATAAGTCTGTTTTCATTGTCAACAACAGGTATTGCGAGCAAATCATACCTGTCAAATGCTTTTGCCACATCTTCCTTGTCATCCAATGTGTTTACGTAAATAATATTGGTTTGCATTATATCTTCTATCCTAGCTTCCATATCCGACAATAGAAGGTCTTTTGTTGAAACCAATCCTATCAATTTTTTGGTTTTGTCTGTTACATAACAGGTATAGATAGTTTCTTTATCCACGCCTGTAGCTTTTATTTTCAAAAAAGCTTCATAAACATCCATATCTTTTTTCAAAGATATGAACTCCGTCGTCATTATACTTCCCGCACTGTCTTTGGGATATTTAAGAATTTCGTTTATTAAACCTCTTCTTTCTTTATCCGTATGCAGAAGTATCCTTTTGGCTACATTAGCGGGCATTTCTTCTATAATATCGACGGTATCATCCACAAATATCAAATCCAGAATTTCTTTAAGTTCACTGTCAGTAAAACTTTTTATAAGAAATTCTTTTACGTCATTATCAAGATTTACAAAAACATCACTGGCCGTATCCTTTGGCAGAACACGAAAAATAAGCGGAATATCCTCCATCGGTATTTCATCAAAAAGAAGAGCTATATCCGCAAAGTTCATTTCTTTTACAATATCTTTTATTCTGCGAAACTCACGGCCTCTTAAAAGCCTTAATATTAATTCTCCTCTGTTCATTTTGTATAAATTGGATACAAACATGAACCGGAGGTATATTTAATCAGTGTGAAAATGAACGCACAAACAAAACAGCACGCTCAAATCCAGCTATGATACGCCCCCCGGGTTCAATGCTAATACTGCTTCCTGCATCCATTTTCTTCACCACCTTTTCTTTTTCCTAATTATTTTATTATATTCTTAATTTTTTTCTTTGTCAACCAATATGCGTTTGTACTCCTACACTAAAAACATCCGATGATGCATTTTATAAAGTTTAAACATACTCTCTATTCATCTTAATTTTTATAGTAAATATATTTAAAAGTTTTATTTTTACAAAATAAAAAAGAATTAGCATTGAACTAATTCTCTCATATCTAAAATAATTTACTAAACCGGAAGTTATAAATCCCTTGTATTAGTTTGCACAATATTAAAAAATTCTTCTGGCTTTTCTTTTACAGCCCAATGTTTACAGCCTTTAAAAATATAAACTTTTGCATTAGGTAAAATTTTTTTTATACCGTCTAAGTGCTTAACAGGAACTAAATTATCACATTCTCCATTTATAAAAATAACAGGCATTTCCAATTTGTTTAACTCATTTTTATAAAAAGGGATCGCTCTATTTTTATCACAAGAGCTTCTTTGATAATCTTGCATGGATTTTCCCGCATTGTCATTCTTACAGGCTTTCCAAACCTCATCTACAATTTTATCAGTAATTTTCTTTTTATCTCCAATTAAAGAATATCCTATAAACCATTTCGTCAGCCTTTTATTTTTAGCAATCCATTTATACTGGGATATTGTAAAATTAGTTTTATGAATATACCAATATGAAAGATGATGAAACGGCAACGCAGGAGAAATCCCCCATGTATCAACAGGAAAAAGTGCCTGCACTTGTGCGGGATAGTTTAAAGCATACCCAATCGCAATTGCTCCACCCATTGACAAACCCACCAAAATAAATGTTGTCAATCCCAACTGCTCCGTAATTTGTTTAATTGATTGAATATGAATATTATAAAATTTTTCTCCACATAAGTTATTGGGTTTATCGCTCTTTCCATACCCCAACAAATCAGGAACATAGATTGTATATTCGTCATTAAAATTTTGTATAACTTCAAACCATGAAAGCATTGCGTTATCGCAACCGCTACCATGTAACAAAATAAGATTTTTACGTCCTTTCCCTTTTTTATAAACATGTATATTACCATATGATGTTTTTATGTCTAATTCATTCATGTTAATACCCCTGCAACTTCTAATATATCTATTACATTATATCACGTATAATATAATAATATTGAATTGATTTTATTATATATATTAACACCATTTAATTATATAGTATAGAACGTTTATACAAATCTTTGAAAAGTAAATTTATTTTAATTCAACAAAAAAAACGCACCGAATGGTACGTTTTTATTTTTAATTAATATATTCCTTGAGCAATCATGGCTTCAACGACTTTTTCGAATCCGGCAATATTTGCACCTGCTACCAAGTCATAACCAAGTCCGTATTTTTCACTGGCATTTTTGCTGTTTTCGTGAATGCTTTTCATTATAGATTTTAATTTTGCGTCAACTTCTTCCTTGGTCCAAGAATACCTCATTGAGTTTTGAGCCATTTCCAATGCCGAAACGGCAACCCCACCGGCGTTTGCAGCTTTCGCAGGTCCTAAAACAATGTTGTTTTCTTTAAAATATTCCATAGCTTCCGGAGTCGTAGGCATATTTGCACCTTCAACAACCAATTTCACACCGTTTTCCTTTAATTGTTTTGCTTCTTCAATACCGATTTCATTTTGTGTCGCACAAGGAATTGCAATATCACCTTTTATACCCCATGGTTTTTCTTTTTCATGGAATTCGGCACCGAATTTTTCGGCATAGTCTTTGAGTTTAACATCGTTGCACTCTCTTATTTTTAGCAAAAAGTCAATTTTTTCATCGGTATTTATACCGTCTTTGTCATAAATATATCCGTCTCTTCCTGAAATAGACACAACTTTCGCTCCGAGTTCTTTTGCTTTTAGACATACCCCCCAAGCAACATTACCGTAACCACTAACGATTAAGGTCTTATCTTTAAATGTATCTTTTAACACTTTGAGAACTTCCTGCGCATAATACATAACACCAAAACCCGTAGCTTCCGGTCTGATTAAACTTCCTCCGTAAGGAAGACCTTTTCCTGTAAGAACTCCGTTTTCAAAAGCCCCTCTGATTCTTCTGTACTGTCCGTACAAATACCCGATTTCTCTTCCTCCGACACCTATATCTCCCGCAGGAACGTCAACATCAGGACCTATATGTCTATATAATTCACTCATGAAACTTTGACAAAATCTCATAATTTCTCCGTCTGATTTACCTTGAGGGTCGAAATCAGATCCCCCCTTACCTCCTCCTATAGGAAGTGTTGTAAGAGAATTTTTGAATATCTGTTCAAATCCCAAAAACTTAATAACACTTAAATTTACGCTGGGATGGAATCTCAAACCACCTTTGTAAGGTCCTATCGCCCCGTTAAACTGAACTCTGAATCCTCTGTTTACCTGTACTTTTCCACTGTCATCAACCCAAGGAACTTTAAACATAATGGCTCTTTCAGGTTCTGTCAATCTTTCAAGAATACCCATTTGTTCATATTCAGGATGTGCTTCTATTACCGGTTTTAAGCTTTCGAGAACTTCCATAACGGCTTGATTAAATTCCGGTTCATTTACATTTTTTGCTTTAACTTCTTCCAAAACTCTGTTTATATAATCCATTTCACTTCTCCTTACATAATTATATTTTAGACAGACTAAAACATAAAATACCTAATAAACTATAACATTAAATATTTTGTGTTTTTCTCTCCGTAAGCTTTAAACTTTCTGAAATTTCAAAACTTTCACATATTATAATACAATTTATATTCATATACAAGTATTATTTTTTACTTATTAAAAAAAATTTTCAACTGTTTTCAAATTATTTTCATCAAAACAAAAAAGACCTCTACGGTCTTTTTATTTAAATATTTTCTCTGCATAAGAAACACTCGCCATTGCATCTTTCGCATAAAAATCGGCATTTATTGTCTTGGCATATTCCTCAGTCAATACTGCTCCCCCCACCATTATTTTGCAGTTTGCGACTTTTTTTCTAAGCTGTAATATAGTCTTTTCCATATTTACGACAGTCGTTGTCATTAGGGCGCTTAGCCCCACCAGCTTTACATTTTCCTTAATGGCCCTATCCACAATCAAATCTGGACTTACATCTTTACCCAAATCTATAACGTCATATCCGTAATTTTCAAGTAAAACTTTCACTATATTTTTCCCGATATCATGTATATCACCCTTTACAGTCGCAATTATGATTTTACCTTTTTTTTCTTGCTCACACCCAGTATTAACAAGATGGGTTTTGATTTCTTCAAATGCGGCTTTTGCCGCTTCTGCACTCATTAAAAGTCCGGGCAAAAATACATTTCCCTCCTCAAAACCTTTCCCCACAACATCAAGGGCAGGAATCAAAGTATCATTTATAATATTTATTGGCTCATTCTTCTTAAGTTCTTCGATAACGGCTTCTCTGGAAGCATCTTTCATCCCCTTTATAATACAGTTTCTTAAGGAATTTACTTTATCGGTTACAATTTTTTTTACTTCTTCTTTTTCCTTTGAAAAATTTTCTATATACTTCGTACACTGAAAATCCATATTTGCGAGGGTTTTAAAAGATATATAACTTTTCATCATATCTTCACTGTTCGGATTAATAATCGCACAGTTAAGTCCTCTGTCCAGAGCCATGGTAAAAAATACCGAGTTTATAATGCCTCTGTTAGGCAAACCGAAAGATATGTTTGAAACACCCAAGACGCTTTTCATCTTAAGCTCGTTTTTTATTTTGGATAAGGTATCAAGTGTTACCGACGGAGAAGAGGTGTCAGCGCTTACCGTCATTGCCAAAGCATCAATTATTATATCTTTTCTTTCTATTCCATACTTTTTGGCTTCTGCGATTATCTTTTTTGCAACATTTATTCTTTCTTCACTATTCTGAGGAATGCCGTTTTCATCCAAACATAAAGCTACTATAACTCCTCCGTACTTTTTAACCAAAGGAAATACTGAGTCCATTACTTCCTTTTTACCGTTAACCGAGTTTACCAGGGCTTTGCCGTTATACAATCTCAAAGCTCTCTCCATTGCTTTAGGATTTGAAGTATCAATCTGAAGCGGAACATCCACACAAAACTGAAGTTCTTTTACAACTCTCTCCAGCATCTCAACTTCATCCCCTTCGGCAAGCCCGACATTAACATCCAAAATATGAGCCCCTGCATCTACCTGATTTATAGCTTCATTTAAAATATATTCCATGTCATTTTCAATCAAAGCCTGTTTAAATCTTTTTTTACCAGTAGGATTTATTCTCTCTCCTATAATCAAAGGTTCTTTATCTATATAAACACATTTACTGAAAGAAGAAACCATGGTTAAATCTTTTTTTTGTATTTCAACTTGATTTACATCTTTACAAACACAAACAACTTCTTTTATATGATCTGGAGTAGTACCGCAGCATCCTCCTAAAATACTCACTCCCATTTCGGCCATTTCTTTCATCTCATGAGCAAACTCTCTGCTGTCTATATCGTATACGGTCTTTCCGTTTTCACTTCTCGGAAGTCCCGCATTTGGATTTACCATCAAAGGAGTAGAAGATATTTTTAACATTTCAGAAATAAACTCCTTCAACTGAACAGGTCCCAAACCACAGTTCAGACCAATAACATCCACTTTAAGCCCTTCCAAAAGTGAAATCACTGCACTGACATCCCCGCCTGTAAGCAACTTACCGTCTTCACCGAAAGTCATTGAAACAAACACCGGCAAAGACGAATTCTCCTTTGCAGCCAGAATTGCCGCCTTGGCTTCATAACCGTCGGACATTGTCTCTATCAAAATCATATCGGGATTTTCTTTCATTCCCTCGAGAATAACTTCTTTATAAAGCTCATAAGCATCTTCAAAATCAAGATCACCGAGAGGTTTTAACAGTTTTCCGGTAGGTCCCAAATCCAAAGCTACATAACCTTTCTTGCCACTTTCCTTTATCGCTTCTTTGGCATTCCTTACGCCCGCTGTGACAATATTCGAAACACTGTATTTTCCGTTCTTTTCAAATTTTAAGGCATTGCATCCAAATGTATTTGACGTAATAATATCAGCTCCGCTTAAAATATATTCTTTATGAATTCTTTTTATTTCATCAGGATTGTCTATATTCCATTTTTCAGGCAATTCTCCGGCCTTTAAACCTCTTTCTTGAAGAAGAGTTCCGATTCCTCCGTCAAAAAATACTTTTCTTTTTTTTATAAGATCCAGTATATTCATAATTTTTCCTTCCCATGTATATTAAACTACCTGTCTGTTTTCCCACCTTGGCGTTTTATACCTTATAACAAAACATACAGCTCTTATTACCCAGTCCATAACCATTGCCATCCATACACCAAAAACACCAAACCCCAAATATTTTCCCAAAACATAACTGAATATTATTCTGCATATCCACATTGAGGTTATTGAAGTTATCATACAGTATCTAACATCTCCGGCAGCACGAAGAGTCGCCGGCAAAGTAAAAGCAACAGGCCATACGACAATGGCACAACAACCATGAAACAACAAAATTTTCACGGCTTCTTCCGCCGTAACGGCAGACAACCCGTAAGCTTTCATAATAATCGGCAACATAAAAAATATTACCATCACAAAAGCAAAAATACATACATAAGTAATCTTCAACAGTTTAAATGTATAATATCTCGCCTGCTTATATTCTCCGGCCCCCACACATCGTGAGATTACAGTGGTAACAGCCAATGAAACCGCCATACCCGAAAGTATTTGAAAAGATGCCACAACGTTTGCCACTGCATTTGCAGCAATGGCATAAGTACCGAAAGTGGAAACCAAACTCAAAACTATTATTTTACCCAATTGAAACATACTGTTTTCGAGTCCGTTGGGAACACCTATATACAAAATATTTTTAATCATGTCAAATCTGGGTTTATATTTAAATGTCTTTTTTATGTATATGGTATTTCTTTTATTTAAAAGTAAAAACACTATAACAAGAGCTGCGACTATTCTTGAAACCAATGTCGGTATTGCAACTCCTGCCGTACCAAAATGAAAGATATAAATCAAAACCGCATTTCCGACTACGTTTATCAAATTCATAAGTATGGAAACTTTCATGGAAACTTTGGAATTCCCCATTGATCTGAAAATCGCCGCACCGGCATTGTAAAGAGCGATAAACGGAATCGAAGCGCTTACAATCATCAAATAGGTATTCGCATGGTTCATTACATCCGCATCTATACTACCGAATACGGTAGTTAAAATAAAATTCTTTAAAATATAAACTATTATCATAACGAATAAAGCCAAAAGTGTAATAAACCAAAGTAACTGCGTAGAAGATTCGCATGCATTGTCTCTGTCTCGTTTTCCAAGATACTGCCCCGCCACAACAGCACCTCCCGTTGCAAGAGCCGCAAAGATATTTATAAGCAAAAGCATCAAACTGTCCACCAAAGACACACCGGAAACGGCAGCTTCCCCGACACTAGCTATCATTATGGAATCCGCCATCCCAACAAGAATCGCAAGAAACTGCTCAACAATCAAAGGTAAAATAAGAATCCATAAAGCTTTGTTTGAAAACAGATAATCTTTTACTTCTTCGGACTTAACTTTCTTTAAAATACTCATTATAAAACCCCTATAAAAATAATTATTTAAATGAAAAATACATATGAAAATAATAAAATTAAAAATTTTGTAAAAAATTCAGATAATTTCAAGTAAATAATATTATACATCCACAGGTCAAATTGTTAAATAGTTTTATTTATAATCGCAAACGTTTTTATCAACTTTACTTAGCCCAATAAAAGCCGTAACCGTTTTTGACGGTGCCATAATCAGATTATCCGTTAAAGTAGCCCCTATTTTTCTGGGTAAATCAAGAAGGCGAAATATGTCTTTTTGATACTCCAATGATAAATCTCCGTATCCGGGAGAAAACCTTGGACGAAGAAATAACCCTTCTTCTCCAAATTCTTCTTTTAGAATTTCCTCTTTTTCATCTATATAATCTTCAAGCATACTCGCCGCACTTGCCTGCAACACAACAGCCTTGCTTGAAGATATTTTTGAATACTTTTGAAGCAGAATATCTACTCTGGGACCGAGGGTTGCGGCAAATATAACAACCTTACTGCATTCGCTCAAATTTCTTTTAAGGACCTTGCTTTCAACTCTAAAAACACCCATATCAATAATACTACCCTCCCCAAACATCAAATTAAATACTTTATACGTGTGATTCGGGCGGGCAGTTTTCAATAATAATTTTTCACATTCATCCAAAAGCATGAGAGTATTTTCATCTACATTCTCACTCTCATATCCAAGATATCTCAATGTTTCTTTTCTTGTAATCATTACAAACTCCTACAATAAAGGCATAAATTATAATATATTTGAAAGATTTCTCTTTATTCCTTCGGCAATCTCAGGCTTATTCATAGAATAAACATGAATCCCGTTAACTCCGTTTGCTATCAAATCTATAATTTGCTCTGTGGCATAAGCTATTCCTGCCTGCGCCATTGCAGGAGGGTTATCTCCGAATTTATCCACTATTGCCTTAAAACGAGTCGGAAGGTAAGTACCGGAAAGAGCGGTAATACGTTTTATTTGCTTTCCGTTCGTAACGGGCATTATCCCCGCAAACACAGGAACTGTAATACCTATCTCCCTTATTCTGTACAAGAAATTATAAAGTACATTGTTGTCAAAAAACATCTGGGTGGTCAAAAAATCCAACCCCGCATCGACTTTCTCTTTTAAAAAATATATATCTTCTTCTTTATGCTCACACTCAATATGTCCGTCAGGATAGCAAGCTCCGCCTATACAAAAGCCCCCCTCTTCCTTTATATCTCTAATAAGATCTATCGCATAATTATACTCAGACTTATTGGTAAGGGATTTATCTGAAGGGATATCTCCTCTGAGAGCCAAAACATTTTCTATGTTATTTTCTTTTAAAATTTTAAGCTGAGATTTTATATCGGCCTTGCTTGAGCATACACAAGTCAAATGAGCCAAAGTATTGACTCCGTACTTTTCCTGCAATCCTTTTGCTATATTTGCGGTATATTCGCTTGTACCACCTCCGGCACCGTAAGTTATACTCATAAAATCAGGCTTTAATTTTGCTATTTCACCGGTAGCCTTTTCGACACTTTTATAATTACTCTCACTTTTGGGAGGAAACACTTCAAAAGACAATGTCGGTTTTTTATGTTTTATAATATCACTGATTCTCATATACATCCTTCTTTCCATAGAAATTTTTAAAATTATACCATAAAAAATAAACTTTGGGGATAATATTACAGTTATTCACTTATGGTAAAATTTAATATCTATATATAACAAAAAGCTATAATACATTATGATTTCTATTTTAACTCATATAAATTTATACCATCATAAAACTAAAATAATATATTTATAAAAATCAGAAAAATATTAAATCTTAATATAATCTTTATATTCATGTCTGTTTTGTGTTAGAATATCTTCATAGGAGGATTTATGAATAATAAAGAAATTCAATTCAGAGAATTAAAAAAAGAAGATTTTCCGCAGGTGAAAGAATTATTGTATCAAACCTGGATAAAAAAAGATTACGGAGATGATAAGAGAGTTGCGGACAAAATGAGCATTATATTCATGTATGAGCTCTTGGTAAGACATTCATTTTCCAAAGTCGCAATATACGAACATAGGGTTGTCGGAATAATACTCGGAAGAATCAATAAAGATTTTAATTTAAAAGAAAATTTAAATTATCTTGCAAAAATGTTATTCACCTCTTTATCTCTGATTTTAACTAATAACGGAAGAAAAGCAATAAAAGAAGGAAGCCAGGTAAATAAAGTAAATAACAAACTTCTGGATAAAGTAAAAGATAAAACCGACGGAGAGCTTGTACTGTTTGCAATGAATAAGCAAACAAAAGGAAAAGGTATCGGCAAAAAACTGTTAGGTTATTTTTATAAGTACATGGAAAAAGAAAAGGCAAACAATTTCTATTTGTTTACGGATACTTCATGTGATTACGAATTTTATGACTATAACGGATTCACCAGAGAGGAAGAAGAGAAAATATACTTTAAAAAAGAAGTGGAAACATATTACATATATACAAAAAACATAAAATAAAAGGACTTATAAAAAAGTCCTTTTTTATATATCGAAGGATATAAATCCCTTTGCTTTATTCGAATACGTATAAAGTTTTCTTACTCCGCCCATCTTAAGCCTGCTTATACCCAAATTATATAATAAATCCAGCATTTCTATATTATGAGTATCGGAAGACATGGTAAATTTAACTCCCTTTGCATTCGCCATTTTGATAATATCGTTGGACGGATACAAACTCCTTACTCCGTGTTTATAACCTCCGCCGGTATTAAGTTCAAGAACAATGTCTAACTCTTTTATTTTATCCAGAACATCTGAAACCAAATCTTTATACCACCTGCTGTTTTCATCAAAAAATATTCCGTCTATGTTATTCTTTTTTATAAGATCAATATGTCCCGCAACTTCAGGTTTTAACTCGCACAAGTTATTATAATAATTTTCATAATAATCAATTACAAAGCTTTTTGCATCATTGTTATAACTTCTTTCCAAAGACTTTCTGAATGTTGAACAAAGTTCATCTACGGGTTCTATTACCCCATCGGCATTAGTCACATGAACGGACCCCACAACATAATCAAATCTATCCCTTATATTTGATATATCACTCATCAGATAACCGTCTTTCCCGTACCGTTCGCTTTCAATTCCCGCAAAAATTTCAATCTTATCGGCATATTTATCTTTAAAAAAATGAATTTTATCAACGTATTCATCATATTTTTCCGGCTTTAGAGAATGATCTTCGTAATGATAAGTACATACATGATCCGTTATTCCGAAATGAGTAAATCCTCTGTCTATGGCCGATAATATCAAAGCCTCCATTTCATCTTTACCGTCGCTTAAATTAGTGTGATTGTGAAGTGATACTTTAAACATAAATTCCTCCTATCTGTTTGATATTTTTTCTATAAGAACAACTCCAGCATCCTTTGAAGATATCTGTCCTACTTTTATTTTATAATCCAAATCCAAACATAAATAAAGAGAATCGCAAATATCTTTAAATGAATATTTTCCTGCTCCTACATTTGCCATTTTGACTGCATAAGGATGCAATGAGTAATCATTGACTATGTCTTTTTCGCTTTTACCGTTTTTTAAGTAAACTTTGCAAATATACATATTTTCAAAGTTCCTTATTATTACTGCCAGTATCTGCATAAAATTGACATTATTATACTCTAAATTGCTTAACAATCTAAAAGCATAATCCGAATTTTTATCTCTTAAAGCATCCGTAAGTTTAAATATTTCATCTTTTATGTTAACGCTTATTATTTTTTTTATATCGTTTATGCCTATCTCTTTTTGCTCCATAGATGAAAGCTTTTCAATTTCACTTACAAAATATCCCAAATCCACATCGCTGTTTTCAAGCAAATACCCGCTGGCTTCTATAAAATAACTTACGGCTTCTTTTGAGAGAATCATTCCACTGTCTTTTATCTTCTTTCTAATCCAACCTTCAAGTTTGTATTCTTTAAATTTTTCAAAATCAACAATATCCCCATTCTTCTTTATCGACTTGTAAAGAGCGGTTCTCTTGTCCATACTTCCTTCAACCCAAACAACCATTACCGTGTCCGAAGGGATATTTTTTATGTAGTCACTAAGTTTTTTGCCGAATTCTTTGTTTCTTAAATAATCACCTTTCAAAAGCACAAGTCTGTGTTCATCCATCATCGGAAGAGTTTCACAAAGTTCCGTTACCTTGTTAATATCAATTTTTTTACCGTCAAACAAAGAATAATTAAAATCTTCGTACTCTTTTTTTATAAGATTGTTTTTAAGACTGTCAAACATCATCTTTGCAATATAGTTTTCACCTACATTAAACAAATAAATATTTTTGAAATTTTTCTTTTTTATATTTTCATTGAGTTTAATATAATCCATAGACCTCTCCCATAGGGATATTGTAACATAAAAAATCAATAATTTATATCAGCTTTTTTTCTTTTTAAAAAACTTAATATATCCTCCAAGTAAGAGAATAAACACATAATATGCAACTATAACAATTATATTCAAATCATCGATTTCCACTGTGGCAAAAGGCAAATCGGCAAGAAAAGAAACGATATTCCTTATAATTCCAAGAAGCAAATCAAGTAAATTAATAATTATTTTACCCACTATAAAATTTGAAAATATTCCGCCTATAATACCTATTATCATTATAGGAGCCACAAGAGGAACAATAACAAAATTACCTATCATGCTTATTAAAGAAACACTGCCGAAAGAGTTGATAATAACGGGAATTGTAAATAAATAGGCACAAATACTCACCGAAAATATACTTACAATACTCCTTAGAATTTTATTATTCTCACTGAACCTATCCATTATTTTAAACTCAATTACGGGAGCCATCAGCAATATTCCCACAACCGCACTGAAAGAAAGGGTAAAACTAACATTGAACAGATTAAGTGGATTAAACAATAAAAGTATTATCGCAATTATAAACAAGTGATTAAATACATCGTTGTCTCTTTCATGTTTTAAACTCAAAGTTTCGTTCATCAAACACAAAATCATAGCTCTCGTCGCAG
Source organism: Anaerofustis sp. (assembly GCF_019420015.1). GTDB lineage: Bacteria > Bacillota > Clostridia > Eubacteriales > Anaerofustaceae > Anaerofustis. Next base: position 32,403 of record NZ_JAHZIA010000059.1, read on the forward strand.
AAACAGACATCCCCGCCAGCATAACATAAATAAAAAGCAACGGTGCAATAATAAAAACTCTATATTTTCTCTCAACAGCAAAAATGGAAAGAATACCGGCAATAAACCCATAAATCAAACCGACATGTAATCCCGTTTAACCTCACTCTCGGTACACATTATAAAGAAACTCTTTTATATAGA
>NZ_JAHZIA010000006.1 GCF_019420015.1 Anaerofustis sp.
GATTTAGAGAAGATTGAAAATGTAGTTGGTTATCCTAATTTAATGAAATCTTATTATAACACTATTGATTTTTCAGGATATTTAGAGCATAGTTTAATGCCTGATGCTAATTTAAGTGATACATCTGCTTCAGAGCAGCTTGCTTTATTAACAATGGCTAACCTCTCCCCTGTTGCTGTTACAGATATATCAGTAGCTTCTAAATCTACTGTTGATAATACTGTTTTATCTGTTGCAAAGGTTATACTTGATTATAGATATGATGTTGAAATTGTATCTTCAAGTTATAGTACAAAGGGTCATATTTGGGAAGGTAATTTTAAAATTACTAATAGCTCTGATGAAGAAGATACTGCAACTGGAAATAATGTAGTCATTTATGTTAATGATGATTATGAAAAGTATGTTAAACAAAAGTTAGATAAAGCATTAAAAAAATCGGATAAAGAAGATTTAAGTATTTCAGGGTTATTTAAAAAGGAATATGATGATTTTTGTAATGAATTAAAAAAATATTGTCTTAATAGGTTAAAATCTTTTGCCGATGCTTGTCAGGCTTGCATTGACATACTTATAGAACAAGATGTGTCTAACCCTAATACTTGGGCTGGAACGGATAAAACATCAAGTAGTGGAGAATCCAATCTTTATACTAAATTATATATTCCTTATCGTAATAAACTTAATGCCATTCAAAGTGAAATAACATTAAGACAAAACGAATTAGATACTATTACAGATTTACAAAATGATGTTATAACATTAAGAAATACAACTCAAGATAATTTAAACTTTGAAAAATATTTAGGAACAGATTTGCTTAATGAATTTAATAGTTTTCGTAGAGAAGATAAATATTCAAATGATAATTATATTTCTGACGGATTAAGTAATTCCGAAATTTTCAAAAAAGCTCAAGAATTTATTGATACTGCTGAAAAGGAAATTTACAAATCAGCAGAATTACAACACTCTATTTCTTGTAGTTTAAAGAACTTATTGATAATTCAGAAATTTAAACCTATTGTTGAATATTTTGAAGTGGGTAACTGGATAAGATGTTTGGTTGATGATGTTATTTATAAACTTAGACTTATTAGTTATGAAATTGATTTCGATAATCTTGAAGAATTATCAGTTGAATTTTCTGATTTAACAAAGATTAAAGATGGAATAAGTGATATTCAAAGTATATTATCTAAATCTAATTCAATGGCTTCTTCATATAGTTCTACTAAAAGACAAGCTAATCAAGGCGAAAAAAGTAATGAAGTTATTCGAGATTGGTTTACTAATGGATTAGACGCTACTAATGTAAAAATTATTGGTGGTGCTGATAATCAATGTCAATCTTGGGATTCACATGGTATGTTGTTTACAGAATACAATTCAATTACAGATAGTTATGAATCGGAACAAATAAAAATTATAAACTCCACTATTGCTGTTACAGATGATAACTGGGCTACTACAAAGACGGCAGTCGGAAGATTTATTTATGTAAATCCTGAAACTGGTGCTATGGAAACTAAGTTTGGTGTAAATGGGGAAGCTGTTGTTGGCAAACTTATTGTAGGTGAAAATTTGTCTATATTCAATAAAAACAATAGCTTAAAATTTAATGAAAATGGTTTGACTATTACCAATAGTACAAATACAGTAGCTATTAATCCAAATAATCAATCTATTTTTACAATTAGTAACTCGAAGGGTAATGTTTTAAGTTTTGATAATAGTGGTAATGGTACTTTTAATGGTAAGGTTACAGCGACAACAGGTGAAATAGCTGGTTGGATAATTAAAGGGAATAAATTACTTTCTGTTGATGGAACTTTTTCTATTGATAGTGCAAATAATACTATAACTGTCGATGATGTTGATGGTAGAAAAACAGTAATTAGTAAGCAAGGCGTTAAATATTCATATGGAGAAAAAGAAATAGGACAAATTGGTATTCGTGGTGGTGCAAGTGGCAATTATGGTCTTACATTTGATTTAGTTGACGGAGATGCTCTCACTTGGAATGTGTATGATTCTGAAAATAAAGTATATCTTAATAAGGTTCGTTATACCGAAACAGATGGGTTTATAATACATAATAGTCTTTTTTGTGATAAGGAGATTGAATGTAGTGGAGTAAAAATTAAAACAGATAATTTTTATTTTGGAAATTATAAACTTGGATTAAATTCAATAACGATAGATGGACAAAAAATACAATATGTATCATGGATAGAAACATAAAGGAGAATGATAATTTAATGGAAGAAACAATAAAAAAACCCATTATGTTAGTGAGGGAAGATTTAATAAATACTTTAACAAAGGAGATAAACGAATCTGGTTTACCTCCTTTTGTTATTGAGCCGATATTACAGGGTTTTTTAGAGGAAACAAAAAATGCTATGAGAAGGCAATATGAAACAGAAAAGCAACAATATCAAAATGCTTTAAACTTTGAAAAATCTAAAAAAAGAATTGAGTGATGTTTGTGGACTTTGAAATAGTTAGAGGAACAAATATGGATATAGAGTATATTATCTACTATGAAGATGGTAGCATTTATAACTTACAAGATGGTGACAAAATAATTTTTGGCGTAAAAGAAGATGATGTAAATTCCGATAATTCTAAATACATTATCAAAAAGATAGCTACAAGTAAAGATAAAATTAATGAGGGATATGGAATTTATTTTGTACCCAGTGATACTTTAAATTTAGAACATAAAAATTACTTTTATGATGTCGGTATTCAAACAAGTGATGGAAAGTATTATATGACTACTGAATGTTCTATTTTTAAGGTTCGTAGAGCAATAACATCTAAGGAATGATTGTTAATGGAAACATATACAAAAGGACAAGTAGTAAGAAAGAAAATATATGGAAAAATATCTCAAATCAAAAGCGGTGGCAAGTCAGACCACTATACAACTACTGCGAATTATTTTGATAAACTC
>NZ_JAHZIA010000060.1 GCF_019420015.1 Anaerofustis sp.
GAAATAACATAGACAATTATTTGAAGAAATACGGTGCTGAGAATTTGGCATTTGATAATTCTCTTGCAATAAGTACAAATCCTGCATTTAAAGACCAACGCTTGACTGATATTGAAAATATGACACCAAAGGAAAGAAAGACATTGTATATAACATATATGGAAAAAGGGAAAGATGACGCGACGAAATATATAAAATCATTAAACCCCAGAATAGTAAAAAGAAAAGAAAAAGATATTTTAAGGTTTTTGGGGAATGACAGTAAGAGTAGGTTGTATGCTCTTGCAACTCTAAATCATAAAAATAGAACATTGGATGGATATAAACAGACTTTAAGATTGTTATTAGGCAATGATAAAAATCCGCCTGATTTAGAAGCTCTAAATAAGGCAATAATAAAATTAGAAAATAAAGAGGGTAGTAAACAAAAAAGTCTTATTGATGGAGTAGGTATAACCAATGATATTATTTCATCTTTAATATTAGCATATTTTTTAAAAGGAAAATCATCGGAAATTGAAACGGCTAAAATTTTTGGAAGGACATATAATAATCAGATGTATTCAAATAAAGAAGGTATAACATTGGAAGCAACAAACAAGGCTCTTAAAGAAGCAAAACAAGATGCTTTAATAAGCGAAATAGCCGGAAGAGTTTCATCTCCTATTACCAATGAAATTATTGATATATTGAGAAATGTCAAAATTCCTATTCCTGATAATGGGATTATTGATTTAATTACAGATAATTTAAATAGTGCATTGTTAGAAAAAATATTGAGAAAAGATGAAATAGAAGAAAATAAGTGATAAAATATATTATATAGAATAAGGTAAGAACAGGGGATTGTTATGAGAAGAAGGTTAACGTTTGTAGAAGTAATGACAATATTCGTCATATGCATAATTGTCGGGGTGTTGTATTATATAGATAATGATTTTCAGCCTTACATGTCTTCAGAGGTAAAAGAGATGAGAAGGTTTGTCAATTATCACCGTGAAAGGCTGATTGATTATAGAAGTTATCCTCAGTTTAATAACGAAAGAGAAATTTTAAACCGAATGTTTGCCTCTGACGAAGGGGTAAAGGAGGCTGTTAAAAGAGCTGATGTCAAATTTAAGTACGACGGTGAGTATTTTGCGGAGGTTAAGGTAACTCAGGGCAGTTATGGATATATATATAAACGAGCCTTAAAAAAAGCGAATAAATATATATCTAAAAATAATATAAAAAATAAAAAGAAAAAAAATGATATATTAAACAGTTATTTGGTCAGTGAATATACGCAGCTGAAAGATGCCACTGTGACTTATAACTTTGAAAAAAAAGTGAGTACAGATCAAGAAGCATCGTATGTATCGGTACTGATACCTACTGAGAAAGAGAATAATAATTATATTATATATTCTTCATTGCTCGGGGGGCTTAGAGAAGCTATGGTTGAAAATCCTTGTGATTATTTGATATTAGACAGAGAGTATAAATTTTATGTAGATCTGGATAATATATTGGACGGATACATAGAAGAGATAAAACACAGCGACAGAGAGGATTTAAGTCAATGCAGGGATATTATAAATACGATTAACTTTAAGAATCAAAACTTCAACAACGACAATATATTTGATATTATTCAGCCTCAATATACCAAAATGCTTTTTTCTGATTCTGTAAAGATACGTTTCAATGGGAATATTTATGGAGAAGCTTATCGCATATATAATAAGAATAGCTTTAATGCCAGATTGGAAAAAAATAAAAAAGCGGCATATTATTATAAACTTAAGGATTATGAGATGAGGTATGGATCGATAGGAATTACAAGAGAATATTTTGATTATACCGACCCGTCAGATGAGGATAGTATGTATGCAGTGGTGGATTATGAAGAAACTGTAGATAAGAATGGGGAAAGCACTTTTAAGTTGATTGTTTCAAAGGAAAAAAAAGAGGAAATATATGATAATATATTAGGGGGATTGCTCAGCGAGGTAAAAACAAGACCGTGTAAATATTATGATGAAAAAGAATTTGCAATGTATAGAGATTTTGACAGGCAACTTGAAGGATATGTTCATGAATTAAACGATAACGACAGCATGGAAAAATATAAAAAAATAATAAAAAGTATTTTTAACAAAAAGGATTTTAAAGATGTAGAAAATTTGATTGTTCCTTCGTATATTATCGATAAAAAGAAGAATAAGGTGATTGTGAATATAAATCCTTATCCTATAAGCGAAAAATATTTTGAAATAGTGGAGATATTGAAAGAGCATGAAAAAATGGGCCGGATGGATAAAGTAAAAGATAAAAAAGCATATGCGTATGACACGCTTGGACGTTATAATTATGATATGGAATACAGAGATTTTTATGATACTAATATAAGTTTATATTATGAAGAGATTTACGACGATAGTGGCGAAAAACATTATAGATTGGTAGTGAATGAAAAAGACAAAGAAAAAATATTTAAAATAATGATGGATAATTTGGATGAAGCAATGGAATATGAGCCTTATAAATATTTTGAATAAAGATATTGTTTAGTATGTAAAGGGGTTTCACCTCTTATGAATCCCACGACTTTTTTATTCGCCTAAAAAAGTCGATAAAAACGGCGCCACTGCGTGGTGCTCTAACGATTTTGACGCCTGCGTAAAACTCTGACCGAGTTTTACTGGCGGAAAATCTATCCCCACCCCTTTATTCATCAAACTACGTTAAAAATGGGACGGCGGTAGCATCGGTTCATGAGAAAATCGGGTAGATTTTCCATGAAATCCCGATGCGTTATAAGCCATCACAGCGATTGAGTGAAAGCATTTTTTCCATATTTTTGGGCTTCGGCAAAAATATGGTCGGGTTCTTAAGGGCAGACAGCCCTTAAAAGTGGGGTATTAGGGGCGGCGCCCCTAAATGTAAAGACACTATAGTGTCTTTTTTTAATGTTTTAAAACAGATGTTTAGGGGCGGCTGGGTTATAAGTTAAAGGGGGTTGTTTTGAGGAGGTGATTAAAAAATGATGTTATTTTAAAAGGTGACGTCTTCTAGGGACGTAAAAAGCGGGGAATGCCGCCCGAAAAGGCAGAAAAATTCCAAAATAAAAGGAGAGAATGATATGGAAGATTATTATGGGGAAGAATTTATGGACGATTACTCTTTGGATGAGTATGAAAAAGAGGATGATATTTATGACGAAGAAGAAAATTCTTACTTGGAAGCAGAAGAGTCGGAAGATTTAAGTACTGAAAAACAATATGAGGAAGAAGAGCAGGAACAAATGACCGATAATGACGACGAACAAGAAGATTTACTTTCGCAGCAGGAATACACAGGGGAGGGATACGACCATGAAGAATATAAGGAAGAAGAGGAGGGTGTCGGTAGTGATGCTCTTGGAGAGGTCCTTTTGGATGATATGAGCATTAAAGACAATGCCGAGCTTGCCAATATTCAGGCGGATAAAATCATTTCCCTTGGGGTGGAAGATATGAATGAGGTATTGGATGAGCTTTTGCTTACAGACTGCGACAATACCAGGGATTCAGTTTTGAAAGAGAGGATATCGGGTGAACTGGTCTTGCGTTCGGGAGAGAACGCTTTGAGAGAAAGAGGAGAAGACCCGAGTATTTTAAGAGACGAAAATTTTATTTCTTTTGCGGGGCACTTCAGAGACGACATACCTTTGATGGATGTGTATGAGTGCTATGTAAAAGAAGTTGTGGGGAGGGAGGAAAAGCCCTCTTATTCTCCTGCCGGAAGCGTAAAAGATACGAAGAAGAGCGGGGGAATAAAAGATTTTTACACTTCAGATGAAGTGGACGAGTTTACAGCTGAGGATTTGAGAAGAAATCCGAGACTGCTTGATATAATAAATCGTTCTATGGAACGATGGGGATAAGGGACAGACACTCTTAAGGGGTGTTTTTTTATTAAAAAAATCAACAAAAGAAAAAGGAAGGTAAATAAAAAATGAGTTACAACAATTTTAAAGCGACGGTATGGAGTGCAAACATACTCAGAGATTTGGAAAAAATGGCGGTACTTGACAAAGACTGTTGCCATGATTTTGACGGAGACATAAAACAAGCGGGAAAGGTTAAGATTTTGGGGGTTGCAAGACCTACCATAGGTGATTATGACGGAAGGGATATTCACGACCCCGAAGATGTGAAAGATACCAGCATATATCTCGACATCGACAAAGCAAAATATTTTAACTTCGGAGTGGACGATATCGACAAAGCTCAGTCGAGAAAGGGGCTTATGTCTTCTCTAAGAGCCGAAGCTACTGCGGGATTGACAGAAGCATATGAGTACGACATAGCATGCGAAGCAAAAAATGCAGGCAAGTTTTCTCAGTCGACGGCAGTTTCAAAAGAAGAGGATATGAAGAAGCTTATCGACAAAGGGCTTGTATGGTTAAGAGATAACGGTGTACCTATGACACAAAGGGTAGTAATCGAGCTTACGCCTTGGGCATACGATATTTTTGAAAACAAGATTATCGAATTAAAAACGAGAAACGACAAATTGATTGAAGAAGGAATTTTAGGTAAGTATAAAAATGCTTACGTAAAAATGAGCAATAACCTATATAACGACGGAAGCGACGATTATCTTATGATAAGAACAAACAGAGCAATTGCGGCAGGCAAACAAATCGATAACGTTGAGCCTTTCAGACCGGAAAAAAGATTTATGGATGCGGTAAAAGGTCTGCTTGTATACGGAACAAAAACCGTAAGACCAAAAGAATTATATACAATAAAAGCTCATGAAGCTTAAAAAAAGAAATTATAAAAGGAGATAGAAAAATGGCAGTAACAAATGTAGAAAGATTGACGATTAAAGGAAACGTACCCGGAGGATACCCTGAAATGGTTAAAATCGATACAGCGGACGGAGCGCTTATAGATTTTGAAGGTAATGACGAAAAGACTCTCATTATTCTTTCGGCTTCTTCCGAAAGTGCGAGTGTGACGGTACATAACGGAAACGGGATTCAGGGGGTGGAAGCCGCCGAATTTGAGTTTGATATTCCAAACGGCGAAACAAAGACATTGGTTCTTGAAAGCGGAAAGTACAAGGACGTAAAAGAGAATAAAGGAAAGGTGAAATTAAGCGTAACGGGTACGGTATCCGTAGGCGTTATAGAACTTCCTTAAAAGACAAAGATGAGACCGATTGGTGGAAAATATATCAATCGGTCTTATGGGAGGTAATATGAGCATAAAAAGCATTAAAGAAATAAAAAGATACGTTTTGGCTTTGATTGAGGAGTATTCTTTGTCGGATTTATATTCTTCCGACGATGAGGATATAAACAAAAGACTCCTACCGATAATAAACATTCATTATCAAATGCTCGCGAATCAAAGCCCTATAATAAAAAACAAAATAATAGAAATCGAAAAAGACGAAAAAAGAGACGGAGAAGAATACATTCCTTATTCTCTCGGCTCTCTTTGCTCAAAGCTTTTGGCAGTTAATGTTGTAAAGTCAGATTACGGAAGCATTGATTATTATTACAGAAACAGAAAAATATACGTAAGAAATAATTTTGAAGGGAAAATTGATGTTGAGTATGCGGCGTATGCCGAAGATTTAAGCGAAATTCCCAAAGATAAGCTTGACGATACCGAGCTGGATATTGACGTAAATGGGGTAATAGTTCTTTGCTATCACGTTGCAAGCGATATATTAAAGACCGATGTGAGCGCAAACTATGCTGCTTTTGACGAAAAGGCACAAAAAGTGATAGGGGCTTTGGATATAAAGAGAAGCGATGTGATAGGAGTTGTGAAGCCCTTAAAGAATTACGGAGGTTTATGATGGCTCAGGGAGGAATGATAACGAGAACCTATGAAAGCATAAACGGTGTGGATTTTTCAAATGAAGGAAGAAATGTAAGTCATAACCGTGGGGTGATGATAGTCAATATGTATAAAAATTATGAAGATGACAGCAAGTGTGTGGTAACCAGAGAGGGGTACAAGCTCATAGCGGATTTATCATCCCTTGCTGAGGATGAAAATGAGGATAAAACCATATACGGGATACACATATATACTTCGATGGGTACAAGTATTGCTTTGGTGCATATGGGAAGATATTTGTATTTGTATGAAGATTTTCCTTCTTTTGAGAATGAGGGTGGTTTTGAGCTTTTATGTAAGAACATGAATTGTTCAAAATCTTCATCCTTTATGTACAACGACAATTTATATATAAACGACGGTATTGGGTATTACAAATATGACGGAGAAAAGCTTGTCGATATAGGGGATTTGAATAGGATAAATGAACAAATGCTTACAATAAGCGGGGATATAAAGGAGGCTTCTTTGGATGTTCCTTTTGTTCCGACAACCTCGGTATCCCGTCTGCCTGAAGGCGGAGGCGAGAGTTATCAGGGGGTAAATGTTCTTACTCCTTGGAGAAAAAATTCCTTTTCGGCAAACGGAAAAGACAAAACTTTTTATTTGGATACTTCGGATTTGACGAGGGAAGATATTGATTATATAAAGGTATGGATAAACGATACTTATATAGATTTGGTGAACGGAACTGAGCTTACTTATGAGGTTAGAGATGAGGAAAGTGGAACCTCTCAGACTAAGACGACATCCTTTAAACTTGCGGATAACGGGATAAACAAAGAAAAGGGTCGTATATCCTTTAATGAACCGCCGCCTTCTCCTCTTACGCTTGGAGGAGACAATGTCGTTATTTTGTTTTACAAGGAATCGGATGAACATAAAAAAAGAATAAGTAGCTGCAAAATAAACACTGTTTTTGATAACAGGGTGTTTTTTTCTAAAAGCAGTATTTATAAAAATGCATTGTTTCACAGTGAGCTGAACAATCCCGAGTACGTGTCGGATTTAAATTATTATCAGGACGGAAGTGACAATGAGGAAATAACCTCTATGGTTGTTGCGGGAAGTGTACTTTGGGTGTTCAAAGACGGAAAAGAAGGCGGAAACAATCTTTTTTATCACAAAGCATCCACCGAAGAGATAAGCACGGTGAATTTTGCGGGAAAAACGGAAGTGAAGAAAGTAACGGTTTATCCGTCCAAGCAGGGAAAGAGCAGTTTCGGGAGTCTCGGTTGTTCCGTCAACTTCTTAGACGACGTATGCTTCCTTTCCAAGGAAGGAATGTACGGACTTAAGTATTCGGATTTGAACAGTGACATATACTCTTTGGACTTTGTATGCCCAAGATCTACCCTTATAAATCCCAAACTTATAAAAGATGATGGATACAAAGATGCCTGTATGGATGTATATAAGGGGTATTTATGTATACTCATTAATTCCAAGATGTATTTGGCAGACAGCAGGAGTACTTACAAAGTCGGCAAAGGGTACGAGTACGAGTGGTTTTATTTTAAGGATATAAGAGTAAAAAACGAAGATGAAAGTTTCAGTCCGGGAGTTTACTTAAAAGTATTTGACAACAATATGTTCTTTGGGACGACAAATGGGCAGATATGCGTATTTGAAAGTGATTCTTATGAAGATAACGGAGAAGAAATAGAAAATTACATAATTTTAAGGTCCGACAATTTCGACAGCATAAATCATTTAAAGACCACATCCAAAAGAGGAGGAATAGCGAAGTTTAAGGTTATGGGCAATTCCGGAGTAAATGTATATGTAAGGACGGATAAAAGCAAAGATTTCAGATTTGTTGCTTCCCATAAAAATTCCGGGTTTTCCTTTTTGAATTTTGATTTTGGGGCGGTAAGTTTCTTTTTTGATAAGGACAACAATTACAAAGTATTGAGAACGAAGCAGAAGAAATTTAACGAACTGCAGATAAAACTCGTCGGAGAAAGCAGCGATAAGAAAAGGAAAATGCCTTTCGGATTCTTTTCTCTTACGTTGGAAGCATTTAAAGGAAGTTATATAAAGAGGTAGGTGAAGATAAATGTCAATGGAAAAAATAGTTGAATTCAATAAAGACGTCAGAAATATACAGCCTTTAGGGGACACACCGATTATATCGGGGGAAGAACTCAGAATGGCTTTTGACAAAGCGGGTGTGGATATAAAGGAGTATTTAAACGATACTTTGGTTTGTTATATTAACGATGAGCTCACTGTTGGGGTTGATAAAAACGGAGAGGATATTGCAAATCTGGATAAAAAAATAGAAGAAAATAAAAATGATGTAAACAAAGAAGTAGTGAAAATATATGTAAATTCCACAAATACCGAGCCTGTAAATACCTCACCCGAAATAAGGTTTGTAAAGAATACGGCGCCGAGTATGAACAATTACGGTGCAAAGTTGCCTGTCGGCTCTGTTGTGTTTGTGTATGAGGGATAGTTATGGCTGAGAGCGGAAAAGTAACTGGAAAATATTCAAATAATGACGATGTGTATATTTCTCTGGAATGGAAACTTAAAAGTCAGGATAAGGACTCAAATACGAGTATTATTCACTGTGAGCTGTGGCTTAGAGGCAAAGACAGTTACAGACACTGGAATTTTTACGACCACACTAAATACATAATGGTGGACGGCGCAAAGAAAACGGATACCAAAACTCATTTTGATACTTTTAAAAATCCGTGTAAATTGATGAGCGGTGATTTTAAAGTAAAGCATTCTGCAAACGGAACTTCGGATTTTAATGTTTCGGCGTGGTGTAAAGCTCGGAACGGCGACGATTTCTAAAAAGAACTTTACGCTTCCTGTGATAAAGAGGGTTTCCAAGATAAACAGCGTAAGCATAATAAATGAATATAAAGGGGTAAAGGTCGGTTATACGAAGTACAATCCGAAATTCAGCGATACCCTTGTTATAACCTGCGGAAGTTTTACAAAGACGGTTAAAAATTATAAAAGCTCAAATACCGTGGCTTTTTCCGGCAGTGAAGTTGAACAGATAAAAAAGGTGATAGGCGAATCGACAAGTGTAACTTTTAAATGTTATTTAAAAACTTACGACGGTTCTCTTTTCCTTGGGAACAGTTCTGTTCTTTCCAAAAGCGGAAAGGTTACGAAAGAAGATGTCGATATATATATAAAACTTTCTTCTGCGTCGATTAAAAAGGTAAAAGGTGTATATATAAAATTGACGGACAGCAGTATAAAAAAAGTAAAGAACTCTTATATGAAATTAAAAGAAAACAGTATAGTAAAAAACTAAAGGAGGTAAGGAAATGGCAACCAATCCATATAGCGGACTTGGCGGTTACGCAAGTAAAAATTATAACAATACAATAAAAGGTTTGGATCGTTATTATGGGCAGACTAAAAAAAATATAGAAAGCACGACGGATCAAAGAGTAAAGGAGTTAAATCAAAAAAAGGCGCAGGCATCCCGTGATGCAATAACGGAAGGGAGAGCGGCAAATGCCGAATATTTAAAGAGTATAAACCCTTACGGATACAATGCACAAAAACATGCGGGAATGGGACTTGGAAGAAGCGGGTTTGCAGAAAGCGGCAAAAGTGCAAATTTCAATTCCATGCAAAACAGGGTTGCGAACGTCAGAAACACTTATGAACAGGCAAAGATGAATTATGACAATCAGATAAATGAGGCTTATAATTCCAAAAATGCAAAAATGGCGGAGCTTGCCTACAATACGATGAATAACAGAAGCAAAGCTTTGGACAGTTTATTAAGCAGGAAGATAGGGATAGCTTCCGGGATAAGCAGTTGGAAACTCGGAAAAGGAAAATTGGATTTATCTAGAGATGAATTCAAATTCAGAAAGTCTCAGGCGTAGGTGAAAAAATGGAAATAAAGTTCAGCAACAGCGGGTATATGTTTTTTAAAGTAAGTGATGAGAGCATTTTGGATATGAGTATTATATCTAAAGTGCTTTTTACTTTTGGAAAAGGAGCAAAGCAGCTTATAAAAGAATACCCGGGAGAAGTGAGTTATTTTGAAAGGGAGCGGGGTTTTCTCGTTCCTTTTACGCAAGAAGACATGACGGGATTCAGACAGGGGGAAGATGTGGAATATGACGTTAAATTTTTATATAAAACAGGAGACAGCTATTCGACCGATATAGGAAACTTTGAAGTCGGGGAAGTGGTGAATAAAAACGTTTATTCCATATAAAACACTATCAAGGGGCGTTGCCCCTTACCCCCTTTCAAGGGATTTCATCCCTTGTACCCTATTAAGGGGTTTCACCCCTTACACCCTATCCAGGGGCGCTGCCCCTGAAACCCCGCTCTTTTTTTGCTTATCCAAAAAAAGAGGTAAAAAGGATACAACTGCGTTGAGCTTGTAACGCAACAAGATTTCCTCGAAAAAACTACCCGTTTTTTCGGGAATTGTTGCTACCGCCACCCCCTTTTTCAATGAAAGGGATGGGGATAGATTTTCCGCCAGTAAAACTCGGGTAGAGTTTTACACAGGCGTCAAAATCGTTATAGCACCACGCAGTGGCGCCGTTTTTATCGACTTTTTTAGGCGAGTAAAAAAGTCGTGGGGTTTA
>NZ_JAHZIA010000061.1 GCF_019420015.1 Anaerofustis sp.
TGGATATGAAAATATACCAACAAATGTTATTAGATGCTTATTGAATAGGCTTTCACCTAAAATATTAATAAAAAAACATAATAATTATATATTGATTAAATCTTTAAGTTTTGAGGCAGAAAAGATTTATCAACAAAAACAAATATATAAAGAACATAGAGAAAAAGTTGGAAAATCTTTGTCTCAATATTTAAATGAACATTTTCAATCATCTTATAATACAGATGAATCTATAAAAGCTTTAATAGATTTTTTTGTAACAAAAGGATTTATTGTTGTCAAAAATCCTAAAATTTTAGAAATGGTAACTCAGAAGAATGGAAAATTAGATTATTATATTGCAAACTTTATAATAGATGAAAATAATAGACAAAGCATTATTTTTGATTATATAAATGATATGGTTAAAGGTTTTTTTGTGTCAGCGGCTATATCTACGGAGTCAAAAACTGGAAATATGGTTAAATCTAAATTCAAAGATACTTCTTTCTTTTTAGACACAACAATTATCATTCAGGCTCTTGGATTTAAATTGAAAGCTGAAAAAGAGAATGCACTTGAAATGATAGAAATGTTAAAGAATAAAGGTGCAAAGGTGTGCTGCTTTCAACATACAATGTTAGAAATAAAAAATATATTAAGAGCATATAAACACAATTTGGAAAATCCATATCAAAAACCAACATCATTTAATACACTTGAAGCGTGGGATGAACAAAGATTTACACCTAATGATGTTGATAATTTTTTGGCAATATTAGAAAGAAGAATTTCTTCAATAGGGATTGAAATTATTAATCCAAATTTTAATGAAGATGATTACAAAAAATGTGATATTAACTGTGCAGAATTACGAGACTTCATAGGAAATAATATTTTGTATAAGAATCAACAAGCACTTGATTTAGATGTTAATAGTGTTTCAAGTATTTATGCTTTAAGAGCTGGAAATAAATCTAATGAAATTGAAAAATGTGGATATATTTTTGTTACACCTAATACTAAATTAGAAGCAAATGTAAATAGTTTCTTTAGCCAGAGAAATAAAAATGAAATATCATGTGTAATTTCTGATATTGATTTGTCATCAATTATTTGGATAAAAAATTATTCAACAAATAAGGACTATCCAAAATCTAAGTTAATCGAAAATGCGTTAATAAGTCTTGAACCATCCAACACATTTATGGAAAATTTTTTTGATATAGTAGAAAAATATAGAAAAAATGGCGGCATATCTGATGAAGAAGCAGTTGCAATTCGTACTGATATTTATTGTAGGCGGCAGTTGATGAATATGACAAATGGTAATCCTAAAAATATAAAGGAAAGTCATGTGCCTGAATTACAGAATTATATCAAAAAAATGTATTTAGGTAATGAATATGGAAAATCTGAGCAGATGCTTCAAAAATATCAAGAAGAACAAGATAAAAATAAAAAAGCTATAGACAATGCTATATCAGAAATATCTAAAAGTGCAAATAAAATTAAAAGATATGTAATGAAAATTATATTTACTATTTTTACATTAGTAATTTTTATTATTATATTAATATCACTATGCAATATGGTTGTTAATATATCTAAATGTTTTGAAGAATATACAAGTATTTGGGGGTTAATATGTAATATAATTGTAATTCTACTTGGTGTTTGGGGTGTATTTGATTTAATTTTTAGTAAAAAAGGTTTATTAAAAAAGAAGAGTGAATTTATTGCAGAATATTTTGCAAGTAAAGAAAAAGAAAAGAAGAAAAAAGAATTTGAAAAAATTCTTGGAAAAGAAGTATTTGATAAATATAAAATTTAAAAAATTTTATTAATAATTTAGTGGTGATAATATGAAGGCAGATTTTAAAATAAGTTCTAAAGATATAATCAATGAATATAAATCGGCTTCTTCTAAGTCTGCGGTTGGAAAAATTTTAGGAATATCTTACTCTAAAGTTGTTAAAACCTTATTATCTGCTGGTATTGACATAGAAGATGAACTTGCTGATAATATATTTGATTTAAAATGTCAAGGTTTTACTAATCAAGAAATTTGTAAACAATTAAATATAAGTATGAAGGTATTAAATGCTCATACACCATATGCAAAGGGTGCATATGGACTACCAGATGATGAAATATCTGAAAAAGCTTTATATTATCGCCAATGGAAAAATAAGAATAAAAATAATTAATATTTGAAAGGAAGTATAATTATGTGGACTGTAAAAGAAGTGATAGATAATTCAGGAATGACAATAGAGGAATTTGCAAATCATTATGAGATACCTGTTGAAACATTAAAAGAATGGTATAACGATAAGGAAAATAAAAGAAACTTATTGGATAGAGAAATAACTAAAAAGAGAAAAAAGGAAAGTGGAAAAACTAAAATAAGCACATCTAAAGACGGATATAGATTCGCTAAATATGGAAATTTTTCTCTTATGTTAAATAGAAATAATTCTAAAGAAGCAAGTATTGACAATTATGATGAAATATTTCAGCAAGAAGCAGAGGAAAGAGAAATTGAACCAGTAGATATTATAATCCCAAATGAAATAGGTTTTATTAAAATAAAAAAGATTATATTTATGTCCTTTTCTCAAAGAAATATAGGTACAGTAAAAATCGAAAATGGAATAGAAAGAATAGAAGATAGTGCTTTTATATATTGCTTTAATTTAAGAAGTATTTCTATTCCTGAAAGCGTAAATTATATAAGTAAATACGCTTTTAAAGGTTGTAAAAATCTTGATGAGCAATCAAGACAAAAAATTCTTTCACTTGCACCTGAAACCGAATTTGAATAAACTAATACTTATATAAAGTAGGTGGAAAATATATGTCTGATATTTCTTTTCAACAAATTTTAACTAAAACTATTATAGAAGTCGATAACAAATTTATGGAAAAAATATGGGATTCTCTTGAGAAACACATCAGGAGAGAATATGTTCCACCTTTATTTAGTGATTATACAATCATATTAACAGAAAAAGGTGCAAATAGAAAAATTCTAAAAAGAAAATTTGAAGATAATGTTTATTATTACAATCTTTCTATTGAAGAACAAGAAAAAGCCGTAGATAAAGCATTAAAAGAAAATGGTTTGCCTGAGGATATAGTACGATATTATTATGTAAAATATCTTAGTGCTACCGAATGGAAAATAACTATATTTGAAGCTGAAACTGAGAAAGATAAAATTGAGAAAGTATGGACAATAGAATGTGTGTATAGAAATACACCAAGTGAAGATGGTGAATTTTATGGTATAAAAGTTAAGTTAAATAAAGATGATAATAATTCAATAGATTTTAATAATCAAATAGCTGCAAAATATGGCATTTATAATATGTCAGATTATGCACGACAGATAGGTACTTTTGCACTTGACCTTGTAAATGCAATATCTTATTATATGCAGCACTATAATCCAGATGTTGAATATAAATTAATCAAGGTAAAAGAACCTAAAAAAAGTAAAAAGAAAAATGGAAATGGAGGGTATAGACAGAAAATAACTTTAAAATCTAAAATATCACGATACATTTTATCTGATGAAACAAAAATATAAGAACCTATCGAAAAATAAAACCTTGCTGGCAGGTAAGAGGTTATTATCAAAGGTTTGGAAAAGAAAAGATTTTAAAATATATTCCTCCACGCATAAATTACAGGAGAGATATTAGTAAAATGGAAGATTTACAGCCAACACCCAATAGATATAATTTAATTGACAATGATGATAAATAAACCGCTCTCGTAAGCTGATGGAACAATTCGTTCTGTCAGCTTATTTTTGTTTTTAAAAAATATATATCATTATGCTTAGTTTTAAGGCTCTATAAGCGTTTTAAATAGAAGGTATGGAAAAAATATACTAAGAATGAAATAAAGTGTGTTACAGGGCGATTTAAAGCCAAATAGGACTATTCTACAATATAATATCCAATCTACTTGAAATAAACAAATAATATAAAGTTTATTTTTATTGGTAAATTTCTTATCAATTTTCAGATTTTTTTCACCCTCTAACCTCAATTTTTTCATTTCAGACCGTTATAATATTTATATAATCTTATTTTATATATTTAAGGAATATAGTCTATCCACGAAAATGAGGCATTAAAAGCGTGGATAAATTTGTGGAGAGAGTATATTCATTTACTTATATATATGGGAAAAAATTGATGAGTTTGGGTTGAGGTTTGAATTGGAGTTAAAAGGTGGAGAAGAAATCCCCACTCCAACTGCAATTCAGGATGTTGTATTAGAAAAATCAGGTTCCAACAGTCATAGAAATGTTTATGCCATCATTTCGTGATAAACTAAATAATCGTTTTGTTAAAAAACACTTTCACTTCCAGCTTGGCTTGCAGATATGGCTGATAAAGATGATGTAAATTGTTCTAAAATTTTACAAAATGCCCTTATGGACTATCTTGGAGTTAAACAATGATTTATTTTTAATGTTTAATTCAATAAAAATTAACCGCTCTCAGAGTTATTACTTTGAGGGCGGTTTTCGTTTAAGTGTATTAAAAATAAGTTGTAAATTTAATAATCACTTCAGTTGAATATTTGGCACTCATAGGAATTTCAACACCATTGATAAGTGTTATTTTGTTTCTTTCTATATCTCTTATTTTTCTAAGATTAACAATGTATCCAGAGTGACAACGACAAAATACAGGAGGTAGTTCTTTTATCAAATTTTTAATTAAAATTCTTTGAGTAAAAATATCGTTGTCAGTAACAATTTTAATATTATGACCTTTACTTTCACAATAAAAAATTCGATTTAAAACTATACTGTAATATTGTCCTTTGTATTTATAAACATATCTTTGATGAAGTGTAGCAAAATCTTCAAGCATAGCTTGTATACCTTCGGTTAATGCTTTTTCATCTCCTTTTTTTATAAAACGATATACTCTATGCTTGATAGATTCACCAATAAATTCTGTATAGCTTGTCACATAAAAAATAATAATGCTTTCATTTTTAGTATATAACTTGTCACCTGAGTTTAATCCATTAATTTCTGGCATATCAATATCAAGAAAAACAGCATCAAAAGGACACTTTGAATGTGCTTCTAAGAGTTCTAATGGACTGGTATAGGCAAAGAAGTTAAACTCAAAATTATAATTATCATATTTAGCAACAATGTTTTTTGTTAATTTTATTAAATTTTCAAGAGTAACTTTTTCATCATCACAAAATGCAATATTCATATTTATATTATTTGAAGATTTATCAAATATTATAAATGGAAATTTATTGTTAATTTGGAGTTTATTTGAAATTATGTCAAAACAAAATGTAATTATGCTGTTTTCTACATTTAAAGCTACTAAAATGTTATAAATTATTAGAAACAAATTCCAATGCAAAACGAAGGGGTGATTAAAATGTGCTTATAATCAAAAAGAACGGCTTACAAGCCGTTCTAAAAGGTGGGAATAGTTATATGTATATTTAATCTATTTTGAGCCAGTATGGGCTGTTTTCAGCTTTATCTAAACATTTATCACTGAACCACATACAGTCCGTATCAACTTTAACACTGCCATCGTAGTTGTAACCATTTTTAAAATATACTGTATATATTTTACAATCTTCAGTTTTACCACACCAATCGCAAGTAGTTTCAAGATAAGTTTTTTCACCTGAAAAGCAGCCTTTAAGAAAATTAAATACGATGCAGCCTAATATTACCACAATAACAATGGCTATAAAATAAACTACATATTCTGAAGCTTTTGACTTTACTTCATTTAAGCTCTCACTTAATTCTTCTTCGTTTTCGTCATCATTTTTGTCTAAGTTTTTATTTGAAAATTCGTCTAAGTATTCCTCATCTGAATTTGGGCTTTCGTCTAAGTTTTCCTTATTTAGAGATTCTTTCTCTAAGGTTTCTTCGTTTGTACTTTCTTCATCTAATAAAAATTTTTTCGTTTTCTTCATATTTTTCATACTTGATACCACCTTATGTATAATTTACAAATTATTCTACAATAACTTGTTATTTATATTATAATTTGATAATTTACGAAAGTCAAGGATTTAATAAAAATATTTCTATTTTTGTGAAATAAATTAGCTTGTAAAGTACGAACAAATGTTCTATAATTAAAAGAAAGGAGGGGTGAAAATGAAATATAAAGAGTGGATAATGATATTACTTGATAAGATAGACGATGAGGAGGTACTATGTAGAATATATTGTTATATACATAGAATTTATGCTGATTGGGTATTGTCTAAAAAATAAAATTAAAGCTCTCTACTGTATTATTGGTAGAGAGCTTTAATAATTTAAAATATTTTTTTTAGTGTTTTTATAAATTCTTCTCGCTCTGTTGCAGATAATGCTAAATAATTTTTTAAAATTTCCATTTCGGTATCATTAAGGTTATATTGTACAATTAGTTCATCAAGTATTCCAATTGGTTTAGGTAAAAACATATCGTTTTTTTCATCGTCCATTAACCAAGGTCTATTTACATTAAATTCTCTACAAATTGCCATAATAACTTGTTCACTGGGGATTCGGCGATTGTTTTCATATGAACACACTGCTGATTCAGTTATTCCTAATTTTTTACCAAATTCAGATTGGCTTAAATTAAGTGTTTTTCTTAGCAACTTTATTCTTTCACCTAAAATCATATTGTCACCTCCTTTAATTAATGTTATTATAACATATTTTCTGTACTCAGTCAAGTTTTTTTAAAAAAGCACTTGACAAACTGAACAAAGTGCATTATAATATGAACATAGTTTAGAAATCGAGGTGAAAAACATGAAAGACAAGATGAATAATTTTGAAAGTGCTATTGAGTTACTCGAAACATTAAAGACAATGACAAGTGATGAACAGAAGCTTGCCCTTATGCTTATTAAGGGTTATTCAGCAGGTGTAAGTAGTAAAAATTCAACATAAAATGGCTTTGAACAGAGAGGAGGATAAGTGAATGAAACGAATTACGGAGAGCCAACGAAACGAAGCTGTAAACCTTATAAAACTGATTCAAAAACTTAGTAAACCTGAACAAATGGGTGTTTTAATGATGATACAAGGTGCGAGTATGATAAAAGGGACAACTCTTAGTTGTCCCCATTCTGAACCTCCTGCACCGACTTTTGAAGAAACTCCATAAAATCTTTACGCAGATTATCGGGTAGTTCAAGGTATTCCTCAAGTATTTTCTTTTCAAGAGTAGACATATTAAACTCGCCGACCAGTTGGTCTATTGTGTCGGATTCACCTATTTCCCTACCAAGCAGGTAGTCAATGGTGACACCGAACATATCAGCAATTCTACAAAGAAGTTCTTGTTTAGGTTCGCTAACCCCTTGCTCATATGTTTGCCAAGCTCTTAGAGTAATTCCTAATGTATCTGCACATTGCTTTTGTGTTATTCCTTTATGTTCTCTAACATATTTAATGTTATTTTTCAAATTTAACACCTCAATTCACTTTCGTTATGTTACTAATAGAATAACATAAATTACGATAGTAGTCAAGTGAAAGTAACGAAATTTATTCAAAAATAACATTATTTATGCAAATTGCACGAAAAAGGATATAAGATTTGTAATATCAATAACATAAATTATGTTATGAAAATGTTGACAAGTAACAAGAATTATGATATTATATAATCACAGCAAGGGAAACTGAACTGAATAAGACGGCAAGTGTCAGAAAGGAGAACGAAATGGACGAAATGAACAGCTTTGAACTTGAAACATTCTTAAAGATGATTCTTGAAATCCTGAACGGATGTAAAGACATAGAAGAAGCAAGAGAAAAAATAAAAGCCTTGCTGGAAAGGTAACAACAACCCAGCAAGGCAAACAACAAAAAAGATGAGGCGGTACTTGCCGCCGCCAAATCTTTATTTATTAAACCATAACGGCAAGAGAAAGTCAAGAGGTTGATTATGAAAAATAATGAAATTAAGCGTTTTATCCATTTATTGCAGACCTTGAATAAGGACAAACAAAAAGAATTGTACTTTATGCTTATTAAGGGTTATTCAGCAGGCATTAAGGTTAAAAATGCTAATGTAGGAACAGTTTAATAATAAAAGTATCTAACAAATTGTAATTATTTATTTAAAATGTTTTTAAAGTATTCTTTGAATATTTCTCTTTTGTCGGGTTCAAGTTGTAAATAATTTTTGATAATATTAATATCTGTTTTGTCAAGGTTATATTTTTTTGCAAATTCATCAATAATCACATTCTCGTTATTATCAAATATTTCTCCTTGTTCTTGTGTAATCCATGCGTAATTAACATGATATTCTTTACAAACTTGCTGAATAAATAATTCTTTAGGTTTGACTTTCTTTTGTTCGATATTTTTAATAACACCAATAGTTACACCTACACGCAAACCAAATTCAGTTTGTGAAAGTTTTAGTTTGTCTTTTCGTAAATATCTAAATCTTTCATATATATCCATGGTTGTCACCTCCTGATTTTATAATTATTATATCATTTTTATAATGGATTGACAATCCATTATTTTTAAAAACAGATTAAAGAAGGATGTGGCAATATGAACGAGTACAGTTGTGAAAGTTTAAAAGAAGTTATTTTTGGTGTTGCACTTCTTATTTTTTATACGCAATTAACACCTCGTAAGTATTTTATCCTCACGAGGTGTTGACTATCATTCTTAATATTTTTGTGGTGGTGCGTTTGCAAATTTATCCTCTGAGAGTTCGACGACCTCTATTGGTTTGTCGGTGTCGCTTCGTGCTGCTCTGACTGCTGTTTGTGTATGTACTTCTTGTTTGTCCAAT
>NZ_JAHZIA010000062.1:0-17106 GCF_019420015.1 Anaerofustis sp.
CTTATGCTGATTTGCCCAGTAAGATTTTACAGGGATTCTTCTTCTCTCTATATCTTCCATAAATTACAATTTATCTATTTGCAATTATAACAAGAACAATAACCTCTATAAAGATAATTTAATAAAAAGATAATAAAAAGTAGCAGAGTTCATTTCTGCTACTATATCTTTACCGTCATATGTTGGTCACATATAAAATTCACAGTGATTGTTTCATCAGTATTAACAACCATATCTTCAACCGTTCTTTTTATTAAATCATAATCGTACTCAAGAATAGTTTTATCAAAATTTTCAAATCTAACCATAAATTCTTCTGATTCTTAACCATTCTCCTTTGAGAACAATAACAGGTATTGATTTATACTTATATCCACTGATTTCATAGACCTTAAGTTTTCGAATTCCACTATATGTAGCACTATTCTCTTTCTTTACTTGTTGCTCTAAAAATTGTCTATAAAACTTTTTTATTTGACTTATTGCTGTTTACACTTGTATATTCGGCATATTTCGCTCTCGGTGTTCTTTTCTTATGATAGACAGTTATTCTATTAGGTACATCAAATTGATTGCTAAAAAGGCTCCAAAATTGTCCTGTAGCATTTGATTTCAACTCGACACAGTTCTTTTCCTTTCTGACAATTGTAAAATAAGAATCATCAAATAGTTTATAGTCTCTTTTCTTTAGCATAAAATTTTCTTTCGCAATAAAACATTTTTACACCAACTTTTAATGTTTATCTATTATTTAGACACAAATCATATCAATATCTAACCAAAGGGTTATATTATATTTTATTCAAAACAAAGGAAACCTTAAACAGCGGGCTCCTTTGCTTTTTTATTTTCCCAATATTTAAACTGAAAGAATATTATACTCACTCCGGAAATGAGAACAAACAAATAAAAATTTATCCCCCTTGAAACCAGCATTCCTGCCTCAACCAGTGTCGTAGGGTAAATGAATTTAAACAAAGAGAGAAAACCTCCTTCGCTTACTCCGACTCCTCCCGGCAAAGGCAGTGCGGCAACTGAACTGTATAAAACAGCCTGAATTCCTATAACATCCGTTATTGAATATCCCTCAAGAGAAAAAGCTTTGTATACAAAAAACGTAACCGCATACATAAATATAAGCTGCATAAAAGTAATGAATATCGTCTTTATCAAAGCAACCTTATTTTTCTTAATGTACAGTGCACCCGCTCTGTATTCATTTAACTGTTCAGTTGCCTTAAGTTTAAATTTAAGAACATTTTTATATTTGCATTTTTCCAGTATTTTTACCACAATACCGACAGCCTTATTCATAAAATTTTCACAAAATAACGCACTTAATATAAAAATAAATCCTATCATATTTATACTTATTCCGAAAAACAAAAGATACTTTATATTCCCTATCTTTGAAGTAAAAAAGTCAAACTTCAAAAAGAATGCCAAAAGAGATATAAATATCGTATTTATCTGATAGCTCGCAAGCTCCGTCAACAAAGCCACCGCTCCGTGAGATATATCAATATTGTCTTTTTTCATATAATAAATCTGCATAGGCTGTCCTCCTGATGCAGAGGGTGTAACGGAACTGAAGAAAAAACCTATAAGAGCATATTTAACACCTTTAAAAAAACCGACATTGTATCCCAAAATATTCAAATTCCTGAATATATTTATACCTTCAAAACTTATAAACAATCCCATGCATATTACTGCAATTAATATATAATATGGGTTTACATTTCTGAAACTTTCTAACAGCATTTTTGCGCTGTTATCTTTTAAAAGAATATAGAAAGTTATAATTATCATCAAAGCAAAGAATACAGAGGATTTAAGTATTGTTCTGAAACGAGAATTATCTTTCATAAGTATCCTCCGCTTTCTTGAATTCATAACCCATGGCTATCCACTCAGGAATAAGCTCTTCAAGAGCCTGTATCATCTTTGCGGGAGCACAGTTCTCGCCTCTCCCGTCATGAAGACATACAGTACATCCGTCAAATACTCTCTTCTCCAATTTGCTTTTTATAATATCTTTACTGGTTTTCATCTCCCAATCTTCAGCCATAACATCCCACAAAAACACCTTTAATCCCAATGATTTCATTTTGCAAATCATACTCAGATTAAACTGTCCCCAAGGAGGTCTGAAATACTTCACATCCACACCAAGATTCCTTAACGCATTAATACCTCTTTCGAAGTTCACCGCCGTCTCTGAGGGAGACTGAATAAGTGCGCTTTTGTGTTTATACCAATGCAATCCAATCGTGTGCCCGTCATCTTTCATCAATTTTATTATATCCGGGTTATTTTCTACGTACTCTCCAAGAACAAAAAAAGTTCCTTTAATATCGTATTTTTTCAAAAGTTTCAAAAGCGTTGGAGTGTAGTTAGGGTCAGGACCGTCATCAAAGGTAAGATATATTACCTTTCTTTTGCTATTTTTGTTTCTCTTTATATATCTGTGTATCTTATAAAAATAAGTGGGTAAAATCCCGTAAGCCAAACAAAGAAAGATAATAACACAAACAACAATAAGCTTAGCTTCCATACTCATTACGCTCCGATTTTAACCTTTAAGAAGTCATTATTTACTTCCCTTTTGATTCTTTGCATATTTCTTTTCATTTGTTCAAGAGCATTTTCGTCGTCTATTAATTCACTTATCCCTTTTAATATATCTTCTTTCTTATTCCAGCTTATACGCCCTATATTGTTTTTTTGTATATATTTAGCATTCCCTACCTCCTGCATAAGGAAAGGATGTATTATATACATGGGAGTAAGAGTATGTATGGCTTCAAAGGTAGTCACTCCGCCCGACTTTGTAATTATAAGGTCTGAATCTTTCATATATTCATGAACTTTATCGGTAAAACCAACGACATTTATCATAGGGAATCTACTCTTTATTTTGTCGTACATCTCCCTGTTCTTTCCGCATATCAATGTTATGCATATATCTTTTTTACCGGTAAGCTCTTTTAAAATATTCTCTATTCCGGGTATTAATCCAAGTCCGCCTCCCATAATAAGCAACCGTTTATATTCTCTTTTATCACTCTTTAATTCATATTCCTTTTTAAAGTTCTGCTTTACGGGAATACCGCATATTTGAATTTTATTTTCGTCAACACCCTTTAAAATAAGCTCTTCTTTTGTCTCCTTGCTTGCAACCACATATATATCGGTTTCGTTCCCCAACCATTCATTATGCGCCGTCACATCGGTTATGTAAGTATAAAGAGGAATATCACTTCCCTTAGTGCTTTTATACATGGATATGTATTTTGACGATACAGGCATTGTTGAAATTATAATATCCGCATTATACTTTTCAATAAGATTATCTATCTTCTTTACAAGAACTTTTTTAAGCGGAATTTTTGTATCGTGATTTCCTGCAGTCTTGTTAAGAAGATTATAAAGCGATGCAAACTTGCTCGTCATCTGATTAAATCCCGAATATATGGTTTTAGACCAAGACGGGAACAAATACTCAATCACATCGACAACGTATCCCCTGTTATTTGTAAGTTCAACTTCTTCTTTGATGGCCTCGGCGGCGCTTAAATGCCCCATACCGAATTTTGCCGTTAAAATTAGTACATTCATTATCATTCCCTCTTTTTATATGTAATTAAAAATATGTTTTATAAAATATAACATATAAATAAAAGAAAATGCGGCATTTAATATAAATATTACTTATATTTAATAATTATTTAATAAATACAAAAAATATCGCAAAATTTATCCCCATATATATCCTTTAATGTAAGTACCAAAAAATAAAAAAAACTATAAAACACGCAAGCAACCATATATTAAGAATTCTTACTTTGTAAAACAATCCCTGTACGTTTTTTTGCAATACAATTACAATCAAGTTAAAACAGTAATTGCCATTATACAATATTTCAATAAAACACTTTTATCCGGCTTACCAAAAATTTACATACATACTTTTATTTATTATATGGATTAAAATCCTTTTCAACCCGAAAATTAATGTCCCATCCAAAACAACAAATAATAAGCCAAACAACTTTACGACCTTTATTTTGATTACGAAAATACCATAAAAGAAAAAATAACTTCTATTCGCAAACATTCAAAATAAAATCAAACATCAACTATTTCCAAGTATGTATTTCAAATAAAATACCCATTTAATGTTTACATATAAAAAAGCACCGGACAATTCGTCCGATGCTCTTAATAAGCTGCCTCACGCTCCCAACAACAAACCCAAATCAGCTTATTAGCACGATTTATTATTCTGATTAATTATTTATAAATTATTTGTCTTTCTATAATTATATTATCACTTTGCCCATGCAATATCAACCAGGAATTTACAAGAATTAATCTTACTTTTTCTTCCTATTATCATTGTTTACGAGTAAAAAACTTATTGCAGCCCGTAAATAAAGCTAGTATTTTTTAATACACATTTTGATATATATGCGATTATGTGGTATAATACCTTATATTTCTTCATTTTGAAGAAATATAAACTACTATAACAAAAAAGATTTAGTAATATAATGTAAGATAAATATATATTTTTTATCGATATTTGATAAAATTTTGTCTAAAATTTATCTAAAAAGCACAATTACCTTTATTTCCCCTTTCATTTAATTATAATAATTATTGATATTTACTAAGGAGTAATTTTAATGGATCAAAACAACGATATATTTTTGCCTTTTCAAGCACTGGGACTGACGGTAAAATGCCGTTGCTTTACAATTTTGAAAATGAGCTGTACTCTAAACAGTATCCATAATCCAAAGCACTACAAAAATATATGCTGCTATATGCTTGCACAAGAAGACGGTTTATACCTCATAAGTGACAATAATATTTACAATAAACACTTTATACCTTACTTCTGTGTTGATAAAATATATATCGTATTAAAAAAACACCTAAGGGATAAACACAATCATGCGGATTTAATTTCTTCATTAAAATTAATAAGAATAGATTCTCACGTAAAAGACAGATATCAGATTTTTACTTTGATGAATAATTCGGAGGATAAAAACCTAAATTTAAAGCTTCTTGAACAATCCGATATATTTGATTACTTAAACTACAAAATTCCGGAATACAAAATAAAATATATTGTTGATTATAATTGCTGATTAAATAAAGAAAACAAAAGTACCAAACACTTTTGTTTTCCAAAAAATATTTAACATAACAAACAATTTTTTTCTATTAAAGTATATTGCTGTAAAAAACTTTCATTGCATCTTTAACATTTTGTTTTATACCTTCATATGCATTCTCTACTATATCATGATAAAACAATTTATCAGAATCAGCATTATTAATATATTCCAAAACATTTTTTGCACCTGCTAAAGCAGAGTATGTATAATAATTTATTTTTGTTATTCCATTATTAATTGCAACTTTAAAATCTTCATCAGATACACCAGATCCGCCATGCATTACAAAAGGAATATCAATTTCATTTTTTATTAAAGTAATTCTGTTTAAATCAAGTTTAGGTTCTTTTAAATATACACCATGACTTGTTCCAAAGGAAATTGCTAAAGCATCAACTCCTGTTCCTAGAACAAACTCTTTTGCTTGAGTAGGATTAGTATAGCAATCATCTTCATTATCAAAATTATCTATTGTAACACTATCTCTGCCTTCTCCTCCTCCAACAGAAGAATTAAGCATATGACCTAATTCCGCTTCAACATCTACACCCACGGCATGAGCAATTTTTACAATTTCTTTTGTTTCATTAAAATTTTCTTCATAACTTTTTTCTGATGCATCATACATAACCGAAGAGAATCCCATTCTTATTGCCTTTACACAATAATCAAATGAAGCACCATGATCAAGATGAACACAAACAGGAACTTTTGCTCTTTTAGCATAATCTAACATTATTGGTCCAATCTCTTCTAGCGGTATTACATTTTCATGAACCTGTGCGTGCTGTACAATTACCGGAACATTTAATTCTTCCGCAGCACTAATTACAGCTTTTAATGTTTCTAAATTAGGAACATTAAAAGCACCTATCGCATATTTCTTTTCTTTTGCATCATTTAAAACTTCACTCATACTTACTAACATTTAATATACCTCCTTTTATGTTAAATAAGTTTTATATTTTTAAGAGCTCTTTAGATAACATAAACATTTAAAACAATATTTTTTCTAAATTTAATAATAATCTATATCTAATGATTATAAATATTAATAAACCATATCTACATTTCGAATTATAACAAATAGTAATATAAAAATCAAGGATTATATTTACCAATGGTAATATTTTATTTTAAAGAATATTGTATTTTCAATAACAATGGTAATATAATTTTATAAAAATTTAAAAAAAATAATTGCAATATAATAAATTTTAATATATAATACTAACCACAGGTAATATAAAAACCAAAGTAGCAGTACAAGTGTTACCGACTGTAACAAACAGAAAGGAGATGAACATATGATTGGTATAGTAGTTGCCACTCATGCACAACTGGGAAAGGGACTTTTAGACGCTATCGCCTTAATAGCGGGTAATCAACCTCAAACAAAAGCGATTGGTTTAGAACATGGTGATGGAATTGATGAATTTAAAGAAAAGGTTTTTTCTTCTATAGAAGAAATGGACACCGGGGATGGAGTTTTATGCTTTGTGGATTTTGTTGGAGGAACACCTGCAAACACAATGATGCAATACATGCAAGATCACGAATTACATTGCATAGTAGGTGCCAATTTATCAATGATATTGGAAGCTGTAATGGACAGAGACTATCTATCTTTACAAGAACTTGAAAAAGCATGTTTAAAAGCAGGACAGGAAAGCATTTCAACAATTCAGGAAATTTATGAACGAACAAAACAAAATGAAGATTGTGAAGAATTTTAATAAGAAAGGAAGTTAACAACAATGAAAATTGATGGAGTAGTTTTAGTTAGGATTGATGATCGTTTAATTCACGGACAAGTAATGACGTCATGGCTTAATTACACAGGAGCAAATAAAATTATGGTAATAGATGACGAAGTTGCAAATGATCCGTTCATGAAAAACGTCTTAAAAACTTGCGTTCCGGGGAATGTAAGAATAGCAACTTTCACCGTGGAAAAAGCTGCTAAAAGATTAAAAATGGAAAAAGCATTTACGGGAGATAAATGTATCATATTGGTTAAATTCCCAAAAACTTTATACGAACTTATGAAACAAGGCATTATATTTGATGAAATTAACATCGGAGGAATGGGTGTTAGAGGAGAGAGAAAAAAATTCTTCAGAAACATATCGGCATCAGACGAAGAAAAGAGAATGCTTAAAGAAATGGTTGATGCAGGTTCAAAAATACACGTAAGAATAATAGCGGAAGATTCTAAAACAGATATTTCAAAAATGCTATAAGAAATTATCATTAATAAATATTAAAAAGGAGGAAAAAAAATGGAAATTTCTTTATTTCAGGCCATACTTATCGGTATAGTATACTATCTAGGTAATATAGGTACACCTTGGCTTTCTTTATTGGGTAGTATATCTGTAGTTTACAAACCATTGGTAGCAGGTACATTAGTTGGATTTATTTTGGGCGACCCTGTTACAGGATGTATTATCGGTGCAGCAATAAACCTACCTTATGTAGCATTTATTTCTGCCGGAGGAACAGCACCTCAAGACCCGGGTCTAGCAGGAACAGTTGGAACAGCATGGGCAATGGCAGCAGGGGTTTCACCTGCGGCTGCAGTTACAATCGCACTTCCTTTGGGACTTTTAGGTACAATGATTTGGGTTGCACATATGACAATTGACGTTGCATTCGTACATATGGCTGATAAAGCAGCTGCAGAAGGTGATATAGACAAAATTTGTTTCTATCATGTTGTACCTCCGCAAATTTGTATGTTTTTATTATGCGTAATTCCGGCAACAATCGCAGTTTATTTCGGAGCCGATGCAGTTGCTGGTTTAATACAACAACTAACGGGTACACCTCTTCATGTTCTTGAAGTAATCGGTGGTCTACTTCCTGCAATTGGTATCGCAATGAACTTAAGATCTATAAGCAGACCTGGAACAATACTATTTTTCTTATTTGGTTTTGTATTAGTATCATACTCAAGTATTCCAGTTATCGCAATCGCGGTAATCGCAGCTGTAATAGCTTATTTCTATACAACAGTACTTTACAATAATAACAGTCAACCTTCTGTGATGGCAAACGGTTCTGTGCCCGAATCAGAAGTAATTATCGATGACGACGAGGAGGACTTTTAATTATGAACGAACAAAAAAATAATACCGTAGAATTAAAAGAAAACAACACATCTACTCCGCCGGCAGAAAAAAAACTAACTAAAAAAGATGTAAGAAAAGCATTCTGGAGATGGACATTCTTCTCACATGCAAACTATAACTACGAAAGACTTGAAGCAACCGGTTTAGTTCATGCATTTAAACATGTAATTAAAAAATTATACGGTGATGATGAAAAAGCATACAAAGATTGTATAAACAGGCATATGCAATTTTTCAACACAGAACCGCATATTGGGGGTGTAATCCCGGGAATTGTTCTTGCTATGGAAGAAGAAAGAGCAAACGGAGCAACAAATATTACAGATGAAGCAATCAATGGTGTTAAAACAGGTTTAATGGGTCCATTTGCAGGTATCGGAGATACTTTATGGCAAGGTACATTAACTCCTATCCTACTTGCATTTGGTATAAGTTTAGGTTCTCAAGGAAACTTGCTTGGTCCACTTGTATATACATTATTAATGTTTGGTATCATGTTCCCTGTAGCATATTTATGTTGGATGAAAGGTTATGAACTAGGTAAAGACGGAATCGCAAAAATCCTAGGTGGCGACCAAATGCAAAAACTTATCACAGGCGCATCAGCAATGGGTTCAATGGTTCTCGGCGCTTTAGCTTGTCAATTTGTTACAGTATCATCTCCGGCAATTATAAAACTCGGATCACTTACCATGAACCTTCAAACAGAAGTTTTTGATAAACTTTTTATCGGACTTCTACCATTATCAGTTACACTATTAACATTATGGCTCCTAAAGAACAAACAAATGAAAGCAACAACCGTTATGCTAATCTTAATCGTAATCGGTATTGTAGGCGGAGTTCTTGGTATATTATAAAAAAAACTACAAAAATTTCACAATCTAGTGTATAATTGGGTTAACATAATAAAATATAAATTAAGCCTTTATACACTAGAACGGAAATAAATTAATGACACTTTAAGGAAGCGAGGCTTAAATGAAAGAAAAACTAAAAGCAGTAGTATTCGGAGGGGTAAACGATGTTCATATCGAAGAATTCGATATCCCTCAAATAGCAGACGACGAAGTACTCATAAAAATAGATGCTTGCGCAATATGCACCTGGGAGCAAAGAGTTTACACAGGTGTAAAAAAAGTCAATTATCCATTCGTAGGCGGACATGAAGCAGTTGGAGAAATAATTCAAATGGGTAAAAACATAAATAAACTTCAATGGCATCTACATGACAAAGTATCAATCGGACTAACAGGACCATGTAACAATTGCTATCAATGCAAATCAGGAAACGAACAAAACTGTGAAAATTATAAACATGATGCACCTATCAGAGGACTACCTTATAAAGGAATGGGCGGACTTTGTTCTCACATGATAGTCAAAGAAAAAAATATTTTTAAATTAGATAATAAGGTAAAATCCACACATGCAACAATAACAGAACCTTTATCGTGTGTTATTCACAGCGTAGAAACGGCAGATATTCAATTTGCGGATACAGTTGTTGTTATAGGATGTGGCATAATGGGACTACTACATACTATACTGGCATGTAAAAAAGGTGCAATGGTAATTGTTTCTGACACAAATGAAGAACGTACCGAACTGGCTTTAAAATTAGGTGCAAAATATAAAATAAATCCTCAAAAAGAAAATTTAAAGGAACGCGTACGAGAAATAACAAACAATACCATGGCGCAAGTAGTTTTCGACACAACACCAATATCTGCAGTTGTACAAGATGCAACAAGTGTAGCCGGAAACAATGCAAGAATAGTTCTATACAGTTCTTTCTACCCTGATACTCCGGTAGAAATAAGCCCTGATTGGTTACATAAAGGAGCGATTAGATTGATGGGAACTGCAAATTCAAATACAGCGGACTTTACAAAAGCTTCAAGAATGATTTCACAAGGAATAGTGAATATGGAACCTTTTATAAGCGAAGTATATCCACTTGATAAGGTAAAAGAAGCGTTTGAATCTGCAATTAAAGGAGACAAATTCAGAGTCGTTGTAACTTTTTAATAAATTAGGTGGTGTAAACTATGGATGAAAAAACAAAAGACAATAAATATTTATATTTAAGTATTAAAGATAGAATCATAAACGATTATGAGTTAAAACCATACTTTACACCTCTAAAAAGCGAAAGAGAATTTTGTAAAGAATACAATGTAAGCAGACCCACAGTAAGAAAAGCATTCGAAATACTCGAAAAACACGGAATCATAAAAAAAATAAACAGAAAGGGTGCTGTTTATCTGGGAAAAGAGAATTTTATAGAAAACTTTTCAGACGATGAAAACAATGCAATGATTTCTTTTTATGAAAATGTAAAATTACATGGAAATTATACAAAAAGCAAAGTATTAAGGCAAAGCATAGAACCCGCCGTTTCCCATATTGCAGCCGCTCTTAATATAAAAGAAAACGACTTGGTTTTTCACTTGGAAAGACTCAGAGAAATAAACGGAGAAGTGTATTCATTGGCAGATGCATATATACCTTACGAGCTATGCCCTGAACTTTTGGAAAAAGATTTTACGACAACATCTTTATACAATACATTGGAACAGTACGGAATATATATATACAAATCAAATAGAATAATACAAATAAAAGAAGCGACTAAATACGAAGCACTTCATTTAAACGTCAAAGAAAGAGATTATTTAACTGTAACACAGGGAATAGCAAAAGACGAGCACAACAAAATAATAGAATACACAATAACAAGAGCAGAAGCAAAAAAAATGAGAATAGAAGCAACTATATATAATGAAAGACAAAAATAATCTCCAAATAAAAAAGACAGTCCCCTGTCTTTTTTATTTGAATCAAAGCATAATCCCAAATACCTGCTTTGCGGTGTTTTTAAGATTTCTGTAAGCGGTATCTCTCTGTGTTAACTCCTCCTGTTCCATCGGCTTATGTATGATTGAAAAATACCCGTCCACAAAATCACTCTCAAGCTTATCCTCGCTTTCGACACTTCCACAAAGCAAAACAGTCTTCACACCGCATTCTTTAGCCATAGCACATAAACTCACAGCTGCCTTACCCATAAAAGACTGTCTGTCAAACTTACCTTCTCCCGTAACCAAAACATCACAGATTTCAAGCTCTTTTTTAATATCCGAATACTCTATAACAGCATCTACGCCGGAAATAATCTTACCGCCAAGAAACGCCATAAAAGCAAAACCGATTCCTCCGGCGGCTCCTGCACCTTCTTTGTTGCTATAATCTATACCGAATTTATCATAAGTCTCTTTTGCAAGTCTCTTTAAACTGTAATCCAAATCAAATGCCATTTTTTCATCAGCTCCTTTTTGAATGGAATATACCATACTTGCACCGTTTTCGCCGCAAAGAGGATTTTTAACATCAGAAGCAACTATAAAATTACAATCTTTTAACTCTTTCATTGCCCTGCTTTCATCGATATAATTAAGCCTGTTAAGCTTTCCTCCGCCTGCGGGAATAAGGTTGTTAAATTCATCATAAAATCTATAGCCTAAGGCTTTTAACATACCACATCCACCGTCATTTGTGGCGCTGCCTCCGATAAATACGACAAAGCTTCTTATTCCTCTGTGAATAGCGTCTCTTATCATTTCTCCAACGCCAAAAGAAGAAGTAACCATAGGGTCTCTTTTGCTTTCGGGTATCAATTCCAGTCCCGAACATTTTGCCATTTCTATAAAAGCTTTTCCGTCTTTTATCACATAATAACTGTCAATTATCTCTCCCAAGGGATTATGAACCTTTAAATCTATTCTTCTTCCATCTATATCTTCCATAACAGACTCAATACTGCCCTCTCCCCCGTCGGCAAAAGTTTTAACAACCACATCTGTATTTTCGTCTACACTGAGTATCCCTTCTTTAACGGCATTTCCTGCTTCAAGAGAAGACAAACTTCCCTTAAAGGAATCCATTGCAACCAGTATTTTCATAACTTATTCTCCGTATAAAAATTTTATATAATAATCTTTTTTTAATTGTCAAGTTCTTTTATAATTTTCCTCTTTTGTATATATCTTACTATACCAAAAATAATATATAAAAACAAAGACGGTAATATCAATAACATCCCTATAATTCCTATAAACTCTATAATATCATAATCGGAATCAATAGCAAAAAACATAGTCAGAAATGAAATTGAAAATACCATACCTGAAATATTTTGAATTTTCTTATATCTGATATACCGTTTATTTAATAATACATCTGCATATTTAATATTATGGTAGTTTTTATTTATTACCTTTCTTTCCTTTAAAGGAAATCCGCACTCACTGCAACAATCATTTCTCCTGTTATTATCATAACCACATTTTGGGCAAATCATTTTATTACCTCAAACACAAATATTATATTTTATATAATTATAAATCAAAATCAAGAACTTTTCCATAATATCAAAAATAAAAAAGACAACATTAAGTTGTCTTTTATTTTATTTCATCAAGTATTTTTTCTATATATTTTTTAACAATATCTTCTTTTGGCGACGCAGTCATATTCTTTTTGTTTATTCCCGTTGTAACATGAAGCACTTCATATATGTCATCTTCAAAAAGTTCGTTTTGTTCCCTAAATTCGTCTAAAGTTAAATCCTGAAGGAATTTATTCTCTCTTACGCATTTGCCTACCAAGTTGCCAACGACAAAATGCGCATCTCTGAAAGGACAGCCTTTTTTTACCAAATATTCCGCAACATCCGTCGCATTCATAAAACTGTTTACACAAGCTTCTTTTAATACATCTTTATTTACGGTAATGGTATCAATCATTCCCGTAAATATACTAAGGCATTGTTTTACGGTGTTTACACTGTCAAAAGTTGATTCTTTGTCTTCCTGCATATCTTTGTTGTAAGCAAGAGGAAGCCCTTTCATAACCGTTAACATCGCCATTAAATTACCGTAAACCCTGCCGGTCTTACCTCTTATAAGCTCTGCAACATCGGGATTTTTCTTTTGAGGCATCATTGACGAGCCCGTTGAATATTTATCCGAAACGGTAATAAACTTAAATTCATCACTTGCCCAATAAATTATCTCTTCACTGAAACGGGACAAATGCATCATTATTATGGATAAATCATTTAAAAGCTCAATTACATAATCCCTGTCGGATACAGTATCAAGAGAATTTAAGGTTATACCGTCAAAATCAAGAAGCTCAGCCACATAATCTCTGTCAATATCAAATGTAGAACAAGCAAGAGCTCCCGCACCGAGAGGCATAACATTTGTTCTTTTATATGTATCCTTAAGTCTATCCATATCTCTTCTAAACATCTCTACATAAGCGCATAAATGATGTGCAAAAGTAACCGTTTGAGCTCTTTGCATATGTGTATATCCCGGCATTATGGTCTTTGTGTTATCTTTCGCAATTTCAAGAAGCGTAAAAATAAGATTTTTCAAAAGTCCCATAACTTCCGTTATTTCAGCTTTAACATACATTTTCATGTCGAGAGCCACTTGATCGTTACGACTTCTGCAAGTGTGAATTCTTTTCGCACTGTCTCCTATTCTGTCGGTTAAGATACTCTCCACTGCCATATGTATGTCTTCATATTCCTCATTAAAAGTAACTTTTCCTTCATCTATATCTCTCATAAGATTTTCAAGAGCTTCAACCAAAGCCTCCATATCTTCCTTTGTTATAATCCCCTGTTTCGATAACATCTTTACATGTGCGATACTTCCTTTTATATCGTATTTATATAAGACTTTATCAAAATGAAGAGAATTATTGAATATATCAACTTCTTTTGCATTTTGTTCCGCAAATCTTCCGGCCCACATTTTCATAACAATTACTCCTACAATATTATAAAATATTTCTGTTTTCTTTTTATTTTGCTTTTATACAATAACATATTATTCATATGTTGACAATAACTATTCCTTAAAATAAACATCAAATAAAACACCGACAAAAATTTAAATCAACGAATTTAAATAACTTCAACCTTCCCCATAAATATCAAAGCCTCGCTTTTTTCTTTTTTAAAATATCTACAGGCAATAAAACATCCCTTCTTTAAATTTTCGTCATAAACCGAGTCCTTTAACATAGAAAAAATATATATACCTTCTTTTTCTATATAGTCAAAAGACTTAACCCAAATTTTTTCCACATATCCCTCTTTATACGGAATCACAACTTCGGCTTCATCCGGGAAAATCCGGCTTCTAAGAGAGTCTATTTCTTTTCTTTCTCTTACCTTATAAATGGTTTTGTTTTCATCGCTTAATTTCAAATGATTTTCTGCCTGGGAAGAATCAATATCCGAGAACTCCTCCAATATCTCTATTTCCAAATCTTCAATCAAATCATAAGACGCCAGAACAACCCTGTCGTTAATGTACCTATCCGGGTTTTCTTCTTCCCCATTACCGATAATTCTCATGGTTATACCCCTCTTATCGTCAATATATAAATACCCAACAAAAGGAAACTCGATATCTTCCAATCCAAGCTTTAACAAAAACTCTTCTTTCCCATTATTTACCTTTACAAATTTTCTTTCATATTCTCTGTAACCATAATCACGTAATTTCATTTTAACTCCGCTTATATAAAAATTTTTATACTTATTCCACACAAATCTTTTATCCGATAAATCAATTTATAAAATCAAGAACAGTATAAATCATACCCTCAAAATAACAATACTACGTTTTATATTATACGCAAAGACACAAAAAGTCAAAGTACATTTTAAGTCTTTTAAAATTCACAAACAAAATATCTGTAACCGATATAAAAAACAAATTGAGCAAAACAAAAAAAGAGGCTAACACCTCTTTTTATAAATAATATATTAATTATTTTCATTCGATTCTTTTTCTTCGTCCGATTCACTCTCAACAACATTTTCAACAATATCATTTGAATCTTCCGTTTCAAGAACATCTTCATCGTTTTCGCTTTTTTGAATATCTTCAACTTCTTCATCTTTTATCGATTCGTATACAATACTTCCTTCGTCAGCAATCAAAACTTCCTCTTCCTCTGTTTTTTCACTTAAAAGATTATTGATGCCAAGTAAAATCAATCCTATACCTGCAAATATAAACAAAGGTTCAATAACAGTCGGTACTACCTGAGAAGGAATTAAATATTTTAACACCTCACCCAGTGCATAGCCCTGAGACGTATATGCCGAAATCGTACTTATAAAAGAATATAACCCGATTAATGCATCTATAACCGCAACAACAAAGAATACGATTGAAAAGATTTTGAATATTTTATTGTCTTTCTTTTTTGTTTTCATAAATAAACTCTCTTTCTTTATAATTTTATATGAACGAACTATATTTTAACAACTTTTATGTGCAATAAAAAGAGAAAAATAAAAAAACACAAAATTTTCAAACGATATTCACTTCTTCTTGTTTCGATTATCTTTTAATTATCTTTTATCCCTCATACAAGTGTAATTTTATGTAAAAAAAGAGAAGCAAACTTTCTCTTTTTTTAATCATCTATCCCAAACAACATCTCAAGCTTATCTTCATATTTATCCAAATCTCTTTCAAGCTTATCAACAATCTTTTCTTTTTTACTGTATTCTTCTCTAGAGATTTTGTCCTCTCTGTACAAAATTTCCAAATTGTCATCCAGAACATCAATTTTATTTTCAAGCTCTTCAAGTTCAATGTTTAATTCATGATAAATTTCTTTTGCTTTTTTATCCTCTTTCGGAACTTTTACAGAGTTAAGATTTTTACCGAAATCTTTAACTTCATTTTGAGCATCTTTTAAATTATTAATACTTTTTATACGTGAGTCTTCATTTGTACTCTTTATCGACTCATTTTTACTTTCCGCTCTGTCAGTGGCTTTTGTATCGGTTTCACTGGGTGTAGTGTTGTCCATACCGCCACATCCGAAAAGCCCCAAAGCAATAAAAGAACATAATACCAAACTTAAAATTTTTCTCTTCATAAATATTTACCCCTTTTTTATTCTTTGCCGTATATAAAAAAATATGCAGAAATATTCAAATAAACAGGAATACTTATATTTTAAACATCCATTAATTTTTATAATTTTTTTTATAAAATATATAAAAAAGAGGAGTACTTCTCCTCTTTTTAAATTAATCGTCAATACCGTAAATATATTCTATTTTATCTTCAAAATATCCCAAATCGTCATCCAGCATATCCAACTTTTTCTCTATACTGCGGTAATCGTTCTTGCATAAACTCCCCTCTCTAAACAACAACTCCATATCGTCATCGTACATATCTATTTCAGTTTCCACTTTCTTTATCTTTGAAGACAACTTTGAATACTTATCTATATTGTCACTTCTGCTGCTTCCGGCTTTTGCCTTGTCAACCGATTTTCCTATGTCTTTTACCTCTTTTTCAAAATCTGTGATTTTTTTACCAATTTCATCCAAATCTTCGGTAGATTTACAGTTTTGCCCTTTATTGCCTCCGCCTACATTCGCCGATTCTTTATTCGAAGGGTTTCCGCCTCCTTGTTGGTCATCTCCGACATTAATATTAATACTACACCCGGCAAAAGTAATTACAGTAAGAGCAACCGTCAAAAAAACAATAACTTTTTTCATCATAACATATTCCTCCTTAAATTAACTATAATCAATAAAGCGGAAATTCAGATGTCAAATTTTTAACCCCTTCTCTTATATAATCAGATTTATTTTCATAATCCGTTGCCGCCAAGTAAATAAACTCCGCTATTTTTTTCATTTCTTTTTCCTTAAATCC
>NZ_JAHZIA010000062.1:17136-24115 GCF_019420015.1 Anaerofustis sp.
GTTCCTATTCTGACTCCGCTTGTAACAAAAGGACTCTCTGGGTCGTTAGGCACTGTATTCTTATTTACCGTTATATACACTTCATCAAGCCTGTTTTGAAGATCTTTTCCCGTAACGCCCGTTTTTCTTAAATCTGCAAGCATCAAATGATTATCCGTGCCCCCCGAAACAAGATCTATACCTCTTGACATCAGCTCATCCGCAAGAACAGACGCATTTTTTACAACCTGTTTTGCATACTCTTTAAATTCAGGCTTCAATGCCTCTCCAAAGCACACTGCCTTAGAAGCTATAATATGCATAAGAGGCCCGCCTTGAGTACCCGGAAAAATTGCCTTGTTAAATTTCTTTATAAGCTCTTCGTCATTCGTCAAAATAACCCCA
The DNA here is from genome assembly GCF_019420015.1 of Anaerofustis sp. GTDB lineage: Bacteria > Bacillota > Clostridia > Eubacteriales > Anaerofustaceae > Anaerofustis. The sequence goes on from NZ_JAHZIA010000062.1 coordinate 17,521, forward strand.
CCTCTAGGGCCTCTGAGTGTTTTATGCGTAGTTGTTGTAACAACATGAGCATATTCCACGGGGTTCATGTGACATCCTCCCGCAACAAGACCTGCAATATGAGCCATATCCACAAACAAATAAGCCCCCACTTCATCCGCTATTTCTCTGAATATATCAAACCTTATTTCTCTTGGATAAGCCGAAGCTCCGGCAATGATCATTTTAGGCTTTTCTTTTTTTGCCAAATCCCTTACTTCATCATAATCTATCATATGGGTTTTGTCACAAACTCCGTAAGACACCATATTATACAAAAGCCCTGACTGATTAACAGGCGAACCGTGAGTCAAATGTCCTCCGTTGTCAAGACTCATTCCCATAACCGTATCTCCTACATCACAAAGAGCCTGGTATACAGCCATATTTGCCTGCGCTCCGGAATGAGGCTGAACATTTGCGTACTTTGCCCCAAACAGTTTACATACTCTTTCAATCGCTATTCTTTCCGTTTCATCCACACATTCACATCCGCCGTAATATCTCTTGCCCGGATAACCTTCTGCATACTTGTTAGTAAGAACCGTACCCATAGCCGACATAACAGCAGGAGAAACTACATTTTCAGAAGCTATAAGCTCTATGTTTCTGCACTGTCTCTCATATTCCTTTAAGATACTATTGCCGACTTCTTCATCATATCCGATTAAATCCTTTATATTCTTTTCTACATCCATTAAACCATCCTCCTATAGTCTACTATACTCATTTTACTAAATTTAGAGGATTTTTCAAACTTTTTTTCTCAAAAAACGACATTATTTATATCATATATTGTATATAGTATTATATATTATATACAATATTTAGTACGCATAAAAAAACAGCATATTTAATGCCGTTTTTTACTTAACATATATCTATAATATCTCTTGCACCGCCGGTTATGCACTCGGTTTCTTCTTTTCCTATAATAAATGTTTCCTCAACGCCCACAACACCTCTGTTTTCGACACCGCATTTTGGCTCAACCGCCATCACGGTATTTTCCTCAATAGGCTCGTCAAAACCATTTGCAATAACGGGAAATCCATCCAGGAATAACCCTACTCCGTGTCCCAAGAAAGACACTTTTCTGTTTTTATACCCCATAAAATTCTTTTTTAAATTATCCGATACATTATTCATGACATCGTTGTATATCTCGCTTGGAAGATTTCCGGGGCGTAAAAGAGATTTTACCTTATTCAAAATCTCCATACACTCATGATGAAGCTCTCTCTCTTCAGTCGTTATACTTCCCATAAAATTGTAAATCTGAGTTTTATCCGTCTGATAACCTTTGAAAATAGGTGATGTATCAACAAAAACCAAATCTCCTTTTTTAAGCCTGTATTCTCCTCCGACAATAGGTATAACAGAACTCAACCCCTGCATTCCTCCGGGACCGTCATGACTCGTATTGCTCAAAGAGTTTATCCCAAAACCAAACTGTCCCAAAGCAACCTCGTTAAAAGGATCATGAAATCTTACTACCCCCTGAGAGCCCAGCTTTATTTTTTCATTATACAATACCCCCTGAAATTCAAATTCGCTGAGTCCTTCTTTTAATATTTCAGGGATAATATCATTAAACAATTTTCCGTGAATTGCTCCGCAATGCTTAAGACAATCTATCTCATACTCACTCTTTACACTCAAAATTTTATCCAAAATCCTGTCGACGTCAAAAATGGCTTCAATATCGAGATACTTTTTCAATCGATTCATCATAAGCATACTCACCTGCGACATCTCAATATAAACATCTCCGAGATTTCTCCCCAGGTGTTTTGTAATATCCCTATATGAACGTATTTTATAAATGTTTTCTATCGATGATTCCAAAAGAGCTCTTTCGTAATCTCTCCTTACAAATAAGTACATACTTCTGGTTTTGTTATTGAGAATCAGAATACCGTCCTGCATAGTCCCGGTAAAATAGTACTGATGTATCCTGTTTACTATAATTACATTATCCCACTTTCCGGTCTGATCCATCTTGGTTAATAATTTATCTATTCTTTTTTTACTTTCGCTCTTTGGCAGTAATTCATACATATGGCTAAAATCCTTTGCAATGTAATATTTATTATATTTATCAAATTTTTGTATTATTATAACCGCAATCCGATTTTATTTCAATCATACAATTCGTATAAAATATATTTTAACGAAATAAAACAGTGAGTATTAACCTCTGCACTTTCTTAAAACATACCGGTATATAAGAATACCAAAACAAAGACGTTCTGTTACGTTATACCAAGCTGATTTTTATATCTCTATTCCGAGAGGCTTAACTGCCCTGCTTAAAATACCGTTTAAATAAGCAAGCAAAATACCGTAATTTACGATTTTTTTCCCCTCATTTACCGCAAAATGAATTCTGTGTTTCATCTCTCTCTCATTTAACATGCACCCTCCGCAGTGGACAATCAAAGAATATTTACTTAAATCCGTCGGGAATTCTCCCCCACTCGAAAATTCAAAGTTAAGTTCTTTACCCGTGAATTTTTTTAACATCTTTGGTATTTTTTCACTTCCTATGTCTCCGCACTGCCTGTGATGAGTACATCCCTCGCTTATAAGAATCACATCTCCGTCTTTGAGTTCTTTTACTTTTCTGACCCCGTCAATTAAAATGTCGATTTCTCCTTTATACCTGGCAAACAAAACAGAAAAAGAAGTAAGAGGTGTATCTTTTGGAGTATCCTCATTTACCCTTTTAAAAACCTGAGAATCTGTAATTACAAGAGAAGGCTTTTCTTTCATCGACAAAATCGTATTTTTAAGCTCATCCTCTTTGCACATAACGGCAACGGCACCCTTATCCAAAATATCTCTTATTGTCTGTTGCTGAGGAAGAATAAGACGTCCTTTCGGTGCAGCCTTATCGATTGGTATAACCAAAATAACCTTGTCCGATTCATGTATAAGATCTGAAACAATTACTTTGCTGTCCTCTTTGAAAGCTTTTTTTGATATCAGTTCTTTTAGATTTTCTATATTTTTACCTGTAAGAGCACTGACATATATTACATTATCAGTATTATTATCTTCACTTATATTCAAAGACTCGGATTTATTCATTACTGTTATATAAGGAATACCTTTTTCTTTTATCCTATTCAAAATCAAATCGTCTTCTTCCTGTATTCCAATCAAACTGTCTACAACAAGTAAAGCAATATCGGTTTTATCCAATACCTGATAAGCCTTTTCTATCCTCTTCTTTCCCAGGATTCCTTCATCATCAAGACCGGGAGTGTCAGTTATCATAACGGGCCCCAAAGGAAGCAATTCCATCCCTTTGCTCACCGGATCGGTAGTGGTTCCTTTTATGTCGGATACTATGGATAAGTTTTGTCCCGTAATGGCATTTATAATACTCGATTTTCCGGCATTTCTTTTTCCGAATATTCCTATATGAATCCTTTCTCCTTTAGGTGTATCGTTAAGTCCCATAAATCTCACCTATACCCTGAAATCACGTTGTCCGTTTTTAATATTTTCAACATTCTTCCTTACGACTTCTCTCATTTTTTCGCTCGGAATCTTTTTCATTTCTCTTTCTATCAATTCATATCCGTCTTTCTTGGTCTTTTCACTGGCATAATCTTCCAAATACTCTGCAAGAGTCATTATTGCATTTGGCTGACAACAGTTTGCAATTTGTTTGCTCTTAACAAGCTGCATAAATCTGTCTCCTGTCCTGCCTTCTCTGTAACATGCAGTACAAAAACTAGGTATATAATCCATTCCGATTAACCAGTCCACGACTTCGTCCAACGGTCTGTTGTCGCTCAGTTCAAACTGCGCCGAATTTTCCTCTTCCGGTTCATCGTCCGCATATCCGCCCACACTTGTTTTACTGCCTCCGCTTATTTGAGATATTCCCAAATTAAGAACTTTTTCTCTGCATTCCTTACTTTCTCTGGTAGAAATAATCATCCCTGTATACGGAACGGCAATCCTTAAACACGCAACTATTTTCGCAAATGTATCATCATCAATCCCGTTATCGAAGTCGTCAGGGTCTATGTCATCCGCTCTTCTGAGTCTCGGAACCGAAATCGTATGAGGTCCTACCCCTTTGTACGCTTCCAAATGTTCTGCATGCATAAGAATACCCGTAAAATCATATCTGTACAGATTAAGTCCGAACAAAACACCTATCCCCACATCGTCTATACCTCCGTCCATGGCTCTGTCCATAGCTTCCGTATGATAAGCATAATTATGCTTTGGTCCGGTCGGATGAAGCTGTTCATAGGCTTCTTTGTTATATGTTTCTTGGAATAAAATATACGTTCCGATTCCCGCTTCCTTTAATTTTCTGTAGTTTTCAACCGTAGTAGCCGCTATATTTACATTTACTCTTCTTATCGAACCGTTCTTGTGCTTTATCGAATATATGGTCTTTATACTTTCAAGAATATATTCTATAGGATTGTTTACAGGGTCCTCCCCCGATTCTATTGCAAGCCTTTTATGCCCCAAATCTTGCAAAGCTATCACTTCTCTTTTTATTTCTTCCTGCGTAAGCTTCTTCCTGCATATATGCTTGTTTTTATAATGATAAGGACAATACGTACATCCGTTTACACAGTAGTTTGATAAGTATAAAGGAGCAAAAGTAACTATCCTGTTTCCATAAAATTCTTCTTTTATTTCCTTTGCAAGCTTAAATATTTCCTCATTTTTTTCTGCTATATCACAATCAAGCAAAACAGTAGCCTCTCTGTGAGAAAGACCTTTTTTCTTCCTTGCTTTTTCAAGAATTTCATCAATCAGCTTTTCGTTATGTTTATTTTCCTCTGCATATTTAAGAGTATCTAAAATCTCATCGTTGTTTATAAACTCTTCCGCTTTTGGTGACATAATATCATATTTTATATTCATAGTATTATCTCCTTTTCTCAATTGATTTTATACAGAATATATAATTTAATTTCCGTAATATTCGCAAATTATATTTTAACTCATTTAAAATGTATTTTTTATCAAAAAATTATTTTACCAAACTGTCTCCTCTGTCAGACACAATATCGTAACCTATCTTTTTCATACTGTTTTTCAAAATTTCAAGGCTTTCCGCAGCTTCTTGACCGGTATTTGCCTTGTTGTCATAAAGCATGTATTTTTCCCTCACGCTTACAGGAGATAGGTTTGGCATTATAACATTCGCTCCCGCCAAAATCCCCTTCTCTCTTCCTTCTTTATCTATAGTTGACAAAGCAGTAGTCGAAGGAAGCAGAACCGGCGGAATCATTAAACGTATTATTCCCAAAAGAATCAATGTAAGTTTAAGACTGCCTTTATCTTTATCCCTAAATGGAGTATCTTTATGAGGAATAAAAGGACCTATCCCAACCATATGAGGATTTAGTTTTTTAATAAAAATCAAATCATCTGCTACGTTAGCGCTATTTTGATAAGGCGATCCAACCATAATGCCCGTACCCACCTGATATCCTATCTTTTTCAAATCATAAAGACATCTCTTACGATTATCCAAAGATAAATCCTTAGGATGTAGCTTTGAGTAGTGTTCACCGTCTGCGCTTTCATGACGAAGCAGATATCTGTCAGCTCCCGCATCAAAATATTTTTTATAACTCTCATAACTTTTTTCACCGACAGATAAAGTCAGTGCACAATCGGGATATCTCTCCTTTAAAGAAGAAATTATTTCAACCATTCTTTCATCGGTAAAATAAGGGTCTTCCCCTCCTTGAAGAACAAAAGTCCTAAACCCCAGTTTATAACCTTCTTCTGCACAGTTAAGGATATCTTCTTTCGACAAGCGGTATCTTTCGGTCTTAGAATTTGAACACCTTATACCGCAGTAATAACAATCGTTTTTACAGTAGTTTGTAAACTCTATAAGACCTCTTATATAAATATCATTTCCGTAAAATTCTTTTCTTCTTTCTCTAGCCAAAGAAAAAAGATACTCGCTGTTTTTATCGTCTATATTATCCAGTAAATATATAAATTCATCTTTTGACAATGATTTTTGATTATAAAGTTTATCTATAACCTTCTTCAAAAATACCTCCAAATAAAAATCCCATGCCTAAAGCATGAGATAAAATACATAATAATATTATATAATTTATTCTTCACCCTTAGATTATCACTTTAGGCTTAGAGTTAAAATTGATTTGTCGCTCACCTTCAGAAACCTCTTTGGGTTTGCATGATGATTATATCATTAAAAAACAATCATTACAATATTGTATTTAAATTATATAAATAAAAAACATACTTCCCTCATCCCTTTCCTCTATTAACAAAAAATACAACAATAAATAACCCTTTTTAAAAGCATATTTCAAAAACTAAACAAAAAAAATCCTCAAAATAAAAAAAATGCTTGCATTTACATTTTTTTCATGTATAATATAAAAGGACTGTTGATAAGGCCCCTTGGTCAAGCGGTTAAGACGTCGCCCTCTCACGGCGAAAACAGGAGTTCGATTCTCCTAGGGGTCACCAAAAAGTCTTTTTATTTTACGGCTCGGTAGTTCAGCTGGTTAGAATGCTAGCCTGTCACGCTAGAGGTCGAGGG
>NZ_JAHZIA010000063.1 GCF_019420015.1 Anaerofustis sp.
ACCCCCTTTTTCAATGAAAGGGATGGGGATAGATTTTCCGCCAGTAAAACTCGGGCAGAGTTTTACGCAGGCGTCAAAATCGTTAAAGGCTCCACGCCCAGTGGCGCCGTTTTATGTATAATTTATAGAAATCATAAATAAAATAAACTTTTGTATTCGCAATTTTTTCTTAAAAATCGCTCATGTTGTTTAAAGCTTCCAGCTTCCTGAGTTTTTATAAAAAACTCAGCTGTTTTTTCAAAACAGTAAACAGTCAAAAAAGTCGTGGGGTTTATAAAGGGCAACACCCCTTAAGAGCATTATAACCTTTTTTTAAAATTTCTTTTTGTAATTTTCTATCGCTCTGTTTATAACTTCTTTTGCTTCTTTATCCCCAAGTGTCTTTTCAACCGTGGTTTCTTTATGTTCCAAAGTCTTGTAAACACTGAAGAAATGTTGTATTTCGTCAAAGATATGACTTGGAAGATCGTTTATGCTTTTACAATGATTGTAAGTCGGATCGTTAAAAGGTATCGCTATTATCTTTTCGTCGTTTTCTCCGTCATCAATCATGTTTAAAACACCTATTGGATAACATCTTATAAGACTTGTGGGTTGAATCTTTTCACTGCACAAAACTATTACGTCAAGGGGATCCCCGTCGTCTCCGTAAGTTCTCGGAATAAAACCGTAATTTCCGGGATAATGAGTCGATGTGTATAAAATCCTGTCTACTATAATGTATCCCGTTTCTTTGTCAAGCTCATACTTTACATTGCTTCCTTTCGGTATCTCTATGAAAGCTATGAAGTCCTCCGCTTTTATTCTGGAATCGTCAATATTATGCCAAATGGTATTCATTTCGCTCCTCCTGAGTTTTAATATTCTTTTTATATTAGTTTACACCAATATAACAAAAATGCAATACAAATCTTCCATTTAATGTTATAATGAAAAAGGAAAAAACACCGGACATATAAATAATCACATATAACCGTCCTTTGTTTTCCATTGAAACATATGGTCTTTCTTGTTTATGTTTCCAATTTCAAATAACGAACCAAAAGCAAGAAATGTTTTTAATAATATAATCTAAGGAGTATAATATGAATTTTTTAAGCGGACAAAATATAACTTCAACTTTTGAAAGATTTTCTCAAGTACATATCATCACCCTTTTAATATGTGTTTTTTTGTTGGGATTTATTTTTATAAGAAGAAAAACAATCAGAAGAAACGGAAGCGGAAGATGGTACTATCTCTTATTCGCTTTCCCTGCATTCCTGTCTGAAACAGTAAATATAGTCTGGAACTACGCCCAAAGAGGAGAAAGCAATATAATATATGCCATCCCTTTCGACTTTACATTTATAGCTATGGTACTGTCAGTACTTTTGTTTTTCGGGAAAAAACAAATATTTTTTGACCTGTTTTATTTCATATCCTTTTTTTCAGTAAGTAACCTTATATTGGCAGACTTCGGAGGATACGGCATAACACACTTCAAATTCTATCAGTTCTTTATATGCAATATATTCGTGGTGTTTTCCCTCATTTATTTTGTATTCATAGAATATCACAACATAAAAAGCATAACATCTTTAATCAATTACTCTGCCTTTATCATATTCATGATAAGTCTTAACGGTCTTTTGACTTTGGTAAGCGGAATAAATTATCTGATACCGACAATAAGCCTTATTCCAAAGGTTATTTACGATTTCGCAGGCGGCGTCGGTCTTATGTTTATAATGATGTTCCTTTCCGTTCTCATAGCTTTTATAGCTTACCTTCCTTGGTATCTATACGAAAAAAATCAGAACAATGAAAGGTATACAACAAAAGAAAACTCCGAAAAGACAGCCTAAACAGAGTAAAAAAACAGGATATAAAATCACAGAAAAAATAAAGAATTTTTGTTAAAATTTTTTTATAAATTACTTGACTTTTTTAATGTTTTACTGTAAGATATTACCTGTGTCAAGTCGAGGTGTAGCGCAGTTGGTAGCGTACGTGGTTTGGGACCATGGGGCCGGGGGTTCGAGTCCCTTCACCTCGACCATTATATTATATAGACATATCCTATA
>NZ_JAHZIA010000064.1:0-18033 GCF_019420015.1 Anaerofustis sp.
GTCCTGGGCAGTCTACGTGAGCGTAGTGTCTTGTTTCTGTTTCATATTCAACGTGAGCTGTTGAAATTGTAATACCTCTTTCTCTTTCTTCAGGTGCTTTATCGATGTTTTCGAATGCTACTGCATCACCTGTTCCAAGTCTTTCGTGTAAAACTTTTGTAATTGCTGCTGTTAATGTCGTTTTACCGTGGTCAACGTGACCGATTGTTCCGATATTAACATGTGGTTTGGTTCTTTCATATTTTTCTCTTGCCATTTTTTTTATTTCTCCTTAATTATAAAATATATTTAATTATTCATTTTTAAGTTTATCCAACATACTTTGAGGTGCTGCCTCATAATGAGAGAAAGTCAATGTGTGAGTTCCTCTACCTTGAGTCTTACTTCTTAAGTCAGTTGTATATTGGAACATTTCAGATAATGGTACAAAACCTCTCAAAGTTTGAACCCCGTTATTAAGTTCCATACCTTCAATCTTACCTCTTCTTGAAGTTAAGTCACCCATAACATCTCCCAAATATTCTTCAGGAACAACAACTTCGATTTTAAATATAGGTTCAACCAATACCGGACCGGCTTTTGCCATAGCTTCTTTGAATGCCATAGATCCGGCTAATTTAAATGCCATTTCAGATGAGTCGACATCATGATAAGAACCGTCAACCAATCTTACTTTTACATCTAATACTTCGTATCCTGCAACTATACCGTTTTCCATAGCTCCTTGGATACCTTTGCTTACAGGCTCGATGTATTCCTTAGGAATAGCACCCCCAACGATTTCGCTGACAAATTCATATCCTTTGCCTTCTTCGTTAGGTTCGATTTCAATAACAACATGACCGTATTGACCTCTACCACCTGATTGTTTAGCATATTTATAATCAGATCTTGCAGGTTTGGTAATTGTTTCTTTAAATGCAACCTGAGGTTTTCCTACATTAGCTTCTACTTTAAATTCCCTAAGAAGTCTGTCAACGATAATTTCAAGATGAAGTTCACCCATACCTTCTATAATTGTCTGACCTGTTTCTTCATCTGTTTTGAATCTGAATGTAGGGTCTTCTTCTGCTAATTTTACTAAAGCCGCAATCATTTTTTCTTGTCCTGCTTTAGTTTTTGGTTCAATAGCTACCGAGATAACAGGATCCGGGAATTCTATCGATTCAAGAAGTACAGGTGCATTTTCAGCACATAGTGTATCCCCTGTTGTTGTATCTTTTAAACCAACAATAGCTACTATGTCACCTGTTCTTATTTCATCTATTTGTTTTCTGTCGTTGGCATGCATTCTTAAAATACGTCCAACTCTTTCTTTCTTACCTTTTGTTGAATTGTATACATAAGAACCACTGTTAAGAGTTCCTGAATATACCCTTGTAAACGCTAGTTTACCAACAAATGGGTCAGACATAATTTTAAATGCCAATGCAGAGAATGGTTCGTCATCACTTGGATGTCTTTCCATTTCTTCACCTGTTTTAGGATCATGCCCTATCATAGCAGGTACATCAAGTGGTGAAGGCATCAAATTAACAATAGCGTCTATTAACATTTGAACACCCTTGTTTTTAAATGCCGTACCGCAAAGAACAGGAATAAAGTCAAGATTTAAAACACCTTGTCTTAAAGCCGCGATAATTTCTTTTTCAGAAATTTCTTCACCTTCAAGATATTTTTCCATTATTTCTTCGCTGTTTACCGAAATTTCTTCCAGTAATTTTTCTCTGTATTCTTCAGCTTTATCTGCCATATCAGCAGGAATTTCTTCTTCTGAAATATCGTTTCCTTCATCATCGTTGTAAATGAAAGCTTTCATTTTTACCAAGTCGATAATACCGACAAAATCTTCTTCTTTACCGATAGGTAATTGAATAGGAACAGGATTTGCTCCAAGTCTTTCACTTATCATGTTTACAACATTATAGAAGTCCGCTCCCATAATATCCATTTTATTTACGAAAGCGATTCTTGGTACATTGTATTTATCTGCTTGTCTCCATACTGTTTCACTTTGAGGTTCAACCCCGCCTTTAGCACAGAAAACGGCAACAGATCCGTCAAGTACTCTTAGTGAACGTTGAACTTCTACCGTAAAGTCAACGTGTCCGGGAGTATCGATAATGTTGATTTCATGACCTTTCCAATGACATGTTGTAGCGGCAGAGGTAATTGTAATACCTCTTTCCTGCTCTTGTTCCATCCAGTCCATTTGCGCCCCACCTTCATGAGTTTCCCCAATCTTGTGGATCTTTCCTGTATAGTACAAGATTCTTTCTGTAGTAGTGGTTTTACCAGCATCGATATGAGCCATAATTCCGATATTTCTTACTTTATCTAAACTAAACTCTCTAGCCATCTTTTATTCACCTTACCATTTAAAATGTGCGAAAGCTTTATTAGCTTCTGCCATTCTATGAGTATCGTCTTTCTTTTTAACTGAAGCTCCCGTATTATTGATAGCATCAATAATTTCAGCAGCCAATCTTTCTTTCATTGTTTTTTCGCCTCTTGCTCTTGTATAAGTTACAAGCCATCTAAGACCTAATGTTTGTCTTCTTTCAGGTCTTATATCCATTGGAACTTGGTATGTTGCACCACCAACTCTTCTGGCTTTAACTTCAAGTGAAGGCATAATGTTATTTAAAGCTTCTTCAAAAGCTTCTAATGGTTCTTTTCCTGTTTTTTCAGCTACGATGTCAAATGCACCGTAAACAATTTTTTGTGCTACACCTTTTTTCCCGTCAAGCATAACATTGTTAAGTAACTTAGTTACCAAAACTGAATTATACATCGGATCAGGTAGCACCTCTCTCTTTGGTACTGGACCTTTTCTTGGCACTGTACTTCCCTCCTAATAATTTAAATTTTTTCATTGGTACTCGATAACTTTAATTTATCGTTGTGCTCTATATATCACGTATATAGGTATAAGGCTTGCCTTATAGTTTTAACACATTATAAATTATTTCTTAGCACCGTATTTACTTCTAGATTGTTTTCTGTCAGCAACTCCTTGAGTATCAAGTGCTCCTCTAATAATCTTATAACGTACACCTGGTAAGTCTTTTACTCTACCACCTTTAACCATAACAACGCTGTGTTCTTGCAAGTTATGACCTATACCTGGAATGTAAGCAGTTACTTCCATACCGTTAACAAGTCTTACTCTGGCAATCTTTCTCATAGCTGAGTTAGGTTTTTTAGGTGTAGCAGTTCTTACAACTGTGCACACTCCTCTTTTTTGAGGGTTAGATTTAAGAGCAGGAGATTTAGTTTTGTAAACTAAGTCTTTTCTTCCTTTTCTAACTAATTGATTAACTGTTGGCATTAAACCTTATTCCTCCTTCCTCGTTTTTTAATATACAAGCAACAGCTGCCGAAAGGCTTATGTTGCATGCTTTGCCCAATTCTTCTTTTTTGTCCACTTCTTCTATTGCCACATGATTCTTTTTACAGGTTTTTATTACCTTGTTCTTTATTGCTTCATCTGTGTCTTTAGCTACAAAAACCTTTGAAGCCCTGTGCTGTTCAACAGCTTTTAAAGTCTGTTTTGTACCTACCAGATACTGAGCTTTTGATATTTCATCAAGCATTTTTACAACTCCTTCTCACAGTTAGCCTAAAAAGTGTAACAAAAAAACCTTTCAATGTCAATAAAAATCAACATTTCAAATATTTTTTTACACATCAAAAAAACTTCGTATAATAAAAACACTTACGCAATATATTTTATACCATTTAAAGGAAATAATCCAGCTTTTTCTAGAATTTTACATATTTTTTTATACATATAAAGGTAAATATGACGCTTAATGCAAAAAAAGCCATAAATACATAATTTATACTTTGCATGTCGCTGTTTCCCATACACAAATAAACGTTTATCCCGCCAAAAATGAAATTCAAAATACAAAATAAAATAACAAAACATCCTAAAATCTTCTTCATGTTACCACCCCGTAAAAAGTTTATACAATTTACTTGAGATATTTTGTAAAAATTTAACAAATAAATGTAATTTATAACTTGATTTGATTAAATAAAAAAAGACTGCACGAACAATATCCATGCAGCCTTTAAAATTATTTTATTAAAACAGTGACACTGTATACACATCCGTTATCGAGCAAATCAATGTCATCCTTTGTCGTGTCGCTTATAATTGCATCTATATAGTATTCCCCGGGACTCAAACTCCCGGTGTCGATACGAATAGCTTCACTTATTTCTCCCGTAACATTGTCTATTGTTTTATCAAAAACATTTTCATTTTTGTTTTTATTGTAAAGCCCTATAAAAACAGATGTATTACCGTCTTCAAATATATCTTTTGCTCTTATGTTTAAATTGATTATCTCTCCTTTTTTAAAGGTGTCCTTATCATTTATATTCTCAATAAAGATTTTCTTATCCCTAAAAACATCTTCCTTTTCTTTCTTAAACAACCCGGAAAACAAACCGCCATCTTCGCTGTCTTGAGTGTTATTTACAGGCGATGAATTGGCAGTACTTACATTTCCTATATTTAAAATAAAAAACATCACCCCACCAATGAGAAGTCCCATTAATATAAAAAAAGCAATTAATCCTACTACAAAACTCTTTTTTGATTTTCTTCTTCTCATTGACCTTCTCCTCATTAACACGCATAATAATTTATAATTTTATCATAAAAGACAAATTATCACAATAGAACACATAAAGTTTGAACTATTACGGTTATATTAAAAGAATCAATGCCTGCAAAACGCCTATCAACAATCTCATCTTAAATAACAACCTTTAATATTTTAATGATTTATATAATTATGGAAATATATAAAAAAGAGCTTTTACGCTCTTTTATATTCTGTCTGTTATTTCTCCCTCTGTAGATATTGTAATCACCTGCCAAGGAATCATTTTACCGCTTTTTTGTATAGCTGTCTTAACCGCAGACTCTATTCCTCCACAACACGGAACTTCCATTCTCGTAACAGTCACACTCTTAATATCGTTTCTTTTTATTATTTCCCCAAGCTTCTCACTGTAATCTGTATCATCCAGTTTTGGGCATCCTATAAGGGTGATGTGCTCTTTTATAAATTCATTATGAAAATTCCCGTAAGCATATGCACTGCAATCAGCTGCAATAAGCAACTTCGCCCCGTCAAAATAATCTGCATTGACAGGTGCAAGCTTTATCTGCACAGGCCACTGAAAAAGCTGACTTTTTACATCAAAAGAAGTATCGCCTGTTTTAATTTCACTTCTTACTATTCTTTTTGAATTACTCCCCGGACAACCGCATGCCAAAGGAGCTTTTTTGTTTTTCTGATTTTCTATTACGGCTTTTTCATCGTACGGCAAAGCTTCTCTTTCTTCAAAAGATATGGCATTCGTAGGGCACACAGGCAAACAATCCCCCAAACCGTCACAATAATCGTCTCTCATCAATCTGGCCTTGCCGTTTATCATTTCTATGGCTCCTTCATGGCAAGCCTTGGCACAAAGTCCGCATCCGTTACATTTTTCATCATCTATTTTTATTATTTTTCTTATCATTATAATCTTCCTCCAAATAATCCTTTGCTTTTATTAATGTATTTTAATATAATACAAACAATAATAACGTTGCAAATGCAACAACAGGAGAAAAAAATGAATAAAATTTTAGATAATATCAAACCATATCCAATATTTAAAAGTCTTTATAAAAAGGAAATCAAAGATATCATATCATCATCGAATGGAACAATAAAAACATTCTCAAAAAATAACTATATATATCATAAAGGCGATAATATAAACAAATTCGGAATTGTATTGGAAGGCAAGATAAAAATAGTAAATGAGGATTTTTGGGGAAATCAAAACATTATTTCCGTAATAGAACCCGGAGAAATCTTCGCGGAGATATTCACCTTTTTACAGGATACCCCTCTAAACGTAAGCGTGATTTCCGATACTGATTCAAAAGTTCTGCTTATGAATATAAATAATACCAATAAAACAAATGACATACAAAATCATAATATCATTTTTTTACAAAACCTGCTTAACATAATGGCGAACAAAACTTTTGTACTAAACAGAAAAATAGAATATTTATCGAAGCGCTCAACGAAAGAAAAAATACTTTCATTTCTCTCAAATCAAGCAGCTCAAAATAAAAAACAAAGCTTTACAATACCATTCTCGAGGCAGGAACTTGCGGATTTTCTTGCCGTAGACAGAAGCGCTCTGTCAAGAGAACTTTCAAAACTGCAAAAAGAAGGAATAATAGAGTTTAACAAAAATAACTTCAGATTATTAAAATAAACAGACTGTAAAACAAACAGCCTGTTTATTCTCATCATTTATTTTAACATATTTACAAATCTACTCCTTGTATGAGCTCTTCCATTTTCTCTATATTAATATCGGAATGCTCCAACTCTCTGGAAAACCTCCAAGCAATCTCCAAAATCTTATCTTTAAAATATTGATTATTTCCGCTTTTCAAAATCAATATCTTTTCTGCCTTACATATACTCTCCCATACTATCGTGCTTATAACGGAAAATTTTATTTTTGAAAAGAAATCATAATCATATACGGCTTTTGTACAATAAGCAAACACAAAATATACAAGTATTTGTTCCAATACAGTTTCCGAAAGGGCATTTTTATCAAAATCCTTATCTGACAAACCGACTATAGTATCTTCCCAAATATTCAAATCCTTTTGCCATCTATCATCCATAACTTCCAACTTACCCAAAAGTCTCAGTAATTCCAAAACCTTTTCTTTGTTCGGCTTAGTTTCAAAGGTATCAAAAAGCGATAAAGGATACTTCTTATGGATAAAATCTTCCAATACATTTTCAATATTAAAAATATTATTATTGTCAATGCATTTTTGTATATGATAAGAAAGAATCAACGCCTTTCTCATTCTGAGATAAATATCCTCTTTTCTGTTTTGAATAACACTGAAAATAACTTTACGACTTTCCAATAAAGCGGAATATAAAAATATATCGAAATCATCTTCCTCTGCCGCTTCATTCTTCTTATCTTCTTTTGTAACAAATCTTACGATATCCTTATTTTCCAGTATGATTTTCGAAACCACCGGACATGAAAGCATAAGCGAGATTTCTTTTTCATCATCATAAACCTCAATATGTTTAGGATAATTTCTGCAGGTTTCACACATCATATCCTTTCCCGCTTCAATATGTATGTCACAAAGATTTTCCTCATTTAAAAAAGCACATCTACCACCAAACTGCTTAAATATCCCGTTATCAAAATCGATGGACTTTTTAAGCCTTTGTCCCAAAATATCCTTTCTTTCAATGTACTTTTTTAACGATTCTTCATCTATCACAATCTGCCACCCGGCACAACATGTTGCCGGACATTTATCGGCCAGACAATAAAACTTATCATAATAATCGGGAACCGTATAAAACATAAAACCTCCTACATAAAACAAATTTAAAACAAAATCACTCTCACACTCTCTCTTTTAATGCATGAGTTTAAAACACTAAACACAATTCAAGGTTAAGCTCTATTTATGTATTATCTGTAACATTTTTTACAGTGAGTATATTTCATTTTTTTCGCCTTTGATAAAGACGTTTTTATGGGTTTTTGAACACAACTTTTTCTTTTATGATACTTTTTCCCCGTTTTGGTTATATATACAATACTTGAAGAACTCTTCTTTACTTTCCCCGAAAGAACAGGTTTTGAAAAAGAACTCTTTTTATTTTTGATTCCTACACTTCTTACTTTATAATAATACTTTTTGTTTACACTTACTTTCTTATCGGTATATTTAGAAGAAGTCGTGGTTTTAATCTTCTTATATCCTTTTGTCTTTTTAGTCGAACGATATATCTCGTATTTCTTTGCACCTTTAACATTCTTGTAAGAAACACTTACTTTTTTGCTGCCCGCAGTTGCCTTAAGCCCTTTTGGAGCTCCTATCTTTACAGACTTTGAAGCGGCATAAACACTCCCCATTGTAGAATACTCATATCCTTTATCCACATCGTTTATCCCAGGTAACAATGTAGTCATAAATATACTTAAAAATAAGATAACAAATATTCTCTTTAACCCCTTTATCATATTATCCTCCTCATTTTATCTATCATATATTTTTCATCTACCTCTTATAATCCCCTCAAAGAATTATCTTCCCTAAGGCAATATAAGAATCTATCGTAAATCAATATTACTAATTAAAACATATCTGTCAAGTTTTTTAAAGTTATTTTTACATTATCCGCTATAAATTTTATTTTATCATCTCACAAAGAATATTATATAAAGTATTCACCGCCTATTCGATATTCCCCGTATGCTATTTATGCATTCTTATAATCATTCATGCTGTCACTTTCTTTTTATCTCATATTCATTCCCAACAAACAAATGTGAAATCAAAAAATAATTACCGAATTTTCACTGCCTCTAAACATCTATAATACCTACTCAAATCAACCAAGAAAATCCAATAAGGATATCACATCTGTTTTCTTAATATAATTTGTAATTTCTGTTATACGAAAAACTATCTTTTTCTCTAAATCAATCAAAAAATATTTTCAAATAATATCTGAACATTTACATAACAGTTATTTTATACTCATTAACAATGACATACTTTTCTGTTTTATGATTATCAAAACAACACAATTCTAAATTTATATACACTAATATGCATAAATTAAAAGATACTCGTTATATTATTTGCCATAAACCCTATTATTCGGATAAAGGAAATCTTCTCAAAGGTTAGAATATATGCATATTATACATCTACAAAGAACGCTTAAAATTAAATAAACCTTATATTATATGTAAATTTATTCAATGTATAATTAAAAATCCAAACATAGAAATATATACCTTTAGAATAAAAAATATATTTCCTTTTATTAGGAAAAATAAAAAAACGGAGGTATTATTTTTATGAAAATCTACGATTATGTAAGAGTTTCAACAAAGGACCAAAACGTTGCCAGACAATTTGAAGCAATGAAAAATTTTCCTGTCGAAGAAAAAAACGTTGTGGTCGACAAATTCAGCGGAAAGGATTTTAACAGACCAAATTACAAAAAGCTTCTGCGAAAGATGAAAAAGGGAGATGTTTTGGTTGTAAAAAGCATTGACAGGCTCGGCAGAAATTACGACGAGATTTTAGAACAATGGAGATCTCTGACAAAGGAAAGACATATAGATATAGTTGTTATAGATATGCCTTTACTTGATACCAGAGAAGGAAGAGATCTTACCGGAACATTAATTGCAGATATAGTACTGCAGCTTTTAAGCTACGTTGCACAATCAGAAAGAGAAAACATCAAACAAAGACAAATGGAAGGAATATGGGCAGCACAGGAAAGAGGAGGCAAATTCGGTCGACCGAGACTTACAATCCCGAATGAATTTTTCGACCTATACGACTTGTGGCAAAACGGAAGCATTTCTTCACGAAAAGCTGCAAAACGCCTCAATGTTTCATACCAAACTTTTATACGATGGACAGAAAGAATGGTCTGCGGAGACCTGTTTTCTTAATAAAAAAGACGCTTAAAAAGCGTCTTTTAATCAATATCTTGACTATTCGTCATATTCGACACGATTGATTGCTTGTTTATCTTCGCTTTAACACCGTCGGGATCAAGAGCCAAAATAACATAGTCTTCTTCCACTTCGGCTATTTTACCGATAAATCCGCCGGCAGTCATTACCTTATCACCGCACTTCAAATCGTCTAATAATTGTTGATGAGCTTTAAACCTTTTTTGCTGCGGTTTAATTGAAACAAACCATGTTATCCCAACCATCAAAACAAGCAAAACACCTATTGTTATAAATTGTGTTAACATTACTACTCTCCTTAAATAAATATTTATTTTATACCATATTCCTCTTCAAACTCATTCTTAAATTCCAAAAATCTATCTTCCATAATAGACTTTCTGATATTCTCCATGAGTTTCAATGTAAAATACAGATTATGATAACTTACCAACATACTTGCCAAAATTTCTTTGCAAATTACCAAATGCCTCAAATATGCTCTTGTGTAATTTCTGCAAACATAACAGTCACACTTGTGATCCAAAGGCGTAAAGTCTTCTTTATATTTTGCATTTTTTAAAGTTACTCTCCCCTTGCTTGTAAGTGCGGTTCCGTTTCTCGCCATTCTCGTTTGAAGCACACAATCAAACATATCTATACCGCTTTGAACGCCTTCCAAAAGAGCATCGGGACTGCCAACCCCCATAAGATATCTAGGTTTGTTCTTTGGAAGAAGAGGTGTCGTATAATGCAAAAGATCAAACATTACATCCATAGGCTCTCCCACACTGAGTCCTCCAAGGGCATATCCGGGAAAATCCAAATCAACCAATTGCTTTGCGGATTCTTTTCTAAGATCTTTATACATTCCTCCTTGAACAATACCAAAAAGCCCCTGTCTATCGGTGTTCTTATGTGCGGCTTTACATCTCTTGGCCCATCTTGTCGTCATTTCCATAGATTCTTTCGTATAATTCTTATCCGCACCGTAATACACACATTCATCGAAAGCCATCATAATATCCGAACCTAAATTATTTTGAATTTCCATAGATTTCTCAGGAGTTATAAAGTGCTTGCTTCCGTCAATATGACTTCTGAATGTAACTCCTTCTTCGGTTATATCATTGGTTTTACTTAACGAAAACACCTGAAATCCGCCGCTGTCCGTAAGTATTGGTCTATCCCAATTCATAAACCTGTGAAGACCGCCCGCCTTTTTCACAATATCATCTCCGGGTCTTAAATATAAATGATATGTATTTCCGAGTATGATTTTTGCATTTATTTCTTTCAAACTTTCCGGAAGCATTGCTTTAACCGTCGCTCTTGTTCCGACAGGCATAAATATAGGAGTTGGTATTTCTCCATGTGGGGTTATGATTTTACCAACCCTCGCTCCGCTTCTTTTATCTTCTTTTATTAATTCATATTTTATAGCACTCATATATTAAAGTTCATCCTTCTTATTGTATCCGAGTGAATTTAACACGCTTGGTTTATCTCTCCACTCATCTCTTACTTTTACCCATAATTTTAAATTTACCTTTGCACCAAGCATCTCTTCTATTTCTTTTCTTGCCAAAGAGCCTACTCTTTTAAGCATATTTCCGCCTTTACCGATAATTATTCTTTTATGATTTTCTCTTTCGGTGTATATATTGGCTTCAATATCATACAAATTTTTGTCTTCCCTCTTTTTCATCAACATTATTTCCACTGCTGTTCCGTGAGGGATTTCTTCTTTTAGTGACCTTAGTATTTTTTCACGTATAATTTCGCTTACAACAAATCTTTCGCTTCTGTCGGTAACCATATCTTCTGGAAAATACATCGGTCCCACTGGAAGATACTTTTCTATTACATCAACAAGGGTATCGATATTTTCCCCTTTAAATGCACTTATAGGAACTATATCCTTTATAAAATCATATTTTTCGTATAGTTTTATCTTCGTTAGAATATCCTCTTTATTTATCTTATCTATTTTATTTATAACAAGAACCACAGGTGTACTTTCTTTACTTAACTTCTCAAGTAAAAATCCATCACCTCTGCCGATTTCCAAATCTTCTTCAACTAAAAAAAGAATTAAATCAACCTCTTTAAAAGATTCTCCCGCAACTTCCACCATATAATCTGACAATTTACTTTTAGGCTTATGAAACCCCGGAGTATCTATAAAAACCATTTGCGATGTATCTGTAGTTCTTATACATCTTATATTATTTCGTGTCGTTTGAGGTCTGTTTGAAATTATAGATATCTTTTGTCCTATCAATAAATTAAGCAAGGTAGACTTACCTACATTCGTTCTCCCCACTACTGATATAAATCCGCTTTTAAAATTATTATTCATATTTAACCCCATATCAAATTAATTATTTTAGGTATATATAAAACCGCACCTATCACCAAAGACATAAAGGCACCTATTAAAACCGCACAAGCAGCAGAATCCTTGGCTCTTTTGGCATTCTCGTTCATTTCCTTCGTCGCACAGTTAACGGCTTCTTCTATGGCTGTATTAACCGCTTCCAATATTATCACAAGAAATATTGTAAATGCCAAAACCAACCACTCATAATAGGAAAAATGCAACAGCAACGCTCCTATTACCGCAATAACCGCACATGTGCAATGTATTTTGAAATTTTGCTGAGTCTTAAAATTATATTCAACTCCATGAAATGCATATTTAAAACTCTTAAATAATCTTTTTAAATGTCCAATCATAATAACTCCTTAATCTCTGGATAAATTCAATATTTTCATTACTTCTTCTTCATGAAAACGCATTTCTTTCTTTTCATCTTCCTCCATATGATCATATCCCAAAAGATGTAAAATAGAATGTACGGTAAGATATATAACTTCTCTGTCAATACTGTGCCCGTATTCTTTTGCCTGCTCCACCGCCTTATCGACACATAGCACAACATCCCCTAGTATTACCACTTCATCTTTAAAGTCCTCTTCAAAATCCATCGGAAAAGATAAAACATCCGTAACCTTGTCGACATTTCTGTAAGACTTGTTGAGTTTTTTTATTTCCTCAGCGTCCACCAAAGACACGCTCACCTGCGAAGATTCTTTAAAATCCTCATACTCAAGAGTCTTTTCTATGGCATTTTCAATTTTATCATATGTTTCTTTACTAATTTCATTTTTACTTCTGTTATCAAATAATACTTCAACCTCTGTCATAACCGTTACCTCATAATTAAATTAATTGTTTTTTTCCTGTCCGGGATATTGAACCCTCTCATGATATACACCAGTAAGGACTCTGAAAAACGTCTTTTTGATCGTATCGATATCTTTCATTTTCAAAGGTGAGTTATCCAACTGATGTTCCGTAATTTTCTTTGATACTATCTTATCTATCATCTCACGTATCTTTTCTTTATCGCTGGTATCCATGCTTTTAACAGCAGCTTCAACACCGTCCGCAAGTAAAACCACGGAAGTTTCTATCGTGGTAGGTCTAGGTCCGTCATATGAATATGCTTTCAAATCAGGCTCCACACCTTTTTCTTTTTCTTTATAATAAAAATATTGAATGAGCGTATTACCGTGATGTGTCTTTATAAAATCAATTATTTCCTCTGGCAATTTATATTTATTGGCAAGGTATACACCGTCACTGACATGATTTTTTATTATCCTTACCGATACATTGGGATCCAAATGATCGTGCGGATTATTGCCTTTTTGCTGGTTTTCACTGAAAAATAAAGGCTTTTCGCTCTTTCCTATATCATGATAATATGCGCCGACTCTTGCCAAAAGTCCGTTAGCTCCTATTTCACTGCAGGCTTCCTGCGCTAAATTCCCTACCAAAAGACAGTGATGATAAGTTCCCGGAGCACCGCTTATAAGCTTTCTCATAAGCTCGTTTGTCGGACTTGACAATTCCAATAGTTTAAACGGAGTAAGTATATTAAACAAATATTCCCAAAACAACATCATACCGACAGAAATCATCCCAGAAAGAATACCGTTTATACCGGCATAAACGATATTATATACCATACTAAGCCCCAATGTATTTCTGAGTATACTGTAAATCAATACTATTATCATATTAGAAACACTTACTATCAAAGCAGCTTTATATATTTTGCTTCTCTCTTGAACTCTTTGCATATAAAGTATACCGACAAAACCAGAAAGAAGAAGAAACAACAATGCCTCCGTATTTATATCCAGCGTAACAGCCAAAAATAAAGTCATAAATACATTTGTGTTAATCGCAATTCTCGGCCCTATCAATATACACAAAGTCATACTCATAATTGATATAGGTATTAAATATATATTAAATAAGCTTGTTATTTGAGAAAGAATAATCATGAGCAAAAACTGACTTGCTATAAGTGCAAGCAATTTATTATTGTTATATATATCATTATGAAATGTTCTTAAATAAACGGTATATATTATCATGAGCATAATAATCATAGATGCCAAACCTATTATGGTTTTATAATCATCAAAAACACCGCTTCTGATCATCAACCCCTCTTTTAAAACATCAATTTGATTCTCTGTTATTATATCTCCTTTTTTTATAATAACTTCTCCAGGTTCATAAACAATATCTTCAACTGCGTTTTTTGCATTTAACTTGGCTTGACTTGTGGCATCTTCGTTAAGTACCATATTTGCCTTCAAAGCACCCTTTGTTATGTTTATACAGGCATCACTTATTTCTCTGTTAAAAGAAGAGTTTCTGAAGTAGGTGTTTATTTTTTTATAGTACCCGTCCATCTTATCGGATACTATTTCATCTTTATAAAGATTACCTACATATGATACTATCTCTTTTTGTATATTTTTCACACTCTCAGAATCTTCATTCAAAAGAGTCTCATACGTGCTCTTTGTAAGGTCTATACCCGATTTACTGTTATATATTTGAATGTTTTTTTCATTTAAATTCTTTTTGTTAATATCTTCAAGCTCTTCAAAAAGATTGTTGATATTTGCAACAACAGAATCTTTTGTACCCGGAATATAATCGTATACGTTCGGAGTTTGTGCCACAGCTTGGTCTTTTAAGTTGTTGGTAAGCTTAGTGTTTACAATTTTTCTCGGCGCAATTATATCTTCTCCGGCAACTTGTCCTGCCTGTACATCATACCTTTTGGGTATAGCGCTTATAAAAGTTAAGATAAAAGCCAAAACAAAAAATGATATGGCGATTGATATCTTAACTTTTTTATTTGTTTTCATATTTTCAAAGAATATTGAAATATTAGTCTCTTTGCTTTTTTGTTTCGTATGTTTCATATGCTTCTATTATTCTTTGTACCAACGGATTTCTTACAACATCTTTCTTCGTCAAATGCACAAAGTCTACTCCTTCAACTTTATTTAATATTCTCTCAGAATATATAAGCCCGGACTTTTTACCGCTTGGTAAATCCACCTGAGTAATATCACCCGTCACCACAGCTTTGGAACCTTCTCCAAGCCTGGTCAAAAACATCTTCATCTGTTCCCTGGTCGTGTTTTGAGCTTCGTCCAGTATTATGAAAGAATTATTCAAAGTTCGCCCTCTCATGTAAGCCAAAGGAGCAATTTCGATGTTGCCTCTGCTTACATTCCTCTCGTACGCTTCACTTCCCATTATATCAAAAAGAGCATCATACAAAGGTTTCAAATAAGGATCTATCTTTTCCTTTAAATCCCCCGGAAGAAATCCTAAACTTTCCCCTGCCTCAACAGCAGGTCTTGTAAGGATTATTCTGGAAACATCACCGCTCTTTAAAGCCTTGACCGCCAAAGCTACGGCTAAGTAAGTTTTCCCCGTACCCGCAGGTCCTATGGAAAATACAATATCGTTTTTTCTTGTTGCATTTATAAATGCACTCTGACCTATAGTTTTTGTTTTTATGGGCTTTCCCTTGAATGTATAACATATTATATGTTCATACTTGTCTATATCTTTTTTATCTTCTTCTATCAAGTTCAACAAATAATTATACGCCTGATCATTAATCAGAGAGTTGTCTTCTACCCTCTTTACCATACAGTTTAATAATTTTTTGGCTTTTAACACACTTTTCCTGTCTTCTCCCGTTATGTTTATAACGCCGTTTCTTAAAGTTATTTTAACATTAAAATGTTTTTCGGTTAAAATAATATATTTGTCATTGCTTCCGAATAAATTTACGCTTTCCGTTATATCACTCGGCATACCTAATGTATCGGTAAATTTTTCCAATATAATCTCCTTAAACTTTTATTTGTTTTTCTTCAACAATATTTTCCTTTAATTTTACCTTTGCGGTAATACTGTAATAGTTATTTTCTAACGTATCAATAGTTAAATATATATCAATTATGTTATCTTTGTCAATATTTTGTCTTTTATTTAACTGCTCTATTACTTCATTTTCTATCTGTTTTTTGTCTTTTTTTACTAAATTGTCTATATTATACCATTTTGTACGTGTTTGCTCCATAGGAAGAGGAATAAAAAGTAACTTACATCTTCTTTTTTCTTCTCTCACCGCAATATGGTTTTTACCCGAAACGATTTTTTTATAGTTTATCCTTCTACTCTTAAAGGAATAGCTCTTTTCTTCTTCGTATTCTTCTTCACTGTCTATTATATACGGGTTTATTATTATATCTTTAAATACATAGCTGCTTTCAATGAACACATCTCCCATGGCATGTATATGATAATACTTCATGTCTCCGTCTTTATCTTCATACCCTATCTTACCGCTTATCAAAAGATCTCCTTTTTTTACTTTATCGCCTTTTTTTACCTTTTTTATACCGTTGTAAGCTATTATACTCTGAATTTTTCCGCTTTTGCCCGCAACCAAATTTACAGCTTTTGATTTATCGAACTTTTTTATGGGCGTATTTTTTTCTATTAACTCTATTTTTGCCTTGGTCCCGTAATATTCTATAGTGACATCACTCAAGTCTCGATAAGTGTTTAAAAGAACTTTTGATATTTCCTTTTTGTCTATACCGTATTTATAGCACCCCTCCTTAAACCCCGCATCTTCCAATGTCGAAATAATATCGGTTGTATCTATCCTGCTGCCTCCTGAAATTTCAATATCCCATATAAAAAATGAAAAAGCAAAAATTATCAAAGAAATTAAAAAGGCACTAAAAATAAAAACTTTTCTTTTTTTTAGTGACTTAAGAAACATTTTATTTCCGTATTCCCTTTTTATACTCAGTATATACTGGGCCCTCTTTGCAATCTTCTCAGTAACTTTCACATCGCCAATCATAACTTTAAATGTTATTGTAGTCTTATCTTTTTTTTCTATATCCCATACGGATATATTATTATGATTAACGAGATTGATAAACTTCTCGGGATTAAGTCCTTTTACTTCAATCAAGCAATATCCCATAAAATAATGATAAAATCTTAAAATCAGCATGACATACTCCTAATCAAATAATATACTCAATAGATAAAATTTCCCCGTCTATAATAAGCTCCTCACTTATAAGAGTAGAAAGCATCAGGTTTTTACCGTTTATAGATAAAAGCCCGGAAGTAGTGTTTATTCTTATATTTTCGGGGCTGTAAAAAATAATTCCTTTGTGATTTATAATGTTCATTTTATCATTGCCCATTATTTCTATATTTAATTTTTCCAACAAAATCTCCTCCGGTAACTGAAGAGATTTTGTCAATTTTTCTTTGGTGTTGTTAATAAAGTTTTTCATGTTAAATGTATATGAACTAAATATCCTTTTATGAAACACCTCATATATATTTGTTAATATAGCAAACCGATATATAAAAATACATTTAATCAAAATAAATAAAAAGAGCCGACATATCGACTCTTTCAATTCAGGTTTTTATTATTCAAAAAAATCTTTCAACAAATATTTCTCGACAATAAGAGCGCTGTCTCTTACACATCCTTCACAGCTTCTTATTGGAGGTTTGTCCGTTCCGATACTTTTGAGTTCTTTGCAAACTACAGTTGAATTTTTTTCCTTAAACTTGTCTGCCAAATCTTTCCCCAGTGCCAAAGATTGTATCTTGGTTTTTGATTTTCCCAAATTCTTGTCACTGTTCTTAAGACCGGCAAGCATAATCATTCCGCAAACGCTTCCGCAAGTCGCCTGCATTCTTGCAATACCGCTGCCGAAAGCTTCTGACATTGCAAATGCCGTTTCTTCATCCATACCCAATAAATCACAATATGTACAAACTACGGACTGCGAACAATTATAACCGTTCTTGAATTTTTCAACAGCTAAATCTACCCTTGATTGTTCCATAAAATACCTCCCTATTTATTATATTTTACAACTATTTCATAAATTTTTCAAATATTTCATAATAGTATTTTTTATACTTGCTGTTTTTCCTCCATATCATTGTAAAATCATGCTTAATAGAAAAACCGTCAATATCAATTCGTTCCACACCTTCCGCATCATCTTTTTCCCTTACGACAA
>NZ_JAHZIA010000064.1:18111-26121 GCF_019420015.1 Anaerofustis sp.
CCGCTACCAACTTTTTGATTGAATTGATATTGCTTATTTCAATAATATTTTTAAAGTCGGAAAAAGATAAATTCTTACTTTCCAAATATTTTTCTATAAGTTCTCTGCTTCCCGAGCCTTTCTCTCTTACGATAATACAATAATCCAGCAAATCGTCAAGAGATACTTTTTTACCCCATAGCCTGCTTTTTTTTGAACATATTCCTATATAATTCTCAGCAGAGACAGTAATAAAGTCATACTCATTTTTAGGGAAATATCCCTCTATTACGGCAAAATCTATGGCTCCTTCATTTAAATACTCAAGAAGAACATTCGTATTTGCAACGACCATCTTTATATCCGAATTTTTATTTTGATTCATATATTTCTTTATTTTATCCGGCATGAAATATTCACCTACCGTCAATGTAGCGCCGATATTCAATTTTTTTGCATTTGTCTCAATATTTGATATTTCTTCCCTGAATTTTATATCATCATGATTTAAAGCGGTAACATAATTCAAAAACATTTTTCCCTCTTTCGTCAAATACAATTTTTTGGATTTATACGAAAAAAACTTAACTCCATAATTCTTCTCCAAATATTGAATATGCTGGGTCACCGCAGGCTGAGTGATATTAAGAGCACACGCCGCTCTTGTAATATTCATATGTTTACAAACTTCCAAAAAAGTATAAATCCTAAAATCCAACATAAAATACCTCCGAATATTCTATATGATAACATATATTTATGTATATATAAATATTTATAATTTTAATTTATCTATATTTCATGATACTATATTAATAATTTAATGAATATATCAAAAGGAGAAAAAAATGACGTTTATTAAAGAAAATATAAAAGGATTGCTTATTTGTATTTTAATCGCATTGCCCTCTTGGTATTTGGGTAAACTCTTACCTGTAATAGGAGGCCCTGTATTTGCCATATTGATGGGTATGATAATAACAATGTTTATAAAAGATAAGTCAAACTTACAAAAAGGAATAACTTTCACATCAAAAAAAATACTTCAATACGCGGTTATTTTACTGGGATTTGGAATGAACATAACGGATATTTTAATTCAGGGAAAACAATCATTACCCATAATTATATCAACAATATCCACATCACTTATAATTGCGTATCTTTTATGTAAGATACTAAAAATACCATCAAAAATCTCTACACTTATAGGGGTCGGATCTTCTATATGCGGAGGTTCGGCAATCGCAGCAACAGCTCCGGTAATCGATGCAGACGATGAAGAAATAGCACAGGCAATATCAGTTATATTTTTATTCAATATAATAGCAGCATTGATATTCCCCGCTTTGGGATCAATGCTCGGACTTAGCAATGAAGGATTTGGTTTATTTGCGGGAACAGCAATAAACGACACATCATCCGTAACGGCAGCTGCCGCAGCTTGGGACGGTATTCATAAAAGCAATACCCTCTCATCCGCAACAATAGTAAAACTTACAAGAACACTCGCTATAATCCCTATAACTTTAATCCTTGCATTTTTAAGAACCAGAAAAGAAAAAAATAACGAAGCAAATAAAGTAAGCCTAAAAAGCATATTCCCGTTTTTTATTTTGTACTTCGTTCTCGCGGCAATTATAACGACGGTATTTAACCTCTCTCCTATGATAACAGACCCGATAAAAGAATTAAGCAAGTTCTTTATTATAATGGCAATGTCCGCAATAGGTTTAAATACAAATATCGTAAAACTTATAAAATCAGGTATTAAACCGATTTTTATGGGCGCATGCTGCTGGATTGGTATAGCATGTGTAAGCCTTGCTATGCAGCATTTACTTCATATTTGGTAATCATTACCGCCAAACAAAAATCAAAAAAATACACTGTTATAATACAGTGTATTTTTATTACAAATATTCTTTTATAAATTCTACAAACAACTCTCCGGCCTCTTCTTGAACATTTATACAACCTCTTTTGGGATCCATATGATTTTGTCTTACATATTCACAATTTATAGATCCGAATCTTTCTGTGTATAAATCGACCCATTTGCCTGTAATCTCTTTCATCTTATCGTTTGTTGAAGGTTTGTCTTCTGCAAACATCAACCCTATTACCGCTATACATCCGGCAAAAGCTCCGCAAGTTTTACCCCGCTGCAATCCAAAGCCATAAGGAGCAAGCATCTTAAATTCTTTACTGCCAATGTCCAGCTCATATTTTATTTTCAAAGCTTCTATCAATGTTTCACCACAATTTTTGTGATACAAAGCTCTTTCATCTTCGCTTTTTTCATCAGATTCTCTTCTGATATCATCTACAATATCCGTAATACTTTTATCAATCATAATAAACCTCTTTCTACATTTGTTCCGGAGCACTCACACCCAAAATCGTCAAAGTATTATGCAACACTTCTCTTGTTGCCATAACCAACGCAAGCCTTGCATTTAATAACTTCTCATCATCGACAATAACCCTGTGCGCATTATAAAAAGAGTGGAAAGAGCTTGCCAAATCCATGGCGTATTTGGTAATCTTGCTAGGGTCCAAATCAATGCTTGCTTTCTTTATTTCATCGCTGAAATTTGCAATCGTCTTTAAAAGATTTATTTCTTCTTTTTTATTAAGCAAATCAAAATTTTCCTGCTTAACATCTTTATTGATATTTCTTATAATACTGCAAATTCTCGCATGTGCATACTGAACGTAAAACACAGGATTTTCACTGGATTTTTTTATGGCAAGATCAAGATCAAAATCCATATGAGTATTGGGCTTATTAAAGTTAAATACAAATCTTGCGGCATCCTTTCCAACTTCCGAAACCAAATCAGAAAGAGTATATATATTTCCCTTTCTCTTAGACATCCTGAGAGCTTCGTTATTTTTAACCAAATGAACGAGCTGCATCAATATAACATCAAGCCTTTCTTCTTCAACCCCAAGTGCCACCATAGCTTTTTTCAACCTCGCAACATGACCGTGATGGTCCGCACCCCATACGTTTATTGCATAATCAAAGTTTCTTTTTACCAATTTGTCATAATGATATGCAATATCTGCGGCATAATAAGTAGGAACTCCGTTCTGTCTTACAAGAACTTCATCTTTTTCAAGTCCATACTCAGTTCCTCTAAACCAAAGGGCTCCGTCTTTTTCATAAACACCGCCGTTTCCTCTCATTTTGTCTATTACATCTTTTATTGCTCCGGAATTATGAAGAGTTTTTTCACTGAAAAACACATCGTAATTTATACCGTACTCTTTTAAATCATTTATCATGTTCGTAACGTTCTTATCAAGAGCATATTCAACAAGCTCATGTTGTCTTTCTTCTTCGCTTACATGTAAAAGTTTATCGGCGTTTATATCTATATATCCCTTTGCAAGGTCAATTATATCATCCCCTTTATAACCGTCTTCAGGGAAATCAACGTTTTTGCCAAGTTGCTGCAAATATCTTGCATCCAAAGATTGCCCGAATTTTATAATCTGGTTTCCCGCGTCGTTTAAATAAAATTCTTTTACTACATCGCATCCTGCCCAAGAAAGAATATTGCTTATAACATCTCCTATTGCTCCTCCTCTTGCATTACCTATATGCAAAGGACCCGTAGGATTTGCACTTACGTATTCAACATTTACTTTCTTCGGATTATCTGTTACGACTTTACCGTATTCGCTCTTTAAGGTAATAACCTTTTTCATTTCGTCATAAAGCCATCTATTGTCAAGAACAAAGTTTATAAATCCCGCTCCTGCAATACTTATGTCTTTGATATAAGTATTATTGGTATCTATGTTATCAATTATATTCTCTGCAATTACCCTCGGATTGCATCTTGCTTTTTTAGCCAGCTGCATGGCAGTATTTACACTGAAGTCTCCGAATTTTTCTTCTCTCGGAACTTCAACTCGAATACTCGGAATATCTTCTTTGTCTATTTCAAGAATACCTTTATCTATACATTTTTTTATCGCTTTATCAACTGCTGCAATAATTTCTTTTTCTCTCGTAATTTTTCCGAACATTATTATCTCCTATTACTCTTTTATAGTTAATCTGTTTTTAATTTCATATCTTTCAAATCCAAGATTAATTAGCTTTTCTATCAAATCAGAATACCCTATTCCCATATAGTCCCACATTTTAGCATACATGCTTATATTTGTAAATCCCGGAAGAGTATTCATCTCATTTAAGTAAACATCAGAACTGTCTTTATCCAGGAAGAAATCGACTCTTGAAAGACCGCTTGCTCCGACCGCTTTAAATGCCCTAACGGCAAACTGTCTTATCTTTTCCATTGTGTCTTCGTCGATTTTTACTGGAATATCTATTCTGCTACTATCTCCCGAAAGATACTTTGCTTCATAATCATAGAATTCTTTGCAAGACACAATCTCTCCAGGATAAGAAGCCTGAGGATGAGAGTTACCCAAAACAGCAACCTCGATTTCTCTTGCATTTATTCCTTTTTCAACCAATATTTTAGTATCAAATTTCACAGCTTTAAGAAGTGCTTCTTTTAATTCTGATTTATCCTTTGCCTTTGATATACCTACACTTGAGCCCATATTAACGGGCTTTACAAACATAGGATAAGGAAGAGTCTTTTCGCATCTTTCAATCGTATTTAACAAAAGCTCCTCATTTTCAATATCCGTATCAAATACCAACACATCATCAACAACAGGAATCCCAACACTCTTGAAAACTCTTTTTGCTATATCTTTATCCATACACACGCTTGAAGCCAATACTTCACAACCCACATACGGTTTATTCATCATTTCAAATAATCCTTGAATTCTTCCGTCTTCACCGTTTTGTCCGTGCAAAACAGGGAAAATAATATCAACATCATCGATAATATCTCCGTTAAAAAGAGAAAAATCAGAAACAAGATGTGCGTCGTCATTTATCCATTCATTATTTTTTATTTTTTCCACATCTCCGTTGTAAACATAAAATTTTCCCTCTAAGGTTATACCTATCATGGTTATATCAAATTTATCTTTGTCTATCCCTTTTATGACGTTATATGCCGACAAAAGAGAGACATCATACTCTCCGGATTTTCCACCGAAAATAACGCCTACATTTTTTTTATTACTCATCTTCAAACTCCCCAATAATTATTTTTGAACCGAAGCCAATAATTCTTTTTTTATATCAAATAATTCATCCGAAATATCAACATGATATTCACTTGGATTTACAAGTCTTAAAAATTCAGGCCAAAAGGTACTTCTTGCCAATATATGGTTCTCTCTTATCTGAGAAAGCTTAGGCGAATTATAAACTTGTTTACCGTCGATAAATATAGGTTTTAACAACTCTTTAACATGGAAATTACTTATTGTTCTCTTTTTCCATGTATGAACGGGATGATAAATGGTAAGAGGTTTTGTTTCATCGATTTCTTCATCATTTAATGTTATTAAATCCGCTATGGCAACATTCGTAAGATTATCATAAAATCTCAAAACTTTTTTATATCCCGGATTTGTTATTTTTATAGGGTCGTTCGATACTTTTATTTTAGGCGACAATTGTCCGTCACGTTCAATGGCAGCAAGTTTATACACTCCTCCCAAAGCACTCGTTCCGTCAGCGGTAATCATTTTGGTTCCCACTCCGTACATTCCGATTTTGGCACCTTGATTTCTTAGATCCGAAATAATATACTCGTCTAAATCATTGGAAGCACTTATAATGGCACTTTCAAATCCTGCTTCATCAAACATCTCTCTGGCTTTTACCGATAAATACGTCAAATCTCCGCTGTCCAATCTTATGCCATATTTACCTTTTAATCTGCCCGCGTCTCTTTCTTCTGTAAAAACTTTTATCGCATTTCTAACTCCGCTGTTTAACGTGTCATAAGTATCCGCAAGTAAAATCAAATTGTCTGGGTTATGTTTTGCATATGCTCTGAACGCCTCGAGCTCACTGTCAAATGCCATAATGAAAGCATGAGAAATAGTCCCCATAGACACCGTATCCCATCCATATTCCACCTCTACATTACTGGTCCCTACACAACCTCCGATTATACAAGCCCTTGAACCATAAAGTCCTGCCTCTGTACCGTGAGCTCTCCTAAGCCCAAAGTCCAATACGGGAGCATACGTTCCTGCAGCCGAAACTATCCTAGAAGCTTTTGTCGCAATTAAACTTTGGTGATTTATTATCGCCAGTATGGCGGTTTCTATTAGCTGTGCCTCTATCAAGTTCGTCTTCACTCTAAGAACAGGTTCCGAAGGAAAAAATATTTCCCCTTCTTCCATAGAGTAAATTTCTCCTGTGAATTTAAAGTTTCTTAAGTATTCTAAAAACCCTTCTGTAAGTTCAGGATGGTTTTCTTTTAAAAGTTTGATATCCTCTTCGTCAAATCTAAGATTGTTTATATATTCTATGACTTGTTCAAGACCGGCAAAAACAGAGTATCCTCCTTCAAAAGGATTTCTTCTTATAAACACATCAAAAACAGCCTGTCTGTCTTTAAATCCTTTACTCTCATAAACATTGCTTACACTAAGTTGATAAAAATCAGTAGCTAATTCAAGCTTCCTTTTTCTTTCCATTTTTTAACTCCCAATTGTCACATTAAAAATATTATATCTAGTTTATTATTATATCACTTTTTACAAAAAAATCATTAAAAATAGTATATTTTTACTTATTATACCAATACTTATAGTATGTTTAGAGATACTTTAACAAAAAGAATCAAAATGTTGTCGATATTTTTGGTAATACTGTTTGCATTGCTTACGGTTTTTATAATAAAAGCATTCATCTTCCAAGACGAAGAAAACATGAAAGAACTTTCAAAGCAATATCAAAAAACAGTACAAACATTTTATCCCAGAGGAGCAATACTGGACAGAAACGGAATCAACTTCTCCGATAAAAATGAAAACCCAAGTCTACCCGTTCCGAATAACATAAACTTTAAAGTCGGAAAAACCTTTATAGGAAATATCCAAATAAATGATCAAACCACAACAAAGGATGCCGTAAAAGGAATAAGCGGACTTCAACTTTATTACGACAGCCTTTTAAACGGAGGCCCTCCCATAAAAATAAAAGCCCAAATAGATGCAAACGGGAATATCATAGACGAAAAAAGCTACACGGCAGTAAATGACCATATAAACGAAGGAAATACCGTTCATACAACCGTAGACTACCATATCCAAGAATACACCGAGAATTATTTGGGAAATTTTTTAAAAGAAAATAATTTTAAAGGCGGCAGTGTAATACTGACAAATATAAAAACAGGTGAAATACTTGCAATGGCATCAAATGATAATACGCTGAATAAAAATATGCTTTCATATCAACCGGGAAGTGTCTTTAAAATTTTAACGTTGGCTCTGGCAGTGGAGAATAATGTTGTTGATTTAGATGAGGAGTTTAATTGTACAGGGAAAATAAAAATAGGCTCTGTGACAAGGTACTGCCATGAAGGAAAAGGACACGGCAAAATAACCGCAAAAGAAGGTCTTAGTTTATCCTGTAATGAGGTATTCTACAGATTGGCAAAAAGATTAAATGTAAAAGACAAAAAAGGAAACATAATATCGAACAAGATAATCGATTATGCACATACATTGGGTTTTGGAAGTCCTAATGATAAACAAAACAAAAATAAAAAATTTATACTTGAGTATAACGACTACTATTCTTTTGTGCCTGAGAAAATATACAACAACATGGACACTTTCAATTTGGCTTTGGGACAAGGGGATGTACAAGCAACTCCGCTATTATTAAATACCATTATGAGTGCAATCGCAAACGGAGGAACGGGGTACTATCCCTATATAGTGGAAAGCGTTAAAAGTCCATCAGAAGAAATAATTGAAATCAAAAAAAATCAAATTTTCGATTTGCATTTAAGTCCAAAGACAATCAAAGTCCTTCAACAAGCCCTTGGAATGACCTGCAGCGCACCAGAATTTATATTTCAGACAAGATAGTAAATCTTCCAAACGTACTATTTT
>NZ_JAHZIA010000065.1 GCF_019420015.1 Anaerofustis sp.
TATGAATAATCTTTTATAAAGCATTCGAATAGGTAACTTATAGCTACCCTATTGAACTGTTATATAAATAGGGAACTTATAGATAATCTAGTGTATTATAGGTAGAAAGTTGTATCTGTCTATTGATCTGTTGCGATTATGTATGTAAAAATTATATAATTATAATATAAAGTTTAAAATGATCCTTACACGATAATTATATTAAAGAGGTTTGACTTAAGGGTGCATAGCATAATAACTTGCAAAAATTACAACTGCAAATATGAAAACAAAATAGAGAGAAGGCTATTGAGCTTGAAATTAAAATATAATTTTTTAGTAAGTTTGTCAGAATCACTAAGTGGTTTCGACGAATTGATTTGTTGTTCTTTTCTTATAGGAATGTTATAATAAAAACAAGAGAATTTAGAATTTGAGGTGGAAATATGCCATCAAGTATGAAATACTTAGAATTTATTTTAGGACAACTGTCTGAGTTAGATGAAATTTCCTATAAAGCTATGATGGGCGAATTTATTATTTATTATAATGGTAAAATTGTAGGTGGTATCTATGATGATAGATTGCTTGTTAAACCAGTAAAATCGGCAGTTAGTTATATGTCGTCAGCCTTGTACGAATTACCTTATCAAGGGGCAAAAGAAATGTTGTTGGTAGATGACGTTGATAATAAAGGATTTTTGACAGGATTGTTTAATGCTATGTATGATGAGTTACCAATGCCTAAACCTAAAAAGAAGAAATGAACACCTTCCGCTCTTTTATGTTAGTTGATTGAAAAATGATAAAAAGGTTATTTGTAAAAAGTTCAACTATTTAATTGAGCTTTTTATTTTACTAGATAAGTTATAACTATTTTATTTCATATTATCAAAATATACAATTTCCATATTATTTACTACTATTTCATCAAATGGGTAATCTTATTATGTTGATATAAGAATATTTAATTTATGAATAATCTTTTATATTTAAGCATTCTGATAGGCGAGTTGCAGTTACTCTGTTTTTCTATTGCGTAGGTGATTCGTATTATTTGATGTTTTTTATAGGTAACTTAGTGTCCAGTAGAGTTATAATTGTTTTATTGTATTTGTATTTCTAAAAAATAGGGTAGCTATAGATTACCTATATGTGAATTTTTAAGATACGTGATTAGGGTAGGGGGTATGAGAAAGAAAGGATTTAAATAAAAAAAAGATACCTTATAAAAGGTATCTTTTGATTTATTTAAAAAGACTATTTGCTGGCTTCTTCGATTGCAACAGAAACTGAAACAGTTGCACCAACCATAGGGTTGTTACCCATACCGATAAGACCCATCATTTCTACGTGAGCAGGAACTGATGAAGAACCGGCAAATTGAGCGTCTGAGTGCATTCTTCCCATTGTATCAGTCATACCGTAAGAAGCAGGACCTGCAGCCATGTTATCTGGGTGAAGTGTTCTACCTGTACCACCACCACTGGCTACTGAGAAGTATTTTTTGCCTTCTTGGATACATTCTTTTTTGTATGTACCAGCAACAGGATGTTGGAATCTTGTTGGGTTTGTTGAGTTACCTGTGATAGATACGTCAACGCCTTCTTTGTGCATGATTGCAACACCTTCTCTAACATCGTCAGCACCGTAACATCTTACTTTGGCTCTTGGACCGTCTGAGTAAGCTGTTTCGTTAACGATTTTTAATTCTCCTGTGAAGTAATCAAATTCAGTTTGAACATATGTGAATCCGTTGATTCTTGAAATGATTTGAGCAGCGTCTTTACCAAGACCGTTTAAGATAACTCTTAAGTCTTTGCTTCT
This sequence comes from Anaerofustis sp., assembly GCF_019420015.1. Classification (GTDB taxonomy): domain Bacteria; phylum Bacillota; class Clostridia; order Eubacteriales; family Anaerofustaceae; genus Anaerofustis. The sequence goes on from NZ_JAHZIA010000065.1 coordinate 1,807, forward strand.
AACTTTGTTTGCTGAGTTAGCGATACCGATAGCACCTTCAGCAGCAGCGAAAGATTCGTGACCTGCAAGGAAAGCGAAACATTCTGTTTCTTCAGAAAGTAGCATGCTAGCAAGGTTACCGTGACCAAGACCTACTTTTCTGTCGTCTGCAACAGAACCAGGAATACAGAAAGCCTGTAAACCTTCCCCGATGATTTTTGCAGCTTCTACGGCTGTAGTAGCTCCTCTTTTGATAGCAAGCGCAGCACCTACCGTATAAGCCCAACATGCGTTTTCGAAACAAATAGGTTGGATTCCTTTTACGATACCTGCAACATCGATACCTTTGTCATCACAGATTTGTTTAGCTTCTTCAAGTGATTTGATACCGTCTTTATTTAAAACTTCTTCGATTTGTTTGATTCTTCTTTCGTAACTTTCAAATAATGCCATTTTATTTCCTCCCTCCTACTCGTTTCTTGGGTCGATTGTTTTTACTGCTTCGTCGAATCTGCCGTATTTACCGCTGGCTTTTTCGATAGCTTCCATAGGATCGACACCTTTTTTAATATTTTGCATCATAACACCAAGGTTTACATATTTGTAACCGATGATTTCATCGTTTTTGTCTAAACCGATTTCTGTTATGTAACCTTCAGATAATTCCAAATATCTAGGTCCTTTTTTTGTTGTAGCGTAGCAAGTACCTGTTTGACTTCTGTGTCCTTTACCTAAGTCTTCAAGACCTGCGCCGATAGCAAGACCGCCTTCAGAGAAAGCTGATTGGCTTCTTCCGTAAACGATTTGTAAGAATAATTCTCTCATAGCTGTATTGATAGCGTCACAAACAAGGTCTGTGTTTAACGCTTCAAGTAAAGTTTTACCGATTAAGATTTCACTTGCCATAGCAGCTGAGTGAGTCATACCAGAACATCCAAGTGTTTCAACCAAAGCTTCTTCGATGATACCGTCTTTGATGTTTAGTGTAAGTTTACAAGCTCCTTGTTGAGGTGCACACCAGCCAACCCCATGTGTAAGACCGCTTATATCTTTGATTTCTTTTGATTTAACCCATTTTCCTTCTTCAGGAATAGGTGCAGGGCCATGATTTGCGCCTTTTTTAACTACGCACATGTTTTCTACTTCTTGTGTATAAATCATATTTACCTCCTAAAAATTCACAAATATGTATTTGCCTTCAAAGTTCATTTTATTTTAACATAATATTGATGTACTTGCAATTAAAGTTTTGTCAAAAAAAGCAAAAAAACGAAGAAGTTTGATTCTTCGTTTCAGTACTTTACATTATGTTTTTTTCGGCATGTTCTTTTATTTTTTCAAAGGTTTCCGCACTTATGACATGCTCTATTCTGCAGGCATCTTCGTATGCTGTTTTTTCGCTTACGCCAAGCTTTACCAGCATATTTCCGATTACCTGGTGTCTTTCATAAACTCTTTCCGCCAGTTCTTTTCCTTCTTTGGTAAGTTTGATAAGTCCGTTTTCTTCGACGGTTATATATTTTTTCTCTTTGATGAGTTTTATTGCTCTTGATACGCTTGGTCTTGAAAAATCAAGTTCGTTTGCGATATCTATGGATCTGACGTTTCCCTTTCTCTTTTGTAAAATCAGGATTGTTTCCAAGTAGTTTTCTTCAGATTCTCTAATTTTAACTTTCATATATTACTGACTCCGTATACAATATTATTTACATTATAACATAAAATAACAAAAAGCAAACAAAAACTGTAATATATTTATTTACACAGCATTAAACCGCTGTAGTCGTAAGATGTTATGGTTGAATTTTCCAGGGTTATGTTGATATAATCGAATATTATTTTTGTGTCTTTGTCCGGGGTGTATACCAGCACTGTGTCATCGTTGCTTTTTTTGCCGTTTTGTTCGTATACTTTCATGAAGTAGTTTTTAAGCTTCTTTTCGTCTTTGAATTTTTCTTTTGTGATTTTGCTTTGTGTGTTTATTTGGTATATGCTTTTGTAATCTTTTATGTCGATTTTTTTATCTTGAAAGTTATATGTATAGTAGTAATTTTCATAATCGTCAAAATCGGACAAGTCTTCCTCGGTATCAAATTTAAAGCCGTAGAGATATTCTGTGTCTTTTTTGTCTTTGATGTTTTTTACAAAATCAGACTTTATCCCGGGAGAGGTTACTAAGAAATTATGGCAGCTTTCTATTGTTTTTTTATCCGCTTCGGATATGTTTTTGTCTTTAAGAGATTTTGAGCCTTGACTATTGTAGATGTCGTATTTTTCCATTACGGATATAAGCCTTGCTTCCTGAGTTTTATTGGATACGGAATAAATATTAAGCGGTGAGATTGTTACGATAAGGAGTATTATTCCGCCTATTAAGAACGGGTATTTTATGTTCATTTTGGTAAGGGAAGATATTAAAAACATCACCCCGATTAAAATCATGGCAAGAGACAGGCACCTTAGGGGAGTGAGTCCGTAAGCGTTTATTCTTATGCCGATGAACACAAGCTGGGTTATTATTACGGGGATTAATATAAATCCTCCGTATTTTTTGAAGAGGATGACTGCTTTTGTATTTTCCTTTTTAAGATTCAAATACAAAAATACGAATCCAAGAAGAGCCAAAGAGGCGTATAGGTTCATTTCTCCGATTGGTATGTTTCCTGTAATTATGATTTTTGCTATATACAAATATAGAATCACAAGAAGAAGAACGTATATGGGAAACATTACGTTTTTTATGATATTTGTGTATGTTTTTGGAAGTTTTTTCACTTCTCCTTTTTTGGGTATGAAAGACAAAAAGAGGTTTACAAACACAAAAACGAAAGAAAAGACGGCTATGGTTGCGTAAAAGTGAATATTAAGGCTTAAAACCAGTATGTCAAAAGCGGTATAGCAAAGAGTAAGCCCTATGTATATTATCAAAGATACAAAAAAGCCGAGCATAAAAGATTTGAATATATGGGCAAAGAGTGTGTCTTCGTTTTCTGCTGAATATATGAGGTATATGCCTATGAGTATTAAAGACGGGATGATGCCGTAAAAGCCGAGGTAGAGCATATCCTTTACTCCTGCATCCGCCGTGTTTTTAAGAGCGATGTAATATATAAATGAAATGATAGCGGAGATTAAAAAAGAGAGTGCGTCTTTGTTTTTTTTAAGTATGTTTTCTTTTTTGTATTCCAAGAACAGGCTTATAAATGCCGACATTGCCACCGCAGACAACAAT
>NZ_JAHZIA010000066.1 GCF_019420015.1 Anaerofustis sp.
AGACGTCGCCCTCTCACGGCGAAAACAGGAGTTCGATTCTCCTAGGGGTCACCAATCTGATAATAACTACCTTTAAGGTAGTTTTTTTATTATATTTTTATTTTCTGTGAAAAAAGCTAAATAAAAAAGCCCTGAATTCAGGGCTTTTAATTAATTTATTAATCTAAGTATTTAGCTAATATAGCTTTTACTTCATCTTGAGTTTCGGCATTTTCCAAAACTTCCTTAGCAATTTCTTTAGCTTTTTCATATGTAAAGCTTCTTACAACTTTTTTAGCTCTTAAGATTGAAGGAGCTGACATAGAGAATTCATCAAGTCCAAGACCTAATAGTAATAATGCAGCTGTTGGATCCCCTGCCATTTCCCCACACATGCCTGTAAAGATACCTGCTTTATGAGAAGCGTCAATAACATTTTTAACGAGTCTGATAATAGCCGGTGAAAGAGGCTGGTTAAGTTCAGACAAGTTTTGGTTTTGACGGTCAACTGCAAGTGAATATTGACATAAGTCATTTGTACCGATAGAGAAGAAATCAACTTCTTTAGCTATAATATCGGCTGTTACCGCAGCTGAAGGAATTTCGATCATGATACCAACTTTAATGTTTTCATCATATGCGATTCCTTTTTCTTTAAGTTCTGCTTTACATTCTTCTAAAATACCTTTAGCTTTTCTAACTTCTTGTACATTAGAAATCATAGGGAACATTATATGAGCGTTTCCGTATACACTTGCTCTTAGAAGCGCTCTAAGTTGAGTTTTAAACATTTCAACATTTTGGAAACAAAGTCTTACGGCTCTTACTCCTAAGAATGGATTCATTTCTTCTTCCATTGGAAGGTAAGGAAGTTGTTTGTCTCCTCCGATATCAAGTGTTCTTATGATTACAGGTTTACCGTTCATTCCTTCCAAAACTTGTTTGTAAGCTTCGAATTGAACGTCTTCTGAAGGCATATCTTTAGAATCCATGTATAAGAATTCTGATCTGAATAGACCTACACCGTCAGCACCGTATTTGTTTGCCCCTTCAAGGTCATTAGGACTACCTATGTTTGCACAAAGTTCAACTTTGTGTCCGTCACTTGTTTCACTTGGCATATCTTTAAGTTTAGCAAGTTCAGCTTGTTCTTGCTTGTAAGCTTCTTGTTTTGCTTGATATTCTTTGATTTGTTCGTCTGTTGGATTGATGATGATATTTCCGTCTGTACCGTCAACGATGATTTTTTCTCCACCTTTAACTTGACTTGTTATGTCACCAAGACCTACAACTGCAGGAACTTCAAGAGATCTTGCCATAATGGCAGAGTGAGAAGTTCTACTTCCTTCGTCGATTGCAAATCCAATTACTTTATCTTTGTTCATTTGAGCTGTATCAGAAGGTGTTAAGTCAACGGCAACTATAACTCCGTTATCACCTACTTGAGATAAATCTGCACTTTCAAGACCCAATAAATGTCTTAGGATTCTGTCGGCAACGTCTTGACAGTCAGTTGCTCTTGCTTTCATATATTCATCATCCATTGCGCCGAAAATAGCAACAAACCCTTCGGTAACTTCGTTTAATGCTTGTTCTGCAACGATTAATTCATTTTTAATTTTGTTTTGAGCTTCCCCTATATATCCCGGGTCATCAAGGAACATCATATGGGCTGTGAATACTTCTGCTTCTTCTTCCCCGATTTCTTTGATTGTTTTTTCTTTTAAAGCTTGTAATTCTGCTCTAGATTTTTCAATTGCTTCTTCCAGCTTTTTTAATTCTGCGTCTACTCCAGAAGCTTCGATTTTGCCCGGTGTTACAACTAAATCTTCTTTAACATATAAAAATACGTTACCTATTGCAACTCCAGGCGATGCATTAATTCCTTTCATGATAAAAACCTCTTTTCTTTGTTATAGATACATATATTATATTATAAAATGAAATAAAATCATAGTATTTTTTTTAAACTGTTTACATTTGGTTTGTTTATTATATTAAATGTAATTAAAATATAATTATTTTCATTTGATAAGTAAAGGATAATATGCTATTATAATATACGTTAAGCGCCCATAGCTCAGTAGGATAGAGCAATGGTTTCCTAAACCATGTGCCGGAGGTTCGAATCCTCTTGGGCGCACCACTTGTTAAATCGCTAGAAGCCTTTTATACAAAGACTTTCAGCTTTTTTGTTTTATGTGATAACACACTTTATACCACACTTCGGGGGTAGTGGTTTTAAGGTGTGTTATTTATTTACTTTCAGAATCTTTTTAAATTAAATCGGTTATTTATGCCCATGCTTGTTTTTAATATTTCATTTTTATTTACTTTTTAATTTTATTTCACTTTGATATTTTAATAATTTATTATTTTTTATATATTTTTATAAAAACACATAAAAACATATAAAAATTGTAATAAAATGTGTACTTTTTGGTAATATTTGTATATAATTATATGTGAATATAAAACGTAAGAAATAATGTATAAATTTGTTACATATATTTAAGATATACCCTGTAAAATATAATATATGTAATAATTTTCTTTTATCCAAAAGGTACACTTTTGGGAGCGTATTAAAGAAAGGGTTAAGTACTAAAGAATTGGTGTTTTCTACTTGATATACATTTATTTCGATACGTATTTTTTAAGTTAAAGGAGAAAAAAAATAAATGTATGAATCAAAAATCAAGAAAAAGAATTTTTTAAAAAAATTTATTGGTTTTATTTCTGTGTTTGTTTTAACTTTTGGTATGATTCCTTTTTCCAGCATTTTTGCTGCGGATATTGATCAAACTTCTGAGATTCAATATGACGCAAATTCGAGCAAATATGCTTTTAATGTACGGGGAATGCCGGGAGCATTTAAAACTACATATGGAGATAATGGATACAGAGGTTATTTAAGATTTGGCAATAACTCTGAAACTAAAGCTGAAGGAACTCAGCTCTTAAATTTGGGAAACGGAAAAACTAATGCTAATGTAGGGAAAACAGGTTTTAGTATAAGACAGGATTTATCTTTTACAAACGAAAACCGTTATGTAAAATTATCCTATACTCTTACAAATAATACTGGGAGTGACCAGGTTATTTCCCTTGGATTCGGTACTGACGTTCAAATAAATACTAATGACAAGGCACCTATATACAGAACGGAAACGGGACTTAGAATGGCAGAGGGAACCGCTTCTACTGACAGACAGTTTAATCTTATAACTAAAGGTGCTTACGGTGTTACACCTACGGATACTTTGTGGTTTGGACATTACAGTTCCGGAGCAGGAACTTCTGGAAGCGGAACGGGATGGCAAGGTCAGATGTTTGGTAATACAAGTTTAACCCAGCTTCTTAATACGGATTCCGGTATGGCTTGGTCTTGGAAAAACAGACCTATAAGGGATGGACAAACACAACAGTATTCATTCCTTTTAGGGATTGGAAATGCAGCGACTCCCCCACAATTGATGCAAGACATTACTGCTGTATGTAACGGTGATCACGTAGACGTTAGTGCTAAATTTAAAGATTCTGTAGGAAGAAGTGACGGTATTTATTATGTATTTGATATGGATACAGAAAATGAGACTCCCGCTACAAAACTGGTTGAGATGACTGCTACAGGCGAAGTTCAGACAATGAATGCATCTATACCTAAGCCTTCTTCTTGGAAAGCAGGAGAAGTTCATACAGTATCTGTATGGGTGATGAATGATGCAGGAGCGATGTCTGATATAAAAACCGTAAGAATCGTAGTTGAAGAAGACGGTGATAATATCCATGAAGCAAAGCAGTATTATTTAAGCTTTGACGGAGGCGAAGGCTCAAGTGGGACCGGTCCTTCAAGTATAAAAGCTTATGAGCAAAGTAATGTAATGCTTCCTGCAAATACTTTTACTAAAGCAGACCACACATTTGCGGGATGGCAAGATGCAGAAGGAAATATATATCCTGCAAATACTGAATTTAAAATGCCTAGTGAAAATACTACACTTACAGCTTTTTGGGTAGAAAATACGGAAACTTGGTATACGATTGAATACTATCAACAAAATATAAAAGATGATGATTATAGATTAATAGAAAGTAAGGTTTATACTGCAAATAAAGGAGATCATGTTGTTGCTCCCGAAAAAGATTTTGAAGGGTTTAAGGAAAACACGACTACATCTCTTCGTAAGCCTGAAGCGGATTTACCTGCTACGGGAAATGCCGATATTCGTCTTAAACGTTACTATGACAGAGAAAATGTTACTGTAAGGTTTAATGCTATGGGAGGTAGTTCATCAGCTATATCAAAAACTGTAAGATATGGCGGTATGATTGATCCTATGCCTACAGCTACAAGACAATATTATAAATTTATGGGATGGTACGATTCTTTAGATAATGAAACTGCTCATCTTTATAATAACTTATCGCCTATTAATCCTTCTAAAGGTAGTGACGGTACATATAGTATGGATTTGTATGCTATGTGGGATGCAAGTTTAGATTTTACAACTCCTAGTGTTACAGGTACATACGGTAGTTCTATATCGTCGGTTAAATTAGTTCCTTCAAATATGTCTGGTGATGTCGGACAGGTTGAATTTGAAGTTGTAAGTGATAATATGCCTGAAGGTTTGACCTTGTCAAAAGATGGAACTATTTCAGGAACACCTGTTAATGCAACAGACGGAGATGTTTTTGTTCAGGTAAAAGCAACTGATAAAGGTACGGGGCTGACTAAGATAAAACAAATAAGAGTAAATATAGCAAAGAAACAACTTGTAATAAAAAGTATAGATGTTTCGGCTGCCCCTGTAAAAATATATGATGGTACTACGGCTATAAACAAGAGCAGTTTGGATAATATTATTATAACGGATGTTGATGGTATCCTTGCAGAAGACGGAACATTGGTTAAAGAAGGTTCAAAAGCTTCAGGATTAAAAGTAAAAGCTACATCGGGTACGTATGATAATAAAAATGTCGGTACAAGCAAAAACTATACTTTAACAGGTTTTAAAATAACAGGTGAAAATGCGGATAATTATACAGTTGCACCTTATGTTGCAGGTAACAATGGTATAATAAATAAAAGACTTATAACTTTAAAACCTACTCCATCTTCAATGGATAAAGATGAAAAAGTACCTCAATTTTCTGCTGTGCTTTCAGCCGGAAGTTTAGGTGTAGGCGATACTCTTGCAAGCTTGGGAACACCTCAATTTAATTGTACTAATGGAACAAGTGAACTTATTCCGGGTGGAACTGTAACGGAAAACGGTGATTATACTTTAAGTATAATAGGAATGAGTAATGCTAATGCAAACTACGATATAAAATTCCAGGATATTACATTCAGGGTAAGAGATAAATATATCATAACAACTTCTAAGTCAGGAAACGGTAAAATAACCCCTACCGAAAGCTATGAAGAGAACTCAAGTCCTGTAATTACATGGGAAGCAGAAGATGGATATAAGGTACAAAGAGTTGTTGTTGACGGCGTTGTAAGAGATGATCTTGTTTATGCAGGACAAATAGGTTTTAATAATATTAAAGCAGATCATACAGTATTTGTTGAATTTGTAGTTGATAACTCAGGTTCAAATGGAAATGGAAGTTCCGGTGGAGATAACAATGATGGATCTGTTGTAAATAAATATTACAGTATTGATACATATCAAAGAGGCGGAGATGCCGGATGCAGCATTACTCCAAGCTGTACGGTAAAAAAAGGTTCTGATAAAACAATAACGTGGAAAGCTTCTAGCGATTACAAAGTAACAAAAGTTATTATTGACGGAATAATCAAAAGTGTTGTTGTTCCGGAAGGAGACAGTATTACTTTTGGTAATATTAGTTCAGACCATGAAGTAGAAGTTGTATTTGAAAAGAAAAACGGAAGCGGATCTTCTCAAGAGACATTCTATACTATATCTACAGCTAAAGAGGGCGAAGGTAGTATAGATCCAAGTAAAATCGTTAAACCGGGCGGTGCTTACGAAGTAAAATGGCAGCCTGCAACTGGATGGATGGTTGGTGAAGTTTGGATTGACGGTGTAAAACAACCTGAAGGAACAAGAAGTGCCGATTTCCCTAACATAACATCTAATCATGATGTAAGAGTTGTATTTGTAAAAGACCCTGACTATAACGGTGGAGATGGAGACAATGGAGGTTCAGCAGGGGATGAAACCGAAGAAGTTTATAATGTAAAAACTCAGATTAAAGGTGGTCCTGGTGAGATTTCTCCTTCTACAACCGTAAAAAAAGGTGATGATTATAAAGTAAGCTGGTTTGTGGAAAATGGATATGTCATAAAAGATATAGAAATAATACAGGGACAAAGTTCTAAACATTTATCACCTGATGCGGAAGAATATACTTTAAAAAATATTTCAGATGATTGTGAAGTAATAGTTACCATTGAGAAAAAATCTTTACCTGATGGTGGAGGTGCAGTAAAACAATCTTATGATATTCTAACGGGTATTATAGGTGGAAAAGGAACAATTACTCCTTCACGTTTAGATGTTGAAGCAGGAAAAGATTATAAAGTAGAGTGGGCAATTAATAAAGGATATAAAATTCAAAGTATGATTGTTGACGGAAAGATGGTAAATCCTAAAGATTATGCGGATAATTGTTGTAATTTTAACAATATTTCTGCAAACCATTCTGTATATATCTATCTTGCTGAAAGTGGAAATGGATCAGGAGGTTCTGGTTCTGGCGGGGCTGATAAAGATGGTATATATAGTATTACAACTGAAATTATAGGAAAAGGAACAATAACACCAAGCTCTATAGTTTCTAAAGGCAGTAATAAACTCGTAGAGTGGGCTCCGGCACAAGGATATGTATTACAGGCAGTATATGTAGATGGTAAAAAAGTTTCTTTACCGGAAGATAATATAGAATTTATTAACATAACAGCAAGTCATCATGTAAAAGTTGTATTTGTAAAAGAAGGCAGCGGAGGTATGCCAGACAATAACAATCAATACAGAATAGATACGGGCATTATAGGTGGAAAAGGAACTATTTCACCAAGTATCACTTTACCTAAAGGTGAAGATTATAATGTATCTTGGAGTGTTGAAAAAGGATATAAAGTTATTGGTGTTATGATTGATGGTGTATTCAGAACGGATTTGACATCGTTAACTGGCAATAAAAACTTTAATGACATAAAGGCAAATCATTCTGTATATGTATATATTGCATCGACATCATCTGGCGGAGATAATGGTTCAGGCGGAAACGGTGGTGGAAATAACGGAAACGGAAGCGGTAATATTAAACCTGATAACAACAATTTAATAGTTTCTACGGAAATAGTTGGTAAAGGATCTATAACTCCGACAACCACACTTAAAAAAGGCAGTGATCATACTGTTACATGGAAACCTGCTAAAGGTTATATTGTTTGGGGTGTAGAAGTTGACGGAATTATGGTAAATGTTCCTGGCAACAGTATTACATTTGATGATTTGGCATCAAATCATCATGTTAAAGTCATATTTATTAAAGAAGATGAAAAAGATATTGGTTATGATCCATATAAAGACAGAGTCAAAGTTGAAACATCGATTATCGGCGGAATCGGTTCTATAACGAGTGGAGCTTCTCTTGATAAAGGTGATGATTACACTGTAAAATGGACAGCAGGAAAAGGCTACCAAGTTCAAAGTGTTATTGTTGATGGAAAAGTAAGAAAAGATTTAATATCAAAAGGTAAGATAACATTTGAAGATCTTGCAAAGAATCATAAAGTTCAAGTTATTTTGATAAGTGACGAAGAAGCGGAAAGACTTGCAAAACTTGAAGAGGAAAGAAGAAGAAAAGAACTTGAAAAAGAACAAGCAGCAAATGGAGTAAATACTTCTGATGAAAGCAATATTCCGGAATTAGCAATTATGTTGTTTGTTTCTCTCGGAGGAATATTATTTATAGGCAGAAAGATTAAAAATGATAATATTTAGCCAAAAATGATATAATAAAAAATAAAAAGACAGGTATTTACCTGTCTTTTTATTATATAAGGAATCATTTATTATACTTTACTATATTAACCTATTTAAGAATTTAATAAATGATTATTTTTTATGAAAGATTATATAATTATTAAATAAATATTAAATAATTCCTCATTTCTTGTCTTTTTAGTTTAAAAGATTATAATTAATTATAACAATATTATGTCTTAGGGGGCGAATTTATGGAATTCAGAAAATTTCAGGACAAATATATAGTAAGACTTAATAAAGGAGATGAAATTATATCATCCATTACGGATTTATGCAGGAATGAGAATATAAAGCTCGGTAATTTTATCGGACTTGGTGCTGCAAATAAAGCCACAATCGGACTATATGATACTGAAGAAAAAGTATATCATAGGACTACATTTGAAGAACCTATGGAGATTACTTCAATCGTCGGAAATATTTCAACCTTTGATGATGAGGTTTATCTTCATGTTCATATAACCTTATGTAATAAAGATATGCAAGTATTTGGCGGACATTTAAATGAGTGTTATATTTCGGCAACAAGCGAAATAACTTTGAATATAATTGAGGGTAAAGTTGAAAGAGAGTATGATGAAGAAACCGGACTTAACCTATATAAATTTTTGTGATAATAAAGGAGTACATTGTACTCCTTTATTATTTTTTGTCATCGTAAATTTCTGCAAAATATCCATTATATCCACATTTACTGCATGTGAGTTTTCTGGTTTTAGGTGTGTGTTTTGAAAATATAAATGTTTTTAATTTAGGTTTAAATATATGTTGACATTTTGAACATATATATGCTGAATTTTTATAATACATATTGGTTATAAGAATGCCGAGAATTAATACTATAAACATTCCAATAATAAAAGGTAACCAGATTCCTTTTGTAATTCCCAAAACCAAAGTGAATATTTCGATTATATCCATTACAATTCCGACAAACAGCATTTTTTTGTGAGTGTTTTTAATATTTTTTGTATTATTCATGATTTTTTCTATGTCGTTTATAGAATTAACGGGTATTGCATTTTTATTTTTGATACTGTCTTTTATTACGTTTATTGTTTTTATCTTATTTTTTAGTTCTTTTTCTTCATTTTTTAGTGATTTAAGTTGTTCATTCATAATCAGTATAATTAAAGCTTCTTTTTCTTTGTCCTCCAATATTTCTTTTATTTTTGAAAGAGACAATCCGATACTTTTAAAAAGACATATAAGATTTAATGTTTGTATATCTTGCTCATTATATAATCTTCTTCCTCCTTCGCTAAAAGAATAAGGTTTTAAAATGTTTTTTGTATCGTAATATTGAATAGTTCTGATAGAAACGCCGCATATTTTCGCGATTTCCCCGGTAGTGTATGTTGACATAGATATCACCTCCTTATGGGCATATTACAATATTACCTTGCGTCACAAGCAAGCATTTTTAATAAATATTTTAATTAATTCAAAAAAGAATGATAAAGAGGTATCCTCTACCATTCTTTTTATAGTCTAGTCATAATTCTTTGGAATAATCGTTTCCCTAATAAGACATATATCAAGTCCGATATATATTTTCTGTTTGCCTTTGGGCTATTTAATCAGCCCGTTTTTTATAAGGAAATCATGAGCGACATCTCCTGATTTCTTACCCTCTACATCCACTTGATAGTTTAGTTCTATCATTACATCCTCGTTTAGATACGTTCCCAATTCTTTTAATATATTTTCAATTTGAGGATATTTTTCTTTAAGTTCTTTGCTTATTACGGGAACCGCATCATATCTTAAAAACGCACCTTTATCGTCTTCAAGTACGACAAGATCGTATTTTTTTAATAATCCGTCTGTAGAGTATGCATCTATGACATCGCAGTTTTTGTTTTGGAGTGCCGTGTATCTTGGAGAACCGTCTATTGGTGTTACTTCTTTGAATTTCATGTTATAAGTATTATTAAGTGCTTTATAGCAGTCTTTTCTTTCCATGAAAGAAAGAGTCGGTGATAATACAAGGTTACTTGATACTTTCTCCAAGTCGCTGTATGTTTTTAAATTGTATTTTTCTGCTGTATCTTTTCTTACGGCTAGGGTATATGTGTTGTTAAAGTGAAGTTCGTCTAATACTTCCAAATTGTACTTTGATTTCATTTCTTTTTTACATACGTTTAATATTTCTTTTGTGTCTTTTGTATCGTTATGTCCGAGTACGCTGCCGTATATTGTTCCTGTATAATCAATATACATATCTATGTCCTTATTTTTGATTGCATCTAAAACTATACCGCTGGCACCTAAAGACAAAGATTGTTCCATGTTTATATCGGTTCTGTCTTCAATAAGATCTTTTACCATATAAGAGAGTATTTCCTGCTCTGTAAAGTCCATTGAACCTATTTTGATTGTTTCTTTTCCGCTGTCTTTTAGTGTAAAAATGCTTCCCATAATCAAAGCCAAACACGTAAGGATGATTACAAAATTATCCAAATATTTTTTTGTTTTACTTGGTGGGTTTTCAATTTTTAAGTTTTTCGGTATAAGCTTACTTTCTAGTATAGAAAATAAATAGTCTATAAATAATGCAAGTAGACATGCGGGTATCGCACCTGACAATATCTGTGCGTTATTTACCGTTCTTATTCCCGCATATACCAAGTATCCGAGTCCGCCTGCTCCGATAAATGCAGCCAACGTCATAAGTCCTACGGCGCTTACGGCACTTATTCTAACCCCTGCCAATATAACGGGCAGTGCCAGTGGCAATTCTACCTTATAAAGGACTTGAAACCTGGTGAGCCCTATCCCTTTTGCGGCTTCTAATGTATCGGGATTTACATTGGAAATTCCGGCATAAGTATTTTTTACTATTGGCAGCAAAGAATACAGTATTACCATAATAATTGCCGGTTTTGTGCCTATTCCTACAAAAGGAATCAAGAACCCCAGTAAAGCCATTGAAGGAATAGCCTGTATTATATTTGTAAGTCCCATTATAGGTTTTTTCGCCGGTTTTACATATGATATAAGTATACCAAGCGGAACTCCTATGAGAATAGAAGCTATTATTGCTAAGAATGTGAGTTGTATATGTTCGGTAAACAAATCCAATATGGTTGAAGCGTTTGAAGAAAAATAATTTATAAATGAACTCATTATTCATCATCCTCGCTTTCATCATATTTTTGTTTTAGAGTTGTAAAAAGAATACTTTTTGTTATTAGTCCCATCAGTTTATTATTTTCGTCAACCACAGGGATTGTGTATGTATCGTTTTCGTCAGTTTTTTCAAGCACATCCAAAATTGACTCTTCCGGTGATACGTATGTAAATTTCAAGTGGTATTTTTCTTTGTGCCTTTTTAACACTTGTCCTACCGTTAAGTTTTTGTTTCTTTCTTTTAATGCTCTTCTGGCGTCAAGAAGCCCGAGAAATTCTCTTTTTTTGTTTATTACTATTATACTGTCGATTTTTTTGTCCGCCATTATTGCTCCGGCTTTAAAACATTGTAAATTATCGTAGCATGTAACCGGATTATCCATCATAATATCTTCTGCCCTTATAAGTTCCGGAGATTCCCATATTCTTTTTTTACCTATAAAATTATGTACGAAATCATTTGCCGGATGTTTTAATATTTCTTCAGGCGTATCGTATTGTTGTATACTTCCTTCATTTATAATACATATTCTGTCTGCAAGTTTTATTGCTTCGGAAATATCATGTGTTACAAATACAATTGTATTTTTTAATTTATCCTGGATTTCCAAAAGTTCGTCTTGTAGATTCGTTCTTGTTATTGGATCCAGTGCACTGAATGGTTCATCCATAAGAATAATATCGGGATCATTTGCGAATGCTCTTGCTATTCCTATTCTTTGCTGTTGTCCCCCGCTCATTTGTGAAGGATACAAATTCAAATAATCTTCTGCTTTGAGCCCTATCATATCCAGAAGTTCGTAAGTTTTGTTTTTTATCTTTTCTTTGTCTTTCTTTTGAAGTTTCGGAATTAATTCAATATTTTCTTTTACTGTCATATGAGGGAAGAGTCCCGTTTGTTGAATTACATATCCTATTTTTCTTCTGAGTTCTATATCGTTTATTTTACTTATATCTTTTCCGTCTATAAGTATTTTGCCGCTGCTTGGTGTTATAAGTTTGTTTATCATTTTTAGTATTGTTGTTTTTCCGCAACCGCTTAGTCCGAGAAGACAAACAAACTCTCCGTTTTGTATATTAAGAGAAACGTCTTTTAAAACTTTTTTCTTTTTATAGTATTTGGAGACTTCTTCAAATTCTATCATTTTATTTATCCTTTCCTAAATTTAATTTATGAGATTATATTTGTTATTCTCTCATATGAATATTAAAATAAGCTTTAAATAAAGGGAATTTGCTAATATATATTGATAATTTTGAATATAACGGAAGTTTTTTATAAATAAAAGAGATATATTTTAAAACGTATATATAAAAAATAATATTTTTCCTTTAGGTTATTGATTTTAAATAGTGAATTTATTATAACATATATGCAAGGGTTGGAGCTTTTTAGTATCCTTGGATACATTCGACTTAATTTTTCTTGTTGGCTCTTCCCCTTGCGCTTTTACATAAAAAACACCTTTCAATTTGAAAGGTGTTTTTTATTGAAACATTCCAAAACTTATAGAAAGCCCTTGGTTAACTTTATTCATTGTATCCATATCTACATGACCGATTTTTTCTCTCAGTCTTTGTTTGTCTATTGTTCTGATTTGTTCGAGTAGAATAACACTGTCTTTATTAAGTAAATCACTGTTTGCCGATAAAGAAATATGTGTAGGCAACTTTGCCTTACTCATAGAAGATGTTATTGCCGAAACTATGACGGTAGGGCTGTGTTTATTCCCAACGTCGTTTTGAACGATAAGTACTGGGCGTAAGCCTCCTTGTTCGCTGCCTACTATAGGGCTTAAATCCGCATAATAAATGTCTCCTCTTTTTATACCCATATTCTTTTACTCCAATTTAGCTGTATTTTGATTTTTTATAGTTCTTTTTATTTATAAGCCTCATACTATAATATTTAAAAGAACAAAACTGTGTTACTAATAAGATAATTGCCTTTGAGTAGAAGATTTATACATTAAAATATAAAAATTTTATTTATTATAATATTTTTGTTATTTGTGAATATATTTTACAAGGAGTATATTTAGGAGGAGTAAAATGGAATTTGAACAAATGATAAAAAAGATAAACCTAACCAGTAAAGAAGATAATATCGAAGTAGTGGCAGAGGTATTTGAGAACGTGATGATAATGGACAATATGTCCAATATAGAAAGAATTTTACTTAATAACAGTGAAGCTATGATAAAAAACATATCGCTTAAGAACGGTAAGTTTGTTTTAAAGGGAATTCTTAAAATAGATATTTTATATCTTGGAGAAAATGAAAATCTGGCTAGTGTAAATAAGAATATAGAATTTTATGTGAATCTTGGAGAAGGTGAAAAATGGGATAAAATATTTAATTTAAAAGCTAATATATTAAATATTGAAACTGAAGTCGTTAAGAAAAGAAGAATTGAGGTTAATGCAAATATAAAAATAAGCGGAATCTGTATTGTTCCCGAAGATATTAATGTTATGAATGAAAGCAATATAGAGGGACTTGAAATAAAAAGCACAAAAGATGTTTGCAGTATATTTGACACAAACAGTACTAAAGAAACGTTTTCTTTTAAAAAAGATATTCCTTTATCGGATAACATAAATATTTTATTTGCATATGCAAAGCTTCGAGATATAAATACCAATGCATCCGGAGTCGGTGTTTTATACAGTGCGAAGGTTGAGATCATTTTGATGTATCAGATAGGATTTGAAGATGAGAGTGATATTAAAATCGAAAAGCTTATATATCCTATTAACCATTTTATAGAAAAAGATCCTAAATTAAAATGCGATTATTACAATGTATGTGCAAATATAGAGCATGTAAGTGCAGAATATATAATGAATGATGAGGACTCTTATATTGAGATTAAAATGGATTTGATTTCAAATACACTATTCTGTGAAGAAAAAGAGGTAAACCTTGTTGAAGATGCTTACAGCACATTAAGAAATGCTTCGCCTGTTTTAAGTGAACATAATATTGTTGCTCTTAAAAACAATTTTGAAAGAAAAGTTAAAATTAATAATAGTAAAACATTGGTTGATACAGATATGATAGGAGGAGTTATCGGAAATACCGAAGGTGTTGATTTCGAGTACTCTTTAAATGACAATATTCTTTCAGTAAGCGGTAATGTAGTAACTCAATTTGTTACATATATAGATAATGAAAGTCGATATTTTGTTGATAGCATTAACGTTCCTTTTGAACTTAAAGAAGAAATAGAAAGCCCTTGTGATAAAGATTTATTTGTAAACGTCAATATAAACAATTTGGTCGTTACGAGTTTAAATCAAACGATAAATGTTGACGGAGAGTTGATGATTGACGGATATGTATTAGGTTCTTACGATGTGAGGGATTTGTCCAATATCGAAAGTTTAGAGGGAAAAGAAGATAATACAGAAAATATTAAGATTAAAGTTTATTATAAAGAAAAGAATGAAAGTTTATGGGATATAGGAAAGAAAAATCTTATTAAAGTGGATACCTTGCTTGATATAAACAATATAGAAAGCGAAGAAGATCTTCCCGATTGTTATCCTCTGATAATAAAATAGTTAATTTATGTTTGTTTTGATTTCATCCGTATTAATTCTTCATAAATGAGTATTTTATGATTGCTAAATAAATATCTACGGTTTACTTTTATTGATTATACTGTTATAATGTCTTTCAATATTTAATAGGGGTGATTATATGGGATATGCATTATACGAATATTTGGCATTCTTTGTTATATATTCTTTTCTTGGTTGGTGTGTTGAAGTTGTTTTCCAAGCATTTAAAGAAAGAAGCTTTATAAACAGAGGATTCCTCCATGGCCCTGTATGCCCAATATATGGATTTGGATTATTATTGGTTTTACATTTTTTAGAGCCTTTGAAGTCAAATTTTTTGGTTTTGTTTTTGGGTTCGATAATATTTACTACTGTGTTGGAATTGATAACCGGATTTTTGTTGGAAAAAATTTTTTCAATCAGATGGTGGGATTATTCAAATGAAAAATATAATTTGAATGGATATATATGTTTGAATTTTTCTATTATATGGGGTGTTGCTTGTGTATTTGTTGTAAATATTGTGCATCCTTTGATATTAGGAATTGTTGACATGATTCCGAAAGAAGTGGGAAATATATTATTACTTATAATCCTATTATTGTTTTTTGTCGATATGATTTTAACCGTGTGTACAATACTGAAGTTTAATGCCAAGCTTGAAAGGCTAAGTCAAATAGGTCAAAAACTTGATGAATTGTCAGATGGCATAGGGAAAAGGCTTTCTGAAGAAGCTTTGGGAATTGCAAGTAAAACCGATAAGCTAAAAGATGATATGTATCTTGAAAAATTGGCGGTAAAAGAACTTACGGAAGAAAAAAGAAATATTATTGAAAACCATCTAATGAAATTTACATATTATAAATATTTTAAATTTCATCCTAAAATTAAATTTAAAAAACAAAAATACAATGATATTTTTGAAGAACTGAAATATAGAATAAAAAGAAGAAAACATTAATTTGTTTTCTTTTTTTGTTTTATGTGTTTAATTACTTAATTTGCTTTTTAAAGTAACGAATATAGAGAGAGATTTATTAATAAAACATCAGCTTTTTGAATACATTTAAATAAAGACTTTTGTAAAGGAGAATGATGTGAAATTACAGTGCCTGCATTTTAACAATAAAAAACTTTACAGTTATATTACTCATTTTGAAAGTGAGTATTATTTGTTTTGTGAAGATAATGAGAACGGAATATAT
>NZ_JAHZIA010000007.1 GCF_019420015.1 Anaerofustis sp.
CAGGACTTGAACCTGCGACCTCCGGGTTATGAGCCCGACGAGCTGCCAACTGCTCCACCCCGCGTCAGTACGTTATATTATAGTCTCAAAACATTAATTTTGTCAAGTATTTTTTTTATTTTTTTAATATTTTTTTACATAATTTATTTATGTATCTCTATAAAAACAGTATAACATAAAACACTGCAATAAATATACCTTATCATAAACAAAGTAATCCTTTGTAATACGTCTTATTTACAAAAGAATAACATTCATACAGTATAAATTTACATAGAAAGTAAAACCATAATATATAAATTTATAAATTTCGTAATAATGCTATTGCATTTTAAATCAATATAAGGTATATTATATATCAAATAAAAGGGAGTAGCTGGCACAATGTGTTTATGGTGTCGTCAATCTCGACAGTACAACTGTCCGTATCATAATTAAACAGCGAGACTTTTATTGTATATTGATATACAATAAAAGTCTCGTTTTTTATTGTATATTAAAAATTTGTATGAAAGGATCAATTTAGAGAATGAAAAACTACTACAACCAATCTGCCAATGATGTAAAAACGGCAATCAACGGTTCAACAGAACCGATAAGCAGCAGTAAAGTAAAAGAAAACCAAGAAAAATACGGATACAATGAACTATCCGAAGGAAAAAAGAAAAGCATACTCCAAATATTTCTTGAACAGTACAAAGATTTTCTTGTAATCATACTTATTATTTCAGCTGTAATCTCAATGTTTTTGGGTGAAAAAGAAAGCGCCATAGTAATATTGGTAGTTATAACAATCAATGCTATTTTAGGAACAGTTCAAACAATTAAAGCAGAACAATCTTTAAACAGCCTCAAGCAGCTTTCTTCTCCAAATGCAAAAGTTTTAAGAAATGGTATAATCGTTGAAATACCTAGCAGAGAAGTAACTATCGGAGATGAAGTCCATCTTGAAGCAGGGGACTATATCCCTTCTGACGGAAGAATTATAGAATGCTCAAGTCTAAAAGTAGACGAAAGTGCACTAACCGGAGAAAGTCTGGCTGTGGAGAAAACAGAAGAATCTCTTAAAGGAGAACTTCCTTTGGGAGACAGAAAGAACATGGTTTATTCCGGAAGTTTCGTAACATACGGAAGAGCTTCATATATAGTTACCGACATAGGAATGAATACGGAAGTAGGAAAGATAGCATCGCTTATTAAAAATACATCTGAGAAAAAGACCCCGCTTCAAGTAAACCTGGATAAATTCGGACAAAAACTTTCAATCGCAATATTAGCACTATGCGGATTATTATTTGCCCTTCAAGTAATACAAGGGGGAAACATAACTGACGCATTTTTATTTGCAGTAGCACTTGCCGTAGCTGCAATTCCAGAGGCTTTAAGCTCAATAGTCACAATTGTTTTAGCCTTTGGAACACAAAAAATGGCAAAAGAAGGAGCCATAATACGTAAGCTTCAAGCAGTTGAAGGGCTCGGCAGTGTATCCGTAATATGCTCGGACAAAACAGGAACACTTACACAAAATAAAATGACAGTAGAAAATTACTATGTAGAAGAAAAAGATATAACCGCAGATAAAATAGACATAAATAATCCTTCTCATGCAGATATGCTTCTATACAGTATCTTATGCAACGACTCGACAAACGTCGACGGAAACGAAATAGGAGACCCTACAGAAACGGCTCTTATAAACTTAGGTGAAAAATATGCATACAGCGCAGTACAACTGAGAAAAAAATATCCAAGACTAAGTGAAATTCCTTTTGACAGTGACAGAAAGCTTATGTCTACACTGAATAAAATAAAAGATAATTATACTGTTATTACAAAAGGAGCAATCGACGTAATACTAAACAGAGTAACACACATAAATAAAGATGGAAAAAACGTCAAAATTACCAAAGAAGATATAGAAAAAATAGAAAAACAAAACCTTGAGTATTCTAAAAACGGTCTTAGAGTTTTAGGTGTAGCATATAAAACTTTAAAAGAAGAAAAAACTTTAGATCTTAATGACGAATATGATTTGATTTTCCTTGGACTTATTTCAATGATGGACCCTCCAAGGGAAGAAAGTGCAAAAGCCGTACAGGAATGTTTAAGCGCAGGTATAAAACCCGTTATGATCACAGGAGACCATAAAGTAACCGCATCGGCAATAGCAAAAAGAATAGGAATATTAAGAAATGATGACGAAGCCTGCGAGGGCGCTGAAATAGAAAATATGTCCGATGAAGAATTAAAATCTTTTGTGGAAAAAACAAGTGTTTATGCAAGAGTTTCTCCTGAACACAAAATAAGAATCGTAAGAGCATGGCAGGATAAAGGAAATATAGTTGCAATGACCGGGGACGGAGTGAACGATGCCCCTGCATTAAAACAGGCAGATGTAGGAGTTGCTATGGGGATTACAGGAACGGAAGTATCAAAAGACGCTTCTTCAATGGTACTGACGGATGACAATTTTGCAACCATTGTTAAAGCAGTAGATAACGGACGTAATGTATATGCAAATATTAAAAAAGCAATACAATTTTTAATTTCCGGAAATTTTGCCGCTATCTTGGTCGTATTATTTGCTTCATTAACGGGTCTTCCGGTTCCTTTTGCACCGGTTCACTTATTGTTTATCAACTTGCTTACAGACAGTCTGCCTGCAATAGCACTTGGGCTTGAACCTCATAACCATGACGTTATGAACGAACCTCCAAGACCTATGAATGAATCTATAATGAATAAAAAATTCTTAACAAGCGTCGGAACTGAAGGGTTTGTAATAAGTATAATGACAATAGCAGCATTTTTAATCGGATACAAAAACGGAAATGCAGTTTTAGCTAGTACAATGGCATTTGCAACATTATGCTTATCCAGACTTATGCACGGATACAACTGTAAAGAAAATAAACCTGTACTATTTACCAAAAGATTTTTTAACAATAAATATATGCAAGGTGCTTTCGCCATAGGTTTTGTACTTCTAAATACAGTTTTATTGATTCCTGCGGTACAAAGCATATTTTCGGTTCAAACACTAAATATAACTCAATTAATAACCGTATATATCTTATCATTTATAAATATACCTGTAATTCAACTACTTAAAAAGATAAGAAATAAATAAAAATAATTAAAAGGTACTTATATATAAGTACCTTTTTGTTTATTTTATCAAAAAATATGACTTTTCCGTCAATATATGGTATAAATATATATATCGGAGGAAATAAATTGAAAAAAACAATACTAAGATTATTAACTTTAATATTTCTGATTATGTTTTGTTTTTCACTTTGCGGATGCAAAAACAATGCTTACAAGAGTTTCAGCAAAACAATAAAATACGAAGACCTGGACAGCGTGGATAAAAAAATGCTTAGCCAATTAAATAAAATACTATATAAATCAAAAGAAAATTTATGGCAAAACTTTAACTTGAAAAACAAGCCTTTAATAATGATAAGAAAAGACGAAAATGATGATAAAGGAAAACAAAACAGAAAAGATATATCCTATTATGCAATAAACATAGACGGCATAGAAAAAGAAGCCACAAAAAAAGTCAAAATGCCGGAGGGCTTTTATTTCAAAAGCGTATACAGATTTAATAAAGTACCGGACTATTTAAGCCGGTTAAACGAAAATCACAGTTTGGCTGATGATAAACTGAAAATAGGAAATATCGATAATATATTTTATTTTAAATATAACAGCAAAAATTTTACAACCGAAACCGAAAACAATATAGAAAATTTATTCCCCGTATCATTTTCAAAGAGCGCTTTTGAATATTATGTACAAAATTCATGGAAGTTGACATATCCCAAAAGTATAGCCCTTACAAAAAAAGAAATATCTTATATAGGACTTAAATATAAAATTATAGAGCAGCTGCAAAAAGAAAACAAAAAAGAAGAGATAAACAAGAAAAAAATAAATATGCTTATAAGTGAATACATAAGCGTTGAAGCAGAAAGGTATTCACTAAATAATAAAGAGTATCTTGAACAAGAAAGAATCAAAGAAACCGTATTGGGAAGCTCATTTTATATTTCATTCAGAGCATCAAAGCTCACAAATACGAAATATGATATACTGCAATATGAAAATAAAATCGTTACACTTTCAGAAGTATTCAACTTGATGAGTCAGGATAAATATCCCGTTACATTTATTTCTAACGACGAACTGTCTATAACCGGTATGATTTTATGTATTTCTTTAAACAACATCCAAGGTACAAAATGGCAAAGCGAAATCAATAAAAATGACGAAGAAAAAACAATAACATTATATGACATTATACATGACTATTATAAAAAAAATAAGTTAAAAAAAATAAATATAGAGGATATAAAAGAAAAATATAACTATAATAAAATATTGGAAAAAAGTGAAAAAATTCAAAGATTACTATAAACAGAGGTTAAGACCTCTGTTTTTTATTTTATATATGAAAGTATTATTGACACAACAAAAACAATATATTTATAATAAAATCAAAATCAGATACAAAAAGCAGAAAACTTTTATTAAAAGTAAATACAAGACCTAATTAAAATGATTAACTTAATCCCAGTTTAAAAGTTTATTTCTAAATAAGTCTTAAAAAATGTAATTGGAAGAAAAGAGAGGGTTGTATTATGTCAAATAATTTAATAATGATTATTATTATTTTCATGATGTTAGTCTTTGTACCTACAACAACAGTGTTTTTAATAATTATATTTAGTAAAAAAAGCAGGGAAAGAAAAATTAAAAATTATACAGGTACTGCCGAAGAAACAATAACAAATATCGTTAAACGAGGAATAGATTCTCCATGGATAATATATGCATCCTACAATGTAGATGGGATACACTACAACATAAAAGAAACAGCAAAGTTAAAAAGTAATATCATAAAAGTAGGGAAAATCCCCATAGGACAAAGGAAAACATTTATAATGGGATTTATTAAAAAAGGCAACAAAATAAAAATCCAATATGACGAAAATAATCCGAAGAAAGCAATTATTGCCGATAACAATGGTATCATAACAGGCTGATATAACAAAAAACACAAAATAAAACAACCATAAATTTATGGTTGTTTTAAAAATGAAATTTATCATTTAAATCTATTATTTCTTCATATTCTTTTTTCTTTTTTAAGTGAAATAATATTAAAATTCCACCGATAAGTATCCCTATTCCCAATCCGATAAAAAAGTCCACCGGGTAATTTGATATTATATAAAGTTTTAAAAATATCATAATCGCAGTTATACCCAAAGCATATTTCCCAAATTGTTTTTCATTATAATATATCAAAACAGTACTGCACGCACTCATCATTATATATCCGGCAGGAAAAGCATATCGTCCTATTTCCGGAAGATAAATACCAACCCCGTTTTCACTTAAGAAAACTCTAAAATGAAACAACAAAGGTTTCATAACTTCATTTCCGATTATAGAGCAAATAAATAATCCAACGATAATAAGTACTGTAAATTTTTTGTCTTTTTTATAAAAATAAAGACATATACTAAAAACAATCCAAACAAATCCCATTACCAATACATTACTTATAACGGGAATAATATGTCCGGATAAAATTTTATTTAAAGATATCGGAAGTGCAAGATTATCGACAAACATAACCAGAGTATCAAGTAAACTATCCATATACAACTCCTATTACTTATATTAAATATTTTATATATTATAAACCAAATACATAAAAAGGTCTACTTATCTTTTATAAAAATAATAAAGAGGATTAACCCCCTTTATTTTTAAACCGTAGTAAATGTTTTTTGTATTATTCTCCATTCATCGTCAACTTTAATTAAGTGAAACAAATCTTTTATCGTTGCAAATCCAAAAAAGCCATCAACATATAATGTCACTTTTGCAATACCACCGATAACTTCCAAATCACTTATAACACATTTGCAATCGATATTTTCACTTTTCATTGAAGGTTTAGAAGAAAGATCTTCATAAAAAATTTCCGGAGTCCCGACAATCACATCTTCCCCCAAATAACCGCTCATACCTGCTTTTTCATGAAATATTTTTTTAAGTGTATCAATATCGGCCGCATATACCGCATTAAAGTATTTTTCTACCAATTGCTCAATCGCCTTAGCTTCCAAAAAATTATTATTCATAATTCTCTCCTTTGCAACTATATTTTTATTTATTATAACATAAACCAATATTTAATTTATTGATTAAAATCTAAAAAGTCAAATTTAATATGCTATAATAAAACATATAAAAACAATACAAACGGGTGAATTTTATGCAACATATTGTTTTAATAATAGACTGCGGTACACAAAGTATACGGGCAATGCTGATAAATCAAAAAGGGGAAATACTTTTAAAAAAGAAAAAAGAGTATTTATACATAAAAAACGAAAAAGAAAATTTTATAGAATTTGACGCAAATGATTTCTTTGAAGACATAATAAAATTACTGATAGATTTAAGAAAAAGCAATAAAAATTTGTTTGAACAAATTAAAGGAGTCAGTATCACTACACAGAGAGATACATTTGTGGTGGTAGACAGAAACGGAAAACCTTTAAGAAATGCCATATCATGGATGGACAGGAGAAAAGCAAAAAACTATAAGCCTCTAAATCCTTTTTACAGCATACTTTTTAAAATTGTCGGAATGGATAAAATGGTAAAGAGCTTTATGGAAGATGCACGATTTAACTGGATTATAGAAAATGAACCTCAAATCTGGGAAAAAACGCATAAATATCTATTGCTTCCACAATATTTAAACTACAAATTTATAGGTAAATACATAGAAAGCGACGCAGGAACAGTCGGACATATTCCTTTTGATTATAAAAACAGAACATATGATAAACCCTATGGAATAAAAAGAAAGCTGTTTAATGTAGAACAAAGAAAACTTGCAAACATAGCCCCTTCAACAACCGTTATGGGAACAATATCAGATGAAATATGTGAAAGAATAGGATTAAGAAAAGGAACACCCCTAATAGCCAGCGGAAGCGACAAAGCGTGTGAAACCGTTGGGGTAGGGTGTATAAAAGAAGGAATCGGAAGTATATCTTTGGGAAGTCAGGTTACGATACAAGCCACAACGGACAAATATTATGAACTTACAAAATTTGTTCCGCCTTTTGACAGTGTAATCCCTAATATGTACAATCCCGAAATAATTTTATATAGAGGATTTTGGTTAATAACTTGGTTTATAAAAGAATTCGGATACAAGGAAGAAACAATATCTCAAAAAAATAATGAAGATATATTTCATATAATGGATAGTAAATTAAAAGAAATTCCTATAGGATGTGACGGATTAATACTCCAACCATACTGGGGACAAGATATTTTAAGACCCCTTGCAAAGGGCAGTATTTTGGGATTTAATGACCAACATACAAGAATGCATATATACAGAGCAATAATAGAAGGTATAGGATATTCTTTAAAAGAAGGAATAAACAAAATCGAAGAAGCATCAAAAGTCAAAATCAAAAAAATTGCTTTGTCGGGCGGAGGTTCCAAAAGTGATATTATTTGTCAGATATTAAGCGATATTTTAAATAAAGAACTTTATACAATACAAACATATGAAGCTTCCGGAATAGGTGCGGCAATGACATCTTTCATAGGATTGAATATATACGAAAATTTCGAAGAAGCCTGTACAAATATGGTAAGAATCAATAAAGTTTATATTCCAAAAGAAGAAAATGCAGAAAAATATAATCGGATTTATAACAATGTATACAAAAAAATATACAAGAATGTAAAAAATATTTATACAAAAATAAATAAAACAAATATATAAGGAGGAGTAACATGCCACTAAAAAATACTATCGAAAATTATAAAGATTATATGGGTATTTCCCCAAAAGCAGAGGACTTTGATGAATATTGGAATGAAGGCATAGAGGAAATGAAAAAAACAGATTTTTCTTATACACTGGAAAAAAAGGATTTCCCCATGGAAAATATAGAGGTATTTGATTTATACTTCAAGGGCATGAACGGCGAAAATGTTCATTGTGAATTTGTAAAACCAACGCATATCAAAGAAAAAATTCCTGCTGTAATATCTTTCCACGGTTACACATCCAATGCAGACAGCATTTACTCAAAAGTACCATATGCGTATAACAATATTGCATTTTTAGCTTTTGAAGTTCCAGGGCAAGGAGGAAAAAGCGAAGATAATTATACGGCAAACGGGCCGACCCTTTACGGACAAATAATAAGAGGTGTTGATGACAAAAACAAAAATAAACTTTTTTTCAGAAATATATATTTAAACGCCTTAAAAATATCTTTAATACTTTCCGATATGGACTTCATAGATGAAAACAGAATCGGAACAACCGGGAAAAGTCAGGGAGGAGCATTAAGTCTCGTAGTTGCGGCTCTAAACAATAAAATCAAAGCAAGTGCGGTCATTTATCCTTTCTTGGCAGATTTTAAAAAAATATTTGAAATGAATATGTGTGAAGATGTGTATGTTGAGTTTAAAAATTGGTTTAGAAAATACGATACTCTGCACGAAAAAGAAGATGAATTTTTTGAACGTCTGTCTTATATAGATGTACAAAACTTTGCAGATAAAGTAAAATGCGATACTTTGTTTTTTACTGCATTATTGGACACAACCTGTCCTCCGATAACACAATTTTCAATATACAATAAACTTAAATGTAAAAAAGATATTAAAGTATACTGTGAATATACTCATGAAAGATTACCTTACTCAGATGATATAACATATAAATTTTTTAAAGAAAAACTATAATTAAAAGGATAAAAAATGAAATATAAATACAAAACAAAAGGAACATGCTCCACAGAAATAACTTTTGATATAAATAACGACGTAATAACAAATGTAAAATTTACGGGCGGATGCAACGGGAATTTACAAGCTGTATCAAAACTCGTAGACGGATTAAAAGCAGAAGAGATAGAAGCAAAATTAAAAGGTATACACTGTGGGATGAGAAATACCTCCTGTGCAGACCAACTTACTATTGCAATAAAAGAAGCCCAAAACAAACAAAAAGGATGAAACTATTCATCCTTTTTTATTTTTTTA
The DNA here is from genome assembly GCF_019420015.1 of Anaerofustis sp. Lineage (GTDB taxonomy): Bacteria > Bacillota > Clostridia > Eubacteriales > Anaerofustaceae > Anaerofustis. Next base: position 9,112 of record NZ_JAHZIA010000007.1, read on the forward strand.
AGCATTAATTACCTCATTATTATCCATATTTTTTAATATTTTTTTACTGCTAAAGACAAATACCATACATGTTGTAAAAATGGCGATAACATCCGCAACCGGCTCTGCCCAAAATACGGCGGCAACTTTGTTTTCAAAAAATAAAGGCAAGATATAAATAAGAGGAATCAGCAATATAATCTTTCTGAATATAGCCAAAAAAGTAGATATTAAAGCTTTACCGAAAGCAATAAAAGTCTGCTGACATGCTATTTGAGCACCCATAAGAAGTAATCCCGCCATATATATCCTAATTGCCCATACCGACAATTCCATAAGCTGAGCGTCATTTGTAAAGATTGAAATAAGAAGCTCTGGAGTAATTTGTGCAAGTAACCACAATAGTGTCGAATATGACAGGCAACATATAAGGGTTAACTTAAATGCTTTCTTTATACGTTCCTTATGACCCGCACCGTAATTATAACTTATTATAGGTTGTCCGCCTTGTGTAATTCCCTGTAGAGGGAGCATTGCAAATTGCATAACACTAGATAATATAGTCATTGCTCCGACGGCCAAATCACCTCCGTATTTAAGAAGAGATGAGTTAAAACACAAAACTAAAACACTTTCTGTGGCCTGCATTATAAAAGGAGCTATACCAAGAGCAATAGAAGGAAGAAGTATATTAAAATCAATTTTGAAATTTTTTATCTTCAACTTCAAAACTGTATTTTTTCCTGTTAAAAAATTTAAAGCAAACAATGCGCTTATAGCCTGAGATATAACCGTTGCGAATGCTGCCCCCTGAACTCCCATATCAAATCCAAAAATAAATATAGGATCCAATATAATATTGGTAAGAGCACCTATTATAACGGTAAACATACTTACCATGGAAAAACCCTGAGCCGCAATAAAAGCATTCAAACCAAGAGTAAGCTGAACAAATATTGTCCCAAGAGCATATATAGTCATATACTTTTCCGCATAAAATATAGTATTTGCACTGGCGCCAAACATATAAAGTATCGGTGTTTTAAAAATCACAATAACAACAGTAAGAATAAGAGATACTATAATCAGCGATATAAAAGAATTTCCTAAGACTTTTTCCGCACTGTCATTATCTTTTTTACCCATAAATATACTTGCTCTTGGAGATCCTCCGACACCGAATAAAAAAGCAAAAGCAGAAATTATCATAATGACGGGAAAACATACCCCGACACCGGTTAGGGAAGCTGCACCTATCTCTGGGATATGACCTATATACATTCTGTCTACCATATTATAAAGAGCATTTATTATTTGAGAAGTTATTGCAGGAAGTGCCAATATCAACAATAACTTACCTATCGGTGCATTTTCTAAATCCACTTCTTTTGACATTTTTAATTTCATATTACTTCAACCTCTCATTAAAACAATCTAATATTTTTCTTATTGTACTTTGTGCTTGACGTATTTCCTCAAAAGATATATTCGTTAATATAGAAGATGTTATCTCTTTTTGTACAGAAGATATTTTCTTTATAATAAGATCAGACTTATTTGTAAGACTGATTCGCTGGATCCTTTTATCGAGCTCATCCTTCTTTACATCTATCAGTTCTTTTTTTTCTAAACTATCAATACTGCGACATATCAAACTTTTAGATACATCCAAATAAATATACAAATCTTTATTAGTATTTTTTAAAGGGTTATTATAAAGAAAAATTAGAATACTTATCTCATTGGGAGAGTAGGTATTATCATTAAACATTTCGGTAAATACTTTTGAATAAGCCTTTCTTACCGTCGCCAAATCTTTTAGTACAGTTTCTAAATTTTTTACAAAATACATGTTTACACCTTAAATAATCTACAATAGTTTACTTGTGAACTATTATAGTTTCTTTATATATATATTGTCAAGAAAAAAGAACACCTTAATAGTGTTCTTTTAAAAAATTTAATCTTCATTTACAACCATCATATTATAATCCCTTGCAATGGCAAGTATATGTTCGTTAATTCTCTCTACATCGTTGACCAGCTGAGAAAAGAATAATGTTAACTCAAAAGAAATACTCTTTTCTTTCATTCTTTCGATTTGGCTTTTTTTGATATCTTTACATAATGCTTTTATATTAATATAATTTTCTTCTTCTTTATTGATATCTTTTAAATCTTTGGATGCAGATATAATAAGCTTTTGAAGTGTATTTATTCTTTCTTTCTCTTGTTCGTTTAGCTTATTTTTTGAATAACCCTGTATTCTTACGGCATAATTTGAGATACGCTCAATATCTATAAGTAAATGATAATAAATACTCATAACAAAACTGTTTTCACTGTTTTGCTCTATCCCCAAAGCCTCAGTTATATACTCAGACAACTTATTATTGATTGCATCAACCTTTTCTTCTCTTTTTAAAAGACTTTTTTCTCTTTCTTTATCAAAGGATATCAACTGCGAAAAGCTGTCATCGATATTTTTAAACGCAAGATTCTGAATATGTTCTATTTCACTTTCGATTTGTTCTACCAAAATTGCCGATGTACCGATCTGGTACGAAAGGGTAGGAAGAGGAGATGAGAAAATATCTTCTTCTTCATTATTTTTATTGGCAGGCAATACTTTTTCTGCAAAGTTTGCAAGATATGTTCCGAATGGAAGCAATAATAATGTCGTTACTATGTTAAATAATGTATGCATATTTGCAATTTGCGCGGCTGCATTATCAGGTGCAAACGAGCCCACAAAAGAAACAAGTGGCGTAAACATACAAATAACAGTAAAAATAACAGTACCTATAACATTGAAAGATAAATGTATAACGGTTGTTTGTTTAGCTTCTCTTCCCGTTCCTATAGATGCCAAAACAGCTGTAATACATGTACCTATATTTTGTCCGAAAAGCACATATACCGCTCCATCAAGACCTATAAGCCCATTTGCGGCTAAAGCTTGTAATATCCCTACAGAAGCACTTGAAGACTGGATAATTGCCGTAAAAACAGCTCCTGCCAAAATCCCAAAGAAAGGATTAGAAAATGTAGTCATAAGACTGATGAAACTTTCAGACTCTCTAAGAGGCATCATCGCACCGCTCATCATTTCCATACCTATGAAAAGAACTCCAAGCCCTGCTATAATTTCTCCTATACAATGTACCTTAGGATTCTTAAGGAAAACAACCAACACTACTCCAGCAAAAGCCAAAACCGGTGCAATCGCTCCAATATCCAAAGCAATGAGCTGACCTGTAATTGTAGTACCTATATTTGCCCCCATGATAATCCAAACTGCTTGTCTTAGTGACATCATTCCGGCATTAACAAAACCTACAACCATAACGGTAGTGGCACTTGATGATTGGATAATGGCAGTAATAACAGCCCCTACAATAACACCCAAGAATCGATTTGAAGTAAGTTTTTCCAAAATACCCTTCATTTTATCTCCGGCAGCTGTTTCCAGCCCTCCGCTCATCATCTGCATTCCATACAGGAACAGTGCAAGTCCTCCAAGTAAACTGATTATATTTGTTAATGTCATAAAATTTCTCCTTTTAATTTTATTAATTATTGTTACGTAAATTTATTGTATAAAAATTGTATAAAATCAGTATAACAATTGTAAAATCAAGTAGATAAAATGTACATAGGGTATCCATATTTTTTACATTGACTTTACATATATTTTACTTTAGGAGAAAAATAACACAAATTATAATAAATGAAATCTCAGATTCAAATAAAAAATACTTGATGTATAAATCAAGTATTTTCCCATTTAAATAACAATAAATCACTATTTTAAAACACATAATTAAAGATACTGTATATTCATCAAGTAATATATTTATTTTTTTTCTCACAACACATCTGAGTTAATATTTCATTCATATAATCCATTTCTTCGGCGCTTATAAGTACAGTAATGAAATCACCTGCTTTTACTTTATTATAACCCCGCGGAATAAATTCGTGATTTCCCCTTTCAATAGAAACGACCAGACAATTTTTAGGCCATATAATTTCACCCATTTTTTTACCGTCAACTTCACTTTCAAAAGTAACATTATATGTAATCAACATCGTTTCTCCTGCAGGTTTTCTTCTGTCAATTTTTCTGTTATCTAAAATCCTCTCTAACAAGCTTTCATATATTGGCTCGCTTCCGCAAAAATATGCCACGACATAGGATATTACACTTACCAAACTTATGGAAAGCATATGCTCCAACGAGCCCGTCATTTCAGAAACCAGAATTATACCTGTTATAGGTGCTCTTACCGTTGCAGCAAAAAAGCCTGCCATAGCAAGAATGATAAACTTACTCATAAACGCTTCCGTCAAACCTAAATATTCGATTACAAAACTTCCATATATAGCACCGCAAAAAGACCCCATAACCAGTAAAGGAAAGAATATACCTCCGGGTGCCCCTGAACCAAAACAAACAGCTGAAAACAAAAATTTTACAATAAGCAATACGATAAGAGTAGAAACAATAAAATTACCTTTTACCAATATATCGACCATAACGCTTCCTCCTGCAAGAACATAAGGATAAGTTAAAGCCAAAATACCGGATATAACAAAAGGAATAATAATTTTATATTCCGGTTTTATCCCTTTAATTTTAGCATAAATGCTTTGAGCAAATAGCATACCTTTGTTGTACAAAACACCGCAAAATCCCAAAAATATTCCCATAACAATCAAGGTCCAAAAATATTGCAAAGGAATCGTCTGTAAATTTCCGTAATTAAATACCGTTGTCATTCCAAAAATACTTTTAGCCAAAAAATCTGCCGTAACGGCAGCAGTCATAACGCTGACAATAACTCTTCCGTCAAAATTCTTATGTATTTCTTCCAGTGTAAACATAATTCCTGCCAAAGGTGCATTGAAAGCAGCAGCAAGCCCCGCACCTGCACCACAGGAAATATATGTTCTTTCTTTTGTTTTACCTTTATGCTGAACTTTCGCAAGTAGTTTACCTGCCATTGCTCCTAGTTGTATGGAAGGACCTTCTCTTCCGAGGGATAATCCGCCTATAATACATGCGGTACCGCCCAAGATTTTATTTACGATTACCCTCACAGGATTATGAGAAAGATATCCTTTCATCTCTCCGCTGACCTGAGGAATTCCGCTGCCTGATATTAAAGGCTCTGCCTTAACAAGTTTTCCGACAATAATACCCAGCAATATCAAAAAAACAAACCATAATATTATTCTTATTGTATTTCCTTGTATCAAATCAATACCGTTAAATAAAAACTTCTCTGCCTGCAAAAGTAAAAATCGATATACTATCGCAACCAAACCCGAAACGATACCGATAAATAATCCCTCAATAACAAACTCTATTTGAGCTTTTCCCCTTTTATTATTAAGCCTTGTTTTTATGTTCTCCATCGTATTGTTCAAAATAAATACCTCACCTGAATATTTAACCTTTATCTATATAATATTTAGTGCTTATTTATTGACGAAAATAAGCAATTTTTACTTAAAAACAACATACAAATATCGGTTAGAAATTCTCTTATAATACATTCTAAATTACATGAATAATATTGTAAAGAATTAATGTTTAGGATTAACTACATAAGTCAAAAATTATATATTAAATAGTTATTGAAATATATAAAATATTCCGTATTATTAATTTGTAATTAAAATTATATAATTATATTGACAAATTATATAATTGGGTATATAATTCATTCAAAATAAAGGAAAGGCAGAGGAAAAATGGGAAAAAGTGTATATAGTTTAGTACTTATGGACGAGGTTGTTGAAAAGATAGATGAAGAAGCTTATCAAATGGGAACAAGCAGATCAAATCTCATCAATCAAATTTTGGCGGATTATGTATCATACACAACACCTCAAAAACAGGTAGAAGGAATTTTTTCTTCTTTGGAAAATATGTTTAAAGAAATGAATACTTTTCAGGTTTTGGCAAATCCGTCTCCTTACTTTATGAATATAACTAGCTCGTTAAGATACAAATACAGACCTACGATAAAGTATGGGGTGGAGTTATACGACAATTCAAAATACTCTTTTGGCGAATTAAAGGTTACACTGAGAACAACAAATCAATCTTTAATCAGAGATATGAATCAATTTCTCAAATTTTACGCCCAACTGGAAGAAAAATATATAAGAGGAATTTTGGAGGAAAATTTATGTTACAAAATAGAAGAAAAAAAATATACAAGACAATTTGTTTTACCGAAAGAAAGAGGAGTTGACAAGGTTGATCTTGGAGTATTAATCGGAGAATATATAAAAGTATTCGACAGTGTGCTTAAAGTATTTTTAAGCGAACTGCCTTATACACAAGATGCATGCCAAGATGCAGAAAAAGAATACATTACTTTAATGCAAAAAGTACATGCAATTATTTAACTTAAAGGAGGATAAAACTTATGAATGCAAATGATTATACCGAAAAATCTCTTTTAGCAATACAAAATGCCCAAAACATGGCACTGAACAATAAAAATTCCGTTATGGAAACAGAACATCTTTTATATGCTCTTTTGGATGACACCGGTGGGCTTATAGGGGAACTGCTTTCTAAAATGCAAGTAAATGTAGAAAGTTTAAAAACGGAAGCAAAAAGGAAAATAGATTCTTTTCCAAAAGTCAATTCAATAGATGTGAATAGTCTTTACGCCAGCAACAATTTAAATAGGGCAATAAATTTATCGGAACAAATAGCAAAAAATATGAAAGATGAATATGTTTCCGTTGAACATTTATTTTTATCACTATTCAGCGAAGGCGGAAGCTATATAAATGATTTATTCAGAAAATATAAAATAGATAAAAACAACTTTACAAAAAATTTATCTTTAGTGAGAGGAGGAAGAACAGTGACAAATCAAAATCCTGAAAATACTTATAATGTTTTAGAAAAATACGGTTCTGATTTGGTAGAACTTGCAAAGAAAAATAAACTTGATCCGGTTATCGGACGAGATGACGAAATAAGAAATGTAATAAGAATATTATCGAGAAAAACAAAAAATAACCCTGTCTTAATAGGAGAACCGGGAGTCGGGAAAACAGCCATAGCCGAAGGATTGGCTCTCAGAATAGTAAGAGGGGACGTTCCAAACAACCTAAAAGACAGGAGCATATTCTCTCTTGATATGGGAGCATTGGTAGCAGGTGCAAAATTCAGAGGAGAATTCGAAGAAAGAATAAAAGCGGTACTTGATGAAATCAAAAAAAGCGAAGGTAAAATAATTCTGTTTATAGATGAACTCCACACCATTGTAGGCGCAGGTAAAACCGACGGAGCAATGGATGCCGGAAATCTGTTAAAACCACTGCTTGCAAGAGGAGAACTACACTGTATCGGAGCAACAACACTGAACGAATACAGAGAATATATAGAAAAAGACGCTGCACTGGAAAGAAGATTCCAACCTGTTATGGTAGGAGAACCTACCGTTGAAGATACCATTGCGATTTTAAGAGGACTCAAAGAAAGATACGAAATTTATCACGGAGTAAAGATAACCGACCAGGCATTGGTATCAGCAGCAGTCCTTTCCAACAGATATATAACAGATAGATTTCTTCCTGACAAGGCAATTGACTTAATCGACGAAGCTTGTGCATTAATTAAAACAGAAATGGATTCAATGCCTACAGAACTCGATGAAGTCAACAGAAAAATAATGCAATATCAAATCGAAGCAACTGCGCTAAAAAAAGAAAAAGACGAACTTTCCAAAAAACGCCTAAGTGAAATCAATAAAGAAATTGCCGAACTTACAAGCAAATTCAATGAAATGAAAGCAAAATGGCTTAAAGAAAAAGATAATATAGGCAAAGCGCAAAAGCTAAGAGAAGAAATAGATAAAGTGAATATAGAAATAGAACAGGCGCAAAGAGTCAATAACCTCAATAAAGCCGCAGAACTTAAGTACGGGAAATTACCGGAACTGCAAAAGGAACTTAAAGCAGAAGAAGAAAAGTCAAAGGAAAAACATTCAACACTGTTAAGAGACAAAGTATCAGACGAAGAAATAGCAAAGATAGTTTCAAAATGGACACATATCCCTGTATCCAAACTTGTAGAAGGAGAAAGAGAAAAACTTCTTCATTTGGAAGATACTCTCCACAAGAGAGTAATAGGACAAGATGAAGCTGTAAGACTTGTAAGCGATGCGATAATAAGATCAAGGGCAGGAATACAAGACCCTTCAAAACCGATAGGTTCTTTCCTATTTTTAGGACCTACCGGGGTCGGAAAAACAGAGCTTGCAAAAACTCTTGCCTACACACTCTTTGATAATGAACAAAATATAATCCGTATAGATATGAGCGAGTACATGGAAAAATTCAGTGTATCAAGACTTATAGGAGCTCCTCCTGGATATGTCGGATATGATGAAGGAGGACAACTTACTGAAGCGGTAAGAAGAAATCCCTACAGTGTCGTATTGTTTGATGAAATAGAAAAAGCACACCCTGACGTATTTAACATTCTCCTCCAGATACTTGATGACGGAAGAGTAACGGATTCACAAGGAAGAACAATAGATTTTAAAAATACAATAATTATTCTTACTTCAAATTTGGGAAGTGAGTATCTTCTTGAAAGCACTGAAAAGTACGGAGATATTACGGAAGAAACCAAAGACAATATAGATAAACTGTTAAAAACACATTTCAGACCAGAATTTTTAAACAGGCTTGATGAAATAGTTATATACAAACCACTTAAAAAAGAAGAAATATCTCAAATAGTAGATTTAATGCTTGAAAGCTTAAAGAAAAGGCTTGAAGACAAATTCTTACACCTAGAAGTAACCGATACAGCAAAAGACTTTATTATAGATAACGGTTATGATCCTATATTCGGAGCTAGACCTTTAAAAAGATTTATTCAAAGCAAAGTCGAAACATTGATTGCAAAAGCAATACTCGCAAACAACTTTGAAAGCGGAACAACATTAACCGTCGATATAAAAGATAACAATCTAAGTATAAGATACTAAAAATAAAAGGACCTAAAGGTCCTTTTATTTTTATAATACATAGTAATTAAAACATTAAATTTTTATCGTTTTACGAAATCCAACTTATAAACACTAGGGCCGGTTATTACATTGCCTTTATAATCGAATCTTGAACCATGACAAGGACAATCCCAGCTTTTTTCATCGGGATTCCACACAAGCTCACATCCAAGATGCGGGCATTTTACAGATACCATATAGCAGCTTCCGTCAGTATCTTTATATACGCCTATCTTTTCCCCATTATACTCAACTATACCTCCATGTCCTAAAGACAATTCATGCAATTCAGTATCAGGTAAATTAAAATACTCTCTGCCTATTCCTTTTATAACATGAGGTCCTTCTTTTATAACCGATTTACTTATATCTTTTGTATCAAATCTTTCCGGCGAAAATATACTTTTATCGTTATTTAAATTTTTTGTTATCATATCCTTTATAACTTCACTTCCGTACATAGCGTGAGTTAATCCCCATTTATTAAATCCGGTTAAAACATAAATATCCTTCAATCCTTTTGATAACTGACCTATATAAGGAACCTTATCTATGCTCATACAATCTTGAGAAGAATAATGATATATTTCCTTTGAATGCTTATAAAACTCTTTTATCTTATCTCTTAAAAGATTATATTGACCTCCCTCGCTATTTTCACCGCACCTATGCTTTGCTCCTCCAAATAATAAGTATTTTTCATACTGACGAAAAGAGTATCCGTTATCTATATCAAAATAAATATCTTTCAATATATCATTATTTTCTAACACCAAAAAATAAGACCTTTCTTGATGCATGCGCATAAAATAAAATCCGGGAAAATTCAAAAAAGGAAATCCACAGGCAAATACTATTTTATTTGCTTTAATTTTAAATCCTTTATTGGTCAACAGTATTTTTCTTTTTTCTTTTATTGTTTCTATACGTGTATTTTCATATATTGTCAAATCCTTCAAAATGTGATTAATGAATTTTAACGGATTGAACTTTCCCTGCTTATTGTATTTTATTGCTCCTTTAAATCCTCGCGGAAGCTTATCAGATGATAAATACTTACAATCAATTCCACATTCAATCAACGCATCATACTCATCTACCAAAATATCTTCACTTACAGTTGAATATAAATAAGCACTACACTGCTCAAAATCACAATCAATATGATTTGATTCTATCATTTTTTTATAGTCTTCTATACCTTTCTCACAACTTCTTGCATATTCTCTTGCCTTTTCTATTCCAAAGTCATTTAATAACTGCGCATATATAAGCCCATGCGCCAAAGATATTTTACCGGTAGTAAATCCGCTGGTACCACCACAAATTTTACCGGATTCAAAAATAACAGGATTGAGCCCTTCTTCTTTTAATTTATAAGCCGTTAAAATCCCCGATATGCCTCCTCCTATTATCGCGACATCCACATTAACATTTTTATTCAAACTCTCATAGTCGGAAAGAACAACCGTATTTTTCCAAAATGAATTCATATTATACCTCTTGATATTTATTTTCTGTATTATTGACAATTATAGGTAATAATATAAGTCGAAAAGAAAAAAACTTTGCTTCATTTAAAATAAAAAAGACTTTTAAAAAGTCTTTTTTAATTATAGAAATAATTCGTTTTCTTTTCTTACTGAGCATACTTCCTTTAATTTATGCTTTAAAGAAATAATTAACTTTTCATCCAAATAGCGCGCATTGCTACTACATAATTTTATACACCTCATACAGGATATACATTTTTTATTATCTGTACTGCTTGGGTTGTCCATAGGTATAGCTCCGACAGGACAAACCCTTGCACAATATCCGCAAGAAGTACAACTCTCATTCACATCGGGTACTATCGGAACAGTACCGTATTTCTTATAAGAAATATTACCTGGAACACAAACTTCACGTATTGAGTCATTTTCTATGACCGATCTTATTTGCAAAGCATAATTCTCTAATGTTTTAATGTCACTGTAATCAGGTCGCCCCTTTGCATAACTACTTACTATAGAGTGCTCACAAACAACGCCGATAGCGGCAATACAGATAAACCCACTATCCTTAAGTATATTTTTAAGTTCTAAAAGGGTATCCTCATAAGCTCTGTTTCCGTATGTTACCACAATGACGGCAAGTGTATTATTACCTTTTATTTTCTTCAATCGTTCACTTGCATCCCTTGGAACCCGTCCCCCGAAAGACGGTACTCCTACAATACATATTTCATCTTGATTAAACTCATAATTCGAATAATCTCTCTGCCTAACCGTCAAGTCTATGTTTGTAGACTTATCAGACAACACATTGCCAACAATTTGAACGACCTTCTCAGTAGAATATGTAGGGCTAAAATAAATATTATTTATTTCTTTTATTTCCATATTTTATTCCTCTTATATCAATGAATTCATGATATTTCAATAAAATCCTTTATAACTATTTTTTCACTCTGTCAAAATATGGACTTTTACCACTTATACTTATAGGAATACCTTCCCAAATAATATCTTTATCGTCCACATATTCCATTTCAGAAAATACCTTGCCTATAGAAAACATCACTCTACTGTCAACTCTGTTATCCGCAGCCACAGAAACGGCAGAGCCTATCGCAATTCCCAAATCAATAGTGTTAAATGCACATCTGCCACCTGCCGTTTTATTTGCTCCGCAATTTTCAAACCCACAAAAAGAACAATGCTTAAGACCCGTATAGGCTTTTTTCACACCTATAAGCACAACTGCACCGGAATTTCTCAAATTTTTCCCATCTCTGACATAATGCCCTTCTTTTTCGCCAAATTCCCTAAAGTACACTTCTTCCATTTTATCCGCAAGTGCATCTTTTTCATTCCCTGTCAACACATAAGTGACAATATTATCTACACCTTTTGTCTTAGGAGCTGTTCTCGCTGCCGCACACATCTTTGCTGCAGTTTCCAGCAATGCTTTTTCTTCCATGCCTTTACTTTCATACAACATTTTATTTATCTCCTTTATATTTAATAAAATAATAATCCCCGACAACGTATATTATATTCTGCTAATCCATAACCCCAAATTATCATATTATAAAATTATTGGTTAACACTAGTTTATCATATGATAACGTTTTTGTAAATTTGCACATTTGCTTTAAAATATATAAAGTTTTATAAAAATAAAAAGATGTACATAAATGTACATCTTACTCATATATCTCTTTTAATTTATCTACTATATCATAAGCAACTTTATTAATAGACTGACTTCCGGCAACTAAAACAAAATCGCCCGCTTTCGCATTTTCTACAATATAGTCTCTTATATCATCAAACTCGCTTATAACTTTAGAAGGTATATTGTATTTTTCAACAACCTTCTTTGCTATATCTTCAGAATATATATTCCATTCATTATCTTCTCTGTCAGAATATATATCATTAAGAATTAGTTCGTCCGCACCTTGCATTGCATCAACAAATTCATCAAACAAAAGAAATGTTCTGGAATAAGTATGAGGTTGGAATATAACAAACAGCTTATTGTGTTGATAATTCTTACAAGCATCAATTGTTACCTTTAATTCGGTAGGATGGTGAGCATAATCTTCTATTACCGTAATATCGTTGATTACACCTCTTTTTTCAAATCTTCTTTTTGCACCGGTAAATTCTTTAAAGCTTGCATTTACCACTTCTTTATCTATCATAAAGAAATCTGCCACTGCAATTACGCTTAAAGCATTAAGAACGTTGTGTTCTCCCGGAATATTCAATTCGAAATGATAGTAAAATTCTCCGTTCTTATATATATCAAAGCTAGGTTTTCCAAGTTCATTATATTCTATATTTTTCGCAACAAAATCATTATCGTCTTTTAATCCTACCTTTATAATGTTACACTCAAGCCCATCAATAATATCGAGAATATTTTTATCGTCTCCGTTAATTACAAGCAAACCGTCCTTCGGTGTTATCTCGGCAAATTTTCTGAATGATTCTTTTATCTGCGATAATCCTCCGGTAAAATAATCGAGATGGTCTCTTTCTATATTTTGGATTGTTCCGACAAAATGTCTTGAATGAAGAAAACTGTCCACAAATTCACAAGCTTCTATAACAAAATATTCACTGTCTCCAACTCTTGAATTACCATTTATCTTTTTAAGAGTTCCTCCTATGGATATAGAAGGATCAAGATTAGCATTTAAAAATACCAATGACATTAAAGAAGATGTAGTCGTTTTTCCATGCGTACCGCTTACCGCAATGGTTCTTTTATAATATCTGCTTATAAGTCCTAAAAATATAGAACGTTCTATCTCTAGAATCCCCTTATTTTTACCCTCTACTCTTTCGGGATTGTTTTCTCTTATTGCTGCCGAATATACTATTAAATCAATATCATCTGTAATATTATCTTTATTATGACCGATAATAACCTTGATACCGTTTTTTTCCAGCTTATCCGTATACACACATGGTCTCATATCAGAGCCCAACACTTCTTTTCCGTTTATTTTTGACATAAGCGCAAGTCCTGACATACTTGTACCGCCAATACCTATAAAATAAATCTTTTTAATATTTTCTAAATCTATATTCATAAATTATTCACCGCCGTTATTTAGTAAAAACTCAATATTATATCTATTTTACTATTTTTTCATGTATTTTACAATATATATTTAAATCATATTTGTACATATAAAATTATATGCCTTTATATAAAATTTTATTACATATATAACTTTATATAAGCCCTTTATTCATCGGTATGTAATCGTTATTGCAATTATTTAATTTATGATGTATAATAAAATTAACAGAAGCAAAGGGAGGAAATACAAATGCAAATCACAGACATTAGGGTAAGGAAGACATATGATGAAGGAAAGATGAAAGCGATTGTATCTGTTACTTTTGATGATCAGTTCGTTATTCATGACATCAAAATAATTGAGGGAGACAACGGGGTATTTATAGCTATGCCTAGCAGAAAAATGCCTAACGGAGAATTCAAAGATATTGCGCATCCAATAAACCTTGAAACCAGAGTCGAAATACAAAATAAAGTTTTGGAAGCATATGAAGAAAAGCTAAAAGAGCTTGCTGAAGAAACAGAAGAATAATGAAAAATCAAAAAACCTTTCAACTTGAAAGGTTTTTTCTTTATAAGAAATCTTATAAAGGAAAATAAAAGAGCCTCTCAAAAGAGAGGCAATGGATTCATTAAGTAAAGATTTATAAAAACTATTTGGTAACTTTTACACTTTTTCTATCAGGCTCTTTATGTATAAAGTTACTGATAGGCTTATATATAATAAATGTAACCAAACAGTTAATACCGGCTTTAAGCAAATTAAAAGGAATAACAGCAACAGGAAGAGATGCTTTAACGGCTTCAAGGGGCATTCCGTAAAAGTTAGTTGTAATAATCAAATTAGCCGGAATCATTATCAATACCATAGATAATGCACCAAGTATCAATCCTATCATGGCTCCTTTTTTTGTTTTGTTTTTACCATACACATATGCGGTAACACCGACAAGAGCACTGCTTGATATTATATGCATAAGAGCTCCCACCCATCCGTTCATGGCACTCACGGTCATCGCCTGAATACAACTCGAAATTACTACGGCAATAATCCCAACCACAGGTCCAAACTGTAAACCCGCAATAAGAAGCGGAATATCCATAGGCTCATATTCAAGCCATGCAGCCGATGGCATAATAGGAAATCTTACGATAAGCATAAGTACAATTGATAATGCTATAAGCATTGAAAGTGTTACAAGTCTTCTAGTGTCTTTCATTTTTTTATACCTCCTTAAATTTAAGGTATACATAAAAAAATAGTAATCTCCCTTCAGGAAATTACCAAAAAAATACTTTATGTATCCTCTCTCATCCGGACTTTACCGTCGGTAAAGGAATTTCACCTTTTCAGCTTTCGCTCGCAGACTTTAACTGCCGGTAGGGAATTTCACCCACCCCTGAAGATTGTTCAAATCTATTATAGTAAAATATATTGGAAAAGTCAATATAAAGTAGTTATAGATTACTTTTATATTCCTTCAATTTAAGATAAAATATATTGGTAGTTTAATTTAGAAATAGTATTATGTTAATTGAAATATTATTTTAAATAATCAATAATTTATAAAAATATTTTTTTTGATTTTTAATACTACTTTATACTACTTTTATCTGCACAAAATAAAAAAGGAGGTAAAAAATGCAGCTAAGAGACGCATTGAACAGAAGAATTATAAGTCTTGGCGAAGAGAGAGGATACTCTGTCAACAGCTTAGCAAACATGGCAGGAATTCCACCGACAACATTATACAGTATGTTTGATGGGAAGTGCAAAAATCCAAGCTTTAAAACAATAAAAATGATTTGTGATTGCCTGGAAATCAGCATTAAAGATTTCTTTAACGACGAAATTTTTGATGATTTGGAAATTGGATTTAAGTAAATTGCAGTATGGCATATTATCGGTTTTTTAATTTCTGAATTTAATAAAACAATTTACGAGTATTTTTAATTAAGTTATTTAATCGGAAAACAAAACGGATAATAAAAAAAGAAGAGATTTTATCTCTTCTTTTTATTTTAACAAAGTATAACCTTAAAATTATTATTTGCTTGCTGCATCAATTTCATCAAACATAGCTTGTGTTTTTGAAATACCAAGTCTTGAACAACCGGCTTTCAAGAATGCTTCTGCGTCTGCTACTGTAGCAATACCGCCTGCAGCTTTTATTTGTACTCTTGTAGTATCAATATTTTCTTTCATTATAGCTACATCTTCAAGTGTTGCGCCGCCTGAAGAGAATCCTGTTGATGTTTTAACAAAACCTGCGCCTGCGTCAGAACAAATTCTTGAAGCTTTAGCGATTTCTTCTTTTGTAAGTAAGCAGTTTTCCAAGATAACTTTAATGTTAGCAGGAGAAGCGTTTACTACTTCGTATACATCATTATAAACTGTATCATAATCTCCTGATTTTAAAGCTGAAACATTTAATACGATGTCAACTTCTGTAGCACCCATGTTATATACTCTTTGAGTATCTGCAACTTTTGACTCAGTTAATTCAGCGCCGTTTGGGAAACCAACACATGCACATACAGCAGTTTCAGATCCCTTAAGTATTTCATAAGCCATTTTTACTCTGCTTGGAGTAACACATACAGTTCTACATTTCCATTCTTTAGCGAATTGGATACCTTTTCTTACTTCATCATAAGTTAATTGTGGTTTTAATAAAGAGTGATCGTTCGCTCTTGCTAATTCATATTTTGTTAACATTTTAATTTTCTCCTTAATATTATTTATATTTTAATTTTAATTAAAAACTATTTTCCCGGTTCATAACCGTCTTGTGTAATTACGATTTTATTAAAGAATTCTTTTCTTTCTATTAGTTCAAATGCATCTTTAACATCATCTACTTTAAATCTGTGTGAAATAATTGATGTCAAGTCAAGAAGACCTTTTTTAGCCGCATCAATCGTTGCACAGAATTCTTCGTATTCAGGTGTGAAATTATAACACCAAGAACCTTTTATTGTAAGCTCTTTTCTTAAAATACATTTATCATAAGATTTATCAAGTACATTTACGTCCCCGTGAGGTGTACCTATACATGTAAATGTTCCGTGTTTTTTCAAACATTGTAGCGCTTGATTAAATGTTATAGGAGAACCGGCAGCTTCTATACATACTTCAGGACCGTCTTCTCCTGTATATTCTTTAATTTTTGCAACAACTTCTTCATTTGTCATTCCCATTGAGTTGATTGTATATGTTGCACCAACTTTTTTAATAAGGTCTAATTTTTCATCTTTGATGTCAACGGCAATTACCATTCTTGCACCGCATATATTTGCCCACTGTACCATATAGTATCCAACAGGACCCGTACCGAATACTACTACCGCATCGTTAACTTTAATACCTGCTCTTAAAGCACCGTGTAAAGATATAACCGCAGGGTCTATTTGACAAATCATATCCCAACTAAAATCATCCGGGCATACATAGCATTGAGTAGCTTTTACCGCAACATACTGACCGAATCCTCCGTCGCTTCTTGAACCCGTATAACCATATGTATCACAAAGATTGATATTACCGTTTAAACAATCTTTACATTTTCCGCAACCTGTCATTGGGTTTACATCGACTCTTTGACCAACTTTTAACTCTTCTCTTAAGTCAAGGTCTTTTACGCCTTTACCTATTTCTACGATTTCACCACCAAATTCATGACCAAGTGTTGTAGGAAAATGATATGTACCTGTTGAAAATACTCTTCCTAAATCCGAACCGCATATACCTGCGCAGTATACTCTAAGTAAAACTTCGTCATCTTTAATTTGCGGAATATCCACTTCATCACATCTTATATCATTAATTGCATGAAGTCTGCCTGCTTTCATTTTTCCTTCCATTTTTCTCCTCCTAAAATAACTGAATTTATCTACATTTTATTGACATCAGTAATATAATATGTTAAAATTCTTTTTGTTCATATGAACAAATGATATGCTCATATGTTCAATTTCAACCGTATTATATAATAAAAATTTAAAGATGTCAACTCATTTTCTGAAATTAGGAGAAAAAATATGCTTGATAACAATACACTATCTCAAATAGCAAAAATGTATTACCTTGAAGGACTAACCCAAAAACAAATAGGCGATAAATTGGGTATTTCAAGAATAGGAATATCCAGAGCTCTAAAAAGATGTATAGACGAAGGTATAGTCGAAATTAAAATAAAAGAATTTACACCTATAAGTAACTTGGAAGAGGCCTTAAAAAATAAATATAAAAATATTGATTTTAAAATAGTACCTTATTTTAAAGACAAAGTTAAACTTGCCCGCTCATTGGCAGACGGAGCGGGAGAAGTGTTAAACGATCTTGTCAAAAATAACAATAACATCGGAATAGGGTGGGGAAGAACCCTTAGCAATGTAAATATAGAAAGCAATATAAAGTATCCAGAAAAAACCTTTGTTTCTTTGCTTGGAGGCTACGGGAATGTATCCATAGATATGCATTCAAATCAAATAACCGCAAAAATAAGCGAACAGTACGGAAGCAAAGCAATGGTACTGTTAGCTCCTTCTATTGTGGAAAATAAAAAATTTAAAGACATAATAATAAATGAGGGTTCTATAAAAGAAGTATTTGATATGTACAAAAAACTCGACTGTGCCATAACATCTCTTGGAAATCCCGCTGATGACAATGCGACCATATATAAATCAGGATACTTTAAAGATGAGGATTTAAAAGAATTAAAAGACAGAGATATATGCTGTGATATTGTTTCTTCCTTATTTTTAAACCGAGAAGGAAAAGAAGAAAATTTGGAGATACTTGACCGAATCATAGGAATAAACGGCAAAGAATTCAAAAAAATACCTACAAAAGTCGTAGCGGCCGGAGGAGAAAACAAAATGTTTGCAATATATCTTGCATTGATAAACGGTTATGTAAACAAAATTATTACAGATGAAAATACTGCCAATTACCTTTTAAAAAAATAAAATACCGTATATACTACGGTATTTTTTTATTTAGTAAAAATATTTCTTTATTCTGGTGATTATTTGCATAACTGATGTAACAATAATAATTCCAAAAGATATAGCAGCAGCTTCTTTCATAACCAAAGAAAAATAATATATAAACATATCCATATTGTTTATGACAAGATTATACATTGTATAATATAAATCTCCTCCCGGAATTAAAGGAATCAATATTGGAACCAAAATAACAATAACCGGAGTCTTTATTTTTCTTGCTAAAATTTCTGAAAATAAAGAAAGTATAGTTGTTGTTATAAAAAGAGTTATAACTTTACTTCCGTTAAAACTAAAGAAAAACAAATAACAAATCCATCCTATTGCAGAACCGATACCTATAATAGAAAGTTTATCTCTTTTTATATTAAATAAAATAGCAAAACCAAGAGACCCTATAACCGCCATAATTATCTGTATAATTCCCTGTAACATATTAACCTCCTATAGGAATTAATATAAAAGCAAATCCCATTGCAATGGCTATAGCCTTTAAAATAGACTCCAAAACACCCAAAAGTCCAGAAATAATATCTCCGTTTATCATATCCCTCAGGGAAGAAGTAAGAGTAAGTCCAGGAATAAGAAGCATTATATTTCCTATAATAATCTTATCTATATTCACACCTATTCCTATATTATTTAAAATAACGGCACAAAGAGCTGTTATAAGAGAAGAAAGAAGATTAGTTACAAAATTATTTATCTTTAATTTATTTAATAAATTAACAGTAAAATACATTACACCCCCGGTTATCATGGAGGCAATACTATCCATCAAATTTCCACCAAAAAATACAGAAAAGGCTCCTGATACAAAAACATAAGAAAGAAAAATAAGCTTTTTATCATAATGATCCGTATTTCTAATATTATCTATTTCCTGGCCAAGTTCTGTTATATTTGGTCTTTTTATACATATATTTCTTGAAAGTTGATTTACATATTCAACCTGCTCTAAGTTTGTTTCATATTTACTTATTCTTCTTGTTTGAGTTATAATATTGTCATTAGAAAATTTAACAGTCAAAATAATGGTAGAGGTAATAGTAAAAACATCTACCTTTTTTAAAGCATAAGCATTTCCTATTCTACTTAAAGTATCCTCTACTCTGCTTACCTCTGCTCCGGAAGTAAGCAGTATCTCCCCTAAATCCAACATATATGAAACAAATTTTTCTTCCTTCATTTTAAATCCTTTCGATATTTATTGGGATATGTACTTAAAATATTATATTAATCTTTATTAACTTTTTCCAGTATTATTAACTCTAATTTACAAAATAAAAATAGATGACAAGTAACTTGTCATCTATACATACGAGGTAAAGTATATATTAAAGATTATTCACCAAATCAATAACTCCGCTAATATCTTTTATTACATAATCAGCACCGGCTTTATTATATATATCCGTTACTTTTTTAATTTCTTTATTTCTTTCTTCTTCGCTTAAACTGTCATATTCTTCTTTTGTAAGTCCCATTTCAGAACTGCCTTCAATAATACCAACAGAAATAATTCCCGCATTTTTCCCTTCTTTTATATCAGAAACAGTATCTCCGACCTTAATTACTTCTTTTACAGAGCCTATTTCAAGTTCTTGCATATTTTTATATATCATATAAGGATAAGGTCTGCCTTTACCTAAAGTAGAATCAGGACTAAACCAAGCATCTGGTTCATACCCTTGCTCTTTTGCAACCTTTGTTACAATTGCCATCATTTTATCTGTGTAACCTGTTGTAGAACCTATTTTTATTCCCATTTCTCTTAGTTTATTAACAGTTTCAATAACATATGGTTTAACATCTGAATGTTTATCCAAAACTTTTAATATCATATCTGAAAATCTGTCATGCATTACATGAACATCATCTTCGTTAAAATCTCTTCCATGTTGTTTTTTAAACTGTTCTCGTAAACTTTCCATATTAAGCATTGTTCTTATATGATCTATTTTAAGCATACCCATTGGTTTTCTTGTTTCTTCCATTGTTGGATTCATACCATATGCTTTAAATACTTCTATAAAAGTTTGAACAGGTGCAAAACATCCATAATCTACTGTTGTTCCTGCCCAGTCGAATATCACGGCTTTAATATTACTCATTTTCTACTCCTTTTAAAAATTCTCTAAATATTTCATATAATTTAATTATATCTTCTTCGTAAATTTCTCCTATATTGCCTATTCTAAAAGAGTTTATATCTTCAATTTTACCGGGATATATTGCATACCCTCTTTGTTTTATAAAATTATACATTTCTTCAAAAGTATATTTAGCATCTTTAGGATAAATAAAAGATGTTATTATTGGAGATTGATAATCAATATCCACATAAGTATCAAATCCAAGTTCCTTCATTTTTTCTATTAAAAGACGATTATTGTTATAATATCTTTGATGTCTTTTTTCTATCCCTCCTTCTTCATTAAGTTCATCCAAAGCTTTGTTAAAAGCTAGAACAGTATGAGTAGGCGATGTAAATCTCCATTTTCCGTCTTTGTTCATTGTTTCCCACTGTGCATATAAATCAAGAGAAAGACTTCTTGCTTTATCTTTACATTTTAAAAGCTCATCTTTTTTAGCAATTATAAAAGAAAATCCCGGAACACCTTGTATACATTTATTTGCACTGCTTATAATAAAATCTATATTATAATCTTTTACAGGAATATCAATTCCACCAAAACTGCTCATTGCATCAACAATAAATGTTTTATCATATGATTTAACTACATCTGAAACTGATTTTATATCATTTAATATTCCTGATGTTGTTTCGCTGTGTACCATTGAAACATGAGTAATATCACTGTCACTTTCAAGTATTTCTTTTATTTTATTTAAATCATGTCTTTTATTATATTCTTCAACATACATAACATAATTAATTTTACTATGTTCTGCTATTTCAGACATTCTTTTTCCATAAGCACCGTTTGCAAGAATCAATAACTTGTCCTCTTCTCCAACACTGCTTGTAATAACTGATTCAACGCCAAAAGTACCGCTTCCCTGCATTAATGTACAAGCGTATTCATCTTTTGTAACATGTGCTAATTTAAGTAATTTATTTATAATATCTATAGTTATTTTTTTATAATCGTCATCCCAAGTACAATGGTCAAAGAGCATTTGCTCTTTGACCGTTTTTGTAGTTGTTAGAGGTCCCGGTGTTAATAATTTATAATTAACCATTTTTTATTTAGCTGCCTCCTGTTTACATTTTTCTGAGAATTCTTGGTGTTGCTTTAATAAATCTGCAGATAATTTTTCTTTAAATACTTTAGGATATTTAGAAGCATTTTCTTTGTTTGTCGTTTCACCTTCGTATACTGCATTTGGATAATATTTCATTAATTCGCTTCTTCCTTTATTGATAATGCAATCTGCGATTTCCATACAAAGAGGATTTGTTTCTTCTCCTTTATCTATTACTGCAACTGATTCTGTTAAAGAAAAGTTTCCTTCTGTTGGGTCAACATAGTCTACTGGAAGACCTTCTTTTTTATCTGAAACAGCTTGTTGTCTAAGCCCGAACCCTATTGCAACCTCTCCTGAACGAACTTTTTTGATAGGACCTGATCCTGAATCTTCAATATGAGGGCCTGCATTTTCATATATCTTTGTAAGAACTTCAGCTCCTTCTTCTTCACCGTATTCACTTATTATTGCTTGAATAAGTAACCAAGCTGTTGAAGATGATTGAATGTCTGTTACAGAAATATTATCTTTGTATATATCTTTTGTTAAATCTTTTATAGATTTAGGCATTGGTAAATTATTTTCTTTTAATACATCCGTATTAACTATTATTGTACCTTCTTGAGATGTTATAGGAGCATAGAATGATGGAAATTTATCTTTTGTTTTTACATCAAAAGTTAAATCCTTAAACATTTTATTTTTTTCCTGTGCACTGTCAAGATAGAAAGAAGACATTGTTACCATATCGGCTTCAATATTTGTTCCCTCAGCAATAAGTTTTCCGCCAAGTTCGCTTGTTCCGAAAGTTTGGAACATATATTTATCTTTATATCCGTTTTCGTCTAAAATTTTAGACATAGCTTCAATTGCTTCATCATCTGCGTTTGAGTAAATAATTACTTTTTCATCACTCCCGGAAGCATCTTTACTTCCACATCCTGTAAATAAAGTAAGTCCTAAAAATAAACATAATAATAAACTAACTAATTTTTTCATTTATTTTCCCCTTTTTGTTTGATAATTTTTGAAATAATATTTTTATGATTATATTTGTTATCATTATCATTAAAGATAAGATAAAAATTTCATTAAATTTAGCAAAATGCTGTAATTCTACTATTTTTGTTGTCATAACCATTGTTTTTGTTCCAACAAGGAATACTATGGCACTTATAGTTACCATTGCATTAACAAAATAATAAGATAATACTTCAAATATTGTAGATTTTGCATTTGGCGTAACAATTCTAAATATTGTCTTTATCCAGCTATCTCCCATAAGCATTGCCGTTGTTTCCCATGAACTGTTCATTTTTCCAAGAGAATTTTTAAACATTAGATACGGTGTTGAAAAATAGTGAATTATATTACAAATAATTATTAGAGGGAATGTATTTTGAAGACTCGTTCCCGTAAACATAAGAAGATATGCTATACCAAGAACCATTCCCGGAATTGTATTTGTAATTAAAGAAATATTTTCAATGATATTTTTTAATTTTTTACTTAAATTACTTCTTGCTGTTACAAGAGCGGCAGAATAAGTAAGTATCATACCTATAACTGCAGTTAAAGCAGCAACAATCAATGAATTAATATATACTTGTAATAAGTTTTGACCTATAATAGCTTCTTTTAAATTATCAAATGTAAAAGATAAATCATAAGGCCATCCCTTTATAAAAGGAATAATAAATATTACAAGAAATAAAGAAAATACCATTATAGAAAAAATAGAAGAAAGTGCTCCACATAATATATCTCTTATATTATTTTTCTTTATTTCTATTTTTGATATTTTTTGATATCTTATATTGTATTTTTCCAAATAAGTTAGAAGCGTAATACTTATGATAGAAGGGATAAGCATTACTATTGCAATAACAGCCCCACTATTAAAATCAGGAATTGCCCCGAGCATTTGACTATACAAACTTGAAGCTATAACAGAATACTGCCCTCCAACGGAAGCAGGAATACCAAAGTCCGTAAAACTTAAAAAGAAAGTTTGTATAAAACAAGCTGCCAAGGTTCCAAGTAAAGGTCTTAAAAGTGTATTTTTAAATGTTTTAAAACCGTTATCTCCCATTACCTGTGATACAACCATATATTTTCTGTCAATATATTTCATGGTGTTGCTTATTAGCATGAAAGCAATTGGTAAGGTATAAATTACAAAGCCAAGAACAAGCCCATTAAAACCGTAAATATCAAATATTTGCCTGCCAAGTAATTTTGTAATAAGTCCTTGTTTACCAAATGAGTATATTATTGCAAAACCATATGTAACTGTAGGAAGTAACATTGGAAGAGTACAAGCTGTTTTTATAACTTTTTTTATCCATGATTTTATGTTTGTGTATTCAATTGAATATGCCATTATAAAAGCTATAAAAGTTGCAATTAAGGCACTGACGATTGATACCGTAAATGAATTTTTCAGTGTCGTTGTAAAATCAGCCGAAGATGTGGCTTGTTTAACATAATCCAGAGTAAAACCACTTTCAGAAATGAAAGCATTACCTATTATTTTTAAGAATGGTAACAGTAGAAAACCTGCAAAGATAATTAAAATAACAGAAAATATTATTTTAATCTCTAAGCTTTTTGTTTTCCTCATGCAAGCTCTCCGTTAATGTTCGTATTTAATTGGAACAGAGAAAATATATTATTTCTCTTTATTTCAAGCTGATTTAATATAAAATCTTTTACAAAATTATTATTAGGATTATGTATTATTTCTTCAGGTTTCCCATATTGTGATATACTTCCTTCGTTTATAATCAAAACTCTGTCTGATAAAGTCAAGGCTTCTTCGGGGTCATGAGTTACTATGATTGTCGTAAGATAAAGTTCTTTTGCTATTGTTTTAATTTTGTCTTTTATAGACTCCTTTATAACCCCATCAAGAGCACTCAAAGGTTCGTCTAAAAGAAGTATTTTAGGTTTCATAACCAAAGTTCTTGCCAATGCAACTCTTTGTTTTTGCCCACCTGATAATTGCTCTATTCTTTTATCCAAATGTTTTTCCAGCCCAAGTAAATGTATAAGTTCATTTACCTCTTCTTTTGTTGAAATATCAGGATTATTTTTTAGTCCGTATGTTATATTTTCATAAGCATTTAAATTTGGAAATAAAGCATAGTCTTGAAAAACAATGTTAAATCCTCTTTTTTCCATAGATACATTTGTAATATCTTTTCCGTCAAACTCGATTATTCCGCTGTCTGCATCGGTTAAACCAAGTATTAAATTTAACAGTGTAGTCTTTCCGCTTCCGGACGGACCCAAAATAGAAACTATCTCTCCGTCATTTATTTCCAAATTAATATCTTCTAAAATGACGTTATTATCATAAGATTTTTTTATATGTTCTAACTTAAGCATTTTTATTACTCCTTTTACTTTCTTGCTCAGTAAGTTTAACCAAAAAATAAAAAACAAACTATCAAGATACTATTAAATTTTTGTAAATATTATGTAAACCAATAATTATAAAATTTGACCGATACTTTGCATATTTCTATCTCCAAGCTATTAATATGAAATATCAACCAAAAATTTAAAGCAAATAAAAAATACCGTATTAAACGGTATTTTTTACTCTTTATATAATTTTAAAACCTGCCGATTCAACGGCATTTTGAATATCTTTATCATCGATTTCTCTGTCATAGGATATTACAGCCTGTGATTTTTTCAAACTTACTTTTGCACTTACGCCATCTATTTTGTTGATTTCATTCGTTAAACTTTCCACACAACGCTCGCAGTGCATACCTGAAATATTAATGGTTTTCTTTCCCATAACCGGGCCTGACAATTTCTTATCTTCGGTTTTTGAAATTTTTTCATACCCTCTGCCACAACAAGAACTTTCTCCTTTAAAATGCTTTATAGCTCCTTTTAAAGCAAGAACCATTAAAATAACACAAACTATAAGCACTAACATATCTGCCATTTGTTCTTCCTCCTACCGCTCGTCTTTAAATTTCCTATCCTTTTTATTCAAAGACCTGTTTTTTATAAACAAATATAACTGATACAGAGAGACACCTACAATATAAATTAAAATAATTAACAGAAAAAACCAAAACATAGAACTTGTAACATTTGACGGATTTCCCATTTTAATCTACCCTTCTTTTACTTATATATATTTTCATAATAAGGATTTGAACAGCTCGAACATCCGCTGCACCCGCAACAACTTCCACAACATCCCCCTGATGCTTTTGCTTTTTTATTTTTCTTATGTCTGTTGATAATAACGAAAGCACAATAACCTATTACAAGTGCTAATACAATTATATCTGCCATGATGTAAATCTCCTTTGTTTAAAAGCCGGATACATTAAATGTATCCGGTAATTTTTAATAATAGTATATTATATATTATGCTCCTTGTACAGACCTCTTGGAATAAACCTTTTGATTCTTATAAGGATCAGGTCTAAACAATAAGAACAAAATTGCTAATAAGAATATGAATCCCACTGCAGTACCAAATCCAAATGCTCCGCCAAGTAAGAAAGACCCTATTTGATAAACACATAAACATACTACATATGCAAATATGTTTTGGAATAAAATCGCAAACCAGAACCATTTTCTTGACTGCATTTGCTGAGCCATAGTAGCTATTGCCGCAAGACATGGTGAGTCAAGCATATTGAACAGCAAGAACGAAAATGCTGCTATAGTTGAAGGGAACCACATGTGTACAGCCTGTGCAACTGTTACCACATCTTCAGATGCATCCCCTGCAACATTTGCAAGTACTCCCATCGTAGTAACAATTGCTTCTTTTGCAGTAAAGCCAGAAAGCGAAGCCGCGACAGGCTGCCATTCTCCAAATCCCAAAGGTGCAAATATAGGCGCTATTGCTCCGCCAATAACAGCAAGTAAACTGTCTTTGCTTTCTTCAACCATTGTGAAACTTCCGTCAACAAATCCAAAACCTCCAAGGAACCACATAACAACGCAAGCCAAGAATAAAATTGTTCCCGCTTTAATAATAAAGCCTTTAAGTCTTTCCCATACATGAAGAAGGACCGTTTTAACTTGAGGAACATGATACTGAGGAAGTTCCATAACAAACGGAGCCGGCTTTCCAGAGAAAGGTTTTGTTTTCTTAAGAATAATCGCCGATACAAGAACAGCCGCGATACCGATAAAGTACATAAGAGGGGCAATAAATCCTCCGGCTTCATAACTTCCTGTAGCATAACTTGCCATGACTCCACCCATTAAGGCAATAACAGGGAGCTTCGCACCGCAAGGAATAAACGTTGCTGTCATAATTGTAAGACGCCTGTCATTATCCTGTTCAATCGTCTTAGATGCCATAATACCAGGAATACCACATCCTGAAGATATTAACAGAGGAATAAAACTTTTCCCTGACAATCCAAAATGTCTGAATACCCTGTCCATTACGAATGCAATACGCACCATATATCCACAGTCCTCAAGTATTGATAAGAATAGGAATAAGATGGCCATCTGAGGAACAAATCCAAGAACAGCACCCACACCGCCTATAATACCATCAACAACAAGACTGTAAACGACGTCTCCCGTACCTATACTTGTAAGGATACCGCCTACAAAATCCTGAATTGCCACTACGAAAACATCATTTGTCCAATTGGTAACCAATGTACCTATTGTCGTAACTGATATGTAATATACAATAAACATAACGGCAATAAAAATCGGAATACCTAAGAAACGGTTCGTTACTATTTTGTCTATTTTATCTGATACAGTTAATTTTTCTTTGCCTTTTTTAACAGTTGTCTTAACGATTTTTTGAATGAATTTATAACGCTCGTCCGTTACAATACTTTCCATATCATCATCATGCTTTTCTTCAAGTTCTTTTCTGTTATTTTCTATAACCTGGCTGCCTTCAGCCGAAACATGAATACTTTCCACAACTTTATTGTCATTTTCCAATAACTTAACTGCATACCATCTTTTCTTATCTTCTGATACAGACTTAGGAAGATATTCTAGAACCTCTTTTATGGCACTCTCTAATTCACCTGAGAATATTTCATCCGGAAGTTTAACATTCTTTTGCTTTGCAACTTTTACGGCTTCATCAATAAGTTCGCTTAGTCCTGTTCTTTTTAAAGCCGAAGTCTCTACTATAGGACATCCAAGAAGCATCGAAAGACGCTTTGTGTCTATCTTCATTCCTCTTTTGTCAATTAAATCCGCCATGTTAAGAGCTACTACAACAGGAATGCCGGTTTCTATTAATTGAGTCGTCAAATAAAGGTTTCTCTCAATATTGGTTGCATCCACGAGGTCAATAATAACATCTGGATTTTCATTTAATAAATAGTCACGGCTTACCACTTCTTCCAATGTATATGGTGAAAGAGAATAAATACCCGGAAGGTCAGTAATGATAACTTCATCTTTTTTTCTGGATTTAAGTTTACCTTCCTTTTTTTCAACAGTAACTCCCGGCCAGTTGCCGACATACTGATTAGATCCGGTCAAACTGTTAAACATAGTCGTTTTACCACAGTTTGGATTACCGGCAAGTGCAATTTTAATTGCCATTATATTACCTCCTTGAAATTGTTTGTTCTGTTAACTTTTTATAAATACTGCTTGTGGCATTAGAATTTATTTTACTTCAACGCATTTAGCATCTTCTTTTCTTACAGAAAGTTCATAGCCTCTTACCGTAATCTCAACGGGATCTCCGAGAGGTGCCACTTTCCTGATATAAAGTTCACTTCCCTTAGTTATTCCCATATCCATTATGCGGCGTTTATAAGCACTGTCTCCTTCTATTTTTGTAACTACGACCGTGCTTCCAACTTTTGCTTCGCCTAAAGTCATTGTTAATTTCTCCTTTCTATAAACTAAACTTTTACTACAAAAGACACTAAACCATTATGTGCCTTGCCATATCCTGATTTACGGCAATCCTAGAATCTTTAATGTTAACTATTATATTGCCTCCGATTGAAGATACAATGTTTACCTTCGTTCCGCTTACAAAACCCAAATTTTCCAAAAAACGTTTTGTTTCTTCGTTTCCCTTAACTCTTTGTATAACGGCTTCCTCACCTGTATTTATCATTGTCAGCGGCATCATTCTTACCCCCTCTTTCTTTAATCAAACTGAAAATACAATTTTTTCATTTATTTTCATAGAAAAGTTAGCCATAGCTTACTTCTTTATGAAGTTAGTATACGCTAACAATTTATGGAAGTCAAGTATTTTTTCATAATATTCAAAGAAAATAAACCTAAAAAATAAAAGAATTTAAAAATTTACTTTATGAAACAACAGGCATTATTATTTGGTTACAATATGTAAAAACATTGAAAACGAATAAATATTTACAATAGATAATTTATAATAATTTCCATCATAAAATTCCATTTTGTAAAACAATGAAAAACAAATTAACGAATTTAAATGATAAATCGAGAATAAAAATTAATCTAAAAATTTAATATTATACGAAATTAAAATATAGAATAAAGCTTAAAAATAAAAAATATATCTCCTCTTAACAATAAAAGCAGCAATAAAATATTGCTGCTTTTATATGATAATTATTAAATACATTCATGGAATGTTCTTTTAATAACTTCAAGCTGTTGTTCTTTTGAAAGTCTATTGAAGTTAACGGCATATCCTGAAACTCTAATTGTAAGAGTTGGATATTTTTCAGGATGATCCATAGCGTCAATAAGAACTTCTCTGTTCATTACATTTACATTTAAATGATGTGCTCCTTGATAGAAATATCCGTCTAAAATATTTACAAGATTTTCAATTCTTTGTTCTTCTGATTTACCAAGTGCATCAGGTACAATTGAGAATGTATTCGAGATACCATCTTGACATACATTTCTATATGGAATTTTTGCAACAGAGTTAAGCGAAGCAAGAGCTCCGTTAATATCTCTTCCGTGCATTGGGTTTGCACCAGGAGCTAAAGGTTCTCCAACTTTTCTTCCGTCAGGAGTACTTCCCGTTTTCTTTCCGTACATAACGTTACTTGTAATTGTAAGAGCAGAAAGAGTATGAATTGCATCTCTGTAGATATGATGTTTTTTAAGTTGTTTAAAGAAGTATGT
This sequence comes from Anaerofustis sp., assembly GCF_019420015.1. Classification (GTDB taxonomy): domain Bacteria; phylum Bacillota; class Clostridia; order Eubacteriales; family Anaerofustaceae; genus Anaerofustis. Next base: position 39,075 of record NZ_JAHZIA010000007.1, read on the forward strand.
TACAGCCTCAACAGCAAGTAAATCTACTTTGTCATCATCATTTCCGTATTTAGGGAAATCTCCTTCAATTTCAAAATCAACGGCAACTCCGTTTTCGTTTCTGATTGGTTTTACTTTTGCAAATTTAATTGCAGAAAGTGAGTCAGCCGCAACAGAAAGTCCGGCAATACCAAATGCGGTAATTCTTTCAACATCTGTATCATGAAGAGCCATTTGAACTGCTTCATAAGCATATTTATCATGCATATAGTGAATAATGTTTAATGTATCTACATATAGCTCAGCAACATATGAAAGAACTTTTTTGTAGTTTTCCATTACTTTATCAAAATCAAGAACATCATCTTTGATAGGTTCAATTCCAGGAACTACTTTAATTCCTTTTAATTCATCAACCCCGCCGTTAATTGCATATAAAAGTGATTTTGCAACATTTGCTCTTGCTCCGAAGAATTGCATTTGTTTACCAATTGTCATAGCTGATACACAACATGCAATACCGTAATCATCACCATAAACTGGTCTCATTACATCGTCATTTTCATATTGAATAGAGTCTGTATCAATACTCATTTTTGCACAGTACTTTTTGAAGTTTTCAGGTAAATGTTCACTCCAAAGTACTGTTAAGTTTGGTTCAGGAGCTGTTCCCAAATTCGTTAGAGTATGTAAGTAACGGAATGAGTTTTTAGTAACCAATGTTTTTCCGTTAATACCCATACCACCTATCGATTCAGTTACCCATGTAGGATCTCCTCCGAATAATTCATTGTATTCCGGAGTTCTAAGATGCCTTACAAGTCTTAATTTAATAATGAATTGGTCAATTAATTCTTGAGCTTCTTTTTCCGTTATTACATTGTTTTTAAGGTCTCTTTCAATGTAAATATCAAGGAATGTAGAAGTTCTTCCAAGGGAAGTAGCAGCACCGTTATTTTCTTTAATACCGGCAAGATATCCGAAATATAAAGCTTGTACGGCTTCTTTTGCATTTGTTGCAGGTTTTGAAATATCTACGCCGTAAGACATAGCCATATTTTTAAGTCTGCCTAAATTTCTGATTTGTTCGCTTACTTCTTCTCTGAGTCTTATTCTGTCTTCACTCATTGGACCGTCTAAGTTTTCAAGATCCATTTGTTTTTCTTCAATAAGCTTGTCCACACCATAAAGAGCAACTCTTCTGTAGTCACCTATAATTCTACCTCTGCCGTATGCATCAGGAAGACCTGTTAAAAGCCCCGCAGTTCTTGCAAGTCTTGTTCTTTTTGGATAAGCATCAAAAACACCGTCATTATGTGTTTTTCTGTATTCTTTAAAATGTTTTTCAATATCTTCGTTTAGTTTATATCCATATTGTTCAAGGGCAGAAGTTGCCATTCTCATTCCACCGTAAATATTTACAATTCTTTTTAGTGGAGCGTCTGTTTGAAGTCCGACAATAACTTCATTATCTTTATCTATATAGCCAGGTTTAAAATTTTCAATACCCGATACAGTATCTACTTCAACATCAATTATACCTTTTTTAATTTCCTCAACGATTAAGTCATGAGCCTTTGCCCAAACTTTATCTGTTTTTTCCGTTGTTCCTTCTAAGAAAGAGTCATCACCTTCGTAAGCAGTGTAGTTTCTTTGAATAAAATCTCTTACGTTTATTTCTTTTTCCCAAACACCGCTTTTAAAATCATACCATGGATTAGTCATATAATTCCTCCCTTGACTTAAATTTATTTATTAAAAAATATCTTTTGATATTTTTCAACCACATCTTTTTCCATAGGTTTTATATTCTCCAAAGAATAATCAATTCCCATGACATTGTACTTTTCCTTTCCAAGTTGATGGAAAGGAAGAAGTTCAACTTTTTCAACATTTTTTATTGTATCAATATACCTTTTTAAATCTTTTATATGTTCTTCACTGTCCGTAAGCCCAGGCACAACAACGTGCCTTATCCATATTGGTATATTGTTTTCTTGTACCTTTTCAATGAATTTTAAAGTTTCATCTTGTTTTCTTCTTGTTATTTCATTATATTTTTCATAATCTTCATGTTTTATATCATAAAGAATTAAATCAGTATATTTAAGTATTTCATCATAATCACCCTTACCGTACCCCGCGGTATCAATACAAGTGTGAATATCAAGCTCTTTACATTTTTTTAAAAGCTCAAGCAAAAATTCCGACTGCATTAAAGGTTCTCCTCCGGAAAAAGTGACTCCTCCGTTATTTTTAAAATAAGGTTTAAAACGCTTTATTTTATTTATAACTTCTTCAGCCGTCATTTCTTCGCCTGCACACAAATCCCATGTATCCGGATTATGACAATACAAACATCTAAGATTGCATCCTTGAAAGAATACAACCGTTCGTATTCCGGGACCATCTACGAGCCCCATAGATTCTATTGAATGTATTCTTCCCATATTTCCTCCTTTTAAGATTAAATGTCTATATATGTTATTTTAACTTATTTCATACCTTTAAACAATATAATTTAATCGGTATTAAATATTTTTTATTGTTTTTATTCCTCCTTATTTAAATTAACAATAAATATATTGTTTAATACATTATACAATAAAATGTTAGTTTATGCTAACATTTTATCAAAAAAATAATATTTTTTATTTATTACGAAATATTTGAATATAAAGCTTTGTAAATATTTTTAAAATATAGTATTATAGCTTACATAAAAGGAGATGACATTATGATTAATTTTTTGGTAAAAAAATTCATTAAGAATCACGAAGACATACAAAATGAAAAAGTAAGAAGTTCTTACGGAATACTTTGCAGTATAATGGGCATTATTTTTAATGTCATTTTATTCATTATAAAATACATTGCCGGACTGATAAGCGGATCAATTGCCATTACGGCAGATGCTTTTAATAACCTTTCGGATGCAGGTTCTTCGATTATAACATTAATCGGATTTAAATTTGCAGGTATGGAGCCGGACTTGGAACATCCTTTCGGACATGGCAGAATAGAATATATATCGGGATTTGCCGTTTCGGTACTTATAATACTTATGGGAGCAGAGCTGTTAAAATCTTCATTTGAAAAAATTATTAATCCCCAGTCAATAGATACATCGACAGTATCTTTCATAATCTTAATCATTTCAATAATGGTTAAGTTATATATGTCAATATACAATAAAAGCATAGGAGAAAAAATAAATTCTTCGGGAATGAAAGCAACGGCAACGGACAGCAGAAGCGACTGTATAGCAACCTTGGTAGTTCTTCTGTCAATGCTCGTTACAAAATTGACAAACTTCAATATTGACGGATACAGTGGATTTATTGTTGCAGGATTTATTTTATATGCAGGGTATGATGCAGCAAAAGAAACATTGAGTCCTCTTCTCGGAAAACTTCCTGATAAGTCACTGGTAAAAAGCATAGAAGATATAGTTTTAAAATATGAAGATATAGTCGGAATACACGATCTTGTGGTTCACGATTACGGTCCGGGCAGGCTTATGATATCTTTACATGCAGAAGTACCCGGAAGTGGAGATATTTTTATTTTACATGATGAAATAGACAGTGCAGAAAGAGAGTTAAATGAAAAATTACATTGTGAAGCCGTAATACATATGGATCCAATAGATACGGATAATAAAGAAGTTATGAAGATGAAAGATAAAGTAGGGCAGATGATAAAAAGTGAAATAGACGAAATCATATCCATTCATGATTTTAGGATGGTAAAAGGTCCTACTCATACAAACATTATCTTCGATGCCGTCATTCCACCAAAATATAAAATGGCTGAAAAAGAAGTGGAAGAAAAAATTAAAGAAATAGTTAAATCAAATTTCAATAATTATTTTGCTATCGTTAAAGTTGAAAGTACTTATATATAAGTTATTAATCTTATATTTTAGAATGATAAAATTTATATAAAGGAAAAATACTAAAATGAAAAAATTAAAATATCAGCAGTTGTCAGAAGAAATACAAAACCAAATAATAAAAGACAGAAAAGAACACAAAGAAAATCCTTATAAATTTAAAGACGAAAACATAATAAGAAGAAATCCAAACCATGACAACGCAACACTATGGCGTCCGGCTTTTGTTAGAGACACAGAAAAAATCATGCATATTCCTTACTATAACAGGTATTCTGACAAAACCCAAGTATTTTCTTTTTACAAAAACGACGATATATCAAGACGTGCATTTCATGTACAACTGGTTTCCAGAATAGCAAGAAATATAGGAAATATGTTAAATCTAAATATTGATTTAATAGAAGCAATAGCCTTGGGGCATGATATTGGGCATACACCTTTCGGACACGCAGGAGAAAGTATACTAAACGAAATTTATAATGGACATACAGGAAGATATTTTAATCATAATGTACACAGTGTCAGAGTTTTGGATAAAATAGCCAAAAGAAATATATCACTGCAGGTTTTAGACGGAATTTTATGTCACAACGGTGAACTGGAGCAAAAAGAATATAAACCAATTGAATTAAACAATTTTGAGGACTTTGACGAAAAAACCGAAAAATGTTACATTGACGAAAAAAATATAGGACACCTCATACCTTCTACATTGGAAGCCTGTGTGGTAAGAATAAGCGATATGATAGCCTACATAGGAAAAGACAGACAAGACGCGGAAAAGTTAGGAATGATAAATGTAAATTCAGCTTTCTCAAAAGGGAAAATAGGAGGAACAAATGCAGAGATAATCAATAATTTATCCGTTAACATAATCGAAAACAGTTATGGAAAGCCATATTTACAAATGGATGAAGATGTATATGACGCACTCAGATGCGGAAAAAAAGAAAATTACGAATTTATATATAAAGATAAAAGCGTAACCGAAGAATATGAAAAAAATATAAAACCGATGTTTTGGGATTTATACAACACATTCTTAACAGATTTGAAAAAAGGAAACAAAAATTCCCTAATTTACAAGCATCATATAAAATACGTAAACAATTTAAATAAATATTCAAATGACGAACTTAATTATGAAGAAAACGATAAAAATGACATAGTCACCGATTATATTGCAAGCATGACGGATGATTATTTTATAGATTTGCACAAATATTTATTCCCAAACAGCAAATATAAAATTGAATATAAAGGTTACTTCAAATAAAAAAGAACAAAAAACATTTATTACCCGGGGAATAAATATATATTTTTAACATTCACAAAAAATACTCTGTACACATTACAAAAATATAGTACAGAGTATTTTTAATAATTATTCATTATCCTCTTTTATTAGTCGCCTTATTGCTTCTACGGCAACTTTTATAACTTCATTAGTATCATGAACCTGAACATTATCAAGTCCGGCTTTTTCTCTTTCTTGATTTGCTATAGCAAGAAAACAAGCCCCACACCTTACTTTTAAATAACTGGCAACTATAAATAAAGAAGCACTTTCCATTTCGCTTGCTTTACATCCAAGCTTACACCATGCATCCCACTTATTGAGAAGTTCACTTTTGTTAGGAAGTGTTTCTGGGCTATGCTGACCATAAAAAGAATCTTTACTTTGAACAACTCCTATGTGATTTCTAAGTCCAAACTTATCCGCTGCATGTTTAAGGGCTGTTACTATTTCAAAATCAGCAACGGCAGGATATTCAATTGGCGCATATTCCTTGGATGTTCCTTCAAATCTTATCGCACCACTCGCAATGACAATATCTCCGCCTTTTACATTTAAGTCCATTCCTCCACATGTTCCGACCCTTATGAAAGTTTCGGCTCCGCAAACCTTTAATTCTTCCATTGCTATTACGGCAGAAGGTCCGCCTATACCCGTTGAAGTAACGGAAACTTTTATTCCATCCAGTGTCCCAGTATAAGTAACAAATTCTCTGGAATCAGCAACAAGCTTCGCATCATCAAAATATTTTGCTATTTCAGCACATCTTTTCGGATCTCCCGGAAGAAGCACATATTTCCCGACTTCGCCCTTCCTAACTCCTATATGATACTGTTTGCCACTACCCTGTGCATAATCAATCATAGTCTTTTCCTTCCTTAACTAATAATTTTCAAGATAATTAAACATATCACTCATACTGTCGGTAATATAAAACAAGTCAAAAATATTTTCATTCATCATATTTTCTTTTATTATTTTTTTCATAAACAAAATTAAATCATTGAAAAAATCTTTATGATTAAATAATACAATCGGTTTATCCCAAATACCCTTATTCTTTAAAACCAATATTTCAAAAAATTCGTCCAGTGTTCCAATTCCACCGGGAAGTATGATAAAGCCGTCTGAGTTATCTTCCATATATAATTTTCTTTCACTCATATTTTTCTTTGATATAAGCGTAGAACATTCTTTATAAACAAAATTTTCCATATCGGAATCATCTAGAATTATACCCATTGTTTCTCTATTATTGTTATTTACAGCTTTTGCAAGCTCACCTAAAAGTCCGTTTTTACCTCCTCCGAAAATAAGATTATGACCTCTTTTTGCAAGAGCCTCACCTATGTTCTTTGAAACTTGTATCATTTTTTCATCTAAATTTTTTGAATAGGAACCATAAATACAAATATTCATATAATCACCTCTGTTTCTTTATTTTATTGTATCATAATAAACTAACTGTAAGTAAAATATTGTTAAAATAAATACATGAATGTATGAATAATTTGTATGATAATTATTGACAAACATCAGACAAGTTTCATATAATCAATATTAATCAAATTTTGCAGGAGATATATATGGAAATCGAAAAAAAGAATTTAACACAAAACACTGCTGATATACTTAGAAATTTCATACTAAAAGATCATTTATATAAACCAGGGGAAAAACTCCCAAATGAAAATATCCTTTCATCCAAACTTGGCGTAAGCAGATCAACTTTAAGAGAAGCCATAAGAATTTTGGTATCCGAAGGTATTTTAGATGTTCAAAGAGGAAGAGGTACATTCGTAACCAACACTTTAAACCGCTATACAAAAAGCAATATCGACATAAAATCCTTCTCCGATATGAAAATAACACTCAGAGATTTATATGAAACAAGAATGATTTTTGAACCTGAAGCGGCAGCTTTAGCATGTAAAAGAGCTAAAGACAAAGAAATAGAAAACATTTTATTACTCGGAGAAAAATGTCAGGATTTAATACTAGAAAATCCGTTGAGCAAAAAGAGAATAAAATCAGAAAGTGAATTTCACGGCTCTATAATCAAAGCATCTCACAATGAATTTATAAGCAGTTTTCTTCCCGTATTGACTCAAACTATCGAAAAAACATTTGCACTTAATTTTAATTTAGACATAATAGCAAAAGATGCATACAAAGATCATATAATGATAATGAATTTTTTAAAAAAACGTGATGCAGAAGCACTTAAAAGCGCAGTAACAATTCATCTTCATCACGCATTTTGGACGGAAGAGCTTTCTTGGAAATAAAAAATAATTTTAAGTTAAGTTAAAAACATCAATAATATTTTTTTATTTTCATAAAACTCTTGACAATAGTCTCAATTGGTTTTAAAATAAACATCATACAAGTATAGTTAAGTTGTCATACAAATATATAGGAGGAATAAAAATGGATAATTTCAAAATATTTTATCAAGAAGATTGTAACTTATCATTATTAGACGGGAAAACAATTGCAATTATAGGATATGGAAGCCAGGGACATGCACATGCATTGAACTTAAAAGAATCAGGATGTAACGTAATAGTAGGTCTTTACAACGGTTCTAAATCTTGGGAAAAGGCAGAAAAACAAGGGCTAGAAGTTTATACAGCTGCAGAAGCCGCAAAAAAAGCGGACATTATCATGATTTTAATCAATGACGAAAAACAAGCAGATATGTATAAAAATGATATTGAACCTAATTTAGAAGAAGGAAACATGCTAATGTTTGCTCATGGTTTCAATATTCACTACGGATGTATCGTACCACCAAAAAATGTTGACGTAACAATGATTGCTCCTAAAGCACCGGGACATACAGTTCGTTCAGAATATTTGGAAGGAAAAGGGACTCCTTGCTTAATCGCAGTTGAACAAGACGCAACAGGTAAAGCACAAGACATTGCACTTGCTTATGCTGCAGGTATAGGCGGAGCAAGAGCCGGAGTACTTGAAACAACTTTCAGAATCGAAACAGAAACAGACTTATTCGGAGAACAAGCTGTTCTTTGCGGCGGTCTATGCGAACTAATGCAAGCAGGATTCGAAACATTGGTAGAAGCGGGATATGATGCAAGAAATGCATATTTTGAATGTATTCATGAAATGAAATTAATCGTTGATTTAATTTACCAATCAGGATTTGAAGGTATGAGATACTCTATTTCAAATACAGCTGAATACGGTGATTACATAACAGGCAAAAAAATCATTACCGACGAAAGCAGAAAAGCAATGAAAGAAGTTCTTTCTGATATTCAAGACGGCTCATTCGCAAAAGAGTTCTTACTTGATATGTCAAATGCAGGAAGACAAGTTCATTTTAAAGCTATGAGAAAATTAGCTGCAGAACATCCATCAGAATCTGTAGGTAAAGAAATACGTAAATTATACAGCTGGAATGACGAAAACGATAAATTAATCAATAACTAATTATTAATGTACACAAAAAAGCACTGAATTGTTTCAGTGCTTTTTTAACAAAATTCTATTCAAAATCTTTAAACATAAGACTTGGTTGTATACCGATATTATTCTGATATTTCCCGCTTTTATAAAGATCATATTCTCCCTTGATATCATGATAGTATATCTGACATATTTCCACATTGGGATATATTTTAATCGGTTGTATACAGAAAATTTCAAGAGTCCAATATCCGGAAAAACCAACATCTCCGAATCCTGCCGTAACATGAATAAAAAGCCCGAGTCTTCCGGTTGAAGAACGTCCTTCAAGCATAGGTACAAACCTTTCTGTTTTGGTAAACTCATTTGTTCTTCCAAGATATAATTTATTAGGCTCAAGTATTAATCCCTCTTCTGGAATAATAATTTTTGAAGCTTTATTTTCCTTTTTCATATCAAGAACATAATCATCATAAACCAAAAGCTCATTGGACAATGATAGATTATAACTGTTTGGATTTATCTTTTTTTCGTCATAAGGTTCTATAATAATATCTTTACCTATATTTTTCTTTATTTCTTTTCCAGATAATATCATTTTATTTCTCCGTTAAACATTATATAAATAAATTAAAAAATACGCACTTTAAACATGTAATGATTTTAATGCAAAATGTATAAATTTTATTTATAGTATATCATAATAAAACATATTATCAATAAAATATGATTATTTTAGGCATACAAACATCTATGACAAACATACCAAACAGTGGTATATATGTATATATAACATATTGGACAAAAGAAGAGCTATAAATCAGAAAAATAAATATATCTTTTTCTTCTCATTCCTAAACACTTTCTTTTGGCATAAAGACAATGGATGCTTATATTTTAAATTGCATTTCAATAAAATTCTAAAATAAAATTTCCTACTTTAAAAGGTATACATTATTCCCCTTGACTTAATAATAAAAAGAATCTATAATTAATAATTAGCTACACTAGGTGGGGAGTTAGCGGTGCCCTGTACCTGCAATCCGCTACAGCAGGACTGAATTCCCGTCTTGAGGCTATTGAAATTAAGGTTTGCGCTTATATTTGAATGTTGAGAGCTGGGCTTCGTGCAATTGTACCTTACAAACTCCATCAGGTGCGAGAGCAAGCAGTGGTAAGTAAGTGTTATGATGTGCCCCGAAATTACCTGGTTTGAGTTCACTTATAAGAAAGCATTTGATTTTGATATGTCGATGTCGGGTGTGTAGCATAAAAATTGTATATGAGTCGGGCGATGAAAAATAAAAAGATATTTTACATTATATTGGTGCTTTCAATAATGTTTGCAAATACAGCGGTTATCTTTACAAAAAACGCACTGCATTACGGTGCGGCGCCTATTATTATAGGGTTCTATAGACTTAGCTTTTCTGCTTTGATTGTGGTACCTTTTGCTTTATATAAGGAAGGTTTTGATTTCCTTGGTATAAAAAAGCATGATTTAAAGTTTTGTATTTTGGGCGGTATATTTATGGCTTGTCATTTTGCCTGCTATTTTTCTTCCCTTGTATATACCAACGGATTTATTTCTACCATAACCGGCGCTTTACAACCTATTGTTATTGCTGCGGCATCTTTTTTCTTATTCAAAGAAAAAATAAATAAAAATGGTATTTTTTCTATGGGTATAGCTTTAATTGGACTTTTTATAATCGGGTTGTTTACTTTCTTTTCTGCAAAAGGTAGTAGTTCCTTTTTGGGGTTTGTTATATCTTTGTTTACAGCTTTGTTTTTTTGTGCATATTTATTATGTTCAAGAGCTGCAATAAAAAATATGGGATCATATACATTTCTTGCTGTATTATTTACCGTTTGTGCACTAACTCTCGGAATTTTTGCCGCTGTAACCAAAACTCCGTTTTTTGGTTATGAAAAAGAAGTATATATAAATAGTTTCGGTCTTTGTATTTTTTGTACTATTATGGGGCATGCAGTATTTAATATTGCCGTTAAATACGTTTCGGCAACAGTGGTCAGTGTATTAAACCTTCTTGGTCCGATATTTGCGGCTTTTTATGATTTTATATTTTTTTCAAGTAAAATATTTTCATTTCAAATAATCGGAGGATTGATAATATTTGTAGGAGTTTATTTTTTTATAAAAAGTCGGGAATCAGAAACAGAAAAAGCTTAAAGATAAATCTTTAAGCTTTTTTTAATTAAAAATATTCTATATTTATTAACTAACTATAATTTATTTTTATCTTCCTTAATTTCAGGAAGAACGGTTAATAACATTGTTAAAAAACAGGCGATTCCTCCAATAAAATTTGATATCGGTTCTGCAAGGAATACTCCGTCTACTCCAAGAGAGAAGATTTTTGGGAGTATAACAGTAAGCGGTGCTACTATTATAACTTTTCTAAATATGGAAAAGAATACGGCATGTTTTGCTTTTCCTAAGGAAACAAATATTCTCTGTCCTGCAAATTGTAAAGCCATCATAAAGAAACCAAAGAAATAAATTTCTATGGCAGGTATGCTTTTTGCGATGAGCATTGCATCATGGTTAAATATTTTTATAAATATATCCGGAAACTCAATTATTATAAGCCAAGCTATAAAGGTATATATTATACAGGTTACAGACATAAATATCATGGCTTTTTTGAGCCTGTTGTATTTTCCAGCTCCATAATTATAGCTCATTATTGGAGTTGCACCGTCTGTCAGTCCTGACACAGGCATTGTGAAAATTTCCCTTATGGAATTAAGTACCGTCATGACTCCTACATATAAATCTCCGCCGTAAACTTGAAGTGTTGCATTGCATACTATTTGAACTATGCTGTTGGTTATTGACATAATAAATCCTGACATTCCAAGAGTTACTATTCGCTTTATTCTTTTTAAGTTTAAAATCATACTTTCCTTTGTTAATTTTATTATGGCTTTTTTCCCAATAAGAAAATGCATAACCCATAAACTAGAAAGAAACTGAGATATGACGGTTGCGGTGGCAGCTCCTTTTACACCCATATTAAAGTAGAAAATAAAAATCGGATCGAGAATAATGTTGACACCTGCTCCGAATAATGCGGTAAGCATTCCGGTTTTTGCATATCCTTGTGCATTTATGAAGCTGTTCATTCCAAGACTTATCATTACAAAAATATTTCCCAGTAAATATATTGTTATATATGATTTTGCAAAAGGATATGTTGCATTGCTGGCGCCGAATAAATACAGTATAGGTTTTTGAAAAAGAATTCCTATGATTGTAAGTAAGATTCCTGATAATATCATCATTAAAAAGGAATTTCCCATGATTCTTTGGGCTTCTTCGACATTTCCCCGTCCTCTTTCTATAGAAAACAAAGGAGCACCTCCTGTGCTGAATAAATTTGTAAATGCCGTTACTATCATTATAATCGGAAAGCATAATCCAAGCCCAGTAAGAGCGAGTGTTCCGATTTCGGGAATTCTTCCTATATAAATTCTGTCTACCATGTTATAAAGGAGATTTATAATTTGTGCGATTGTCATCGGAATAGCAAGTTTTAATATATTTTTTGCTATACTTCCATTGCCAAAATCCCCATTATTTTTCATGGTTATTACACTCCTCCTTCCCTTTATGGTATTAATATTATATCATAAATGAATTTATTGAGTTCACATAGAATTTTAATTAATCTGATTAAATCATATATTTATTTACAGTGGCTCATCAATGTATTTGAAGCGTTGTATTTTTGTGTTATATGGTAAAAATTACACTGTTTAAAAGAGGTGTGAGATTTGACAAATTTCTTCAATTAATGTATATTTTATTATACAAAACCTTAAAAAAGGATATGGTAACATGAGTAATATAAAGGATAAATTTTTTGAAAAATTAAATAAAATCAAAGATATAAAATCAGATATTACCCTTAATGATACAGACAACACCGATGATAATAATATTCCTGATTTATCAGATAATGTTTTGCAGGAAAAGGAAGATATTAAAAAAGATGAAAGTCTTATATCAAAAAAAGAGAATATCGCCTGTGATAAAATTGATGAAGGAAACGCCGTTCAATCTTCCGATAAAAAAACAGATATTAATGATATAAATTTGGATGAAGATACACTAAAAGCCACAAAATTAATAAAAGAAAAAAATATGGATGTTATTGAGGCTTTGGACCATTTGGATAAAATGGATGAAGAGGAGGATACATCTTTTCAGAGTACAAAAAGAAGGAAAATGAAAGAGTATCTGGACAAGAAGCTGATACCTCTTTGTATTTGCTTTTTCATTACCGCTATGGTTGGCATCACTGCTATGCTTATAAATATGTCAACTTTAAAAGTAAGCGTTGTTGTGGATGACGATGATCCGATAACGGTTAAGCAAATAGGAACTCTTACCACTGCAGAGGCATTACATAAGGCAAAGATAGCTCCTTCAAGTTCGGATGTTATTTCAAAGTCACTTGATGATAACTTAAAGAATAATGATGTTGTTAAGATAAAAACATCTTCAAAAGTCTTGGTAACCGACGGAAATGATATTGTTAAAGTTGATACGGGGTTATCGAATGAAAAAGATATAGTTAAGCAAGCGGATTTTAAAGTTGAAAAAGGTAAAAAAGTTTCGAGCATAAAACATAAAAATACTTCCGTATATGCTGTTTTGGATGAAAATCAGAAGTTAGTCAATAAAACCAAAAAAGTAAAATATAAGACGATTTACAAAGAAGTCGATACTTTAGATGGCGACGACGAAAAAGTGGTGAAAAAAGGGCAGAACGGAAAGCTTAGTTTTATAAGTGTTGTTACTACCAATGATAATGGTGAGGTTGTAAAAACAAAGAATCTGACGAAAACAGTTGAAAAGCCTGTTCAAAATAAAATTGTCGAAGTTGCAAAAGATTCGGACGAAGTTATTATGCTTCCTGATGCAAATGGTAAAGCTCCTGTAAAATACAATCAAAAGATAACAGTTAATGTTACTGCATATTGTGCCTGTGCAAAATGTTGTGGTGTTTCAACGGGTAGAACAGCAAGCGGTACATATGCGACCCCTAACAGAACTATAGCTGCTTGGAGCGGTCTTCCTTTCGGCACAAAAGTTTACTTCCCTTCTATGGCAAACAGACCAAACGGCGGTATATATACCGTAGAGGACAGAGGGGGCGCTATAGGTCCTGGAAGAATAGATATATATTTTTCTTCTCATTCCGAAGCACTTGCTTTTGGCAGAAGAACAATGGATGCTTATATTTTAAAATAGTAATTTAAATGTAAAGACATATCGAGTTTTTCGATGTGTTTTTTTGTATTGTAATGTCAAGAAAATTCGAAAATAAAGCTCTTAAAATATATAAATATAAAAGAATAAAAATATATTCGCTTCTATAATATCTATTTTAAAGTCATAAATAAAATACTCACAAGATTTATAAAAATATTTATAGAATGATAAACGTTTATATAGGTTAGTTAATATTATTTATTTACCTAACTAAAAATAACAATTAGTATCTTCTAAATGATGTTTTAAATATTAAATCATCGCATATATATTTGCCTAAAAAATTAATGACTATAATTTACAATATGTTATATTTAATTTTAACTTTTATTCATAATACTTAAATTAATTAATAAAACACATGCTTTTCATTAAAAATTACTTAAATTTTACATTTTTCATTATATATTATGATACAATATAATTTACGAAAAATCTTTTTAATAAGAGAGGAATAACGCAATGGGAATACTTGGAGCGGTTGCTAAATCGTTAGATAATAAAGAAATCAAAAAGCTGGAAAAAACAGCAAATAAAATAGAAGCATTGGCAGATGAATATGCTGCACTGAGTGATGAAGATTTACAACACAAAACAATAGAATTCAAAGAAAGACTTCAAAACGGAGAAACACTGGATGACTTGCTTGTTGAAGCTTTTGCAACAGTAAGGGAAGCATCGACAAGAATACTGGGACTAAGACATTTTAAAGTTCAACTTATAGGCGGTATTATTCTTCATCAAGGTAATATTGCCGAAATGAAAACAGGTGAAGGTAAAACACTGATGGCAACCTTACCTGCTTATTTAAATGCACTTGAAGGTAAAGGAGTACACATAGTAACGGTAAATGACTATTTGGCAAAAAGGGATAGCGAATGGAACGGAAAAATGTTCAACTTCTTAGGATTAAGCGTTGGGTTGATAGTACACGGACTTGATTTTGAGGAAAAGAAAAATGCATACAATGCAGATATCACTTATGGTACAAATAATGAGTTTGGCTTTGATTACCTTAGGGATAATATGGTAAAAGAAATGGATGATATGGTACAAAGAGATTTAAACTTCTCTATTGTCGATGAAGTAGACAGCATCCTTATAGATGAAGCAAGAACTCCTCTTATAATTTCCGGAAGCGGGAATGAAAGCACAAAAAGATATTACGATGCAAATGCTTTCATAAAAACACTAAAAGAAGATGACTATGCCGTAGATGAAAAAGATAAGACATGTAACTTAACTGAAAAAGGTATTGAAAAAGCAGAAAGAGCATTTAATATAGAAAATCTTTCTGATATAAACAATATGGAACTACAACATCATATTAATCAAGCACTTAGAGCCAATACTTTGATGTTTAAAGACAGAGACTACGTCGTAAGAAACGGGGAAGTATTGATAGTAGATGAATTCACCGGAAGAATAATGGAAGGAAGACGATATTCAGAAGGACTTCATCAAGCAATCGAAGCCAAAGAAGGAGTTAAAGTAGAAAGAGAAAGTGTTACATTGGCTACAATAACATTTCAAAACTACTTCAGAATGTATAACAAGCTTGCGGGAATGACAGGTACAGCAAAGACAGAAGAAGAAGAATTTAAAGAAATATACAATATGAATGTACTTCAAGTTCCTACAAATAAACCTTTAATAAGAGAAGATATGAAAGATGCCGTTTTCACTACAAAAAAAGGTAAAGAAAAAGCCATAATAAATGAAATAAAAGAAAGACATGCCAAAGGGCAGCCTGTACTTGTAGGCACAATAGCCATAGAGGACAGTGAAAAATTAAGTAAGCTTCTTAAAAGAGAAGGCATAAAACACAATGTATTAAATGCTAAATTTCATGAAAAAGAAGCAGAAATAATTGCCGATGCAGGGCAAATGGGTGCCGTAACAATATCAACCAATATGGCAGGAAGAGGTACGGATATAGTACTGGGAGAAGGAGTAAAGGAACTTGGCGGTCTTCATATTCTAGGTACAGAAAGACATGAAAGCAGAAGAATAGACAACCAGCTTCGAGGTAGAGCAGGAAGACAAGGAGATCCGGGATCTTCTCAATTTTTTATCTCATTGGAAGACGATTTAATGAGACTCTTCGGAGGAGAAAGAATACAAGGGTTTGCAAACAGAACAAGCCTTGAAGAGGATGAAGCATTAGAAAGCAGAATGCTTACAAAAACAATTGAAAATGCACAAAAACAAATAGAAGGAAAGAACTTTGGTATAAGAAAATACGTTTTGCAATATGATGACGTAATGAACAAACAAAGAGAAGTTATATATGCTCAAAGAAAAAAAGTCTTAAAAGGAGAAGACGTATCAAATGCAATTCGTGAGATGATTGATTCAATTATAGAAAATACCGTCGAAGCATATACAACAAACGAACATTATACCGATAACTGGAATCTTGACAAAATAGAAGAAAATATATTTAATACTTTCGGACTTATCGTTGATATAGATAAAAATATAAGCGATAAAGAAACACTGAAAACTTTTATCATTGATGAAGTATATAAACTCTACAAAAAGAAAGAAGAAGAATTCTCAAGTGAAGAATTAAGAGAACTTGAAAGATTGGTTCTTCTAAAAGTAGTTGACTCAAACTGGATGGAACATATAGACAATATGGACCAACTAAAACAAGGTATCAACTTAAGAGCATACGGCCAAATAGACCCGGTACAGGCATATACAAAAGAAGGCTTTGAAATGTTCGAAGAAATGAATGAAATAATAAAAGAAGATACCGTCAAATACTTATTCCATATGGAAAAAGTAGAGCAGATTGTAAACGAAGCTCCAAAGGATATGTATTTTAATGATGGGGAAGAGGCTCCTAAGAAAAAGCCTGTCGTTAATAAAAACAAAATCGGAAGAAATGATCCTTGTCCATGTGGAAGCGGAAAGAAATACAAAAAGTGCTGTGGAAAAAACAAATAAAAAATATATGAAAATCTTAAACTATTTAGATAAAAAGGAATAACTCTCATATTGGAGTTATTCCTTTTTGCTTTTATTCTATTGAATCTGTTTTATATACGAATTTAACGCTACCATTCATCCCATTGCTGAGTCCTGAAAAAGTATTGTAATCATCCGCTTTATCTATAGTATTGTGTATTCTTACTTTTAAGTTATCCAGACTTCCTGCCGTCTGAACAAGTTTTTCTATTCCTTCTCTATCAAATCTACTCATTCCTTCACTAAGTTGTTTAGATCCTTTTTCCAGTTCATTTATTCCCTTTATGAGTTTATCACTTCCTTGCTGCAACGTATTAAGTCCTTCACTCAAATCTTCACTTCCTTGAATCAATGGATTTATTCCTTTATTTATTAATTCATTTGCACCTAAAGCTATTTTATCACTTCCTTGGGTTTTTAGCTGTGTGCTTCCTTCGTAAATTTCATTTAATCCATTTTCGAGTTTATCAGCACCTCCCATAAGAGTTTTATCACTTTTTGAGGTTAGGTTCAAAGATATTAGTTTTTGATTAGATATTGTTTGCTCTAATGTACCTGCCATTTGTTCCAAATTTGGAATTAAGGCATTATTCGGATCGACCTGTTTTAATTGAGATATTGTATTTTTAATACCACTTAAAACCTGTTCATTGTATTTTATGGTTTCATTTAAACTGCTACCTGCAGTATTCAACCCATTCTTCAACTGAATAGCACCATTTTTAGCATCATTAATACCACCAGAAAGAACATCTATATTATCAGATAAAGCCTCTGCACCACTCTTTATATTATTTACGCCACTCTTTAGCTGCTTTCCTCCGCTTGCAAGACTCTTTGCTCCTTTATTTAGTTTACTGACTCCTGTGGTTAAAGTACCGGATTTATCTATTAAAGTATTAATCCCTTCATTTAAAGACTTAGATCCCTCTACTAATATTTGAGAAGAACTACTCAATTTTTCAAGAGAACTCGTTAAATCCATTATACTGTCAATATCATCGATATTTATATCTTTGAATACTTCATTGGTTACATAGCTCATTGTTCCATCCATTGTAAAATCTTTAACATCTGATTCAATTTCCGTATAATTAGGAATATCAATACCCTTCATCGAAAGAGATTCATCAAGCCCCGGGAATCCATAACCCACAACAAGTATATTTTCACCTTCTTCAACCGACTTTCCGTTTGTTACTTTTACGTTACTTACTTTATCATAATCCAATATCATTCCGGTAACAGCCATAAAAACATTATTATCAAAAGTGTTGTTTGAATAGTCTATTCTTATTTTTAATTTACCGCTTTTATGAGCCAAGTTTGCAGGTGATATTTTTTCACCGTTTAAATAATATGTCAATTTTATATTTACCGGTAATTTTTTATTTGATATACCTTGGTATGTTATATCTTTCCCTTGCGAAGTCCAAACCAGTTTATTTAATCTTTTATCAAATTTTTCATTTCCTTTTATATTTTCAACATTTTTTAAATTGGATTTATCTTCTATCTTTTCTCCTTTTCGAGTGTTTTTAAGTGTGGAACTTACTATTTTTTTATTTACATTTCCGTTTGCATCGGATATTACATATACGCTTTCCTCTTTTGTTATATTTTCATTCTGAGCAAGCACAGGTGCGGTTAAAGAAGAAAACACAAATATAGCACAAAGCGCAACAACAATTACCTTATTTTTATTCTTCATTTAAAATTTCTCCTTTATCATTTTGTATTTTAAATTTATAACTTGTTTTTATAATTAATTTATCAAATATCATTAAGGCACTCGGAAGCATCAATATAACGACAATCATACTTACAATCGCACCTCTGGACAATAAAGTACAAATAGAACTTATCATATCTATTTTTGAATACAATGAAACACCCAAAGTAGAAAGGAAGAAGCCCATAGCACTGACCGATATCGAATTAACCGATGTTTTAAGTGCAACGGATACAGACTCTTTTTTATCCAAACCTTTCATTCTCTCTTCTTTATATCTTGTAGTCATCAATATTGCATAATCTACCGTTGCCCCGAGCTGTATTGTACCTATTACTATTGATGCCACAAAAGGTATAGTAGTGTTTGTATAAAAAGACATACCCATATTTATAAATATCGCAAATTGTATAATCGATACCAAAATAATCGGAATGGATATTGATTTAAATACTATCAATATAATCAAAAATACAGCTGCAATGGATATATAATTTACCACATTAAAATCATGATTTGTAACGCTTATCAAGTCTTTTGTACATGGAGCTTCACCTATTACCATCGATGTTTTATCGTAGTTTTTGGTGATATTATCTATTTTTGTTATTTGATTGTTTACTTCATCACTCGCCGTTTTGTATGCCGAATTAATAATTAAAAGGTTATGTTTATCGCTTTGTACAATATTTTTTATATCTCCCGGAATAAATTCATCTGGAACAGAAGAATCAACTATTGAATCAAGACCCAATACATTTTTTACACCGTCTAAACTTTCTATTTCTCTTATAATATTGTAAGTATCTTTTTTAGGTAAATCCTTATCTAAAAGAACCATATGAGAAGATCCTATATCAAAATCATTTTTTAGTTCATTATTTGCCTGTATGCTTTTTGCACTGCTTGGAAGAGTATCATATAAATCGTAATAAACATTTGTATTGTTATATCCGTATACAGCGGGAATAAGCATTATAACAAATAATAAAGCAAATGATTTATAATGCTTTATAACAAAATTACTTAATTTATAAAAACTTGGCATATAATTTTTATGTTTAAATTTATTTATAGATTTTTCAAAGGTAAGTATAAAAGAAGGAAGTATCGTTACACATGCAATAATACCTATTACAACACCTTTTGCCATTACTATCCCCAAATTAAGTCCAAGAGCAAATGTCATAAAACACAAAGCCAAGAATCCAGCTATTGTCGTTATAGAACTACCCACAATAGACGTAAAAGTATTGGTTATCGCATGTGCCATAGCTTCATTTTTACTTTCGTAATGTTTTAATTCTTCTTGATATCTATGATATAAAAATATAGAATAATCCATCGTAACCGCAAGCTGTAAAACAGCAGTTAATGCTTTGGTTATAAATGAAATTTCTCCGAGGAAAAAATTACTTCCCAAATTATACAGTATCGACATCCCTATACTAAGAAGAAAAAATATCGGTATCATAAACGAATCCATCGAAAAACCAAGAATAATACCCGTTAAAATTGCCGCTATAATTACATATACAACAGTCTCTTGATTTATATAATTCTTTATATCGGTAACAACCGAAGACATACCACTTAAAAAGCATTGCTCATTTGATATTTTTCTGATTTCCTCAACAGCTTGCATCGTTTCGTCCGAACCCATACTCTTATCATAAAATATTGCCATTAATGTTTCATTCGTATCTTTATTGTTAAAAGCTTCATATACATCATTCGGAAGTATTTCTTTGGGAACTGAAATATCAAGCACATCATCGTACCAAATAACCGATTCCACATGATCTACCTTTTCTATTTTACTTTTTAAAGATACTACTTGCTTGTTATCCATACCCTTTACAATGTACATGGAAAATCCACCCTTACCGTATTCCTGCAAAAGTAAATCCTGACCTTTCATAGTTTCCAAATCTTTCGGAAGATAAGAAAGTATGTCATAATTTATTCTTGTCGTAACAAAACCTATTACAGACGGAATTAAAAGCAAAACAGATAAAACCAAAATCAATATTCTGTTTTTAACAATTTTTTCAGATATTTTTATCATTAAAATTCCTCCTTTTATAAGAACAATATATGCAACACACACACATAAATGACTATTAGTCATTTATATTGTAGAAGATTATAATACTAAAATGACTGATAGTCAATATAAAATAAAAAGAAAATGACTAATAGTCAAAATTTTACAATATTAAATTGACTTACAAAAATATTTTTTGTAATATTTATATATAGGAGAGATATATTATGGGAATTATAGAAGATAAAAAAAGAATAAAAATAAATGCTTTATTGGATTCTGCTTTTGAATTATTTATAAAAAAAGGAATAGAAAATACTTCCGTATCAGATATAACCAAAAATGCAAACGTAGCAAAAGGAACTTTTTATCTCTATTTTAAAAACAAATACGAAATAAAAGATATATTAATATTCAACAAATCGAATGAAATATTCGATTGTGCGAAAAAAGAATTGGAAGATTCAAATATAAATAATTTTCATGACAAAGTTATATTTATTGTAGACAATATTTTAAATACTTTAAATGATAATCCCGTAATACTTAAATTTATTTCAAAAAATTTAAGCTGGGGAGTTTTCAGAAAAATAATCATTGACAATAACGAATCCAATCAATTCAAAACTTACTTTGAAGATATGATACAAAACTCAGGATACGACTTCGATAACTACGAACTCATGTTTTATACAATCTTAGAACTTATAAACGGAACTTGTCACAACGTAATACTTAATAACGAGCCTGTAAGCCTCAATGTTTTAAAAAAATATTTATATAAAGATATAATTTCAATAATAAATAACCACATCATAAAAGAGTAAATTTATTACTCTTTTATTTATTTTAATAAAATAAAGATAAAATTGTAAACAGTTGACTACTTATTTTAAACAGTATATAATTGGATATAAGTTTTAAAAATTGTATAAGAGGTAATATATGGCTAAGAACAATGATATTATGATTAAGCTCGAACATATCAATAAAAAATTCGGAGAAAAAGAAGCACTTAAAGACGTAACTTTCTCCGTAAAAAAAGGAGAAATTTTAGGATTTTTAGGCCCTTCAGGAGCCGGAAAAACCACACTTATAAAAATACTTACAGGTCAAATAACTTCAGATTTGGGTATTGCAGAAGTGTTCGGAAAAGAAGCTATTAAACTTCAAAACGAAGATTATGAAAAATTGGGCATGGTGTTGGATGACAGCGGAGTTTACGAAAGACTCACATGTTTTGACAATATATTGTTTTTTGCTGATATTCACGGTATATCAAGACAAGAAGTTCACGATGTTTTTGATAAAGTAGACTTAGCAGACGCAAAGTGGGAAAAAGCCGGGAACTTATCAAAAGGGATGAGACAAAGACTTGTAATCGCAAGAGCCATACTCCACAAACCGGAACTTATATTTCTTGATGAACCTACAAGCGGTCTTGACCCTTTAACATCTCAGAAGATTCATAATTTATTATTTGAACTCAAAGAACAAGGTACGACAATATTCCTTACAACACATAATATGGAAGAAGCAACAAGACTTTGTGACCATGTCGCTCTGCTTAACGAAGGAGTTATAGTAGAATACGGAGTACCGGAAGAATTATGCCGAAAATATAACGACAAAAACGAAGTCACAATACTTTTAAAATCAAATGAAAAAGTCACATACTTAAACAACAATGAAAATGCAAATAAAATATATGAACATTTTAAAAACAATGAAGTTGTTTCAATTCACTCTTCCGAACCGACTTTGGAAACTGTATTTATTTCACTAACAGGAAGGAAATTAATATAATGGCAAAATCTAAATCTAAAAACAATTCTCTTAGAAAAATAAAGGCAATTTTTATAAAAGAAATAAAAGATGCATTGAGAAGCAATAAAATAGTATTTCTATTTTTACTTTTCCCCGTATTTACATACTTTCTAACTTTTGCAATGAAAGGTAACGTAGGAACAAATCCTTTAATATTTTTAACAATGCATATATCAATGATACCTTTAATGGTTACAGCGGCACTTATAGCAGAAGAAAAAGACAAACAAACTTTGAGAGTATTAATACTTTCAAACGTCAAACCTATGCAATACTTGCTTGGTATCGGAAGTTTTGTTTTTATTTTAAATATAATAACATCTTGCTTTTTCTTACCGCTGCTTCATTTACAACTTATATTTATTCCTAAGTTTTTACTTATTATTTCACTTGGTATACTATGTTCAACAATACTTGGTGCTATAATAGGAGTTATTGTAAAAGGAGGTTCAAATGTCGCCGCAGCAAGTACACCTATCACAATTTTGTTTGCCCTTGTACCTTTATTAGCCTCAGGCTCGGGAAACGGATTTTTAGCTTCAATTGCTTCATGGCTATATAGCGGACAGCTAATGACAATTATATTCGATTTGGCAAATAACTTTACTTTCGTAAGAGTATCAATAATGTTAACAAATCTTTTGATTTTAACGACAGTATTCGTATTTGTATATAACCAAAAAAAATTATCGGACTAAAATAAAAACAGCACTTTTACCGGTGCTGTTTTTTGTATACTTATTATGTTATAATACAATAAAATTTAATATTTAAAAGGATTGTTATGAGTGAAAAAACAAACGTAATGAGAATATTATCTCAAAAAAAAGTAGTATATAAAAGTTATTCATATAAAGAAAAGGGAATGTTAAGCGGAACTGAGGTAGCAAAATATTTAAAACAGGATGAAAATCAAGTATTCAAAACATTGGTTACTGTAGGAAAAAGCAAAAACAATTATGTTTTTGTAATACCGGTAAATAAAGAACTGAATTTAAAGAAAGCTGCCAAAAGTGTACATGAAAAATCAATTTCCATGATAAAAGAAAAAGAACTTCTTCCCCTCACCGGATATGTTCACGGAGGGTGTTCGCCGATAGGAATGAAAAAAAGTTTTAAAACCGTAATCAATAAAACAGCCGAAAATTTTGAAAGTATCATATTTTCTGCGGGAAAGATAGGATATCAAGTTGAAGTTAATATTAAAGATTTAAAAAAAGCAATTGATTTTAAGCTTGACGATATTGTATGAAAACTACTATACATTTGATTTATTTATAACTTTACAGTAAAATTATAAAAAACAAAAAATAAGGGGAAAATTATGTCAAAAGTTATTACAATTAATCATCCCATAATTAAGGACAGTGTATCAATATTAAGAGATGAAAAAACGACAATAAAAGATTTCAGAGAAGTTGTAAAAAGACTGTCTTTATTTTTAGGATATGAAGCACTAAGAAATGCCAAAACAGAAAGTCATAAAATAAAAACGCCTATATGTGAAACTGAAGGAGAAAGATTAATAAACGAAAATATAACTATAATACCAATATTAAGAGCCGGACTTGGAATGTTGGAAGGAATGTTAGAGTTATTACCAAATGCAAAAGTAGGACATATAGGGCTGGAAAGAAACGAAGATACTCTAAAAGCAAGAGAGTATTATTTTAAAATGCCAAATAACTATGAAACCATGGAAGCTTATGTAGTGGATCCTATGCTTGCAACCGGAGGATCTGCGGTAGATGCAATAAACAAGCTTAAAGAAAGAGGTATAAATAATATTAAATTCTTATGTATTATATCTGCACCGGAAGGAATAGAAAAACTTCAAAACACTCACCCGGATGTAGATATATATACCGCCGTTATAGATGAGAAGTTAAACGAAAGCGGATATATAATTCCGGGACTTGGAGATGCCGGGGATAGGATATTCGGTACAATATAATAAAAAACAAAAGCTTTCAAAATGATGAAAGCTTTTGTTTTATTAAACTTATTTAATCATATTTCTTTCTTTTACCACTAATGTTATCCATCTCTATTTTTATTACATTGGTTCTGAATAAACTTCTTTCAATTGCACTTTCAAACATACCCATATTTGATGACGCATACTTTTTACATATCAAATTAAGAGCATGTATCTTTTCATCTTTATCTTTAACTTCATACGCTCTTCCAAAAACAACAGCACTTTCAAATTCAAGAGAGTAGTCTTTGGGTATGGGTTTGGCTTTATTTACAAAAGATAAACATACTTTATTATTATTTCTTATACTTTCTATTTTTTTACCTTCAAAAGCACAATGAAAATACAAATTATTATTTTCCCTTACGACAGATACAGGAATACCGTAGGCTAATCCATTATTGTCAATCATGGATATAGTGGCAAAAGAAGCATTATCTATAACTTCAAGTGAAAATTCTATATTCATTTCTCTGTCTTTTCTTCTCATATAATCCTCCTTATTTCAAAAATTGAAGGTTATCTTCAATATTCATACCCATTCTCTTATCTACAACAATTTTTTCATCTTTTTCCATTGCTTTTCTTACAAAATCCGAAGCTGTTTTACAAGAATCCTTAAGTGTATAACCTTTTAATACTTTACCTATAAGTACACTCGAAAACACATCTCCGGTTCCGGGAAATCTCACGTTTATATAGTCATAAGGAACAGAAAAATATTCATCCTCAAAATGAGAATATCCTTCAATAGAATACTTTCCGTTCTCTTTATTTTTTACGCTTGTTATGACAACCGATTTTGACCCAAGCTTTCTGAATTTATCTATATATTCTTTTATGTCCTCACTGTCAAGTTCTTCTTTTTGCATACTGTCAAATAAGATAAAAGAAGCTTCCGTAAAATTAGGTGTTACTATATCTGCCATAGAGCACATTCTTCTCATATTATAAACAACATTTTTACTAAGTCCCATATATAAGTTTCCGTCATCTCCCATTATCGGATCTACCATAACAACAGGATTATTATCTTTATTATACTTAATGATTTTTTCAATTAAATCAACCTGACCATCAGAATTTATAAATCCCGTACAAATACAATCAAATTTAAAATTAAGTTTATTCCATATATCTATTGTTTTTTTCATATAGTCGGTCATATCCAATATTTCAAACAAACCATAATCCAAGGTATTTGAAACAATCGCAGTAGGAAGATTATGAACTCTGAATCCCATGGAAGAAACTATAGGCATCATTGCAGATAAGGCAACTTTTCCAACCCCCGGTATATCATTAATAAGTAATATATCTTTATTTTTATCCATATCACCATTTCCTCAACATTTATTATAAAATAATAAAAATTCAAATTTAAAATTTTATATTCATTATATAACTATAAACAACAAAAAACCATAAAAATTATACATTTTATAAAATAACATTAATATTAATAAAAAATAATTATTTTATTTAAATTCTATACAAAAATTTTATACGACAAAAGATAAAACCAATTAAATATATATCGAAAAACATTTTATTTTATGATAAATTATATATAATGAAATATATACTTAAATAGGATTACGGTGAAACAAAATGAATAAAGTTGATGAACGACAAATAAAAATAATGGAAATAATAAATAAAAATAAACATATAACAATAAATGAACTAGTTGATATGTTGGGAGTATCGCATTTAACAATAAGAAGAGATTTGAAAACTTTGGAGGAAACACAAAATATTACAATAACTTACGGGGGAATGATTTTCTGTAAAGAAGAATTCTCACAATTTTCAAAAAGAGAAACTGAAAACGAAGAATTTAAAATACAAATAGCAAAAAAAGCAGTAAAACATGTTAAAGAAAATGATATTATTTATATAGGCGGAGGAAGCAGTTGCATACAATTTGCAAATATACTCTCAAAAGAAAAACCAAATATTAATATAAACATAATAACAAGCTGCGCTGGTGTGGCAAGAATAACATCCAAAATGCTTTTTTCCAATGTAACATTAATAGGCGGAAATTTTATTGATGAAAATGAAACTATGGTTTCTCTTTTTACTTTAGATGTTATAGAAAATTTAAACTTCAATAAAGCTTTTCTCGGATGTCTCGGTCTTACGGCTAAAAAGGGAGCTATGTTTATTGATTTAACAGTTGCGAAGCTAAAAAAACTGGTTGCCAAAAATTCTCAGCAAGTTATACTTCTTTGTGATTATGACAAAATAGGAAAGCAATCTATGGCAACAGGTCTCAATATGGAAGATATAGATATTATAATTACCAATAAAAAAGCAGAAGAAACGAAAGAAATAAACAACATAAAAAAATATTCCGTAAATATAGAACTTATATAAAAATAGCAGTATTAATCATACTGTTATTTTTTTATTTATTTTTATCATTTTATTTAAATATATTATCATAATATTATAAATATATTTATAATATATAAAATTATTAAAAAAATATATTTAAAATTTCTTTCGAAAGAAAAGTAATATTATATATTTTTAACATAAAACGAAACATTTCAAAAGAAAAATATATAAAAAACAATAAAAACAAACTGATTTAATTTACTTATTATTTTGTTTTTATTATAATTAAAATAAAGAAACATAAAAAAAGGATTAATCGTTATGTACAAAAATAAAAGACAATATGCAATACTTGAATACATATATGAAAAGAAAGAAGCAACAGTAAATGAACTATCAGAAAAATTTCATGTTTCTAAAGTAACTATAAGAAAAGATTTGGTTGAATTAGAATCAAAAGGAAAAATAAAGAAAAATCACGGCGGAGCTATTCCGGCAGAAAATATAATGCTTAACGAAACTCCTTATTACAAAAAAAATATGACCGCAATAAACGAAAAAAGGAAAATAGGAGCTCTCGCTTCAAAACTAATACAAGACAAACAAATTGTAATTATTGACAACGGCTCAACAACAAATGAAATCGCGTCTTTTTTAAGCGATAAAGAAATCGTTGTCGTTACCAATGATATCAGAATAGCCAATAAGCTTTCCGGATATACGAGTATGAACATAGTAATATGCGGAGGTTATATAAAAACTCCGGGATATGCTGTTTTCGGTTCAATGGCAGAGGATCTTTTTAAACATACTCTTGCTGACATATGTTTTTTATCGGTAGACAGTTTGGATATAAATGACGGACTTTCTTATAATTTTTTAGATTCTATATATGTGATGTGGAAAAAATAGATATTTTAATAACAGATAAAATGGAATTAGAACTTAAAAGAAGATTTGAAGAAAAAGGCGTAAGAGTTCTTATAGCTAAATAATTAATATATTTATAACAATTAAGAAAGGAGGAAATAAAATGTCAGTAAATATAATAGTGGCCTGCGGAAGCGGAATTGCAACTTCAACAGTTGTGGAACAAAGATTGAAAGAAATAGCGGAAGAAAATAATTTTGACGTCAAACTTACAAAAACACCGATGAGCGGACTTGAAGGAATGCTTGCAGATGCGGATTTGGTAGTGGTTACAAGCAGATTTCAATCTGATAACAAAGATGTTGAAATATTATCCGGTACATCACTTCTTACAGGTATAGAAGACGATATTTTTATTGAAAAATTCGTTGAAGCAGTAAAAAAACTTCAAAAATAATAATCAAAAAAATTAAAATTAAAGGAGAAAATCATGGATACTTTATTAACTATAGTAAAATACATCACAGACTCTTTAGGTGCAATGGTAGTTATGCCTTTATTCCTTATAATATTGGGACTTGCATTTAGAATGAAACTTTCCAAAGCTCTTCGTTCAGGTCTTCTTGTAGGAATAGGTTTTCAGGGAATTAATCTTATTATAGGTCTTTTATCAAATGCTGTTTCGCCTGCAGCTACGGCTCTTGCAGAAAAAGTAGGTCTTAATTTTAATATAATCGATGTAGGATTCCCTACAATTGGAACGGCAGCATGGGCTACTCCTATAGCAGCACTTGTAATACCGTTGGCTTTATTAATCAATGTTATAATGATAACTTTAAAACTTACAAAAACACTTAATATCGATATATGGAATATGTTCCATTTCATATTGGCAGGCGGTGTGGCTTACTTAATTTCAGGAAGTATAGCAGTAGGACTTGTAGTATCTGCTATATTCTCTATAATTACATTACTTCTTGCAGACTGGGATTCAAAAACATGGCAAGAATATTTCGGACTTGAAGGAACAAGTTGTTCAACTCTTGCAACAATGACAAGTGCTATATGTTCTTTTGTAGTAAATAAAATTATAGATTTAATCCCAAAAGTAAGAGATTTTGATATAAATCCTGCAAAAATAAATAAATTAAAAGGCATAAGTGATCCTATGTTCTTAGGATTTGTAATAGGTATAGTAATATCATTAATAGGAGGACTTCCTGTTGCTCAAATACTTAACACAGGTGTCGGTATAGCAGCTGCAATGGTTTTACTTCCTAGAATGGTTTCACTTTTAATGGAAGGTTTGGCACCAATTTCAAGAGCAGCTTCAGAATTCACAAAGAAAAGATTAAAAGGAAGATCTCTTCTTATAGGTATGGACTGTGCCATTGGAATAGGGGATCCTACCGTTATAGCAGCATCTACAATAATGATACCTTTTGCAATTCTTCTTGCTGTTCTTCTACCTGGTAACGGATTTTTACCTATAGTTTCACTTACAGGACTTACATATTTCTGTGTTCCTGCAGCAGCTTATTCTAAAGGTAATTTATTCAGAACAATAATTACTATGCTTATATTCTATACACTACATATATATGTTATAAATGCAATAAGTCCGTTAATTACAGAACTTGTAAAATGGGCGGGAGTAGCTCTTCCTGAAGGTGCAGCTCTCGTTGCCGGAGGTAACCCAGAACATGCCTTCTTACTTTTAATCAAACCTATATTATCTGTATTTGGTTTAGCCGGTTAATGGAGGTAATTTATGATTGAAGTTCTTTTGGTATCAAACAAAAATAGCGACGATGTTGATAAAATAAGAGATGTCATCTATAATTTAGGTAACGATTTTTTTATAGAAAGTAATATAACCGTAGTAGAAGCAGAAAATGCGGAAGATATAAATTTTGAATATGATTTTGCGGTTACATTAGACAGTAAAGTACATCTAAATAAAAAAACAATTGATGCAACTCCTATAATATTGGACAGAGCAGGAGAAAAAGCTGAGAAAGATATTCAAAATCAACTTCTTAAAGCCAGAGCTACTCATAAAAGACTAAGAGAAAGTGGTAAGTAAAATGAAATATGATATTGTCATAGAAAACGGAACGGTAATTGACCCTGTAAGAAAAACAAACAAAAAAGAAAATATATATATAATAAACGATAAAATAGTAAAAGCTCCTCAAAATAACGAAAATATAGAATATGGACAAAAAATTGATGCTTCGGGATGCTTTGTTATGCCGGGTCTCATCGAAAACCATACTCATATTTTTTACAGAGGAGGAGATGTAAACTTAAATCCGGATGTTGTAATGCTTCCAAGCGGAGTAACATCGGCAATTGACCAAGGTTCTTCAGGATGGTCAAACTTTGAATCCTTTTACAGAAACGTTATATTAAATTCCATTATGAATATAAAATGTTATCTTAACGTATCAAATACTGGACTTACAACAGAAGATTATTTCGAAAATATAGATCCTAAATATTATAATAAAAAAATGATTGAATTCTTATGTAAAAAATATAAGGATACAATAATAGGATTAAAAATAAGAATGGATAAAAATTCCATAAAAGATATGGGATTAAAACCTCTTGAAAAAGCTGTCGAAATAGCAGAAGATTTAAATCTGCCTCTTTCGGTTCATGTTAAAAATCTTGATAATATAAAAGATATAGCAAAAATGTTAAGAAAAGGAGATACATGGATTCACATATATCAGCAAAATGGAGATACATTAATTGACGATAAAGGAAATGTCAGAAAAGAAATAATCGAAGCACAAGAAAGAGGAGTCCTATTTGATGTTGCAAGCGGAAGAGGAAGTTTTTCTTTCGATATGATAAATAAAGGATTACAACAAGGATTTAAACCTGACTTTTTAGGTACTGATCTTGTTACTTACAATGTATATCAAAGACCCATATTTTCACTTCCATATACTATGTCAATTTATCTTAATCTTGGTTTTTCGATTGAAGAACTTGCACAAATGTGTGTACAACTTCCGGCAAAAACAATGAATATGTCTGATGATATATCTTCTTTTAAAGAAAATACAACTGCCGATATTTGTATATTAAAAATAAAAGAGAAAGATATATTATTTAAAGATAAACACGGCGGAAGTTTAAAAGGTAATAAACTTATATTTCCACAAATGACAATAAAAGAAGGAAAAGTTATGTACAGAAATATAGAATTTTAAAAGCGGTATTAAATACCGCTTTTTATATTAATAAAACCACAAATAAAAAACAAATATTAAAATGAGTTTTTTATTGTTCAAGTTGTTTTGCTAAAAAAATTGAACCTGTTTTTGCAAGTAAACTTCCTTGTTCAATAGGAAGAGTATTTTTATCTTTACTGAGTAACAGTATCGCACCTATAGGATCTCCATTAGCAACAATAGGAGAAATAACTTCATAAACATGTTCGCTTTTTTTATCATTTACTATATCGTAATCACCGTTTAAAGATGTAACAAGCTGTCTTTTAGAAATAAGTCTGTCAAGCTCTTTACTTATCTTCTTATCCATAAGTTCTTTTTTATCTCCGCTTGATGCCGCAACTATATTTTCTCTGTCGCATATTACACTGGTAACTTTTGCTGAAAGAGATAAGCTGTCAACGTACTCCTGAGCGAAATTTGAAAGTTCTCCTACCATGGAATATTTTTTCAAAATAACTTCTCCCTTTGAATCTGTATATATCTCCAAAGGATCTCCTTCTCTTATTCTCAGAGTTCTTCTTATTTCTTTTGGTATAACAACTCTTCCTAAATCATCTATTCTTCTAACAATACCTGTCGCTTTCATTAAAATCTCCTTTTTAAAACTTATTAATTATAGTTTTGCTAAAAATAGAAATTTTATACTTTTTATTCCAAATAAAACAAAAAACATTCAAACAAATTGAATGTTTTATTTAAATTCTTCCATTTTATGATTTTTAATAATACCGTTCATTCCAAAAAATATTATATTATATATTTCTTCTATATTTTCGTTAGTATTTTCTATTTTGTTATCGGCTATTTTTGCGGCAAAGCTTAATGTAATTTCAATTACATAAGGCCAAAATATATCACTATCCATACCTAATTTAGGCATAATTTTTTTAGTAATCTTAACAAAAAAATCAAAAGATTTTTCCTGTTCTTTCATCACTTCTTCATTATAATAAGAAGACGTTCTGTACATTGAATAAAATTTTGCATAATCTCCGTGTTCTATAAAATACATAAAGTATTCATACCAAAGTTTTTGAACACCTTTAAATAAGCTAAAACTAAAAAAGGGAATGCCCCTAAAAATACTGTCAACTTGATTATCTATATAATATAAACACTCAGATAATAATATTTTCTTATTTTTAAAATGATATAAAACAGTTCCTTCCGATATATTCATTGATAATGCAACTTTTTTTGTAGTAACATTTTCAAGCCCATGGTCAGCTACATATTTAATTGTATTTTCCAAAATTAATATATTCGTTTTATTTATTTTTTTCACTTATAAAATTTATCCTTTAAATCAATATACTAATATAATATATCATTTTTAGTATTTATTCAAATCAATATTAATAAAAATTCATATTTTATATTTAAGTAATTACTTAAAATACTATTGTTTTATTAAATCTTAATTGTTAAAATAATAATATAAAATAAAAAGATGAGTAACCTATAAATTTATTCCTCATTACACACGCCTCTATTACTCATCTTTTTTTATTTTATAAAAAATCGTGTTATAATGTATAAAAAACTCGGAGAAAATAAAATGAAGAAAATTGCAAGTTTTATGGTAGACCATACAAAATTATATCCAGGAATATACTTATCAAGACAAGACGGTGAAGTTACTACATACGATTTAAGATTTATAAAACCAAATACACCACCGTTCTTATCAAATGAAGCTCTTCACACGATAGAACACTTATGTGCAACTTATTTAAGAAATTCAAGTTTAAGTGAAAATATTATTTATTTCGGTCCAATGGGATGCAGAACGGGATTCTATCTTCTTACAGTAAATTTAACTCATAAAGAAGTAATAAAATTGATAAAAAATACAATATCTGATTTATGTAAATACGAAGGCGAAATTCCGGGAAAAAGTGAAATTGAATGCGGAAATTATAAAGAACTTAACCTTGATGAAGCTAAAAAAGAATTAAAAAAATACAATAAAATAATAAAAGATATTACCGAAGAAGATATATACTATAAATAAAATCTCTAATGAGATTTTATTTTTTTATTTTTAATTAAACATATTTCATTCTCTTAAATTTTATTTTTATTAACTTCAAATTAAACCATAAAATAGTTATAAATATTTTTATACTAAAATTTCTTTTTCTAAATTTATTCAAAATGAATTTTATATAAATATTTTTATATTAAAATAAAAATTATTTTATAAAATATATTTATTTTTTATATTATAAATTTGAAAAAAACACTAAATATATTATTTTTTATAAAAAATATAGCATATATTGTATTTTTATATGTATTTATATATGTTTATAACAGTATAAATAACTGTTGATAATTTAGTATTTTTTGTTATAATAAGTAAAAAGAAGACTTATCTACACATATATAATAAAGTTATTAACAAGTTGTGGGTATTTTGTAAATAAGCCTATTTTTTTTCTGCTTTTTACTTTAAATACTAAGTATCATGTACGTTTATATGTTGATAATATATATGTTAATAAATTAAATAAAAAATCAATATTTGTAAATTTGGGGGTTAAAATGTCTTTTAAAACAGAACTATGGAGCAACGCACTTGAATATTTAGAAGACGAATTGTCTGATTTCGTATTTAAAGAGTATTTTGAAACGTCTATAAAACCTTTAGCTTTTGAAAATGATACTTTTTATCTTCAAGTACCGGACGAAGGAAATAAAATTTTACTTGAAGGTCAATATGCTGTATTGGTGGAAAACGCTTTAAAATATTATACTCAAAGATATATTAAAGTTAAGTTCGTAGTTGCATCATCAAATGATATGGTATATACAAAAAATGAAGCAATAGATGAAATTGCAGCAACATCAACAAGTACAGAATTAAAAAAACAAAGTAAAGAATATAATGTTTACAATACATCTTATATTCAATTCAATCCTAAATATACCTTTGATTCTTTTGTTGTAGGTCCTAATAATAGGTTTGCCCATGCGGCTTCTCTTGCGGTTGCCGATGCACCTGCAAAGAAATACAATCCTCTTTTTATATACGGAGGTGTAGGACTAGGGAAAACACATCTTATGCATGCCATAGCTCAACATATATTAAGAAAAGATCCAACAAAAAAAGTGGTTCTATTATCGAGTGAACAATTTTTAAATGAATTTTTAGATGCCATACAAAATAAAACAAATGTGCAATTTAGAAATAAATACAGAAATGCAGATGTACTTTTAATAGACGATATTCAATTTATAGCTGGAAAAAATGAAACACAAAACGAATTTTTCCATACTTTTAATGCTTTGCAAGGTTCAAACAAACAAATTATACTCACATCAGATAAACCTCCAAAGGAAATACATAATTTAGAAGACAGGCTTCGTTCCAGATTTTCTCTTGGTTTAATATGTGATATATCAATGCCGGACTTTGAAACAAGGCTTGCAATACTCAGAAAAAAAGCAAAAGAAGAAAATTATCAGGTAAGCAATGAAATACTTAATTATATTGCAGAAAATATAGAATCAAATATAAGAGAACTTGAAGGACTGCTTTTAAAGGTTATGGCTTTAAGTGAAATTTACAACGAACCTTTAAGTTTAGAGCTTGTAAAAAAACAATTAAAAGATATAATTGATATAAGCGATAAAAAAATATCTTTGGATTTAATTACAAAAATAGTATGTGATTACTATAATATAACAAAAGATGATATACTATCGAAGAGAAGAACAAAAAATATAGCTTATCCTAGACAAATATGCATGTATTTATCAAGAGAACTTACAGATAACTCTCTTCCTACAATAGGGGAGTACTACGGAGGAAGAGACCATTCAACAGTTATACACGGATATGATAAAATAAAAGAAGATTTAAAAACAAACGGCGGACTCCAAGAAGAAATAAATAAAATAACAACAAACATAAAAAACAGTAAATAACAACTTATCAATATATTTATACCTATAAATAATATTAATTATTAACAAGTAAAAATACAAATTAACCTTTTATAACAAGAAAAAATACAGTTATCAACATTATCAACACTACTAATACTATTACTAATTAATAATATTTAAATATATAAAGATAATAAAGAGCCAAAAAAGAAAGGAAAGCCAAAATGAATATAAAAGTAGACAGAAATGAATTTCTAAAAGCACTCATAACAGTAAGTAAAGCAACTACACTTAGAAATGTAGGTTCATTGGAAGGAATACTTCTTGAGAGCTATGATGATGTACTATCTTTGTATGCTACAAATAAAGAAATACAAATCTCTACGATAATTGATGCAAAAGTAATAAGAGCAGGAAAACTTCTTATAAATTCAAGAATTTTAAGTGATATAGTAAGAAGTTTTGATAACGGTGAAATTGAAATAAATTCAGATGAAAACAATAATATAAAACTTACATGTTTAAATTCAAAGTTTAACATAACAGCAATGGATCACAGAACTTTTCCTAATAAAGAAGTATATAATATAAACGATTTTATAAAGATGGATAATCACGTTATCAGAAACATGATAAAAGAAACTTCTTTTGCATGTGCAAATTCTGATTCGGTTTCACCTATACTTACAGGTATACTTATAGAAAATAATGACGAAGACATTAAATTCGTTGCAATAGACGGCTTCAGAATGGCTATAAGAAGCGAACAGTCAAAAGAGAGATATATGAATAATATAAAGTGTGTCGTTCCTGCAAGCACTTTAAATGAGCTTAATAAGATACTTACCAATTATGAAGATGATGTGTTCTTAAATATAAATGATAAGAAATTTATTGCAAGTGTCGGAAGAACTCAAATAATTTCAAGTTTACTTCAAGGTCAGTTTATAGATTACTTTAACTTACTTCCTAAAGAAAGTAAGACAATAGTAAAAATGAATAAAAATGAGTTGTTATCGGCATGTGAAAGAGCTTCTATAATTTCTGACGAGGGAAGGGCTCACTTAATAACTCTTCATTTCAATGAAAATAATTTATTGCTTACAAGTAAATCAGCTTATGGAAATGTTGAAGAAAATATATCAATTAACTTGAGCGGAGAAAGTTTGGATATATCTTTTAACAGTAGATATGTTATAGATGCTTTAAAAGTAATAGAAGATGAAAAAGTAATACTGGAGTTTAACAGTTCAAACAGTCCTTGTTTGATAAAACCTGTAAATTCAAATAAATTTACATATCTTATAATGCCTGTAAGAATATCAAATTAAAAGAGCCTTAATAAAGGCTCTTTTTTATATTTATATATTACTCATAAAAATTATTTATTTAAATTTGCTTTATATTCGTCTATAAAATTTCTTACTTTTTTATTATAATTTCTACCTACAATAAGTCTTTCTCCGTTTGAGAGTATTGCTTCCCCTTTAAATATTTTATTTATATATTTACTGTTAACTATAAAAGCTCTGTGTATTCTGACAAAATCACATTCTTTAAATTTATTTTCAAGTTCTTTTATTGTCGAATTAAATTCTATTGTGTCATTTATTGAATGAAGTATAATTTTTCTGTTTATTGTTTCAAAGTATATTATCTCTTCTATTTTTATATTGTAAGATTTTCTTTTGAATGTAAAATTTAAACAATCGTTTTTTATATTCATTACTATATTCCTTTATATTTTTTACTTGTAAATATATATATAAATTACTTTATCATTAAATATATAAAAATACAATATGCATTTTAAGTAATTACTTGAATATTATTAAGTTTTTACTTAAAAAAGTATACTTTTTTTAACACTTATGTTATGATAAATAAGTTATGATATATCGTTATTTTATTACATAAATAATTAATATTATTGCATTATATGTAATAAATTTTATAATTTTAAAATGTCACTAAAAGTATACTTTTTTTTATATATTTTTATAAGGTTCATTGTATTTTTTTTGAGTATTCTCTGAGCATAAAAAGAACGACCTGACATTGGCTTTTCTGCCTTGTCTAAGGTCGTTGTTTTTATATTTCTATTCTTTTTTCAGAATACCCAACTTTGCCCTTTTGGGGATGGGTGAGAGTGCCTCGGAATATTATCCTACTCAAACTCAATAGTTCCAGGTGGCTTACTTGTGCAGTCATACAGTACTCTGTTGACATGGTCCACTTCGTTTACGATTCTTGTTGTTACTTTTTGTAGAACTTCCCATGGAAGTTGTGCGGCACTTGCTGTCATGAAGTCAGATGTCATAACTGCTCTTAGTGCTATAGCGTAGTCGTATGTTCTGAAGTCTCCCATAACACCTACTGAACGCATATTTGTCAGTGCTGCAAAATATTGACCCAAGTCTTTGTCTACTCCTGCTTTTGCAACTTCTTCACGATATATTGCATCCGCATCTTGAACTATTTTTACTTTTTCTTCTGTAACTTCACCGATTATTCTGATTGCAAGTCCAGGACCGGGGAATGGTTGACGCATTACTAAATACTCAGGTATTCCAAGTTCCTTTCCTGCTTTTCTTACTTCATCTTTAAATAAATCTCTAAGTGGTTCAATGATTTCTTTGAAATCTACATGATCAGGAAGTCCTCCAACGTTGTGGTGAGATTTTATAACTGCACTTTTATCAAGTCCGCTTTCTACAACATCGGGATATATAGTTCCTTGAACAAGAAAATCTACCGCACCGATTTTCTTAGCTTCTTCTTCAAATACTCTTATGAATTCTTCGCCGATGATTTTTCTTTTTGTTTCAGGATCTGTTACTCCTGCAAGTTTATCGTAGAATCTTTGTTGTACATTTGCTCTTACAAAATTTAAATCGTACGGACCATTAGGACCAAATACGGCTTCTACTTCATCTCCTTCGTTTTTACGTAGAAGACCATGGTCTACGAAAACGCAAGTAAGTTGTTTTCCTACTGCTTTTGCAAGAAGTACTGCTGCAACAGAAGAATCAACTCCGCCTGATAGGGCACAAAGAACTTTTCCGTTTCCTACTTTCTTTCTGATTGCTTCAATAGTTTCTTCAACGAAAGAATCCATTTTCCAGTCACCTTTGCATTCACATACATTATATAGGAAATTATGAATCATTTTAGTTCCGTTTTTTGTATGCATAACTTCAGGATGGAATTGTACTGCATATAGTTTTTTTTCTTTATTTTCCATAGCAGCGATAGGGCAAACCGGAGTTTTAGCTGTTATATCAAATCCTTTAGGTGCTTTGCTGATGTAATCGGTGTGACTCATCCAACAAATATTTTTTTCTTCAATATCTTTAAATAATAAAGAAGATGTATCAATATCAACTTCGGTATGTCCGTATTCGCTTACCGGAGCTGTGTCAACTTTTCCGTCTAACTTATAAGCCATAAGTTGAGAACCGTAACATATTCCTAAAATAGGTATACCCATTTCAAAAATTTCTTTTGTATAGGTGGCTGAATCCTCTTTATATACACTGTTTGGACCGCCTGTAAATATTATTCCTTTAGGATTTAGTTTTTTTAATTCTTCCAAAGGAACAGTGTAAGGTTTTATTTCACAGTATACATTGCATTCTCTTACTCTTCTTGCAATTAACTGATTGTACTGTCCTCCGAAATCCAAAACAATTACTAATTCGTTTTTTTTGTTCATAATGTTTATCCTTAAAATTCTCTTGTATAATTTGGAGATTCTTTGGTTATTGAAATATCATGAGGATGAGATTCTTGAAGAGATGCAGAAGTTATTTTTACAAAGTTTGCATCATGTCTTAGTTCTTCTATTGTGGCACATCCGCAGTATCCCATTCCGGCACGTAGTCCTCCCATTAATTGGAATACGTTGTCGGCAATATTTCCTTTATAAGCAACTCTTCCTTCAACACCTTCCGGAACAAGTTTCTTTTGTCCGCTTTGGAAGTATCTGTCTGAAGAGTTATTTGCTTGAGACATTGCTGCTACAGAGCCCATTCCTCTGTATGCTTTGAATTGTCTTCCTTGATATATTATAAGTTCGCCCGGAGCTTCTTCTGTTCCTGCAAACATACTTCCTAGCATAACAGTACTTGCACCTGCTGCTATTGCTTTTGAAATATCTCCTGAGAATTTAATTCCTCCGTCTGCAATAACAGGAATACCATATTTATCTCCGACTTGAGCACAATCCATAACTGCCGTTACTTGAGGTACGCCTATTCCTGCAACTATTCTTGTAGTACATATTGAACCAGGTCCCATACCTACTTTAACTGCATCGGCTCCTGCTTTAATTAGGTCTTCTGTAGCTTCTCCTGTTGCAACGTTACCTGCTATGATTTGTAAATCAGGATATTCTGCTTTTATTTTCTTTAACCAATTAGAAACATTGGTAGAATGTCCATGGGCTGTATCAAGTACAAGTACATCAACTTTTGCTTTAACAAGTGCCGCTACTCTTTCCATTGTGTCGGCAGCTGTACCTACAGCCGCTCCTGCAAGAAGTCTTCCTTGTTCATCTTTTGCAGCATTAGGATATTGTATCTTCTTTTCTATATCTTTTATTGTAATAAGACCTTTTAATTTATAATTTTTATCTACTATAGGAAGTTTTTCAATTCTGTTTTTCTTAAGTATTTTTTCAGCTTCATCAAGAGTAGTGCCTTCAGGTGCTGTTATTAAATTATCCTTTGTCATGGCATCTTTTATTTTTTTGTTTGGATCTCTTTCAAATCTTAAATCTCTATTTGTTATTATACCTACCAAGGTACCGTCTTTATCTGTTATAGGAACTCCTGATATTTTATATCTCGCCATTATTTCATTTGCATCTTCAATAACATGTTCAGGAGATAAAAAGAACGGATCTACTATTACACCATGTTCACTTCTTTTAACTTTATCAACTTCGGCAGCTTGTTGTTCTATTGTCATATTTTTGTGTATGATACCTATACCACCTTGTCTTGCCATAGCAATTGCAAGCTTTGATTCAGTTACAGTGTCCATACCCGCACTTATTAGCGGAACATTAAGTTTAATTTTTTTTGTTAAATATGTTGATGTGTCTACTTGTGAAGGTATAACGTCACTTTTTCTGGGTATTAATAATACATCATCAAATGTTAAACCTTCTTTTAAAATTTTTCCCATGATAGCCTCCTTAATAATATAAAAAAATCGAAGATAAATTTTGACTATCTTCTAAAAGTAAACAGTATTTAATTTATATATATATTAAAGCAAAAAGTTACTTTTGTAAACAGTAATTTTAAATAAAAATAATAAAAAAACAGGTTAATTTGTTTCACGTGAAACATTACTAAAATAATGATTATAATAATGTGTCAATTATAAAATAAAATATGTGTTTCACGTGAAATATTTATTTTAATATTAAATTTATTGAAGGGGGTCTTTTTCTGTGTTACAATGTAAAAAGTAAAAAATATAGGAAGAAGAAGTTTTTATGGTAAAAGTAATATCTTTATTTAATCAAAAAGGTGGAGTAGGAAAAACAACAACAGCTGTTAATTTATCTGCATGTCTTTCAAAAATGGGTAAAAAAGTGCTTGGTATAGATTTAGATCCTCAAAGTAACTTTACTAGTGGTCTTGATGTAGACAGATCAACCCTTGAAAGCAGTACGTATGATATAATAGTAAACAAATATAAAGGTGAAGATGTTGTTATACATACTTCTGTAAAAAATTTAGATTTAATACCGTCAAGTATAGACTTGGCAAGTGCAGAAATAGAAATTGCAAATACGGCAAAAAGAGAAACTATACTTAAAAGAAGTATAAAAGATATTATAGACAATTATGATTATGTTATTATTGATTGTGCGCCTTCACTTGGGCTACTTCCTATAAATGCACTTTGTGCTTCTAACAGTGTTCTTATACCTATCCAATGCGAGTATTATGCTTTGGAAGGAGTTAGTCAACTTATGAATACAATAAATCTTGTAAAAAAAGGAATTAATCCCAGATTAAAAGTAGAAGGTGTATTGCTTACCATGTTTGATAACAGAACAAATTTATCAATGCAGGTAGTTGAAGAAGTAAAGAGATTTTTTGGTAAAAAGGTATATGATACAATTATACCAAGAAACATAAGACTTGCGGAAGCTCCGAGTTTTGGACAAACCATTATTGATTATGATATTTCATCAAAAGGTGCAAAAGCTTATATAAATCTTGCAAAAGAATTAGTAGAGAAAGGTGAATAGAATGAAAAAAAAATCCGGTGGATTGGGAAAAGGACTGTCAGCTTTAATTCCACAAGAAGATATTGACGGTGTGTTTAATGATAATAATGAAAATGATATTAAAAATATTGATATTAATTTGATAAAAGCAAATGTTAATCAACCAAGAAAATTTTTTGATAAAGAAAAAATAAAAGAATTATCTGATTCCATAAAAGAACACGGAGTAATTCAACCTTTAATTGTTGTAAAGAAAAATAATGATTATATTATCGTTGCGGGAGAGAGAAGATATAGAGCATCGATTATGGCAGGTTTAAAAGAGATTCCTGTTATTGTTAAAGAATATGACGAAAAAGAAATAAGCGAAGTATCCTTAATAGAAAATCTTCAAAGAGAAGATTTGAATGAAATTGAAAAAGCCGAAGCTTATAATGAATTAAAAGAAACTTTTAATATGACTCAGGAAGATATTGCAAAAAGACTTGGAACAAGCAGAACTGCGGTTGCAAATACATTAAGGCTTTTATCGTTAAATAAAAAAGCTAAAGAATTATTGAAAAACAACACTATTTCTGCCGGACATGCCAGAGCTGTTTTGTCGGTTGATGAAAAATTAAGAGATGATTTTTTAAATGAAGTTATATCAAAGAAACTTTCTGTCAGAGAAAGTGAGAAACTTTCAAAAGATTATAAGGGTAATATAAAAATCAAAAAAGATATAAAAGAAAAAAAAGAAAATCCTTATATTACAGATTTAGAAGAAAAAATGTCTTTGACATTGGGTACAAAAGTAAAATTAAAAGATAAAGGAAACAAAGGAAGTATAGTGATAGATTATTATTCTAATGAGGATTTATCCAGACTTTTAGAACTTTTTAAGATAGAGGAAATATAATATTATGAAAAAAGAAACAAAGTATTTTAGTACAGCGGTATTGGTAAACGGACTTCAATTATTATTGTGTTTTATAATATATTTATTAAGTCTTATTGTTAATGTAAATAATGTAGTTATAGCATCTGTTATGCTAATTGCTGAAGTTGTTATATGGTTGATATGCGGATTTAAATTATCTGTAAGCGGAAATATGAATAAATTCGCTAAATTGTTTTTAGGAGTTTTTATAGCTGTATTTCCGATTTTAATATATACAGGAATTGCTTATACAGTCAGTAAACTTATTGCTGTTGAAAGTCAAGGATGGACTCATTTTTTCTTTTTGGGAGGACCTCTTTTATTCTTTAATAAACCTGTTTCTTTACTTATGGGTATATTTAAAGGAAGTGCGTATATACTATTCGGTGTAAATTATATTATTATAACTGTTTGTTATTTTATAGGAGAATTATTCGGATATGCAATTAATGGGGGAAAGAGAAGAAAAAATAAAAAATCAGAAAAAAAAGAAAGTAATAAAATTAAAAAAAATAATAAAAAAGATAGAAAATCAAAAAAGAATAAAACAACAGATGATATTAGTGAAATAGAAAATATTGATAATTTAAAGGAAATTGAAATAGAAGAAGAGACAGAATATACAGATAAAGAAGAGAATATCAAAAATAGTATATTAAATGATACTGAAAATAATACAGATATAAAGAAAACTATTGAAGATAATGAAGATAAACTTGCAGAGGAAATTGTAAATAATATTTTAAAGGAAAATTTAAAGGGGCAAAAAAATAAAAATAAGGATAAAGAATAATCTTTAAAGGTATTTTATTATGCTTACTTGGATAGATATATTAATTGTTGGAATATTATTAGTGTGTATGTTATGGGGATCTTTTAAAGGCT
This sequence comes from Anaerofustis sp., assembly GCF_019420015.1. Classification (GTDB taxonomy): domain Bacteria; phylum Bacillota; class Clostridia; order Eubacteriales; family Anaerofustaceae; genus Anaerofustis. Next base: position 81,961 of record NZ_JAHZIA010000007.1, read on the forward strand.
TTATAAAAAGTGTTTTTTCCATAATAACGATAATTTGCAGTTTTATAGCAGCAAAAATATTTACACCGTTTATAAGTGATTGGCTTATTAGTAATACGCGTATTGAAGATACCATACACAGTTTTTTGAGAGTTAACGAAGTCCTTCCGGATATACCCGAAGGTGTCAGTATCGGTGCAAATAATATTAAGGAGTGGTTTGCAAGCATTAACTTGGGTGAAGTTCCTAATTCTATAATAAACTTTTTTTCGAATTTATGGAATAATGGAACAAGTTCTGCCATAAATGCAGGTTCAGCAGTACAAGATGCTTTAACTTCATCAATAATATCATTTATATCTTTTATGGGAATATTGATATTTGCATATGTAGTTATATCTTTATTGGTTGAAATATTAAATTTGATTTCAAAGCTGCCTGTAATAGGAACTTTTAACAGACTTGGAGGCGCATTGGTCGGTATTATAAAAGGAATAATTTTAAATTTAATTATTATAAGTATATTGTTTGTAGTAGCAATATTTTTAAAAGATTCCTCTCTTAATACTGCTCTTGGAAATTCAATGTTTGCAAGTTATTTTTATATAGGATATATATTATTGTAGGAGTTATATATGGAAAATGATTTTCTTGTAAATGATATTGTTATTATGAAAAAAGAACATCCTTGCGGAAGCAATGAATGGAAAATAATAAGAATAGGAATGGATGTAAAACTTCAATGTATGGGATGTGGAAGAATAATAGTATTGCAAAGAAATAAATTTAATAAAAGTATAAAATGTAAAAAATAAAAGGATATCATTAGATATCCTTTTATTTTTTAGTTTTGTTGTTTTTTCTTTAATGTAATGATAGTTATTATACCTACAATTGAAATGATAAATATAATTGTAAATAATGTTATATTTGAATTATCGCTTGTTTGAGGAGAAAATGTTTCTATATTTTCATTTGCAGTGTTATTTTTTGAAGTAGAGTCTGTACTGCTTGATGAAGAATTATTTTCATCTTTATCATTTTTATCATTATCTGTTGTTGGAGGTATTGTTGTAATACTGCCGCCCGCATTTAAGTTTTCATTATTTATAACAACTTTATTTCCTGAATTGTTTGTTACAGTAACATTTTCTGGTATAGAAAGTTTTGTATTTTCAGGAACAGTTAAAAGTTCAATTGAATCTCCTGATTTTAAATTTTTAATTGCTTTATTAAAATCTTCTTTTCCAATAACTGTTTTGTTTCCTATTTTTGCACTATATTTGCTATTTACATTAACGTTATCACCTAATTCTTTTAGAAAAACTCCACCTGTTATTTCGATTTTGTTAGTTCCTGATGAATTAACTGTTCCGTCTATGGTTCCTTTTTGAATAGTAATTTTTCCTTCTTCCGTACTTGATACATTACCTTTAATATCAGTACCGTTAATTGTAATTACAGGAGATTGAGAATCATATCCTGAACTTGTATAATTTGATGCTAAAACTTCACCGTTGATTGTTCCGCCGTTTAAAGTCATTTTACCGCCGTTTGTAGCATTAATATTACCATTTATTGTTCCACTTTCAAGAATTACGTTTCCACCGTCATAACCGCCCCATTTGTCAGAATCAAAAGCTATTCCTCCTGATGCTGCAGTTATTTCACTGCCGCCTGTTATTGTAGTTGAACCGTTATTGTTTGAAATGATATATTGGGTTAGATTATCTGTACCTGATAATTTAACATTATCAATAGTTAAGTCACAATAATTTTGAATTAACATTTTTGCTGTTTGAGATGTTATGGCACCATTTTGAATTTTAACTGTAGAACCTTTTAGTAATTGTAATCCGTTTGTTTCTGTTCCGGCTGAACCTACAGTGTCTGTAATATCCCATGTAAAATTATTCAAGTCAAATGTTATATTTTGATTTGCATTTACTTTTACACCAGGACCTTTAAAGTTGTCATTAAATGTAATGATTGCATTAGTGTTGTCTTTTGGTACATCAGCAACGGCTTCTGCTACAGTATCATAATTTACTTTACTATCTCCGATTTGAAGTGTTACTGCATCTGTTGCTGCGAATACGTTTGAAAATAAAGAACATATTATTGTAATTACCGCAAAAACAGATATGATTTTTTTGTTTTGTTTTTTCATTAGTTTCTCCTTTTTTTATTTTATACTTATTGTGATATTTGTATTATTATAAAAAACAGGATACATTATAATTCTGTATAAAAAACAATATATAAATATCCTATAAAATAAAAAATATTATAACAAAAAGTATACTTTTTTATGCGACTTGTTACAAAATTATTATATATGATTAATTTTATAAATGCAAGAAAATCCTTTATATATGGTATTATTAGAGTGTTGTTTCACGTGAAACAATTATATAAGAGAAAGAGATTTTAATATAAAAATCCAAAAGGTTAATGTAACAGAGCTGAACATGGTTGTCAGCATAACAACACTTGATGTTAAAGTTCCTTCATGTCCCATATTTTTAGCCATAATATAAGAACTTACGGTTGTTGCGGAACCTAGCATGACAAGTATTGTTACCAGATAGTCGTTTCTGTATCCAATAGCAACGGCAAAAGGTATAAACAGTATACAGAATACTAATAACTTAAAAACAGAGCATATTAATGCAGGTTTTATTTTTCTAAAAGCTTTTTTTAAATTAAAACTTGCTCCTATTGTTATAAGACCCAGAGGAGTTGCTGTGGAAGCTAAACTTGACAATGTTTTATTAAGTATAATACTTTTTTTAAAACCTGATAATGACCATATAAGTCCTAAAAATATCCCTATTATAATAGGGTTTGTTATTATTCCTCTTAATGTTTTGGTTATCATTTGTTTGTTTAAATTATGTTCTTTTTTATTAAATAAAGATAGAACGATAACTGCAGTAACGTTATAGAGAGGAACAGCACCTATGAGCATTAAAGGGGATGCTCCTATATTTCCATATATATTTTGAACGAAAGCTATCCCTATTATTGAAGCAGAGCTTCTGTATGAAGACTGTATAAATTCTCCTTGTATTGATTTATCTTTAAAAAACATTGATACGAAATATGAAATGATAATAGATATAAATGTAGTAATAAAACAAAATATTACGAACTTACTATCCCAAAGTTTAATAAAATTTGTTGAACTTATATCTTGAAATAACAATAAGGGTAAAGCTAAATTAAAAACAAATTTGTTGAGCCCCTTTTCAAATTCATCATTAATAATATTTAATTTCTTTAATAATATACCAATTACCATAATAAGAAAAATAGGTATTGTTGCATTCAAACTAAAAATAAAATTATTCATTTTGTTAACCTCATTTTAAAAAGTTTATCATAGGTAATACATTATTACAATAAAACTGTTTTAACATTATCTGATTATACATATATAGTAAAAATTAGTGAATGATATTTGATACATAATATTTGAAAAAAAAATCAATAGTAGTATAATTGTTAATGCAATATACATAAAAGCAGGTGATTGTATGCATAATTTAAAATCTTTTATAACCGAATCTCATACAATAAAATATTCAAATGTAGATAATAACAATATGTTAAAACCTATGGAAGCTGCAAGATGGTTTCAAGATATATTTTTAAAACAAGATGAAGTTTTAGGAATTAAAAGAAACGGAGATTTTACGTGGATATTGTTAAATTATGATATGAATATTTATGAATATGGCAAAATAGGAGATAAAATAAAAATAGAAACATATCCTTATTCTTTTAATAAGTTTTATGGCAACAGAATGTTTTTTTTGAAAGATATGGATGATAATATTCTGATTGAAGCTAAGACAAGGTGGCTCTTGGTTGAAAAAAATACTTTTAAAATAAAAAAAGTTACAAAAGAAATAGCAGAAGTATATGATTTACATGAAATTGATAAGGGAAAAGGTTTTGATGTTGATAAAATAGAAGACAGTTTATTTGATAATATAGAATCAAAGAAACTTAATATAAGACAAAGTGATTTGGATATAAATAATCATGTTAACAATACTCTTTATTTTTCTTATTTTTATGATTTTATCGACAATGAAATATTGACAAAATATCAACCTTATAAAATACAAGTTACTTATAAAAAGCAAATAAAAATTGATGATAAACCAAAAGTGTATACAAAAAATATTGTAGATAACGGTCAGTTATATACAAACATAAAAATATGCAGTGACAATAACGATAAATATACACTAATTAAAATACTTTGGAAAAGAAAAAATGAATATTAATATAATATGTGTAGGTAAGTTAAAAGAAAAATATTTAAAAGAAGCTCAAACTGAATACGTAAAAAGAATATCCAGATTTACAAAAATAAATATAATAGAGATTGCAGATGAAAAACTAACCGGTTCAGAGTCCCTTGATGAATTGGCAAAAGAAAAAGAAGGAGTAAAAATTTTAAATAAATTAAATAAAAATTCTTATATTTTTGCAATGGATATAAAAGGATGTCAGATGAATTCTGTTGAGTTTGCTGAAAAAATAGATAATTTAATTTTAAAGGGTAAAAGTAATTTTACTTTTATTATCGGAGGAAGTTTAGGTCTTAGTAAAGATGTATTAAATGTTGCAGATAAAAAGCTTTCATTTTCTTCAATGACTTTTCCTCATCAATTATTCAGAGTTATGCTTCTTGAACAAATTTACAGATGTTTCAAAATCAATAATAACGAAACTTATCATAAATAAGATAAAGTATTTATATGATGTACGATATAAATATGTAATAATAAGAGGTAATTATGAATAATAAGAAGCAGATGTCCGAAACGTATAGGTTGGGAATAATACTTGCTCTTGTGGGAGGTTTCCTTGACGCATATACTTATATTTCCAGAGGAAATGTTTTTGCAAATGCGCAAACTGGAAATATAGTTTTGCTTGGAGTAAACTTTGCACAGGGTAATTTAAAAATGGTCGGTTTTTATTTTCTGCCAATTCTGGCATTTTTTATAGGGATAATAGCTGCGGAAATGATAAAAAAGAGACATAAATACAATGAAAACATACATTGGAGACAAATAATAATAGTAATAGAAATAATAACATTACTGATTGTTGGTTTTATTCCCGGCGGAAGACTTGATATGTTAAGTAATATTTTAATTTCATTTGTTTGTTCTTTGCAGGTTGAAAGTTTTAGAAAAGTAAACGGAAATGCTTATGCAACTACAATGTGTACCGGTAATTTAAGAAGTGCCACAGAGCATTTATATAATTTTAAACAGACAAAAGATAAAAATCTTTTAAAGAACAGTATTCAATATTATGGTATCATATGTTTCTTTATTATAGGTGCAATAATAGGCAGTATCCTTACGGATATTTTTATGACAAAATCGGTTTTATTTACTCTTATAGGTCTTTTAACTGTTTTTATGCTTATGTTTAAGGAAGAAATATAAAGGAGATGAAATGTATTTTTCATCTTTTTTTATATATGTTTAAAAGATATTATTATATTAATAAAAAGATAAATAGTATGGAAAAATTTTTAATTATATATATTGTACATCAGATCTTTTTATAAAATATTAAAGGAGTAACTCTTATACTTATAAATATAAAAACAATCAAAAAATAAATTTTGTTTTTTCTTGACAGTAATCTTTGCAATGATATAATTATTTATTGAAAGAAAGCGTCTTGCATCCTGGCTGCTTCAGCCAAAAATAAGGAGCGAGAACGGAGGTTAAAATGAATAAAATATTTAATGATACCAAAGAGTTCACTTTTTTAAGTGTTATGTTTGGTATTACCATCTTTTTTACGTATACGGCAGGTATGATCCCTGCGGGAATGGCGTCGGTAGCCATACTTTGCTTTATACCGACAGTTATTACATCTTTAATTTATGGTCCTAAAGCAGGGGCATTTATGGGTTTTCTAGCCGGACTTGTATCTTTGTCAAAGGCTATTGTTGCTCCGGCAGGGATATTGGATCCTTATTTTATTAATCCTTTGGTTTCTGTTTTTCCAAGAATCTTCATAGGTATAATCCCTTATTATGTTTATAAATTAGTAAAAAAAATAAGTAAATCAAAAAGTATAAGCTTTTTTGTTTCCGGGGCTATGGGAGCTATAATAAATACGGCATTAGTTATGCCGATGTTATATATATTATATGCCACACAGATAGCACAAGCTGTAGGTAGTAGTTTTAAAGTGTTATTGATGGGTATTATTACTTCTTCAATGTTAATAGAAGCCGCTGTTATGGGGGTATTTACACTTGCGGTGATGATAGTATATATTAAGAAAAATCCAAATATAAATGCGGATAAATAGGAGATAAAGAATGATTTTAGTTATTGATGTCGGAAATACAACGACACAGCTTGGAATATTCAAAGGTGAAGAATTAATACATGATTTTAGATATATAACCAAACAGGATAGAACAAGTGATGAAATTGGAACGCTTATGATAGCTTTTTTCTCTCATTTTGGAATTAATATAAAGGATTTCCAGGGTGCTATTATATCAAGTGTTGTTCCTGATGTTAATTACCATCTTGTAAATGCAATTAAAAAATATTTATGTGTTGATCCTATGATTGTCGGAAGCGGCATAAAAACCGGTATAAATGTCAGAACAGACAATCCAAAAGAGGTTGGAGCAGACAGGATTGTAGATGCTGCGGCAGCTTATAATATTTATAAGTGTCCTGTAATTGTTGTAAATTTCGGTACGGCTACAAGATACGATTATGTAAATAATGAAGGAATATTTTCTTATGCCGTAACGTCTCCCGGTATACAAATATCTGCTGATGCACTTTGGAAGCAGGCGGCAAAACTTCCTAAAATAGAAATTGAGAAACCTAAAAGTATATTGGCAAGCAATACAACTACCAGTATGCAAGCAGGTCTGGTATATGGATATATAGGACAAGTGGAATATGTTATTAACAAAATGAAAGAAGAATTAAATCAAGAAGGAATTAAAGTTGTTGCATGCGGGGGATACGGAAAAATTATTTATCCGGAGACAGATGTCATTGATACTTTTGACCCATTACTTACATTAAAAGGATTGAAGATTATTTATGATAAAAACAAAAAGAAATAATTATTTCACTGAATTATTTGAATCTAATAAAAATAAAGCTATATTAGCACCGATGGCAGGAGTAACAACCCTGCCTTATCGTTTATTTATGAGAGAAATGGGATGTCGTGTTTTTGTAAGCGAGATGGTAAGTGCAAAAGGTTTATTTTACGGAAGCAAGAATACTTTCCCACTAATGGAAACAAATGTACTTGAACATTCGGATTGTAAGACGGGTATCCAAATATTTGGAAGTGATGCCGATATTATGGGAGAGGTAACAAAAAAATATTTAAATGATACTGATTTTGATTTTATAGATATCAATATGGGATGTCCCATGAAAAAAATCGTTAATAACGGTGATGGTTCTGCATTATTAAAAGATTTGAAAAAAGCATATAAGGTTGTGAAATCAGTTAAAGATAATTCAATAAAACCACTTAGCGTTAAAGTCAGACTAGGATTTAATGAAAAAAATATAATTGATATAGTTAAAGCTGTAGAGGATGGCGGAGCAGATATGATTACTGTTCACGGTCGTACCAGAGAACAGGTTTTTAACGGAGATGTCGATTATACCGAAATAAAAAAGGCAAAAGAATATTGTTCTGTTCCTGTAGTAGTAAATGGGGATTTGGATAATTATATAAAAGCAAAAGAGAAAATGGAATATACAAATACCGATGCAGTAATGATCGGAAGAGGAGCAAATTACAATCCTTTTATATTTTTACAGTTTTCGGATATTCTAGAAGGTAAAGAAGTAATGGATTATTCATTGGAAGATAAAATAAATGCAGCAAGGAAACATTTTGAAATACATATGGAATATTCTACAGGTAAAAAGAAAGTTGTTGAATTTAGGAAATATCTTTATTGGTATATAAAAGGTATAAAGAACAGTGCTAAAATAAGAAATAATATAAACAATATTGTTGAACCTGAACATGTTTATGAAATATTTGATAAAATAGATAAAATTTTAATCGAAGGAAAAGGTGATGTAGAATGAAAAGTATGACGGGTTTTGGAAGAGGAGAATACAGAAGTGCAGATCTTGTTGTTGATGTGGAAATAAAAACCATAAATCATAGATACAGAGACTTTAACATAAGATTACCCAGGAAATATTCTTCTTTTGAAGAAAAGATAAGAAATTTTATAAGCAATAAAATAAACAGAGGAAGAATTGATGTTTTTATCAAAACAGAAAAATTTTCAGGTGAAGATATTTCTTTGTTTTATGATGATGTATTAGCAAAAGAATATTATGATATTTTAAATAAAATAAAAACTGATTTTAAAGATATAAAAGATGATATTTCGGTAAATACAATTGCCAGATATCCGGAAGTAGTTAAAGCTCAAGAAGCGGAAGTTGACTTAGATGAACAATGGAAATACTTTGAAGCTGCTTTAAATGATGCAGTAAATACTTTGGTTGAAAGCAGAGAGAATGAGGGCGAAGCTTTAAAGAAAGATTTTATTAAAAGAATAGAAATTATCTCTAAGGAAAGTGAAAATATATCAAATCTTGCCCATGAAATACCGAAAAATTATGCAAAAGAATTAAATGAAAATATAGAGAAATATAAAATCGGAATTATAGACAGTGACAGAATAGCAACGGAAATAGCAATTTATGCTGAAAAGGTGAATATAACAGAAGAATTGGTAAGACTAAAAAACCATTTAAAATCATTTTTGTCAATCATTGAAAAATCGGAACCGATAGGCAGAAAGCTAGATTTTCTTTTACAAGAGATTAACAGAGAAGCAAATACAATAGCATCTAAATCCAACAGTTTTGAAATAAGTTCTGCCGTTGTTGAAATAAAAAGCGAACTTGAGAAGATAAGAGAACAAATTCAAAATATAGAATAGGAGACTAAATAATGAAAGGCAGTTTATTTGTTATATCAGGTCCTTCCGGAAGCGGAAAAAGTACAATATGCAAAGAACTTGAAAAAGAAGAAAATATTAAAATTTCAATTTCAGCTACTACCCGTGATATTAGAAACGGAGAAGAAGAGGGAATTAACTATTATTTTTTAAGTAAAGAAGAATTTGAAAGAAAAATATCCGAAAATGCATTTTATGAATATGCCAAAGTTTTTAATAACTACTATGGTACTTTGAAGGATAAAGTGGACGAGATGTTAAAGGATGGCTATAATGTTATTTTAGAAATAGATGTTCAGGGTGCAATGCAAATCAGAGAGCAGAACAAAGATGCTGTTTTAATTTTCATTATGCCGCCAAGTGAAGAAGAACTTATTAAAAGACTTACAGGCAGAAATACGGAAAGCGAAGAACAGTTAAAGCTTAGAATAGAAACGGCAAAAGAAGAAATATCTTATAAAGATAAATATGATTATGTGGTAATAAATGATAATCTTGAAAAAGCCGTAGAAGAAATAAAAGAAATAATTTTAAAATAAAATAAAAAAGGAAGAAAACAAATGGAATATAAAATCAGTCCATCTCTTATGTGTATGGATTTATTAAATATTGAATCACAAATAAAAATTCTTAACAAATATGTTTATTCTTATCATATAGATATTATTGACGGTGTTTATTTTAAGAATTTTTCTTTTACACCACCGTTTATGAAAGCAATAAGAACCATAACCGATAAAAAATTGGATGCCCATGTTATGCTTATAGATCCTTTTTATTATCTTAATAATATGATTGAGAGCGGAGCCGATTGCGTAAGTATACATTCTGAAAAGTTAGTAAACGAAGCTTATAGAACAAGTTCTTTTCTCCATAAAAATAATAGAGAATTTGGAGTTGTGTTGAGTCCTGCTTCAGGAGTTTCAACTTTATTACCTTACATAAATGAAATTGACAAGGTTACGGTTATGAGCGAAGAACCCGGGTTTGCAGGAGGAGATTTTATTCCTTCATGCTTAAATAAGATAGAAGAACTTGTAAAAATAAGAGAGAAACATCATTTGAACTTTTTGATAGAAGTAGATGGTGTTGTAAACCAAGATCACTTTAAGGAATATAAAGATGCAGGAGTCGACATATATATAGTCGGAAACAGAGGGTTGTTTTCATTGGATGAAGACTTGGAAAAAGCTGTAAATATAACTTTAGAACAAATAGATAAAGCGTAAATTAAATATTATAATTTATTATAAAAAAGTTCTAATTAATATTAGAACTTTTTATCTTATACATATATATGTCATGTAAATAATATACATAACAATCATTATAAATCCTTCTTTTTTATTAATATCTGTTTTTGAAATGCAGAAGAAATATGTAATTATACTTACTATGCAAAGAACAATTAAATCGATAACTGATTCCATCGTTACAACTATAGGCTGTATAGCAGAAGCCATTCCTAAAATCAAAAGTATGTTGAATATATTTGAGCCTATTATGTTTCCCAGTGCCATATCGCTGTCACCTTTTTTTGCTGCGACCATACTTGTTACAAGTTCCGGCAGGCTTGTTCCGAGTGCAATAATCGTAAGACCTATTAAATTTGCGCTAAGTCCTATTGCTGCAGCAATGGAAGAAGCTCCGTCTACAACCATATCTCCTCCCCATATAACTCCGATTAATCCTATTATTATATACAAGATACTCATTAAAGGAGACAGTGTTTTAAAATCTTCTTCAAGGGTTTCTTTGTTCTTAATTGCTGATATTATCATATATATTAAAAACAATACAAATAAAATCAAAAGAACTATTCCTTCTATTTTGCCCAGTGTAATAATATCTTTTCCAAAAATAAAATCGGATATGAAAAATAACAATAATATACTGATTAGAATTGAAAAAGGATATTCTCCTTTTATTAAACTTTTTTTCACTCTAATCGGTGTTATTAAAGCACATACTCCTCCGACAATCAGTAAATTAAATATATTTGAGCCAATAACATTAGCAATTGCAATTGCATTTTCACCTTTTATTGCGGCAGATATACTTACAGCTGCTTCGGGTGCACTTGTACCCATTGCAACAATCGTAAGACCTATAATAATAGTAGGAACTTTTAAAAGTTTTGCAATTGAACTTGCTCCGTCAACAAGAAAATCTGCTCCTTTTATTAAAAACAAAAAACCTAAAAATAATATAATAAAATCTTTAATCATATTTTCTCCTTAAAATAAAAAAACTTATATATAAATACATAAGTTTAATATTAATAAAGCCTATGTGAAAATTTTGTATAAATATAATATATTTTATAATAAATATTTATACGGTGTCAAGAAATATTATATTTGTTCAATATTTCTATGGATACTTTATAGCGGCTTATTCTTTTATTCATTGCTTTTTTTTCTATATACTTATGAGCTTCATCTTCGTTGAAATGTTCTTTTTCCATTAAAATCAATTTAGCTCTGTCAACGGTTTTAATTTCTTCTATCTTGCCTCTAAGCTTTTCATTTTCTTTTTTTAAATTTAAAAGTCTGTTTTTAATAGCCATTTGCATTTTAAATGCCTGATAAAACATTTGTTTAATTATGGGTTTTTGAAGTACAAAAACTCCCGCAAATTCAACGTCCGCACTTATTTCATCAACAATTTCGTTCTTTACCATTAAAATCGTACCTATATTGAGTCTTGCAAAATCTAAACTAAGCTGGGTTCCTGTTTCTTCCTTGAGAGGTGAGTTGATAATGGCAATACCCACTTCATTGTTTGCTGCATATCTTCTGGCTTTTGAAGCGGAAGATGTTGTGATTATTTGAATGTTGTGGTATTCTTTTAAAAGTTGACACAAAGTATCTTTTGCTTTTTCGTTATATGAAACTATCAATACCTTATCCAAATAATCACCTCCTGTTATAAATATATTTTTATTCGGTTAAAAAATATTTAAGTTCCTGAATGTCTTCATCTATTTGTAAATCCTGTTTTCTTTTATTTACGAAGTTATATACAAGATTTTCTCCCAGGCATTCTTTTACAAATGTACTGTTTTCAAATACTGCGAGTGCAAGATTAAAAGTGTCTGCAAGCATATCAAAATTATCTGAGTTTGAATCTTGTGTAAAATATTTTAAATGTGCGTTTTTGTTTAATTGTTCTTTTTTTCTTATTCCCTCCAGCCCTGCATTTATTACAAGCGCAAATGCCAAGTATGGATTTGCTGTAGGGTCTAAACTTCTTAGGGTTATTTTACTCCTGTTTTCGATATAATCCGTTATTTTTATAAGCGTATCGGGATTTTTCTTTGACCAGGTAATTGATTTGGGAGCATAGAATTCACCGAATCTTTTATATGAATTTCTTGTTGGGTTTAACATTGCGGTTATTTCCTTGATTCTGTTCATAATACCGGACACAAAATATTTGGCATCTTCGGATTGTTCAAATCCGTTTGATAATATATTTTCATTATTTTTGAATAAAAGCAAATTAAGGTGAAGCCCACTGCCTGACAGTTCTTTTAAAGGTTTCGGCATGAACGTTGCATATCCTCCGTTTTTGTTTGCTATCGCTTTTACAATCCATTTAAATGTAACAAATTCATCTGCGGCGAGCAAAGCCTCGGAGTTTGTGAATATGATTCTATTTTGTCCCGGAGCTCTTTCATGGTGAGAGCTTATTGGAGCTATTCCCATTTCTTCGAGTGTAAGGCAAATTTCTCTTCTTATGTTTTCTCCTTTATCTAGCGGAGAAACATCAAAGTATCCTGCTTCGTCATAAGGTATTAAAGTAGGCTGTCCTTCGTCATCTGTTTTGAATATATAAAACTCGCACTCTGTTCCTATTTTTATCGTATATCCCATTTTTTTTGCCTTGTTTACTGCTTTCGTGAGTAGATGTCTTGAATCACTTTCAAAATTTTCTCCGTTTGGATATTTTACATCACAAAAAAATCTGGCGACTCTGCCTTCGGAAGGTCTCCAAGGAAGAATTGACAAAGTTGTAGGGTCCGGAAATAAAAGCAATGTATTGTTTTTTTCATTTGCAAATCCGTCTATTGCAAATCCGTCAAAAGCTATTCCGTGTTCAAAGGCATTTTTTAGTTCGTCAGACATTATTGCAATGTTTTTTTGAATGCCAAATACATCGCAAAAAGCAAGTCTTATGAATTTAATGTCATTTTCATTTACGAAATTGATTACCTCTTTTGTAGTATTATTCATATACCCTCCTAATGATTAGTATATAATTGTTTATATGGACTTTTTGTGTTTGCTACTATAACATAATAGTTATCGTTGATTATTTTATTATAATCTTTATTAAAATAGTTACAATATTTTTTTATATTTTTTTCTATATCTTTTATATCCGAATTATCAGCTTTTCTAATAATTAATTTTTCTTCATTTACTTGAGGCGGATTAGTTGTTCTTAAATAGATTTTTCCTCCGTGCATACCTGTGGCAAAAAAAGAGCCTATTGGAATTGATGTGTTTTCATAACCTATACCTAAAACTATTATATTTCCTCCCGCTTGATACTCCCCGAGGAAAGAACCTGTTTTTCCTCCTATTACTATAGTAGGTTTTTTATCGTTATAAGCTTTCATATGTATGCCAGCTCTGTATCCTACGTTTTTTTCAACGTATATACTTCCACCTCGCATGGCATATCCTGTAGCATCTCCGCTTGAACCGTGTATTATTATTTCTCCGTCATTCATAGTATCACCGGTAGCATCCTGAGCATTTTCGTGTAATGTTAATATAGCTCCGTTTAAATAAGCCCCAAGAGCATTTCCGGCAATACCGTTTATTATAATATTTATTTTAGAAAATGCTGCGCCTATAAATCGCTGACCCATAACATTATTTAATATTATTTCATTGTCTTTTAAAGCACATATTTTTATTTTTTGATTAATTTCTCTATGGGATAATCCATTTACATTAATTATCATATTCATCCTCCTCAGAGATATTTTTATTTTCTATTAAAGACAAAAGAAGAGTATATTTGTTAGATTTTATGGGGATGTCTTCTTAAATATTAAGGGGTATTTAAAATTTTATTAGGTACTCTTTCATTTGTCTTTAATAAATTTATATAAAATCATTTACCTATATAACGTTTTATTGTTTATTTATAGATAAGATGATTTTTGGCTAGTTATTATTTATTCTCCCGCATGTTTAATTCCCAGTATTTCTAATTCTTTTTGATTTAAACCTATACCTCTTAACATTAGTCTGTTTCCTTTTAATGCTTCGATGGCATTTATTCCCATACCTCCCATCATCTCCTTTATTTCATGATTCCACGCAGTTACTAAATTTACAATTCTTTTATATCCGATTTCAGGATCTAATCTTTTTACAAGTTCTGGATTTTGTGTTGCAATACCCCAATTACATTTTCCTTCATGGCAGGTTCTGCATAAATGGCATCCAAGAGCTATTAATGCAGCTGTTGCAATATACACGGCATCGGCACCCAGTGCGATTGCTTTTACAACATCCGCACTACTTCGTATGCTTCCTCCCGCAATTAAAGATACATTATCTCTTATTCCTTCATTTCTAAGTCTTGTATCCACACTGGCAAGGGCAAGTTCTATAGGAATACCAACATTATCCCTTATTCTTGTAGGTGCTGCTCCGGTACCGCCTCTGAATCCGTCTATGGCAATTATATCAGCTCCGCTTCTTGCAATTCCGCTTGCAATAGCTGCAACATTATGTACCGCAGCTACTTTGACTATTATAGGTTTTTTATAATTTGTAGCTTCTTTTAAAGAAAATACCAGCTGTCTTAAATCTTCAATTGAATATATATCATGATGGGGAGCAGGACTTATGGCATCACTTCCCTCGGGTATCATTCTTGTTTTTGAAATGTCCGGTCCTATTTTTTCACCTGGCAAATGACCTCCTATGCCAGGCTTTGCACCTTGTCCTATTTTTATTTCTATTGCAGCACCGGTATCCAAGTATTCTTTGTGTACACCAAATCTTCCGGATGCAACTTGTACAATGGTATTTTTTCCGTATTTGTAAAAATCTTTATGAAGCCCACCTTCACCTGTATTATACATTATACCAAGTTCTTCTGCTGCTCTGGCTAAGCTTTCATGGGCATTATAGCTTATTGAGCCATAAGACATTGCGGAAAACATAATGGGAATATCGAGGTTTATTTGAGGTTTTATTTCTGGAATGATATCTCCGTTATTATTTCTTTTTATTTTGATTTTTTTACTTCCCAAACTTACTTTTGTTTCCATGGGTTCTCTTAAGGGATCTATGGAAGGATTGGTTACTTGCGAAGCATTTATCAATATTTTATCAAAATAATTGGGGTATTTTTTAGGGTTTCCCATTGAAGAAAGGAGAACCCCGCCATACTCTGCTTGTCTGTATATATTTTCTATGTTGTCGCTATTCCAATTTGAATGTGTTTTGAATGTATGTGTACTTTTTATTATTTTAAGTGCATTTGTCGGGCATGTTGCTACGCATCTATGACAATTAACACAATTTACTTCATTTACCATCATTTTTTTGTTTTTTTCATCAAAAAAATGAACTTTATTTGCACATTGTTTTGCGCATATTTTGCAATTTATACATCTATCGTTATTTCTTATAATTTCAAATTGAGGATGAATATAATTAATTTGCATGTTATTCTATCTCCTTATTTAGTTTTACTATTATTGCTTCGCCTCCACCTGGAGAGAAAATATCATCAACATTTTTTTCTATTATTTTTATTGCACTTTCTTCACTGGCTATATATACTGTTTCGTCTTTTTTAGCAACAACCATTGAACGAAGTTTTAATCTGTCGTTAAGAGCCATAAGCCCTCCGTTAAAACCCAAGATTATAGAAAAAGGTCCTGTTATTAACATATTAGAAAAGACTGTTCTCAAATAAGTTAAACGTTCCTTTTCTTTTGTTTCTTTTTCTTTTATGGTTTCCCAGAAAGGTGCTGCAACAATTTCTGCTGCTTCTTTTAAAGTTAGTTTGTTTTTTCTAAGTAAATAGTCCATCATATATGTAATTACTTCTGTATCTGTTAGAAGATTACATTTATATCCAAACATTTCAATATATCTTCTGTTTGCATCGTAAGAAGAAATTTCGCCGTTATGTACGATAGAGTAATCTAGTAAACTGAAAGGATGGGCGCCTCCCCACCATCCGGGAGTATTTGTGGGATATCTTCCGTGTGCCGTCCAAGAATATGCTTTGTATTCATCTAGCTTATAAAATTCTCCCACATCTTCGGGGTAACCTACTGCTTTGAAAGAACCCATATTTTTCCCGCATGAAAAAACATAAGAACCATTCATATTTGTGTTTATGTTCATAACACATTCAACTACAAATTCTTTTTCGTCAAGTTGAGAAGCTTTTAATTTCGATTCTTTTGGCAATACAAAATATCTATATATTAAAGGTTCGTTTATAATTTTATCGATTTTTCTTGTAGGAATAATTCCTTGCTCGATAATATCAAAATGAGTATCTAAAAAAGCTTCACATTCTTTTCTTACAATATTGTCATCATAAAAAACATGAAAAGCATAATAGTCTTTATATTCGGGATATATGCCGTAAGCGGCAAACCCTCCTCCAAGTCCGTTGCTTCTTTCGTGCATCACTTCAATTGATGTTATTATCTCTCTTCCGTCGGTTCTTTTTCCATCTTTGTGAAAAATACCGCTTATGGCACATCCTGAAGGTATTCTTACATTTCCTTCTTTATATCTTTCATCACATATCATTTCTACACCCCCAAAAAATAAAGCGCCCAATAAGCACATAAAAATAAAGTACTTATTGGACGCCATTGTCCTTAATATTTAGTTAGTGGTATAAGTATAAACTCAAAATTATAAAAATGCAAGAGAAATTTATATTTTTTTTGAATTTTCTAAAAATTTAAAAAATTTCAAAAAAAATGCTTGACAAAAATAAAACCTCGTAGTAAAATCCACTCATACACAGCAAAGGCGCTGTAAGCAAAATGCTTACGGTGCCTTTTTGCTTACTTAATACAAGTTTACTTTTAGATTTATTTATATAATTTGTAGATTCAGCTTTAATTTATAGTAGAAAGATAAAGAAAAATTTTGTATAATTAATCTATATGTAAAAGTATTAAGAATGATAAAAAACATATGAAAGGATGTATATATTATGAGCGCAATACCTGAGTTCTTTGGTTGTAAAGTTTTCAATGATACTACAATGAAAGAAAAATTACCTAAAGATACATATAACAAATTAAAGAAGACTATTGAAGAAGGCAAAAAATTAGATATAAGCATTGCAAATGCAGTAGCCCATGCAATGAAAGAGTGGGCTCTTGAAAATGGTTGTACACATTATACTCACTGGTTCCAACCAATGACAAGTTTAACAGCAGAAAAACATGATGCTTTTATAGTTCCTGACGGAGATAACGTTGTACTTAGATTATCAGGTAAAGAATTATTACAAGCAGAACCTGATGCTTCATCTTTTCCATCAGGAGGACTTAGAGCAACAAATGAAGCGAGAGGATATACAGTTTGGGATCCTACAAGTTATGCTTTTATTAAAGATAATACTTTATGTATTCCTGCAATTTTCTGTTCTTATAACGGTGAAGTTCTTGATAAAAAAGCTCCGCTTCTTAAATCTATTGAAGCAATCAGTAATCAAACAAAAAGATTATTAAAACTTCTTGGAAAAGAATGCAGTGGTGCTGATACTTCAGTTGGAGCAGAACAAGAATACTTTATTATCTCAGAAGAAATGTATAAGAAAAGACCTGACCTTATTTATACGGGAAGAACATTATTTGGTTCACCTTCTCCTAAAGGTCAAGAACTTGATGATCATTATTTTGGTTCAATAAAAGCAAAAATCTTAGAATATATGGAAGACTTGGATAAGAGTCTTTGGGAATTTGGTATTACTGCGAAGACAAGACATAACGAAGTAGCTCCTGCACAACATGAACTTGCGCCTGTTTATTCATCAACTAATACAGCAACAGACCAAAATCAAATTATGATGGAAATGATGAAAAAAATTGCAAGAAAACATGGACTTGTTTGTTTGTTGCATGAAAAACCATTCGAGGGTATAAATGGAAGTGGTAAACATAATAACTGGTCTATCACAACAAAAGAGGGGGAAAACTTACTTTCTCCTGGATACGACCCTAAACAAAATATGCAGTTTTTGCTTGTTCTTGCCGCTGTAGTAAAAGCTGTAGATGAACATCAAGATTTACTTAGAATTTCAGTAGCAACAGCAGGCAACGACCACAGACTCGGTGCAAACGAAGCTCCTCCTGCAATTATCTCTATATTCCTTGGGGATGATTTAAAAGGTGTTGTTGATGCAATTATTTCAGATAATGATTATAAGAGCGAAGGAAAAACAAAGTTTTCTCTTGGAGCAACTGTTCTTCCTGACTTAACAAAAGATACAACGGACAGAAACAGAACATCACCTTTTGCTTTTACAGGAAATAAATTTGAATTTAGAATGGTAGGTTCTAAAGACTCAGTTGCTTGTCCTAATATGATTTTAAATACAATTGTTGCAGATGCATTTAGTGATTTCGCAGATAGATTGGAAAAAGATAATTCAGAAGAAGCAATAAAAGCTTTAATTAAAGAAACATTTACCGCTCATCAAAGAATTATCTTCAACGGAGACGGATATTCTGATGAATGGGTAGAAGAAGCAGCTAAAAGAAAACTTCTAAATTTAAGAACAAGTGCTGAAGCAATTCCTTATTATAGAAAAGAAGAAAATGTTAAGTTATTTGAAAAACATAAAGTTCTTTCAAAAGATGAACTTGAAAGTAGAACAGAAGTATTGCTTGAAGACTATTCAAATGTTTTATCTATTGAAGCAAAAGCTACAATAGAAATGGCCAAAAATGCTATCTTACCTGCATGTATTACATATGTAAAAGAAGTTGCAGAAACACTTCAAGTAAAACAAACAGCTTGTCCAAGTGCAAACAACAAAGTAGAAGAAGATACTGTTGTAAAAGTAAGTGATTTGAATGCAAAATTATATGATGCAATCAGTGAATTACAAAAAGGTTTGAAAGAAGCCGAAAGTGTACAAAATGCAGAAAAACGAGCAATAACCTTTAAAGAAAAAGTATTTGAAAATATGGAACATTTAAGAAAATATGCAGATGAACTTGAAACAATAGTGGATAAGAAATTCTGGCCGTATCCATCTTATGGTGAAATTTTATTCAGCGTTCAATAAAAAATAATAAATTTTGACACAAAGGCGTGTATGTAATATTTACATATGCGCTTTTTTATTTATAAATTTTAGGAGGAAAAGAAAAATGGGAACAACATTTAGTGCTCTTGATACAATTTGGGTATTAGTCGGAGCAATATTGGTATTTTGGATGCAAGCAGGATTTGCAATGGTAGAGGGAGGTTTTACCAGAGCAAAAAATGCAGGTAACATTATTATGAAAAATTTAATGGACTTTGTTCTTGGTACCATTATTTTCTGGGTACTTGGTTTTGGCATAATGATGGGTGATGATATCGGAGGGATTATAGGTAAAATTGATTTTTTTATTAGAGGTAACTATGATGGTACTTTCCCTACAATGGCCTTCATTATTTTTCAAACAGTGTTCTGTGCAACGGCTGCTACAATTGTATCAGGTGCAATGGCAGAAAGAACAAAGTTTATTGCATATTTAATTTATTCGGCTGTAATAAGTGCAATTATTTATCCAATCTCAGGTCATTGGATTTGGGGTGGTGGCTGGTTAAGTCAACTAGGATTTCATGATTTTGCAGGTTCAACGGCAGTACATATGGTAGGTGGCATATCTGCATTGGTAGGTGCTAAAATTCTTGGTGCAAGACTTGGTAAGTATGATAAAAGCGGGAAAAGCAAAGCCATTCCTGGACATAATATTGCAATAGGTGCCCTTGGTGTGTTCATCTTATGGATGGGTTGGTTTGGATTTAACGGTTGCTCAACTGTTGCAATGTCAACTGACGCGGACATGATTTCAGCTTCAAGCATTTTTGTAACAACCAATATGGCAGCAGCAGCTGCGGCATTAATGAGTTTAATCGTAACTTGGGTAAGATATGGTAAACCTGATGTTTCAATGACTTTAAATGGTGCTTTGGCAGGGCTTGTTGCAATTACAGCTGGTTGTGATATGGTTTCTGTAGCAGGTTCATTCTTTATCGGAGCAATTGCAGGTGTACTTGTTGTATTTGCGGTTGAATTTATTGATCATAAATTAAAAATTGATGACCCTGTTGGTGCAATCGCTGTTCATGGGTGTTGTGGTTTGACAGGAACACTTTTAACAGGTTTGTTTGCTGTTGATGGTGGTTTATTCTATGGTGGCGGTATTCATATGTTTTTAATACAACTTTTGGGTGTTGCTAGTGTAGCAATTTATGTATTTATTGCAATGTTTATTGTATTTAAGCTAATTGATAAGACAGTAGGTTTAAGAGCAAGTGCAGAAGAGGAAATTTTAGGACTTGATATAACAGAACATGGTCTTGTAAGTGCGTATGCAGATTTTGCTCCTGCAGGTAATTTATATTATTCATTAGATGATGAAAGTGGATTATTTAGAGTTGAAACGCCTACTCCCTTAGCTAAAGAAATCAAACCTGTTATGCAAACAATAACTGATGGAGATGATATTAAAGTTACAAAACTTGATAGTGGTATAAGTAAAGTTACCATTGTAATTAATCAAGATAAATTTGGTTCTTTAAAAGCTGCAATGCAAAAAATTGGTGTTACAGGTATGACAGTAACAAATGTTCTTGGATGTGGTGTTCAAAAGGGTAGAAAACATTTCTATCGTGGTAGTGAAGTAGAGTCAATCTTACTTCCTAAATTAAAGGTAGAAATCGTAGTTGCGGCAGTTCCAGTAAGAGAAGTTATTGAAGAAGCTAAAAAAGCTTTATACACAGGCAATATCGGGGACGGTAAAATCTTTGTGTATGGACTTGACAATGTTGTTAAAATTAGAACGGGAGAAGAAGGGTTTAATGCTTTACAAGAACCTGAAGAATAATAAAAAAGACTTGTACATTATATGTACAAGTCTTTTTTATTATTAATTTATAATGAGTCATATAAAAATATTTTTAGACTATTTTTTCAATAAAATTTTTCTTTGCAAATTTTTTCAGTATTGTAAAATATTTTACTTTATTTTAAACTGTAATTAAGAAAAGACTAAGGAGAATATAATATGAAAGCAGTAATTTATAATGGTCCAAATGATTTTGAGTATGGTGAAATTGAAACTCCCAAATGTCCTAAAGAAGGAGTTCTTGTAAAAGTGATATCTGTAGGTCTTTGTGGATCTGATATAAGAACATTTACTTCCGGACACAATAAAGTAAAACCTCCGTATATTATCGGGCACGAAGTTGCAGGTGTTGTTGAAGAAAGTGATGTTCCTTACTATAAAAAGGGGCAAAAGGTTATGCTTAATCCGGGGATTACTTGTGGTGAATGTAAGTTTTGTACATCGGAAAAAAATTTAAGAAATTTGTGTAAAAATATTGTTGTTCCTGGAATGGATTTTTACGGTGGATATGCACAGTATATGGCAGTGCCAAAAGTTGGGGCAAATCCTAAATTCTTACATATTCTTCCGGATGATTTTAATTTAGATTTGGCACCACTATCTGAAACTCTTGCCAGTGTATATTCAACACATGAATTTATAAATGTTACAAAAGGAGATATTGTCCTTATAATGGGTGCGGGTCCCCTTGGAAATCTTCATAGTGCAATGGCTAAGATAAGAGGGGCAAAGAAAGTAATTTTATCGGAAGTTAACCAGCCGAGATTGGAAAAAGCAAAACGATTTGACTTTATAGATATCTTTGTAAATCCTACGGTTGATAATTTAGAAGATATTGTTATGAAAGAAACAGATGGAGATGGAGTAGATGTTGCCATTACAGCCTGTCCTGTAGGTTCTGCACAGGAGGAAGCAACTCATTATCTTCGTCCGAGAGGAAAGTTATTATTGTTTGGAGGACTTCCTCATGATAACTGTCATGTGAATTTTGATAGTAACTTGATTCATTATAAAGAATTACAACTTTGCGGGGGATACAGTTTTTCTCCTGAATCATTTAAAAGTGCCTTAGATTTAATTATTGAAGGAAGGATTGACGCTGCAAAATTTGTTACTCATACTATTCCGTTAAAAGATATAAAGCACGGAATAGAAATGACGAGAACAGGAGAAGCAATAAAGGTAATTTTAAAGCCTTGGGAATAAAATATATAAAAAAACGGAAAATTTTTCCGTTTTCTTTTTTACAAATAATAATAGATAAAGTTATGTATATAACCACATATTTTTATATTGCTATAATCTATTGACAAAATATGAATAATATATTAAAATATTATAGCATATTCATGGGAGAGTGCCCGAGTGGCTAAAGGGGGCGGACTGTAAATCCGTTGGCTCAGCCTACAATGGTTCGAATCCATTCTCTCCCACCAT
>NZ_JAHZIA010000008.1:0-87321 GCF_019420015.1 Anaerofustis sp.
TAAGAAAGAGTCGTTCCACCAAATATACAAGGAGCAACATTATCGGGATGCCCTTCGATACTTGAAGCTATATTAAACACATCATCAATATCCACTTTTATATTCAGTGATTTATAAGCCATTATAATACCTGCAACAACACATGTTGCACTGCTTCCGAGACCTCTTGTTGAAGGAACTGAACTGAAAACATCCACTTTTACTCCAACCGGTTTTTTATCCAAAAAATCACAAGTAGTAAGCATGCTTTTAAGTATCAAATTATTTGTAGCATTTATATTTTCCTCTTTTCCGTCAAATATAAATTTATCGCATTTCTCTACTTTAAAAGTATTGTATAAAGTTACGGCAAGCCCAAAAGTATCAAAACCGCAACATAAATTTGCACTTGTGGCGGGAGCTTTTATTTCAAACATTATTTCTTACCTTCTATATATTTTATTATGGATTTTCTCATATCTTCTTTTGTAATTACCTCTTCTTCCCTTCTGTCAAAATGTTCTATGTCATTTACGGGATTAGGTATTTTTACATCTGTTTTTTCATTAAGCTTATACATATATTCAACATCATCATTCGCTTTCACTTCTCCGTCAAAAATCGAATGATATACATCTTTCGAAAATTTATAAGGAGAGGCAGTGGATAATAAAACAGAGTAGGTGTCATCTTCTTTTGTATCTTTATAAACTTTATAACCTGCCGCAGTATGAGTATCCATTAAATATCCGTCATTTTCATAAACATACTTAATAGCTTCTCTTATCTCATCTTCTGTGGCATATCCGCCTATAAAGTTATCTGCGTTTTCCATATATTCTTTATCTACAGTATATTTACCGTCTTTGCTTAATTTTCCCATAAGTTCCGATACTTTTTTGTCATTACCGTTATACATATGGTAAATAAGTCTTTCAAGATTAGAAGAAATTAAAATATCCATTGACGGAGAGATAGTCTTTTTAAACTCTCTGTTCTTATCATAAATACCGCTTTTAAAGAAGTCAAACAATACATTGTTATCATTTGATGCACATATTAATTTATTTACAGGAAGACCTGTTAAATAAGCGTAATACCCTGCAAGTATATTACCGAAATTCCCCGTAGGAACTATAAAGTTTACTTTATCGCCTTCTTTTATCTTCTTATTCTCTATCAATCTGGCATAAGCATGATAATAATAAACAACTTGAGGAAGAAGTCTTCCAATATTTATTGAATTTGCCGAAGATAATTTCACACCGTATTTTTTTAATTCTTCACAAAATTCCGTATCATTGAATATTTCTTTAACACCGTTTTGGGTATCGTCAAAATTCCCCTTAACGGCATAACTTTTAACATTATTTCCTTTTTGAGTTAACATTTGGAGAAGCTGTAATCTGGATACGCCTTTATAAGGATAATAAACAATGACATCTATTCCTTCAACGTCATGAAAACCCTCAAGAGCCGCTTTTCCGGTGTCACCGCTTGTTGCGGTAAGAATGAGAACATTATCCTTATCTTTTTCATTCTCTTTTGCACAATTTAACAGTAAAGGTAAAATCGATAAAGCGCAATCTTTAAAAGCTATAGTATTTCCTGTAAACAACTCTAAAACAGAAAGATTTTTTTCCACTTCAACCACATTGAAAATATCCTTTGTTTCAAAATTATTGAGGCTGTATGCCGTATCCACACAATAATCTATTTGTTCTTCAGAAAAATCAAGAAAGGCTCCCAATATTTTTTTTGCTATGTAATTATAGGATTTTCCTATAAACTCTTTATAATCAAATTTCACGTCTTTCAAAAATTCCGGAACAAATAATCCTCCGTCATCACTCAAGCCCTTTATAATAGCCTGTGAAGGTGTCAATTTATTGTCTATGTTCCTGGTACTGTTAAATAATTTCTCCATATCAAATCTCCTATTTTAAATCTAATTTCAAATCACCGGGTTTAATTATGTTTTTCTTTCTGAAAATTTCACTTATTATTAATGTTATAAACGCCGGCAATATAAAATGCATCAATATCATCATTGCAAATATACCGCTGCTGCTGCCCATGGATTCAATCATACCAAACTGCCCCACAAGACCGCTTGTCCCCATTCCAGAGCCGTAAGCAGTATTTGTCATCTTAAAAACCACTGTGGATAATGGACCTAAAATGGCACTAGTAATTATAGGCGGTAAAAATAATACAGGTTTTCTTATAATATTCCCTATTTGAAGCATACTGGTTCCAAGTCCTTGAGATATTAATCCTTCCAATTTATTCTCTCTAAAACTCATAACGGCAAATCCTATCATCTGAGATGCACATCCTACGCAAGCAGCACCGGCTGCCAACCCTGAAAGATTCAACATAATTCCAAGTGCGGCAGAGCTTATAGGAAGTGTAAGTATAATGCCCATAATAACACTTACTAAAATCCCCATAACAAAAGGTTCCTGCTCGCAAGCTTTCATTATTATATCACCAAGCAAAAGCATAAAATTCTTCATGACAGGACCGACATAAAATCCTACCAATCCGGCTGCAATTACCGTAACGATAGGTGTTATGATAATATCCAAACTTGTCTTTTTTGAAACAAGCATCCCTATTACAGAACCGCTTATACCACATAGCAGTGCACTTATAGGATCTCCGCCGATAAGTCCGGCACCTGCACATGCAAATATAACAAGAGGATCTGCCTTTAGTCCATAAGAAACACTGACAGCTATAACAGGAGCAGTCATCGTTTTAAGTGCAGGATATAACGTATCCGTAAGAAAACTTATATGAAAAACCACACCGATTTGGTTTAATATACTTCCTATGATAAGAGTTGAAAACAACCCCAAAGCCATGCTCGAAAGAGTATCAACAAAATACGTTTTAAAAAAATTCTTCAAAATATTCTCCTAATTTTCCTTTTCCAATTCCTTCAATTCATCGCTTATAGGATCTTCTTCTTTATGCTTTTGATGATTTGGACAACTTTTATTTTGACATGTATCTTTATTACCACAATGTTTTTTCTTCTTTTTGATAACTTTTACCTCATCGCTGGTAAATTCTTTAAATGCTATATCACCGTCATTTTCCAATTTAACCAAAAATGTTTCTTTAAGAACATTCAATCTTTCCACAACGCCAATACCGTCAGGTGTTTTTACCCTGTCTGAAACCTTTGGAAGCCTTGATAAAGCATCTTCATAACAATTATGTTCATATTGAAGACAGCAAAGCAACCTTCCGCATATGCCGGAAATTTTTGATGGATTCAAAGACAACCCCTGTTCCTTAGCCATTTTGATAGAAACAGGCTCAAATTCTCCAAGCCATTTATTGCAACACAAATCACATCCGCAAGGTCCCATTCCACCTAATATTTTTGACTCGTCCCTTACACCGATTTGCCTTAATTCTATCCTTATTCTGAATATTGAAGCAAGATTTTTAACAAGCTCTCTGAAATCTATTCTTCCGTCAGCGGTAAAATAGAAAATAACTTTCTGAGCATTAAAAGTATATTCGGCTCTTATAAGCTTCATATCAAGTCCTTGTTTAGCAATTTCTTTTTTACATACTTTTAATGCCTTTTCGGCTTTTAAAAGATTTTCCTCATGAATCTTTGTATCCTTGGATGTTGCCTTTCTTATTACAGGCTTTATAGGTTTTGTAACTTCCTCTTCCTCAACATATTTTACCCTTCCGGCAACAGTCCCGTATTCGAGTCCTCTCGCCGTCTCGACAATAACATTGTCACCCAATTTTAAGTATATATTTGTAGGATCAAAATAATATATTTTACCCGCAGGTTTAAATCTAACACCTACTACTTTTTGCATTATATATCCTTTCCGATATATATAAAGAAATTCAAAAACGCCAACGAAGCATTTACATTATAATTAATCATTTCATTTATATATAACATTTTGTCTATTAATTTTTGTAATTTGTATTTACCGACAAGTTTGTTAACCTCTATCATATAATTTTTGTAATATTCATCAATATCATTAAAAACTGTATCCAAATTACTTTCTTTATATATTAACACATCCGACAAAAATTTCATTATAAAAACGGCATAATTTTTTACTTTATTTTTATCAGCGGATAATTTTTTGCTTATATGAACATTGTTTAATTCGTTTCCCGAAAAAACCGAAAGTAAATTTTCCAAAATATATTTTTTTTCTTCAACTGAAACAGAAGAAGATACTTTATCGTCCCAAACTTTAATTTCGGTACATCTAGAAAGTATAGTCGGCAACATTAAATCTTTACTGGAAGCAGTAAGGATCATTACAGTATCTTCAACAGGTTCTTCCAATGTTTTCAAAAAAGCATTAGCAGCTTCAACAGTCATTGTATCAGCATCATGAAGCACAAATATATTATATTTGTACTCTCTGCTTGAGAGTCCCGCTTTATACTGCATATCACGTATCTGTTTTATTTTAAGGCTCGTCCCATCCTTTTGTATATGCATCACATCTATATTATTATTTGTGTTTATTTTTATGCACTCTTCACACTCATCACAATAAAATTTGTCATTTTTGCAATACAGTGTTTTTAAAAATTCCACTACGGTTTTGTCTAACACATCATCTTTCGCACCATAAAACAAATACGCATGAGATAACATATCTTTTTCTATATGATTGATTAAAATATCTTTTTCGGTTTTAAGTAAATTGTCAAACATAATTAATACTTTTCAAATTGAGCAACATCCAGTATAAACACCGTCGCTCCTCCAACCTCAACGCTTGCTGTATATGCAGTAAGCGGACTTTCCATAAATGAAGCATCAACAGGAGTTGAAACAACCTGCTCCCTTTTCTTGCATATTTTCTTCATTAACTCAAGTGCTCTTTCAACCTTTTCGTCTTCTGTACCTATCATAAGGGTTACATTTTTTATTTTCAAAAATCCGCCAATGGTATTTAATTTGGTAACCTGATACCCTTCATCAGTAAGAGCATCCGATAAAATAAAGGCATCTTCGTTTTGAACAATAGCAATAATTAATTTCATTTTACACCTCCGAGTGTATTTTTTATTTCCATGTATAGAACATCATTTATCTCCTCTATACTTTTTAAACTACCGTTACGAACACATTCAATTTTTTCAAATCCGTATTTATCCACTAAGAAATTAACATTTTCATACGCAGACATTAAATATTTAAAATTACTTTCGTGTATATCTTTTTTACTGTCATTTGTAAATTTGTTACATCTCTTTTCAATGAGCTTCTCTGATACCGAAGGATTTATATCCAAAAAGAATACTCTATTGGGTTTTGGTATTTTAAAAATATTATATTCAAAATCCAAAAGCCAATCAAAAAATTCTTCTTTTCTTTTCATATCCTTTATCTTACATCCTTGATGAACCATGTTGGAAGTAACATATCTATCTGCTATTATTATACCACCATTGTTATAAAACTCTTCATATTCTTTTTTAAACGTGGCATATCTGTCAACAGCATAAAAGGTTGACGCTACTTTAGGATCTATATCCTCGGCATCATTACCGAAATCTCCGTTTAAATACATTTTAACCAATGCGGAAGATTCACTTTTGTAATTCGGATAACTCGCTCTTATAACATTGTATCCGTCAGCTCTCAATCTTTTTGCAAGAAGTTCACTTTGCGTTTGCTTACCGCTTCCGTCCAGCCCTTCTATAACAAATAATTTCCCTCTGCTCATCATTTCTCCTTAACAATATCAACAAATCCTTCATTTAAACCTAATACAATTTGTTTGTTTTTTATCTTATTTAAATATTCGTATATATTCTTATTTATAACTTCTCCCGGAGTAACAAGTGGATATCCGGGTGGATAAGGAACAATAAAACCATAACTGGTTTTTCCTATAGACTCCTTCAACAAGACACTCTCTCTTTGAAAATCAAGAGTATTTCTCATACTGTATTTTATTTCAGGATTACTTTCACTTCCAAATACAATCTCTTCTTTTTTATCCAGTGAAATCTTTCTCTTTTGTATATCCAAAAGTGCATCCTGAAGTAACTTTACATCTTCATGATTACTTTTTAATCCCAAATAACAAAGAGTATACAGACTCGTTGAACACTCTGTAAATATATTATAATCTTTTTCCAGTAATTTTTCCAACGTATATCCGTCAATATCACTGTTTATTGTATTGATACATATTTTTGTATAATCATGGCAGTCAGAATCAAACTCCTCCAAAATAAAATCCGTATTTCCTTCAATGATTTCTTTTGTTTCAAAATACCATGTTTTTATATTGTCTAATATTTCTTCACCATTTTCCGCCGAAAAATGCACCGCTTCTTCCACGGATTGTAAAAATAGATATGACGGCGATGTTGAAGTCATCATTTTAAAATACACTTCGAATTTTTTCAAATCTATCAAATCACTGTTAATATGAATCAACGAAGTTTGAGTCAGTCCCGTCAAAGTTTTATGCATCGATGTAATAACAATGTCTGACTTAGAATCCATTGCACAACATGGATACTCTCTATTAAACAGAAAATGCGCCCCATGTGCTTCATCCACAATAATTATAATATCATTATTTATTCTTTTTATCCTTTCGCAAAGATTTTTAATATCTATGCTATATCCGAAATATGTCGGGTAGGTGATTACAATTGCTTTCGCATCTTTATTTTTTTTAACTGCTTCAACATATTCATCTTCTTTAATGCCACGAACAATATCAGAGGGGTATATATATATAGGCTGTCCGTCAGCCAAGCTTATACCATAATAATTGGCTATATGACTGTTTCTTGGAAGTATGACTTTATCCTTACTCTTCAAAGAGTATAAAAGAGAAATCTCCAAACCTCCCGTACTTCCATTTACGCAAATGAAAGACTTTTTGCTTTTAAAAATCTCTTTAATATACTGATTTAACGATAAAATCACATCTTTCGGTGACAATAAATTGTCACTATAAGATGATAATTCGGTTATATCCTTATAATAATAATCATTCTCACCCGCACTTCTTCCTTTATGTCCCGGCATATGAAGTCTTACAGGATTTTTTTCAACGTAGCGAGATATATTTTCATTCAATATTTTTTTCATGTCCATACTCCTTAATATTTCATACACCAAAATCATTAATGAATTGATTATAACACAAAAAATATTCTAATAAATAAATATAACATTAAAAATTTAATTAAATATATAATTATTCATAATTAAATGATATAATATCATATAGTATGAAATAATATAAATAAGGAGGTATATCATGGCTGATAAAAATATTGTAATTATAACAAAAGACAACTTTGAAAATGAAGTTTTAAATAGCGAAAAACCCGTAATGGTTGATTTTTGGGCAAACTGGTGCGGACCTTGTAAAGGACTTGCTCCTACTATAGACGAAATTGCAAAAGAATATTCTGATAAAATAAAAGTTTGCAAACTTGATGTTGACGAAAACGGAGAACTTTCTATGCAGTTCAGAGTTATGAGTATCCCTACGGTGATATTCTTTAAAAACGGAGAACAAGTGGCAAGAGAAGTGGGGGCATACCCAAAAGAAAGATATATTGAAATAATAGAATCACTTTAAAAACATTTAATCAAAAACGTTATAATTATATTTTCAAATAAAAAAAGAAGCTTTGCTTCTTTTTTTATTATAATACTTTATTTAAAAAGTCTTTTGTTCTTTGATTTTTAGGATTTCCTATTACTTCTGAAGGTGGTCCTTGCTCTATAATAATCCCTTCGTCCATAAATATAACTCTGTCTGCAACCTCTCTTGCAAATCCGATTTCATGAGTAACAATAACCATTGTCATCCCCTGTGCGGCAAGCTCTTTCATAACATTTAAAACTTCCCCTACCATTTCCGGATCAAGAGCTGAGGTTGGTTCGTCAAACATCATAATATCCGGCTCCATCGCAAGCGCTCTTGCTATAGCAACCCTTTGCTGTTGTCCACCCGATAATTTCTTAGGATAAACATCAGCTTTTTCTTTAAGTCCGACTCTATCCAAAAGCTCTATAGCTTTTTTCTCAGCCTCTTCTGGAGTTTTCAGTTTCAAATCTACAGGCGCAAGCATGATATTTTTCTTAACTGTCAAATGAGGGAATAAATTAAACTGTTGGAAAACCATTCCGATATTTTCTCTCATCTTATTAATATCATTCTTCTTATCGGTTATCAATTGATCATCAATTTCAATCTCGCCTCGGCTTGGAGTTTCAAGTAAGTTTAAACAACGTAAAAACGTACTTTTACCAGAACCTGAAGGACCGATAATACAAACAACTTCGCCTTCTGTAATTTCAAGATCAATACCTTTTAATACTTCTAACTTTTTAAAAGATTTATGTAAATCCGTTACTCTTAATTTACTCATTACTTATTCTCCTTTCAACATAATTAGAAAGTGAAGAAAGTATAGTAATAGCAATTAAATACATAATTCCTACAATCGTCCAAGTAGCAAAAGAATTCATTGTTCTTCCTATATAGATATTGGCTTGATATACTACCTCACCTAAACTGATAACAGAAATGATAGATGTATCCTTTAACGTAATAATAAACTGATTTACAAGTGAAGGAATACAAATTTTTAACGCCTGAGGCAATATAACCTTAATCATAGCCCTGTTCTTTGGAAGCCCTAAACTTCTGGCAGCTTCCATTTGACCTTTATCAACAGCCTGTATACCACCTCTGAATATTTCAGACATATAAGCACCTGCATTAAGAGACAAAGTTATAACTCCGGCAGAGAAAGCAGTAAGTCTGAAATCAATGCCAAATGATTGAATCAATTGCGGTATACTAAAATATACAAAGAAACATTGTACCAAAAGCGGAGTACCTCTAATTAACCATAAATAAAATTTAGATATAGCTTTAAAAGGTTTAAAACTTGATATCCCCATCACACAAGAGATAAGTCCTAGGAAAAATGCTATTAATAAAGATATGATAGTTATTTCTATTGTCATTGCAAACCCTTCAAAAAGTAATGGGGCTGCGTCAGTAAAAACCTCTAATAAATTCATTAAATCACTCCAAATAAATATTTAATAACTATTTGCTTGCAATATATTTATCTAATATTTTTTGATATTCACCGCTAGCTTTTATATTTTTAAGTCCTTCATCAAACATTTTTATAAGTTCTGAATTCTTTCCTTTAAGAACAGCAAAACCGTAAGAAGAACCTTTTTCCATATCAGTTACCATTTTAAGTCCGTTACCTTGGCTGATACCATAACCCATTACAGGGTAATCTTCGAAACATGCCACAGTATTTCCTGTTTTTACATCTTCATACATTTTTGGAGAATCTTCAAAATATTTTAATTCAAATCCATATTTGTCTTTTATAGATTCTGCAAAAGTAGCACCTTCTGTACCTGTTTTTACAGCTACACTCTTACCTTGCAAATCTTCGTACCCTTTAATTGTACTGTCATCTGCTTTTATTGCCATAACAACGCCTGAATCATAATAAGCTTGCGAAAAATCATATTTTTCTTTTCTTTCGTCAGTTATGCTCATACCTGCGATAACAGCGTCTGCCTGACCTGATTCCAAAGCTGCAACAGCTGCTTTAAAACCTAAAGACTGAAGTTCATAGTCAAACCCTTGATCTTTTGCGATTGCAGATAAGATATCAACATCAATACCAGTAAAGTTATCTTCTTCATCAGTAAACTCAAATGGTGCAAATGCAGTATCTGTCGCAATAATATATGTCTTTTCTCCACTACCTGCGTCATCCTTTGCTCCGCAGCCTGCAAACCCCAAAACGAGTCCCAATGCCAACACACACGCTAAAATTCTTTTTCCTTTTTTCATCTTCGTCCTCCTCTTATATACGAAATACTAATTCTATTATATCTTATTAAGGATAAATTACCAATACTTTTATGAAATAAAGTGAAATTTTTATTTTCTCTTATAAAATTAAATAAAAATGAATTTAAATATAAAAATAATTTTAATAATTAAGTTTACCCTTTATATAATCTTTTCCAAAGCTTATGCTTTTGTTTATTGTCTCTTTTAAATCCTCTATAGAATCAAAAGCTCTTTCTTCTCTTTCAAATTCAAGAAATTCTATCTTTATACTTTTGCCGTAAATATCTTTATCAAAATCGAAAATATTTGTTTCTATTTTCATTTCCTCATTAAAGGTTGGATTGATTCCTACATTGCTTATTCCGTAATGAACATTACCGTCAACTGTAACTCTTGTTACATACACCCCTCTTTTAGGCATGATTTTCATTGCGTCGGGAATTATATTAGCAGTTGGTATCCCTATTTTTTTACCTAAATGTTTGCCATGAGAAACCTTACCTTCCACGCTGTAGGCTCTTCCTAAAAACTCATTTGCCTTTTTTATATTGCCGTCGCTTATAAATCTTCTTATTGCAGTGCTGCATACACGTTCATTCCCGATTTTATATTCTTCGACAACCTTTAAATCAAAATCTTTTTCCTTTGATATTTCTTTTAGCATGTCCGCATTTCCCATACCGTTTTTGCCAAAATGATAATTAAATCCGACTTTCATTTTCTTCATATTGACATTGTCAATTACCATATTAATAAACTCTCTGTCAGTAAGATTCATAAAATCAAAATCAAAATGAATTATAAATAAATAATCGACATTCAACTTTTCCAGATACGAAATTTTTTCGTCAAGAGTCATCAATCTTTTAGGAGCCTTGCTTTTGTCAATCAAATCAAGAGGGTGCCTATCAAAGGTTACCACACCATTTTTTAAAGTTTTATTTTCTTCTTCAATTATTTTTCTATGTCCGAGATGTATACCGTCAAAATAACCGAAAGCTAAAGATAGTTCTTCGTTTTTATCCGCTTCTCCAAAAGAATGTATTATTTTCATTACTTATTCTATTCTCCGTATAAAATCTTTACCGGCCTTATCAATACACCGTCTTCTTCTACTCTTTTGCCTATACCGATAAACTTATCATCTAAATAAAGCCTAAGCAAAGTATTTTCTTCAACACCATTTATATCCGTAAGGATATTTTTCTTTATAAGTGCATTTCCGTTAAGTATTATTTTACTGCTTAAAGGGTTTACATCAACCCTAAATAAATCTTTTAAAAAGAAGTCATCATTATGCAAAATTTCGCCAATCTTATTTTCTTTGACTTTTTTCTCAACTTCGGCAATTGTAAAACTGTCATTTATATTCAAAACACCGTTTCTTGTTCTGACAAGGGAACTCATTACTGCCCCGGTATTAAGTCTTCTTCCTATGTCGTTTATAAGACTTCTTACATAGGTTCCTTTTGAACATGAAATCTTTATTTCAGCTGAATAAGGAATATTACATCTTAAAATTTCTATATCATTTATATAGACTTTTCTCGAAGGAATATCTACTTCTTTCCCTTCTAAAGCATATTTATAAAGAGGTTTTCCGTCAACCTTAATGGCAGAATATATAGGGGGCTTTTGAATTATTTCACCTTTGAAAGAATTGATAACATCTTTGAATTCATTATATGAAAAATCCTCAATACCCACATCTTCCATCTCTGTCCATATATCATAGCTGTCACTTGTTTTACCAAAGACCATTGTTGCAACATATTCTTTATCAAAGCCTGTTATATAATTTGACAACTTTGTACTCCGGCCGACAAGAACTCCCATTACCCCCGTTGCCATAGGATCCAATGTTCCGCTATGTCCTACTTTTTTTGTACCGAGTATCTTTCGCAGTTTAAAACAAACATCGTGACTTGTCATATTCTGCTCTTTGTTTATACATATAACTCCGTTTATCAACTTAATCCCCTAAATCAATATCTTTTATTACGGTAAGAATTTCGTTTTTACTTCCTTTAAAAGTAAATCCCGCTGCTTTTTTGTGACCGCCGCCACCGTATAATCTTGCTATTTCTGAAACATCAACATCAGATCCGCCGCTTCTCAAAGAAACTTTATAGCTTTCTTCATCGGCTCTTTTTACAAGAGCTGCAATATTGCACCCTTTTATATATCTTATCGCATCAATAAGTCCGTCTGTATCGGTAGAAGAATTGATTGATTCATCATCAAGCACCATAACCAGTATCCTATTATCTTTAAAAGCATAAATATTTTCCAAGGATTTTCTGCGTATCATAAGACTCTTTATATCTTTAAGTTTTACCATCTCGTTGATTTTACCTTGATTTACGCCCGCCTTCAACAGTTTACTGGCAATAATATGAGTTGTCGGAG
The DNA here is from genome assembly GCF_019420015.1 of Anaerofustis sp. GTDB lineage: Bacteria > Bacillota > Clostridia > Eubacteriales > Anaerofustaceae > Anaerofustis. The sequence goes on from NZ_JAHZIA010000008.1 coordinate 12,279, forward strand.
TTGTATTTGAATAAGCAAAATTGCCTGTATCAGTTGATATTGCAACATAAATCAGACTGGCAATGTCCAAAGGAATTGTACCAAGTAATCTTGAACTTATAGCGAATACCAACTCCCCTGTTGCCGATGCTTTTTCACTCACCAAATTTATGTCTGCGTATCGTTCATTTGTCACATGATGATCAACAAGAATAATTTTATTGCACAAATTTCTTAAATTGCTTCCGAATAAATAATCTTCACTGCTACAATCCATGCAAAGACAAATATCATAGTTAGCTTTTAAATTATCCAACTCTTCAATATCCTTTTCAAGAATCATATCTTCCAGATTCACCGGAATTGGGGTTTGGGCATAAAGATCAACATCTTTGCCGATAAGTTCCAAAGTCTTTTTCATCGCTAAAGATGAACCCAATGCATCACCATCAGGATTTTCATGAGTTATTATCAAAAATGTATCATTATTTTCTAATATTTCAATAAATTTATCTATCGTCTTCATGGTCCTTTATTTCAAGATTAGCTAAAACTTCATCAATATGCATTGCATAATCCAAAGATTCATCTAATTCAAATATGAGTTCCGGAGTATTCTTGGTATTTAAAACTTTTGCTATAGACTTTCTCAAATACCCTTTTGCTTTATCCAAAACTCCTATGATTTCCTCTTTCTTATTATTTTCCCCCATAACGCTTACATATACTTTTGCATATTTAAGGTCAGGTGTTGCTTTTACCCTCACTACACTTATTATAGCTTCTTTAATCCTAGGATCCTGTAGTTCCAGCTCTATCAAAAGTGACAACTCATTTTTGATAAGCTCGTTTACTCTTTCAAGTCTATACCCCATATAAATTACTCTCTTTCAATCTCTTCCATTTTAAATGTTTCGAAAGTATCCCCTACTTTTATATCATTAAAGTTCTCAACTCCGATACCACATTCATATCCAGCCTGAACTTCTTTTGCGTCGTCTTTAAATCTTTTTAACGATGCTATTTCACTTTCAAAAATAACCACACCGTCTCTGATAACTCTGATTTGATCATTTCTGTTTATAGTACCTTCGGTTACATAAGATCCCGCAACCAAACCTACATTAGGAACTTTAAATGTTTCCCTTACTTCCGCAGTACCAACAACAACCTCTTTAAATTCAGGATCAAGAAGTCCTTTAAGAGCTTTTTCTATCTCTTCCATAACATGATAGATTACATTGTAACTTCTTATTTCCACTTCTTCTTTTACAGCTGCGGCTTTTGCATTAGCTTCCGGTCTTACATTAAATGCTATTATAAGAGCATTTGAAGCAGCTGCCAATGTAACGTCACTTTCGGTTATAGCGCCTACTCCGCCATGAATAACACTGACTTTCACACCGTCTTCATTTTCATTCAATTTTTCAAGAGACTGAGTTAAAGCTTCCAGCGAACCTCTAACATCGGCTTTAACAATTAATTTAAGCTCTTTAAGTTCTCCTTCGCTTATTTGATTGAATAAATCATCAAGACTTACCGGACCGCTCTTTCTAAGAGCATTTTCTTTCATTACTGCTTTTCGTCTTTCGGCATATTTTCTGCCTTCTCTTTCATTCTCTGCAACAAAGAATTTTTCTCCGGCAGCGGGAACTTCACTAAACCCTAAAATCTCAATTGCAGTTGAAGGTCCTGCAGTTTTGATTTTATTGCCCTTATCGTCCATCATGGCTCTTACTTTACCATATACATCATTACATACAACAGTATCACCGTCGTTAAGAACACCGGATTTTACAAGTAATGTTGCAACAGTACCCTTTTGTTTATCAAGTCTCGCTTCAATAACGGTACCAACTGCTTTTTTACTTGGATGAGCTTTTAAGTCTTCAACTTCGGCAACCAAAAGTATCATTTCAAGTAAATCTTCAATACCTTGTCTTTGTTTTGCCGAGATTTTAACACATATAGTGTCACCACCCCAGTCTTCACTTACAAGCCCGTATTCCGTCAACTCCTGCATTACTCTGTCAGGGTTTGCCCCGGGTTTATCTATTTTGTTTATTGCAACAATTATAGGCACCTTTGCATCTTTTGCATGGTTTATGGCTTCAACTGTCTGAGGCATTACCCCATCATCTGCCGCTACAACCAAAACCGCAATATCCGTAACAGAAGCACCTCTTGAACGCATTGCCGTAAAGGCTTCATGTCCAGGAGTATCTATAAATGTAATTTTTTCGTTATTAATATTTATCGTATATGCCCCTATATGCTGCGTAATTCCACCTGCTTCTCCGGCAATTACATTTGTATCTCTTATTGCATCAAGAAGCGATGTTTTACCATGGTCAACATGTCCCATAACAGTAATTATAGGAGGTCTCTTAACCAATTCGTCTTCATTTTTGTAATGAGAATCAAATAAATCGTCTATAGCCTTATTTTCATCTTCCAAAACACATGTTATGTTGAACTCCTCACATACTATAGATGCAGTATCAAAATCAATAGACTGATTTAAATTTGCCATTACTCCATAACCCATAAGAACTTTAATAACCTCGGTAGAAGCTTTATTTATCTTTGAAGCAAGTTCTCCGACTGTTATTCCTTCAGGAATGGTAATTTCACTTACAACAGAATTTTCAAGTTGTCTTTCTTCTCTTTCCAACTTATTTTTTTTCTTATATCTTGATTTTGAACCCTTTGATTTTTTTGAATTATCTATAAACTTAGGAACAACTTCTTTTTTATTGTCCTTTTTATTTTTATTCTTTTTGTTAGCATTTTGTGGTCTTTCAGATTTATGATTTTTATTGTCAGTTTTTTTCTTTTTGAACTTTTCACCTTTTATATGATTATCGTTACTGTCTTCCACAGCATCGTAATTATAATGCTTATTTCCCTTATTGGGTTTATTTTTATTTGTCTTTTTATCTTCATTATAAATAACAACAACTTCAGGTTCTTCCTTTTCCTCTTTTACAAATACCGGTTTTATTGTCTCTTTTTTCTTTTTAACTTGTTTGTTGTTTGTATTCTTAACTTTCTCTGCCGGCTTTGATGCCGCCTTTTCTTCTTTTTTAACTTCCGTTTTAACTTCTTTTTTACTGTTTAAGTAATCTTCTTTATTAAAATTGTTTCTGAAATACTTTTCCTGCTGAGCAGTAACGGCACTCATATGATTTTTAACAGGTATGCCCATACCTTTCATTATCTCAGCAAACTCTTTGCTTGGGAAGCCATATTCTTTGGCCATATCATAAACTCTCATATAGTTTTGAACCCTCCCCTTTATTTATTTTCTATATAATGTTTTATCTCTTCTTTTACATCCGACATATTCTCTTTTGTCGTATTAACATTAAGTGCATAAGATATAATTTTTACATTATCCAATTTATCAATGCAACTTTTATCGGTGCATACATAAGCACCTCTTCCGTTCATTTTTCCTGTCTTATCAAAAAGAACTTGACTGTTCTCTTTATCTCTTACTATTCTTATCAAATCTTTTTTAGGAAATTTATTTTTACATACAATGCATGTTCTAAGCGGTGTATTTTTCATATTGCCACCCCTTTATATGACTATTCTTCAATTAAATCAGAAGATACGATCTCTGCATCTTGATTTAACTGCTCGTCCGCATCATTGCTCATATCGAACTGACTTTTGCTTTTTATGTCGATTTTCCATCCGGTAAGTCTTGCCGCAAGCCTTACATTTTGACCGTCTTTACCTATAGCAAGAGACAGCTGTGTATCATCAACAACAACCATCGCTACATTTTTACCGTCAGCTTCTTCAGTTTGAAGTATATCTACTTTTAAAACCTCAGCAGGCGCAAGAGCATTTTTGATGTATTCAACAGGATCTTCACTCCATTTGATTACATCGATTTTTTCATCTCCTATTTCATTTAAAACATTTTGGATTCTAAACCCTTTTGGACCTATACATGTACCTACAGGATCAATTTGTTCGTCTGAAGTATAAACGGCAAGCTTGCTTCTGCTTCCGGCCTCTCTTGAAATTGATTTTATTTCGACTATACCGTCCGCTATTTCCGCAACCTCTTCTTCGAATAATCTTCTAACAAGTCCCGGATGAGTCCTAGATAAAATAATCTGAGGTCCTCTAGGAGTAATTATTACATCAGAAACATACACTTTAAGTCTCATACCCGGATGATAATGTTCGGCTTTAACTTGATTTTGACTATTCATTATACCTTCTGCCTTACCCAAATCGATATGGATAATTCTGTTTTGCTCTATAACAGGTTCTCCGTGTATCATCTTCTTGATGTCTTTATATTCTTCTCTTTGAATTACCCCTGTAACCATTTCATCTTTCTTTTTCATAAATGTATCACTGATTATATTTCTTTCAGACTCTTTAAGCTTCTGAATAATCAGTTGTTTTGCATTTTGTGTCGCAATTCTTCCAAATCCTTTTGGATCTATATGCGTTACTACATTTCCCCCAAGAATAGCATTTTTATCCAAAACCAAGGCTTCATGAAGAGAAATTTCCTTATCTTCATCTTCAACCTCTTCCACAATTTCCTTTGAATAAAATGCATCTATCGCTCCTGATACTCTGTTTATATTAACAACCAAATCAACATTGGTTCTGGTATCTTTTTTATATGCCGCAACCAATGCCTGTTCAACCGCAACTATAATTTCTTCTTTATCAATACCCTTTGATTTATTAATCTCATCTAATGCTTCTATGAAATCTTTTAAAGAATTATCGACTACCGTTTTTTTCTTTCTTGCCATTTTTACAAAAACTCCTTACTTAAAATTTAAAATCAAAACTCAAATTCACTTTACTTACGGCATCATGAGGAATAACCAAATGTTCGCCTTCAACCAAAACATGAATGTTATTGTCCTTATAGCCTTCCAAAATACCCGTAAATTTCTTTCTTTTGTCAATCGGCTTAAATAATGCAACGTCAACCTTGCTTCCTGTAAATTTCACAAAGTCTTTTTCCTTCTTTATAACTCTGTTAACTCCGGGAGAAGAAACTTCCAAAATATATTCCTCTTCGATAAAATCCTCTTCGTCCAACAATTTTGAAAGAAGTCTCGTTACATTGCTTATATCGTCAAGATTCACTTTACCTTCGATTCTCTCAATATAAAGTCTTAAAACCTTGTTATTTCCTTCTTTTTTAAACTCAATATCCACAAGTTCACATTCGTTCTGCCTTAAAATATCCTCGCTTAAGGCCTCTACTCTATCGGTAACTTTCAAAAAAAGCCCTCCTAATTCTATCAATATAAAACAATGAGTGGACATAAGCCCACTCATCTAGCATGCTATATTATACACCCAATGTAATAAAAATGCAATAAAAATACCATATTTTATCTCAAAACTTCTATAACTAGAAAATAAATAATAAAAAAATAAATAATAAAAATACAAAACAATTCAAATCCGATTAATAAAACACAAATATATGACTATCCCAATACTTTAACATAAAATTTTCTACGCCTTGGTCCATCAAATTCAGTAAAATATATACCCTGCCAAGTACCAAGCAAAAGATTGCCATCTTCTACAATAACGGTTTCGCTGTTTCCGACGAGACTTGTTTTTATATGGGCACTGCTGTTACCCTCATAATGTTTAAACTCTTCCATGTCCGGAAATATTTTATCAAAAGCATAGATCATATCATCTACAACATCCGGATCTGCTGCTTCATTTATCGTTATTCCCCCTGTTGTATGAGGAGAATAAACAATACATATCCCATTTTTTACTCCGCTCTTCTTAACCGCTTCTTTTACACAGCCTGTAATGTTATGAAAATTTTCACTGTCAGTTCTTATATCAAATTCAAAAAACATAAATATCTCCTTATCATATTAATTTAAGTAAATACATATAAATTTATCATTTTATATACATATTAAAAGACCTGTATTTATAGGTCTCAATTTTAATTATCGGAAAAATTCGAAAAACCGTCATACTCTTCGTTAAAATCAAAATCGTAATGATTGTCAAAAATATTATTATGAGATAATGATGTAAAATAAAATGTACCCGCAAAAAGCAATGCCAAAAATATACTTATGACACAAACCCTTATTTTTTTACTGGTTGTTAATATAAATAATCCGATTACAACCAAAAATAAAGGCCAAATAAACTTTATTGTTCTGAAAAACCCATCAAAAGAGAGTATATAAATATTGAGCAAGTCCAAAATATATCCGACACCAATCAGTATTAAAAAAGCTCCTAATATAATTTTTAATTGCTTATTCATCTTTATTACCTTCTTCTCTCATCTTTATTATCTCGTCAACGGTAAACTCACCGTATTCTCCACTCCCTTTCCTCTTTTCCTCTGAAGAAATTTCTTCTTCAATTGCAACATCAATATCATCATCTCCAGTTGTTACAACTTCATTGTCTTTTAAATCAACATTGACATCTTCTTCATTTAAGGAAGTTTCCGTGCAGTCTTCTTTTACTGTATTTTCTTTTAAATCCTCTTCTCCCTGCTTTTCATCATCAGCCATATTTTTATTTTTATCAGAAGAAATAGGAGCAGCAGAAACAATCAAAAGGATTCCCGCAACAAGAAGACCGATAGGAACTATAAATCTGGATAAAAAATCAGGAAGAATTTTTCCTAAAAACAATATAGCACCTATAATAATAAGGAAAACCCCTAAATTCTTCTGCTTTCTGCTTTCTCCTTTTTCATTGTTAATATTCATGCTGTTCATGTCATAAGAAGAATATGCATTCTTATTGTATCCGTACTTATCATTCATTGTATATGAAATAATGGGTTCATAAGGAATCAAAAAACAAAGCAAAATATATATAAAAACCAAAACTCCGCTGGTTGCAAAAGACAATAAAATCGCAGCAAGCCTTATAATAGTGGAATCTATCTCAAAATATTCACCTATACCTCCGCACACCCCGCCTATATATTTATCATCTCTGCTTTTATAAAGTTTCTTTTCACTCATAATATCCTCCGAATTATATACTTTAAAATCATAATATATATACAATATAAATTTGCAATTAATCTAACATTAAAAACGGATTAAAAAGATTTTTCCAAAAAATTTCCTTAAGTTGATTTTATCACAGAAACAATATATAATCTAATTAATTTGAAGTTCAAAAGGAAATAATATAATGAACAAACAAGAACAAATTTTAAACGAATTTTTAGTAGAAATATTCAATGAAATTTTGAAAGTTGAAGAAAACGCTTTAAAAAAAGGAAAATTCCAAAATCTTTCAATCAGAGAAATGCATGTGATAGAAGCTGTTGTAAAGAACGAAAAATCAAATACAAACACTTCTTCAAATATTGCAAAAAGCCTAAACATTACCCCCGGAACTTTAACGACCGGAGTAAATGCTTTAGAAAAAAAAGGATATCTTAAAAGACAAAGGGATCACGAAGATAAAAGAGTGATAAATATTTACTCTACAAACCTTGGAAAAGAAGTGGAAGAAAACCATACAAAATTCCATGAAAACATGGTTAAAGAAATGCTCAACTTCTTTCCTCAAGGAAAACGGGATATTTTAATAGAAGCGGTTGTGGAACTTGAAAAGTTCTTTAAAAGCAAAAAGAAAGCAGGTAAATAAAATGGTAAAAATTATTGTAGACAGCACTTGTGATTTAAACGAAGATCTAATAAAAAAATTTGATGTGGAAGTCATTCCCTTAAGCGTAAGATTCGGAAATGAAGAATTCCTTGATGGTGTAACCATAAAGAATGAAGAATTCTATGAAAAACTAATGCTATGCGGGGATAGCCTTCCGACAACATCACAGCCAAACCCCAATAAGTTCAAAGATGTTTTTAAAAAATATATCGATAAAGGCGATGAAATAGTGGCTATCTTAATTTCTTCAAAATTAAGTGGAACCCTTCAATCCGCCCATATTGCAAAAGAAGAAGTTTCAAAAGATCATATACACATTGTAGACTCAAAAATTGCCAGCTTCGGAACATATTTACTTATAAACGAAGCCGTAAAAATGAGAGATGAGGGAAAAACTGCCAGCGAAATCGCAATAAAACTCGAACATATGATAAAAAACATAAGATTACTTGTGTGCGTAAATACTTTAAAGTATTTAATGTACGGAGGAAGAATATCAAAAACAACAGCAGTTGTCGGTGGAATGCTCAATATAAATCCGATTTTACAGGTTGTAGACGGCGAAATCGTACAAGCTGGTAAAGTCAGAGGGAAAAAACTTTCCTACAAATTTATACTTGAAAATATAAAAGACGATATTGATTTTTCATATCCTGTGGCTTTCGGACACGCCCATGCTCATAAAGCAATAGAGAATTTTAAAGATTTTATGTTCAGCCATTTGGATATACAAGAAAGCGAAACGATTTCAATAGGTCCTACGGTAGGAACCTATTCCGGTCCGGGAGCTATAGGAATAGCATACATAAAAAAAGAAACAATATAAAAAATTCTTCTGATAACAAATAAGAAACAGTATTGTTAAATAAATCCATTTTATTAACTCTGTATCTAAAATCTATCAAAAGGAAGTATAGAAATGTTTGAGAGAAATAATCAAGAACACTTTCCTTCAAAAGAAGATATAAGAAAGTATATAGATAATCCGATATGGAATGATTTTTGCGAATATATAAAAAAATCTACAATATAGAACCCACATATGAATTCAGCAAGTGCACTTTTGAGTTTGGATGGAACGTTAAATTCAGAAAAAACAATAAATCATTATGTGTAGTATATCCGAAAGAAAATTATTTTACGGTTATGATAGTTATAGGACAAAAAGAAAAAGAAGATTTTAACATTGAGTTACCTGATTTTGATTGTGAAATTCAAAAAATATACAGCGAAACAAAAGAAGGAAACGGACAAAAATGGCTTACGATAAACATAACGGAGAATAATAAAATATATGAAGATATAAAAGCGATTTTAAAAATAAAATATGCAAATTTCAAGAAAAAAGCATACAATAAATAAAATATAAACTTAGAGGGAAAATGAGAAAAACAGTTTTATTTATATCAATGAGCATAGATGGATACATCGCCGACAAAAACGGTGACGTTGACTGGCTTGAGGGGCAAGAAGAAAAAGAATCAAATCTTGACAGTTATAATGATTTTATAAAAAATACGGATACTATCATTATGGGATGGAATACTTATCATCAAATCATAACAAAACTGTCAAAAGATAATTGGATATATGAGCAGCAGACCTGCTACGTTGTTACCCATAGAGAAAAAAAATCAACAAACAACATTATATTTACAGATAAAAAACCTTCTGAGATAGTAAAAACACTGAAAAAGAAACAAGGTAAAAATATTTGGATTTGCGGAGGGGCAAATACAGTCAATCAACTTATTAAAGATAACTTAATTGACGAGTATTATATCTCAGTTATTCCAACAATTTTGGGGGAGGGTATTCCTTTATTCCAAAAAAATAGAGAATTAAAACTAAAACTCATAGGTACAAAAACTTATAACGGTATTACAGATTTAATATATATTCCAAGATAACACAAAACAGCCGATAAAATTCAGGCTGTTTTTTTATTAAATTAAAATAACCGATAAACAAAAAAATCAATAATTAATAAAATATCTTATCTTCACAAGCAAACGGATATTTACATATTATAAAGAGAAATAATATTCCCGAAACGGAGGAAAAACAATGAATGTAAAAATATATTCAAAATCAAAAGACGGAAACAAGTCGGTACCGGGAGCACCTCATTTTAAAATAAGAGAATTTGCCTGTCACGACGGAACAGATAAAATATATATAGATATAGACCATGCAAAAAAGCTTGAAAAAATAAGGCTTCATTTTAATAAATCCATACACATAAATTCAGGATACAGAACTGTTTCTTATAACAAAAAAATAGGTGGAGCAAGTGAAAGCTATCATACAAAGGGAAGGGCCTTTGATATTTTCATACAGGGAATAAACGTAAAAACAATAGCAAAATATGCGGAATCGATAGGAATCAAAGGAATAGGATGCTACCCAAACGCAAATTTTGTTCATATAGACAGTAGAGGAAATAAGTTTTATTATTACTATTCAAATTCATATCGCTCCGTAAAAACTTTCGGAGGAAATCCTGCATACTACCCAATCATATCCAGAGGAAGCAGAGGAAATTACGTAAAAAAAGCACAAAACAGACTCATTAAAAAAGGATACAAAATAGCTTCTGACGGAATTTTCGGAACGGCAACATATAATGCAACCAAAAATTTCCAGAAAAAATCAAATCTGACTGCAGACGGAATTATAGGAAAGGCAACATGGAAAAAACTTTACAAATAAAAAAGAACATCTTAAATGATGTTCTTTTTATATTAAATACCTTCAGTTTCCTCCGCGGCTTTAAGATTCATATTAGCCTGAGAAAGCATAAGTTTTATTCTGTTTAACTGGTTTACCTCACTTGCTCCGGGGTCATAGTCTATGGCAACAATATTAGATAAAGGATACATCTTCCTTATCTTTTTAATAACACCTTTACCCACAACATGATTCGGAAGACACCCGAAAGGCTGAGTACAAACAATATTGTTTACACCAGATTTAATAAGTTCGAGTATTTCTCCCGTAAGGAACCACCCTTCCCCCGTCTGATTCCCAATAGACACAACATCACTTGCATAATAAGCAAGCTTATTTATTCTGTCAGGCGAATGAAAATGAACACTTCGCTCACACTCTTCTTTATATACTTTTCTGTATGTTTCAATAAAGCTAATACCTAGATTGGCTACTTTGGCACTCATCTTTTTCATACCGAGCTTTTCACTTTTAAAGTTGCTGTTATAAAAACAATAAAGCAAGAAATCGAGCAAATCCGGCATTACAGCCTCTGCCCCTTCTTCTTCCAGCAAATCAACCAAATGATTATTAGCACCCGGTAAAAATTTAACTAAAATTTCACCTACAATACCTACTCTTGGTTTAACTTCATTTGTTATCGGAAGCTCATCAAATTCTCTTATAATATTTCTTATATTTTCATTAAATACTTTTTTTGATACTTTGGGAGCAGACAAATCTCTTATACATTTCGCTTCCCATTTTTTATGCAGCATATCTGCCGAACCCTTTACAACTTCATAAGGTCTCATTCTGTATAAAACTCTCATAAATAAATCACCGTATACAACGGCCTGAAGTCCTCTGTTTAAAAGTTTCGGTGTTATTTTAAACCCTTTGTTTGTTTCTATACCGTTAGCATTAAGCGATATTACGGGTATGTGCCCCATACCTGCATTTTCAAGAGCTCTTCTTATAAATCCTATATAATTTGTAGCTCTGCAGCCGCCTCCGGTTTGAGTTATCATAATTGCCAATTTATCAGTATCGTATTTACCCGAATTTAAAGCTTCCATTATCTGTCCGACAACAATCAAAGAAGGATAACACGCATCATTATTTACATATTTCAACCCTATATCGACCGCATTTTTACTGTCGTCTTTTAATGCTTCGTATTTATATCCGCATGCATTTAATGCAGCTTCAAATAAAGAAAAATGTATCGGAGACATTTGCGGAGAAAGTATTGTATAATCCTTCTTCATATCTTTGGTAAATTCAATCCTGTGATAATCGGAACCCTTAACTTTCCTCTTTGTTTTTTTCCTGTCTCTTATTTTAAGAGTCGCAAGAAGAGAACGAATCCTTATTCTTGCAGCGCCCAAATTGTTTACTTCATCAATTTTAAGAACTGTATGTATTTTTCCTCCGGAAGAAAGTATATCCTTTACTCCGTCAACCGTAACGGCATCCAACCCGCAACCGAATGAATTAAGTTGCACCAAATCTATATTATCTTTGGTTTTTACAAAGCTCGCTGCTTTGTAAAGTCTTGAATGATACATCCACTGATCCATCACAATAATAGGTCTGTCGACTTCGGCAAGATGTGATACACTGTCTTCTGTAAGAACGGCTATACCGTAAGAATTTATCATCTTGTCTATTCCATGATTTACTTCGGGATCTATATGATATGGTCTGCCCGCAAGAACGATACCTCTTTTTCCCGTTTCATCAAGATACTTAACGACTTCTTCACCTTTTTTAGCTATTTTGTTTCTTACCCTCAAAAGCTCATCCCATGCTTTGTCAACAGCCTTGGCAACATCATTTTTGTCCAAATCAAATCCTGTTTCTCCGCCTTTTGCAAATTCTCGGATTATGCCTTCTTTTATTGTATGTTTGTTAGTAAAAGCAAAGAAAGGATTTAGAAATTTAACATTTTCGCTTTCTACTTCCTCTACATTATTTTTAATATTTTCTGCATATGAAGTAACTATAGGACAATTATAATGATTCCCCGCATCAGGGGTTTCATCTCTTTCGTAAGGAATACAAGGATAAAAAATTGTTTTAATTCCTTTTCTTATAAGATAAGTAACATGACCATGAGAAAGTTTTGCAGGGTAACACTCCGATTCACTCGGAATTGATTCAATTCCGTATTCGTATATTTTTCTCGACGACATAGGAGAGAGCTCTACCCTGAATTTAAGTTCTTTGAACAATACCGCCCAAAACGGATAATTTTCATACATATTCAACACCCTTGGAATGCCCACTGTGCCGTTTACGGCCTCTTCCTTACATAAAGGCTCATAATCAAAGGTAATTTTGTTTTTATATTCGAATAAGTTTATATCTTTTGGTTTATCTTTATGTATGCCTGCACCTTTTTCACATCGGTTTCCCGTTATAAATTTTCGTTTTCCGCCTTCAAAACTGTTTATGGTCAAATAACAATTATTTGTACAGCCTTTACATCTGGTCATCATGGTAGTATAGGTCAGATTATCTATACCGGTTAAATCAAGCATAGATGTTTCTTTTCCATCTTCATACCTTTCTTTCGCAATCAAAGCCGCACCGAAAGCCCCCATAATACCGGCAATATCCGGTCTTACCGCATCATGGCCCGATATATTTTCAAAAGCCCTGAGTACAGCGTCATTATAGAAAGTACCGCCTTGCACCACAACATGTTTACCCAAGTCATTAGGATTAGTTAATTTTATTATTTTATATAAAACATTCTTTATAACCGAATAAGCAAGACCTGCGGAAATATCACTTACGGGCGCACCTTCTTTTTGCGCCTGTTTTACGTTTGAATTCATAAATACCGTGCACCTGGTACCCAAATCTATGGGATTCTTTGCAAATAAAGCCTCTTTTGCAAAATCTTCAACACTATACCCGAGAGACTTTGCAAAAGTCTCAATAAAAGAACCACATCCCGATGAACAGGCTTCGTTAAGAAGAACATTATCGACAGAACCGTTTTTTATTTTTATGCATTTCATGTCCTGTCCGCCTATATCCAATATACAATCTACCTTTGGATCAAAGAAAGAGGCTGCATAATAATGAGCTATGGTTTCCACTTCCCCTTCATCCAACATAAATGCGGATTTAACCAAATCTTCCCCATAACCGGTAGAACATGAATAAACTATATTAGCATCTGACGGAAGTTTTGAATATATATCCCTCATAGCCTTGATAGTTGTGTCTAACACAGATCCGTTATTGTTACTGTAGAATGAATATAAGAGCTCTCCATTATCACCGCAAAGAGCAAGTTTTGTAGTAGTGGAACCGGCATCTATACCAAGGTAACAATTACCTTTATAATCTTCCAAACTTCCTTTCTTTACGGTATGTACATCATGTTTTCTTTTAAAATCAGCATACTCTGATTCATCTTCAAACAATCTGTCCATTCTTTTTATCTCACTGTTAAGTCTGATTTTACTGCTTAACCGTTTTTCAAGTTCTTTTAATGTTATATACTCATCTTCTTCATTGCTAAGCGCAGCGCCTATTGCCGCAAACAAATGAGGATTTTGAGGAGAAATAACATTTTCTTCTTTTAAATTAAGAGTTCTTATAAACGCATTTTTAAGTTCACTCATAAAATATAAAGGCCCGCCCAAAAATGCAACATTACCTCTTATTGGCTTTCCACAAGCAAGTCCACTTATTGTCTGATTTACAACCGCCTGAAATATCGAAGCCGCAAGATTTTCTCTTGTAGCCCCTTCATTTATCAAAGGCTGAATATCACTCTTTGCAAAAACCCCGCACCTGGCAGCTATCGGATAAATATTTTCATATCCTTTGGCAAGCTCATTAAGCCCATTGGCATCGGTTTTTAACAAAGACGCCATTTGATCTATAAAAGAACCCGTACCTCCGGCACAAATCCCGTTCATTCTCTGCTCGATACCGCCATCGAAATAAATTATTTTTGCATCTTCTCCACCTATTTCGATTGCAACATCGGTCTGCTTATGATAAGTCCTTAAAACCGTCGAAACCGCAATAACTTCCTGAACAAAAGGTATATTAAGGTAAGAGGATAAACTCAACCCACCCGAACCTGTTATAACTGGGTGTATATTACAATTCCCGATTTTATCAAGAGCCTCCTTTACCATATGTAAAAGAGTGTCTTGAATATTGGCAAAATGTCTTTCATATTTAGAATAAATAAGATTATTCTCACTGTCCATCAAAGCCACCTTAACGGTGGTGGAACCTATATCAATACCTAGTTTATTAATTGTTTCCATAACACCCTCCCCAAAAGTATCCTTTATTATAGTTCTTTAATTTTTAAATAGCAATAAAAAAAGCCGAATTTTCATTTAATTTTCGACTTTTTTTATACATAAATCTTTACATATTTATTTAAAAAACACTGTCCTTTACATGTGCATACATAACTACAAAAGTTTCAGTCGTTCCGAATTTTTGCGCTTCTTCCAAAAGCTCCGCCAAATGAGTGGTACTCGTAACATAAGCTTTTATAATAAGAGAATATTGCCCCGTCAAATAATAAAATTCACTTATTTCGCTTGCACTGTTTGCAAACTGCTTAAATTCATCATATTTACTTGCAGGCATATCTATGGTTATAAACACCGTTATTCCCTGTCCGAGCTTTTCTCTGTCTATTATAGCTTTATAAGCTGTAATAATGCCTCTTTGTTCCAATCTTTTCACTCTTTCCGCAACTGCGGGAGCTGAGAGATCAAGTTCTTTTGCAAGATTTTTCATTGTAATTCTTCCGTCAACATTCAATCTCTCGATTATTTTCTTATCAATTGCATCCATTTTGAAACTCCTGTAGTAATATTTGCTATCTTTAAAACCATATTACTACATTTGCTTAAAATAATAAACAGTTTTTTAACATTTACTTAAATTTATAAATATTTTTTCAAATCGTCAACTTTATCAAGTTTCTCCCAAGGAAACTCTTCCCTGCCAAAATGTCCGTACGCTGCTGTATTTTTGTAAATCGGACGTCTTAAATCAAGATGTTCTATTATCTTGCTTGGTCTTAAATCAAAATTTTCATTTATTATTTCAATTATTTTTTCATCATCGATTTTTGCCGTGCCGTATGTATTTACATAAATACTCACAGGATTTGCAACTCCAATAGCATATGCAACTTCTATTTCTATTTTATCGCATATACCGCTGGCAACTATATTCTTCGCAATATATCTTGCCATATAAGAAGCACTTCTATCCACCTTTGTTGGATCTTTACCCGAGAAAGCCCCGCCTCCGTGTCTTGCATAGCCTCCGTAAGTATCAACTATAATTTTTCTTCCGGTAAGTCCGCTGTCTCCTTGTGGTCCACCTATCACAAATCTTCCCGTAGGATTTATAAAGTATTTTGTATTTTCATCAAGAAGACTTTCATCTATAACTTCATTTACAACATGATTAATCATATCTTTCTTTATAGTATCCAATGAAACTTTTTCATCATGTTGAGTCGATATAACCACGGTATCAATTCTTATCGGTTTATCTCCGTCATATTCTACCGTTACCTGCGTTTTCCCGTCCGGTCTTAGATAATCCAGTGTTCCATCTTCCCTTACCTGGGTAAGTCTTAAAGCTAGTTTATTGGCAAGAGAAATAGGAAGAGGCATATATTCAGATGTTTCGTTGCAGGCAAACCCAAACATTATCCCCTGATCTCCGGCTCCGTTTTCATCTTCTTTATCAAGAGATTTATCCACCCCCATTGCAATATCACCAGATTGCTCATCTATAGAAGCTATAACACCGCATGTATTACCGTCAAAGCCATATTTGGCTCTGGTATAGCCTATATCGTTTATTGTCTTTCTTACAATCTTCGGAATATCAACATAACCGCTTGTGGTAATCTCACCCATAACCAAAACAAGTCCCGTATTAACCGCACACTCACAAGCAACTCTTGCATATGGATCCTGCTTTAGAATAGCATCCAATACACTGTCACTTATTTGGTCACATATTTTATCGGGATGACCTTTAGTAACAGATTCGGATGTAAAAAAATGTTTACTCATAATTCTCTCCTTTTGTGACCTTAAAATAAAAAAATTCCCATAGGGACCTATGAGATTGACTTAATTCCTCATCATTCGGAAAAATCCCGTAGGTATTGGCACCGTACAAATGTCGGTTGCCGGGTTTCATCGTGCCTATTCACTCCACCTCTCTAAATAAGGTCTTTTCATTTAATTATAATGTCATATTAACATACTATATGTCTAAAAGCAAGAAAATAAAAAATTTAAAATTTATTTATTGTTTTGCATTCATCAACCGCTTTTTTTATCTCATTGATACCGCCTCCGCTTTGTATCACAACGGCAGATGCTATACTTCCTTCAACTATAGGTCCGTCAATCATCGTAACTTCTTTTTCACACATATCAACTGCCATTTCAGCTGTCATAACGGCACTGCCCAAGTCCATGAAAATAACAACCCCATCTCCTTCATCAGCCTCATTTATTCCGTTCATTATTTTTTCCATATCAGTTCCAATACTGCCGTCACTCAAACCTCCCGCAGCAACTATCCGAACATCTTTCGCCATCTGTTTTGCCAAATCTTTAACACCTTGTGCGATTTTCTCACTGTGAGAAACTATAACCATTCCTATCATATACCTCTCCTTTTTTATACAGAAATATTTTATTTTTATATTTGTGCTAAAAAAGAGGCAAAAGCCTCTTTTTTAAAATAATCCTGAAATTTTACCGTTTTCGTCAACATCGATTTTAAACGCAGCAGGTTCCTTGCCAAGTCCCGGCATTTTCATAACATCCCCCGCAAGAGCAACTATAAACCCTGCTCCGGCAGAAACCGTCAAATCTTTTATTGTAATTCTGAATCCCTCAGGTCTTCCCAGTTTAGCGGGATCATCAGACAAAGAATATTGCGTTTTCGCTATACAAATAGGCATATGCCCGAAACCGAGTTTTTCGAAATTTGCTATTTCCTTTTCGGCTTTTTTAGTATAGTCCACACCGTCTGCCCCGTATATTCTCTTTGCGATTGTTTCTATTTTGTCTTTTATAGGTAAATTCAAATCGTAAGAGAATTTAAAATCGTTTTCCTCTTCACAAAGCTTGATAACTTCTTTTGCAAGTTCTTCTCCGCCTTCTCCGCCTTTTTCCCAAACTTCGCTTAAAACTACATTTACACCGAGCTTTTTACACTCTTCTTTTATCAAGTTGATTTCATCATCCGTATCATTTACGAATTTGTTTATAGCAACCACACAAGGAAGCCCAAATACATTTTTGATGTTGTCGACATGTTTAATCAAATTTGGAAGTCCTTTTTTCAAAGCATCGAGATTCTCTTTGCCTAAATCTTTTTTATCAACTCCACCATTATATTTAAGCGCTTTTACCGTCGCTACTATGATAACCGCATCAGGTTTAAGGTTTGCAAGCCTGCATTTTATATCAAGAAATTTTTCTGCACCCAAATCTGCACCAAAACCTGCTTCCGTCACAACATAATCACAAAAATGTTTTGCCATCTTAGTCGCTATTACACTGTTGCAACCGTGAGCGATATTTGCAAAAGGTCCACCATGAATAAATGCAGGAGTTCCTTCAAGAGATTGTACCAAATTAGGCTTTAGGGCATCCTTCAAAAGAGTTGCCATAGCACCGTTGGCTTTAAGATCTCTCGCAGTTACGGGCTGTCCATCCATATTGTATGCAACAACTATATTTCCGAGTCTTTCTTTTAAATCAGTGATATTATCCGCAAGACAAAAGATTGCCATAACTTCACTTGCAACCGTAATGTCAAAACCATCTTCTCTAGGCGTTCCGTTTACCTTTCCTCCAAGACCGCAAACTATATTCCTAAGTTGCCTGTCATTAATATCTACGGCTCTTCTCCAAACAATTCTTCTCGTATCTATGTTACACTCATTACCTTGATGAATATGATTGTCAATCATAGCCGCAAGTAAATTATTTGCAGCCGTAAGAGCATGTAAGTCTCCCGTAAAGTGAAGATTTATATCTTCCATTGGAACAACCTGTGCATATCCTCCGCCGGCTGCTCCGCCTTTTATACCGAATACAGGGCCCAAAGAAGGTTCTCTTAACGCCATTATCGTATTGTAGCCAAGTCTTCTTATGGCATCCGCAACCCCTATTGTGGTAGTGGTTTTCCCCTCTCCGGCAGGAGTCGGATTAATAGCGGTTGTAAGAATCAATTTACCGTTTTTGCTTTTTGTTCTTTTTAAAACGTTATAATCTACTTTTGCTTTGTATTTACCGTAAAGCTCTATATCGTCTTCACCTAAACCTACTCTTTTCGCGACTTCTCTGATGTCTTCCATCTTTGCTTCCTGAGCAATTTCAATATCACTTTTGTAACCCATATTATTAAACCTCTCCTTAAACCTTTATTTTATTTTTAGTATTTTTATATAACAAATACACAATAGCACTGCTTATAAAAATCATTACTACAGCCTTAAATAGCCTTTGCGGCATCATAGCTATTGTAGCATATCCATACATCTGCACCAAAAATGCGGTATTCAACAGCATTGAACACAATACTTCACATACCAACACCATAAAGAAAATATGCCCACCTTTTATTTCAATGTTTTTTTTCTTTAAAAACATAGCAATAAGTCCGGGTATCATGCCGTACAATGCACTTGTAAGAGTGAATCCCAAGTGAAATGCCCCTCCATCGGATTTTATTACAAATTGAATAAAATCTGATAAGAATCCTATTGCAAAACCATAAACGGGTCCGAGGATTATTCCCGAAAAAATTGTAGGAACAGTTGTAAAACCTATCCTAAAATTCGGCGTAACGGAAATCTCAAACATTTTGAGAACCATCCCCATTGCAATCAATAAGCCGGCATAAACCAATTTCTTTGTGCTGACCAAACTAGAGCTTGCTCTATTCATACTTTTACCTCCTAAGTATTCTAGACAAAGCTCCGCTATTAAACATATTAAATTAATGTTAAATTACAGCGGATGCGACAAGACACCGCAACCATAGGTTTTCGTTTAAAGGCAACTTCCCATCCCTTAACACTTAACGCATCTTATCTACTCTGTATATTATATTTTACCGTATAATTATAACACAAACAGCTATTGCAGTGTGGCAATTTATGCAATTTATGTTAAATAAATTGATATTTGGTATTAAAAATAGTAGAATGATATATAAATTCTTAATGGGACATTGGGGTAATAAATGGAAATAACATTTGAAAACGTAACATTGAACGGAAAGGTAACCACAAAACCGGTATACGAAGATTTAAAAAGATATCTTATATGCACCTTATTTTCAGATAAGTACAGCACAATAAATAACGTTCTTTTAGATAAAGAAACAAAAGAAATACTCGATATATTGAAAGCCTTAGGGGCAAATATAACAATTAAAGAATATAAAGGGAAAAGAAAAACTCTTAAGGTAAAGGGCTCATACCCTTTTGATACCGAAACGGAAGAAATTGATCTAAAAGATAATTTAAATTTACTTAAAAGTTTTGCTCCAATATTGTTTATTTCAAAGAAAAAATTCCAGTACAAATATAAAAACGTTATAATATCAAACCCGATAAATTCTTTTTATAATTTATTTTTCAAAAAAGGATTTACAAAAGTACAAATGGAAAAAAACGAATACCCCATAAAAATACAAAGCGGTATTTCAAAATCCGTATTTTATATACGTTCAGACATAAAAAAGGAATACCTTTCAACAATACTTTCTCTTCTTCCAAAAGCATACAAAACTTCAAAAGTAATTATACTCGGAGGAGAAATAGAAGATAAAAGTTATATAAAACGCACAATAGAAATACTCAAAGACTTTGAAGTTGATGTAAAAAACAATAATTTCAAAGAATTTGAAATAACAAATGCAAGTTATGAACCTTGCAATATAAAAATAGAAAATGACTACACCACTGCAGGATTATGGATAACCGCAAGTGCTTTAGGTCATAAAATAATGGTAAAAGACTTAAATTTAAAAAGTAAACAGCAAAACAAAAAAATACTCAACATATTAAAAGTCATAGGAATTAAAATTTTAGCAAACAAAAACGGAGACATTATAGCAAGACCGAACAAAATAAGTGCTTTTAATATCGATATAAGCAAAGTCCCGGATCTCCTTCCTTATCTGGCTGTAATAGCAAGTGTTGCAGACGGAACAAGCAAACTGAAAAATGCCGATAGTATATATATAAACGATATATCACTAGCAAAAGAAATGGTTCATGCAATAAATTCCATTGGCGGAGACAGCTTTTTATTCGGAGGCGACCTAATTATAAAAGGAAGAGAAATGTTAAAAGGAGGGAAAGTAGACAACATATCTTTACATGAGGTTATATTCGCCCTTTGTGCAGTATCCAGACAATCTCTTATGCCGATAAAGGTACAAGTACCTACATCAATGCCACGATACTACAAAGAGTTTTACAGGGATTTCAACAGACTTGGAAGAAAAAAATTTATTTAAGATTCCATAAATATAATTATTTTTAAAACAGTATCGTTTATAAAAAAATAAAAAAAGAGGATTAATCCTCTTTTTTATTTTCTTCATTTGTATCGAGCATATCATCATTAGAATCTGTTGTTCCGTCTTGTAAAACATCTTCTTCCATATCTTCTTTTAAATCTTTGCACGAAGCTTCTTCCTTGTTTATTTCATTATCCTCATTATTTGCTTCATCTTCAATGGTTTTATCATTATCCTCTTCCAAAAGAGAGTCCAAAGATTGATCTGATTTATTTTTTCTCTTTTTAAATAAACCTTTCCCTTTTGAAGCATTATCTTTTTCTTTTATATCTTTATTCTCTTCTTCTTTGGCTAATAAATATTTTTCTCTTTCTTTTCGTATCTTATCCCTCTTTGTCTTTGTTTCCGTCAAATAAACACTGTCTTTTTCAATTTGTACATAATCTTCAGTAACTTTACTGAAGATGTCAAGTCCGTTATAGACAATGTTCTCATCTTTTAAAACATCTTCAAGAACCCTATTCTCTCTTTTTAACAAAGCCATGCTTTTATTTCTTAAGTAAACAAGATCTTTATTCTTATCTTCATCCATTTGCACTTCAAGAAGTTTATCAAGCAGTTCATTCGCTTTTTTCAAATCTTTTCTTTTTACATAATAACATATCATATGATAGCATATAATCAAATAGTCCTTTATATCTTCCTTCAAAGGAGATGTCTTATTTACAACAATTTCCTCATAATTATCATACAAATAATTTATATATCGACTGTAACCTACATTTAACCTGCCGAATTTTGCATCAAGATAGTCTTTCAAAACAAAATCGACTATATATATGTCATCTTTTGAAATATCGTCTATAGTTAAATCTTTGTTTAAATAATCGGAAATCTTCTTAAGAAGATAATTTTTCTTTATGTTTTCGTTATCTTTATTATAACTTCCGTATATTAACATTTTACAGGCAAGAAGATAATCATATTGCTCTTCGGTAAGAACATGCTTTATTATATGATGTCCCTCCTCATCGACTTCACCACTGTCAATTTTATCATTCGGAATTCCCAGGCAAATATTACCCTCAATTATTGTAAACAATATTTGAGTCGAAGAAAACAATATCAAAAATATAAGCACAACATCTACGCAGAACAAAATCATATCCGAAAAAATATATACAAAAAGGAAATAAGTACCAAGACATGAAAGAACCAAAAGCAATAAACTTCCCGCAATACTTTCAAATGTGGAAAAAGTAAAATTTTTCTTTAAAGTTTCAAATTCTTTATCATTTTCGGGGAGCTTAAATTTCGGAATCAATACTCCCAAAGAAAAGTAATGTTTGTTGTGCACCCGTCCAAAAGATTTTTTATCAGGTTCTTCATACAAAATATAAAAAGGATCCATATAAAGCATAGCAGTATCATATCCCTTTTTATTGTATATAATACTGTACGATTTATACTTAAAATACAAAGATAAATAATACATCAAAACAATTAAAAAAGGACAAATTGGCAATAACCATATAAAATCATGACTAATCGCAAATGATACCAGTATCCCTCCGCTTATTAAACCGAATAAGATTGTAACAAACCAAATTATTTTTAAATTTTTCCTAGAACTTTCTCTCATAATCAAATCCTCGATCGAATATTTTATAAATTATTTATCCTTTTTTTTACTTCCGAAACTCAACTTATTTTCATTTCCGTTTATTATTCTTACTATATTAAGTCTATGCTGATAAATACTTAAAATGCATAAAACACAAGCCAAAATTATATAACAAATATTAACTTTAAATATTATAAAGAAAACGGCACTCAAAGTGAGGGCACTTAAAGAACCGACAGAAACCATTCTCGTTAAAAGAGCCAATACCACACCTATGAGTATAGCAGCCAGTGCAAGCTTATAATCCACCATCACAAGAATCCCAGCACTTGCCGATACGCCTTTGCCGCCTCTGAATCCCATAAAAACAGGCCAGTTATGTCCTGCAACACAAAAAAGAGCAGACAATAGAACAACGAACTCACTTTGATGAAAAATATACCACAAAAGAACACAAAGCATACCTTTAAAGAAATCTATCAAAAATACAAGCAACCCAGAAAAAAAGCCGTAAGTTCTGAGGGCATTGGTTGCTCCGGCATTTCCGCTTCCGTACGTTCTTATATCCTCTTTTTTAACACTTTTAGAAAAAATATACGCTCCGTTTATACATCCTATTAAATAAGACGCCACAATTATAACAATACTTAAAAATGTAATTTCAATATTCATAAAAACTCCAGTTTTATATAAATTTACTTTTGTATTATAGCATAATAAAATACAAATAGAAGTATGTTACATGAAATTTTAATATTTTTTGTCGTAAAATGCATTAAAGCTTAACTTCAATTTCATGTACTACTTTTACCTCATCCATGCTCACAAAACATTCAAATGCCAATATATTAACTCCGCTATTTTTTGCATCCTTTAACGCTTCGATAAAATCCTTATGAGAAGGATTCGGAGTAAAATATTTACTCCCCCTAAACTGAATAACAAATATAAGATAAGCATCATTACCTTCTTTTAGCGCATCTATAAGATCCCTGATATGCTTAATACCACGAACGGTTGGAGCATCCGGAAACATTGCAATGCCATTCTCTTCAAGAGTAACGCCTTTTACCTCTACATATGCCTTTCGGTTTTTATTTTGTATAAAAAAATCAAGCCTGGAATTTCCGTATTTTGTTTCAGGTTTTATTATCATATCTTCATCAAATCCCTCAAGCTTAATATTTCCATTCTCAATAGCTTCTTTTACAAGTCTATTGGGAACTTGACTGTCCATGTTAAAAAGTTCTTTCCCTTTATAAACACTTATCAAATCATAAGCCGTTTTTCTGTTCGGATTATCGGACTTTTGCAAATACACAAAAGCATTTTCTTTTAAAAGCTCCTTACATCTTCCCGTATTTTTCACATGTACTTTTATATTTTCACCTTTTATATCACATTCAGCAACAAATCGGTTAATACGCTTTTTAAAATCAGCTTTTACTATATTATTATATCTCATATTATCACCTCTATCAGACATATTATTATATCAAAAGCATATTGCAAAAATAAAGAATTTAATTTAAAATTAATTTTATGGATAATTTTAAATTTTTTCAAAATAAAGAATGTGAATATTTTCCCTGTCACAAAATCAAAGAAGAAAAAAATTTCAACTGTCTTTTTTGTTATTGCCCGTTATATTTAACAAACGAATACTGCGGAGGGAATTTTACTTACACAAAGAACGGAATAAAAGACTGTTCAAATTGTATTCTTCCCCATAAAAAAGAAAACTACGACTATATCAATAAAAAATTATATGAGGCTTCACTTATGACAAAACAAAACGAATTAAAAAATATTAAAATGATTGTAACGGATCTTGACCATACTATATTAAAAGATGAATTCTCAATTGGCGATGTATATATAGATACTTTTGGAAAATTAAAACAAAAAGGATACATTACTGTTTTTTCAACGGCAAGAGGATTTTATCAAGCTTATAATTTCGCATATAAAATAAAACCGGATTATATAATATGCGACAACGGTGCAAGCATCATAAAATACGATTACGAAAAAGAAGAAAAGAATATCATAAAACAAACATTAATCCCAGCAGAAGTAAAATTAGATATTTTAAATACTTTAAAAGATGATGATACATTACTTTATCTCATAGAATCAAAAAAAGATTTATACATAACGGATTGTAAATATGCTCCCGAATTTGTAAAAAAGAATACAGAGTTTTTCTCAAAAGTCAAAAATACGGTAAAAGACTTTAGTGTTCATAAAATAAAATCTTTAAGCGAAATGCCATTTAATATTCCCCTTACAAGAATATGTACCTTTGATTACGTAAATAACCCGGATACGAAAAAAACACTTTCTTACCTTGGTGAAAAACACAAAGAAATCAATTATTCAAAATCTTTCAAAACAACATTTGAATTTGGATGTACCAACAAAGGAAATGCGTTAAAATATTTAATAGAATACACAGGATTAAAAAAAGAAAACATCATATCTTTCGGCGACAGTATAACGGATCTTTCAATGTTTGAAGAGTCCGGAGTTTCAGTTGCAGTGGAAAACGGAGTAAAAGAACTTAAAGATAAGGCAATGTATATATGTGAAAGTGTATTTAATGATGGGGTAAATAAATTTATAAAAGAGAAGTTTTTTTAATGAATAACAACAGTTACAAAGAATTCAGCCGATATTATGATTTATATACTTCCTTCGTCGATTATGAGATTTGGAGAGACTATTTGTTATCTCTGTCAAACAAAGATTGTACGGGGAGAAATATATTGGATTTGGGATGCGGTAATGGGAATCTGTTATTATATTTTTCGGATATTACAAAAGCAAATCTATACGGAGTTGACTTAAGTGAAGAAATGCTGAGCCTTGCCGATCAAAATGCTTTTTATGAAAACAAGCAAATAAACTTAATAAAAGCAGACATGACAAATTTTATGACAGATATAAAATTTGATTTGATATATTCCGCATGCGACAGTATCAATTATATTATGAATGAAGATGAGCTGAGAATCATGTTTAATAATATAATAAATATGATGAATGAGAATTGTATATTTACTTTTGACATTATAAGTCCTAATTATAAATCAAAAGATGAAACATTAAAATATGAAAACATATCTTTCGAGATAAAAAGAAAAAAAACGACAAATTTATTATATACAGACATAGAAATATTTGAAAATAACAGACAAATAACAAAAATATCACATAAACAAAAAATTTACACCACTGAAAACATAAAAATTATTGCAAAAAATGCAGGATTTAAAAATATTGACTTTTATGACTTCCTTACAAAAAAACAACCAGATAAAAAAAGCGATAAAATCCAAGTTGTTCTCTCCACGTAAAAAATATAATAATACCCAATTATCATTTGAAAAACTTTATTAACAATACAGTAATTAAACTTTCAAGAAATATCACTTATAAAATAGACTTATAATGGAATATTTACTAAAAAACTACAAATACTTTTAATAATGATAATTTAGAAAAGGAATAATGAAAATGGAAATTTCAGAATTAATTTATAAAAGAATTATTGAATTATTAGAAAAAGACAAGTTAAATATCAATAAATTTTGTAAACAAAATAATATTCCACCAACAACAATTTACAGTATAAAAGACGGAAAGTCAACTTCTCCGTCAATAAAGAATATAATAAAAATATGCAACGGACTCAATATAAGCTTATATGATTTTTTTAACGATGATTCTTTTAAAGAAAAGAAGTACAACAATAAGTAAAACCATTATAAAAAGACCCTAAAGGGTCTTTTTTATAAACTCATTTTTGTAAAAATATGTAATATGTGCTATACTTTAGTCATTATTTATAAATCTTGTAATCAATTTAATAATAAAATAATCATTTAAATAAACTTTTTGAAATTTAAATCAAAATAAATTGAAGGAGAAAAAATGGAAAGATTTACTATTATAGTAACATGCACTGCAAGTTGTATTTTCATATTAATACTATTGTATTTCTTTATAAATAAAAATTTTTATACACTGCATAAAAAATTTTATGAAGTAAAAATAAAAAAATTCAAAGAAACCCTTGATACAGTATTGTCTAATCTCAAAAACGGCAATTATCCCGATAGTGACACGATAGAATATTTGATACATAATATAAATAACAGTCAATATAAAGAAAATTATTATTATTCGGTTATAAAACTTACAATGAAAAATAATATTAATGAAACTACTGTAAAATTCATAAATGACATAAACAGAAAAACCGACGATAATTTAAAATTAGCATATACAAATTTATATTCTAAAAAACTTGAAAATTTAATCATAAAATTAAATACATACAATAGAGAAGATGAACAAATCAATATTTTTCTTCAAAAATGCTTAAATAACAAATCGAAAATAATACGAAATGAAGCTCTCGAAACAATATGTATCAGAGGAGATATCGAAACTTTTGCAAAAGCCATCATTACGGCAGGGGAAAAGTCTTCTGATTTTTCCGAAAAAGAAATTTTTAATTTTTTCAACGATTTTAAAAATAAAAAAATATTATTGCTGATATTAGAAAAGCTAAAAAATGAAACCGACAACGTAAAACTCAAATTAATTTTAAAAAATTACTTAACCAAACAGGAGAACTTATGAATACATCATACATAATCTTTATCATTATAATCGTTTACACACTGATGTACGGAATTATTTCTTTCATATCCGGAATAATCCCTTCTTTTTTGGTATTTAATAAAATAATTAAGAATAAAAAACACTATGAAGACATTTCTTCATATAACAATTCAAAGAATATAACAATAATATTAAATATAGAAAACAAAATAAACGAATTTATAATAAAAGTACAAGAATTAAAAAAGTTAAACTATGATAACTTTGACATATACATAGTAAACGGCTCTGATAACCCAAAAGCTTCAAAAAAACTTATAAACAAGCTAAATTTAACAAAAGAAAATAAAACTTTTACATACAAATTGAACAAAGAAGAAATCCTGTCGGAATACAAAAACAAAAATATACACCTTATAAATAAAGAAAACGGAAGCAAGTGGAATAATATAAATGCGGTTTTGGATAATATATATACCGATTTATTCATTGTGATGGAAGAAGAAATATTTTTCGAGGAAAATTCACTTTGTGAGTTAACAAAGGCATTTAATACAGATGATGAAACTCTATTTTCAATGGGTATAATAAAAACAAAAAAATACATCAATGAAAAACACCTGAAATATACAGGTATAAAAACCCATGATTTTCTATCTTCAATGGATATTATAAAGAACATAAAAAACAAATTGTTCTTAAAAACATATAACTATGAATTCTGCAATGGAATAGAAATAGGAAAAAATTTTACATTATATAACACAAAAAAAGTCGTTGAGGTCGGAGGGTTTAATGATAATGCAATAAACCCTAACAATGATCTAAAAAACAGACTGGTTAATACTTTCACAGATAAATACGAATTGGACTACAACGCCCTTGCTTTTGAAGAAGCAAAAAATACAGCTTTATATTTAAACAATAATAAATATGAAACATATATAAACTACACTAAAAACAAAAGTATAAATTCATTTGAAAATATTGTAAAATCATATGAATACCTTACCTCAACAGTTAACCCGATACTTGAAATTCCTATTTTTATAGTATCACTGATATTAATGATAATAAAAGCCATTACACCCCAATTATTTTTATGCTACTTATTAATTTACATAAGTTTTGATACATTAAAAAATATACTGCTAATAATAACGGATAAATTATCCCTAAAAGAGAATACAAATATTATTGAAACTCTTGAGGTTATAGGTTTTTGCATATTATATAATTTCGGGCTAAGACAAGTTTATAATTTAAATAATTTATTTATAAGAATACATTTAAAACAAAAAGAAAAATCTTACTATACAAAAAATGAAATCTACGGTTATAAAAGTAATTTCGAAATAATCGAAAATGAGATTACATATAATAACTATACAGAAGAAGAACCGATAAATAATACAAAAGAATATAATCAAGAAGAAGAAAATAAAATAATATCAGAAGTAAAGGAAACAAATGAAAATAAAGATTATATCAACAAAGATGAAGATTTAAATGAGATTATAAAAGAGCTTGATAAGATAAATATAATGGATGATTTTTTATCACATCAAGACAATGTGGATGATATAATCGAAAATGAGGAAGTACAAAATATTAAAGATATAGATTTTGACGAAAGTGAAATAAAGGATTATACAAACACAAGCGAAGACATAACATTGGAAAATGATTCAACAGACAATAATCATTATAAAGATTCCAATTTTGAGGAAGAATACTCAGAAGAAGAAAGCGAACTTCAAAAAATCATAAAAAAAGTCGAACAAACCTCAAATAAAATAGACGAACTTGAAAGGGCTTTAAACAAAGAACTAAATGATATAAACAAAAGAAGTAAATATAAAGACATAAACGAAGAGTTAAATTCTCTAAAAAAAGAAATTACGGAACAGGAAAAAAATATTGATCAAGTATCAAAAAACAACGAAAGCAAAAATTCCAATGCATTGGATGAAATCGCATCATCTCTGGACATAGACGAGTTGGACGAAGATAAAATAGACGAAGAGTTCAGTAATATAACAATATAAAAGCACTTCTATTATTAGAAGTGCTTTTTATTATACTAACATAAGGCTTGGATTATTAATAACTGATTTTATTGTAGATAAAACTTTTGCACATTCAACGGAACTTATTAATTCCTCACTTGCACTTAAATAAACCTTAGCTTTATCTTCTTTAATGATAACTACTATATCAACTTTCTGTTCACAGGCTTTTGGATAATAATAATCTATATTCAAAGGACTTAAATCCGTTATTCTATAATCTATGTCTTCTCCTTCGGAAATATCTTCAGACTTTTTATCCATTTGACTTACAGTAAGTTCATTAATACCGCTGAGTTTTTTCCCGATAAAATTATCGTCTTTGTATCTGTAAATAAGAACATTTCCATCAAAAGATTCTATTCTATTTTTCTCAATGGCAAATACAATTGATTTTACAACTGTATTAAATATTTTTCTTTCACTTAAATCACTGTATGAAACAAGCATCTCCTTTACCAAATTAAGATTAGCTTTAATACCCATTGTAACGGCATTGTGAGTATGTGTTTCTATTACAACTTGATTTTGTGCATTTTCTTCTTCAGTTATATTTTCCTTATTGATAACAACACTGCTTCTGGTATCATCATTTAATGTTATAACCACTCTTTTACCGAAGCTTTCATTAATTTCTCTTTCAGTATCAGGGTAATCATCACTGTTTTCTTCAATCGGAACTATTACTTGATGTATAACATTATTTTCAACGGGAACAACCGGTACTTCGTCTCCGTTTTCATTATATTCTTTCGATACAATCTCTTCTGCAATTGGTATATAGAGATTATTCTCTTCATTATTATCACTAACATCGGAAATACTCTCATCTTTATCATTATTATTACTGTTTTCACTGACACTTTCTTCAGCATCATCCCGAACTTCACTCGTAATCGTACTCGAAGTCTGGTCATAATTTACAATAATATCTTTTGGAGCTTCCTCATCGTCATATATATCATTTTGATGTTTAATCATAAATTGAATTATATCAGAATCAGCACTGTCTATATTATCCATACCTTCACTTAAATTATCATTTGCATATATCGTTGTATTGCTATGTTCATTCTCGTTATTTGATGCTTCATTAATCATATTAATTCTCTGCTCCAACATCTTAAAATCTTCGTCTTCGAAATTTGACTTTATAAATATATCCTCTTGTCTTTCATTGTCAGATTTCTTTTTATTGTTAAGATAAGCTTCCAAATCTCTTGCCTCTATTCTTCCGTTTGCCCCGCTTCCTTCAATCTGCGACAAATCAATTCCCAATGCCTTGGCAAGTTTCCTGGTGGCAGGACTTGCTTTTTGTTTTGTGTTTCCTAAGTTTGTCATTATCTTAATTCCTCCTCCCGACTAGTATTCAACCAGCTGCATTATCTTTTCCAACAATTTACCCGAGCTAGGCAAAACTTCTTTTGCTTTCATTGGACTGAATGGGGTAATATTATCATCATTACACATTCTGATAATAGGCGCCTCCAAGTAATCAAAAGCTTCACTTTCTGCAAGAATTCCGGCTATTTCACTGCCTACAGAACAAGTCTTGTATCCTTCATACAAAATAATTGCCCTTCCGGTCTTTTTAACCGACTTAATCACGGTATCTTTATCGATAGGTTTTATCGTTCTAAGGTCTATTACTTCTACTTTTACATCACTCATATAAGCAACATCACTTGCTTTTAGAGCCTCCTTAACCATACTTCCGTAAGTAATAACAGTTATATCATTACCCTCACGCACTATACTTGCTTTTCCTATCGGAATTCTTTCTTCCGCCGTCTCGCTTATTTCCCCTTTTGTATTATATAAATTTTTATTCTCAAAGAATAAAACAGGTTCATGTTCAAAAAATGCACTCCTCATCAAACCCATAGCATCTTTCGGAGTTGAAGGATAGACAATCTTTATTCCGGGGAAATGAGCCAAAACAGATTCAATAGATTCATTATCCTGCACGCTTGAATAAGGAGTATATCCGATGGGACAACGTATCAACAAACTTCCCGGAGTTTTTGTTCCCAATAAATTCAGCTTTGAAGCATAATTTATTATAGGATCAAGAGCCCTTATTAAAAACTTTGTTCCGGGTACTTCAGTAATGACATTAAATCCGTTAAGACTGAGTCCGACACTTGAGCCTATATAAGCATTCTCACTTACAGGAACTTCTATAATCCTCTCTTCCGGTATTTGTACATCAAAACCTTTACTTATTTTATATTCTCCTCCGAAAACGCCAATATCCTGCGAAACAAAAACACTGTTTCGATTTTTTCTGAGTTCATATAAAAGAGTATTTTTAATGGCCTGTTTAAATGTTATTTCCATCATCTATCTGCCTCCCCAAAGAAATCATAGTCATTGCCGGATCCTTTGTCTTGATTATCGATTTTCAACATACTGTGTAAATCCGATATATCATTTCCGTTATTATTGTCACTCACATCTATAACCTGAGATGGATTTCTGTCTATAACGGTAAACGGTTTATTCACACTGTCATTCACTTTTCTCATATATTCGTTTATAATTTCATCATCTACGTCCAAATTAGAAAGCACATCTTCTCTTTCATTAACATATAAACCATCATTTTTATTTTCAGCTTGATCTATATTTTGAGTTTTTAACCTGTTAAAGTCCGCATGTCTTTCATTTGATGAACTTACATATGTAATTTCTTTATCATCTTTGTTTTCATCATCCGAAATAAAATTGATGTAATCAAAAGACCCCTCTGTATCCGGCTTATACTTTTTCTCTTCTTCGTCTATTTCTTTAAATATATTGTCCAGTACCGTTTGAGCATTAGAAATATATTTTTTTTCTTCTTCAGTTACTATATCTTCGTCTTCAGCTTCTCTTGATTTTCTCTTCAAACTGTCACTGAAGTCAACATCTGCAAAACCATCTGTATTCGAAATTAATTTATGTGTGTGACCGTTCTTTAAAATATCTTCAACTTTTATTTCTTCTTTTTCGATATCATCTCTTTCGGGGAAAATATTTTTCAGTTTTCTTATTTCGTCAAAGACTTTATCGTTTGCCCTTATATCCTCTTCAGTGTCTTTTAAATCTTCACTTGTAGTAAGAGGTATTTTTAATTTAGGTTCTTCTATCAATACCGAAGTATCAGCATGTTTTAAGAATTCTTTTTGTTCAAGCAACGATTTAAGCTCTTCTTCTATTTGTGTTTTTTTAGAAATTTTCTCTTCTTCTTTTTCTTCCTGTATTTCTTTTGGAACTTGTTTCTCGTTCAGTATTTTATTTATTATACTGTCCATTTCATTTGAAATCGTATCCTTCATCATTTGAAGATCATCATCTATACCTACCATATTTTGAAGCATATAGTTACTCAAAATTTTTATAGGACATTTTTCAAACCACGACTTTAATTCCTTTGAACTTCTATAAAGTGCCTTATCCTCTAAATGATGCCCGCTGAAACGATAAGTTTTCGCCTCCAAAATAATAGGACCTTTTCCTCCTCTAACATAGCTTGCGGCAGTAAGCATAGCCTCGTACACATCAAGAACATTATTGCCGTCAACAATAATACCGGGAATTGAAAAACTTCCTGCACGCGATGCAATATCTTTAACCGTAGAAGTCTTGGCAAAACTTTGACCTTTTGCATACCCGTTATTCTCAACCAAATATATAATCGGAAGTTTAAACATCGATGCCATATTTACACTTTCCGAAAATACACCTTCATTTACTGCACCGTCGCCTATAAACGAAACTACTATATTGTTTGTATGATGTATCTTTTCTCCCATCGCAACACCTGTGGCTACAGAAACATTTCCTGCAGGAAGCGCAGAAGCACCGTATATGTCAGACTTTATATCTGCCATATAGCCGGGTCCGGCAATACCATTTGTATAGCCTCCGTCAAGCCCCATTATTTCTCTGAACATTTTCTCAACATCCATTTCAAGACAAATAGATGCAGCAAAGTTCCTGTGAGAAGTAAATACTTTATCTTTACCGTTTATCGCTGCCATTGCACCAGCGCTTACAGCTTCTTGACCTATTGACAAATAAAGTTCAGTATGTATTTTACCATCTTCGTATAGTGATGCGAGCTTTTCCTCAAAAACCCGTACCTTAAGCATTTTATAGAATAATTCTACAATCTTTTGGTTATTTATGTTCATTATTACCCCCTATTTCCTGCTGGATAGAATTTCCTGTGCATAAATCAAATCTTCCGGTGTTGTTATTTTTATATTGTTGTAAGAACCTTTTATTATCTTAACTTTTACATTATTCTGCTCCACAAGAAAAGAATCGTCTGTTCCTACTATTCCCTTTTCTTCAGCATTTTTATATGCATCTTTTAAAATTTCAGATTTAAAGACCTGAGGTGTTCTTATATTGTAAAGAGAACTTCTTTCAACCGTTCCTGATACAAAACCATTTTCATCGGCTTGTTTGACCGTCTCTTTTACGGGCACCCCTAAAACGCATCCTCCGAACTTCTTTGCTCCGAGTACGGTATTTATTATCTCTTTATTTGATATAAGAGGTCTTGCCCCGTCATGTACAGATATAATGGTACATCTCTCGTCTACCTTTTTTACTGCATTATATACAGACGCCTGTCTGGTTTTTCCGCCTATTACAAGTTTATAAGGCTTTTTAATTTTATATTCTTTTAAAACTTTGTTTTTAAATAACTTTTCTTCATTATCCGCCACAACAATCAATATTTCGTCAATATACGGACATTTATCAAAAGCCGTTATAGTATGAGTAAGAATCGTTTTGTTATCAAGGGTAATATATTGCTTATTTATACTTTTACCCATTCTCGTACCCCTTCCGGCTGCGGGAATTATTACACTTACAAAATCTTCATTCATGTATATACTCCTCAAAGAATAAATAATATATTATTATAACATATTTTCTTCCATAAATGAAAAGTAATTGTCTTTACCTATAATAACATGATCCAAAACCTTTATTCCTAACAACTCTCCCGCTTCAACCAACCTCTTCGTCAAAGACTTATCTTGGTCTGAGGGTTTTGAATCCCCGCTTGGATGATTATGCGTTAGTATAATCGTATTGGCATTTTTCTTTATTGCATTTTTGAACACTTCTCTTACATGAACCAATGACGTATTTATGGTGCCTATTGAAATAAGTTCTATATCTATAATCACATTTTTGGTATTCAATAAAATAACCTTAAAATGTTCCTCACTCAAAAAACTCATATCATAAGAAAGCAGATTAACAACATCATCCGTGCAGGTTATCATCTTCTTTTCGTCTTTCTTTAAATACGCTCTTCTTCCTATTTCCAAAGAAGCCAAAATCATGGAAGCTTTGATATCCGTCATTCCGGGATTATCATTCTTAAGCTCCTCTTTTGTAACCCCAATCAAATCCCTTAGTGAAGAGCCGTATCTCCTTATTACATTTTCGGATAACTCAATAACGGTTTTTGTAGAATCTCCTTTTCTGAGAATCAAAGAAATAAGTTCTTTATCCTCAAGTTCACCTATACCTTCTTCAAATAATTTTTTTTCAATATTATATATTATTTCTTTATCTGTCTTCATTACATTACCTAAAATCTTTCAATATATCATAAAGAACACTTATACTGAGTCCGACTACATTGAAATAATCACCTTTTATTCCGCTTATAAATTTACCGGCAACTCCTTGAATTGCATATCCGCCGGCTTTATCATAAGGCTCGTCCGAGCTTATATAATCTTCTATTTCTTCCTTAGTAAGTTTCTTAAAAGTAACATAAGTTTCAACACACTCTTTCACAACTTTATCATTACTCATCACACACATTCCGCTTATTACACTGTGAGTTCTGCCTGAAAGCTTTGATAATATCCTTCTCGCATCTTCTTTGTTTTTTGGTTTTAATAAAACTTCATTGTCAAGATAAACAATTGTATCCGCAGATATAATTATTTTATCTTCATTACCGCAAAACACTGCTTCTGCTTTTTTTGATGCTATATTTTTCAAATTTTCATAAACGGATAATTTATCGTCAAAATTTTCATCTACGTCCGAAACTTCTATCTCAAATTTGACATCAAGCATATTTAAAATATCTTTCCGTCTGGGAGATTTAGACGCCAAAATAATACTTTTCATAAAAACCTCATTTATAATAAATATACCAAAAAACACATATCCTTTCAAGATATATTGTTTCTTATACTATTTAATTCAACAGCTTTTACGCTTTTTACATTTTAAATGATGTGTGAGTCTAAAAAAAGATATAATCAATAATAGATTAATATTCATTATGTATTTCAAAACACCATAAAACAAATATTTTATTAGCATATATAATTTAGTTATACAATATAAACAGACATATGTTTAAAACATATTTTATGTCTTTGTTAATATGGACTTTCACACTCTTAAATGATATAATAAGGCATTGTTGGAAATTGATGATTTTTAAGATATAAAGGAAAAATTTTATATGAAAGCTGTAGTTCAAAGAGTAAGAAATTCAAAAGTATCCGTAAACGGTAATATAATATCTCAAATAAATAAAGGTTTCAATGTTTTATTTTGCGCACAGGAAGGCGATACTAAAACCGATGCGGATTATTTGGTAAAAAAGATTTCAAACCTAAGAATTTTTGAAGACAACGAAGGCAAAATGAATTTATCCATAAAAGATATTAACGGAGAAATGTTAATTATATCTCAATTTACTCTTGCCGCAAGCACCAAAAAAGGTAACAGACCGAGTTTTACAAAAGCAATGAATCCAGATGATGCAAACGAGTTATATGAATATTTTATGGATGAAATAGCAAAACAAAATATACCCGTAAAAAAAGGAATGTTTGGCGAAGATATGCTCGTTGAAATAAATAATGACGGTCCTGTTACAATATTGTTTGATACAAAAAATAAGGAGTAAAATATGGGCGAAGAAAGATTGGATGTAAATGAATTTCTTAAAAATGATTTAATGATAGACAATATATGCAAAACGAAAAGAATTCTCGGAGTATTTGAGGATGAAATATACTGCTATTTAAAAGGAGATATCGCAGACACAAAAGCAGTTACTTTCTTCATTGAAAAAATAAACAATATTCTCCCGATAAAAAAAATCATCGTAAGTGAGATGACAGACGATGCAATCCAAACATATCTGGTAGACTATTTTACCAAAAATGATATTTCATTTAAATTTGTCACCGACTACAATGACGAGGATGAAGCATATATGATAATCATATGTGAAGAAGATATTCAAAGAGAACCTTTATTATACGAAACGGATATCCCAAGCTCGTATTTAATCAACTTCGGGAAAACATTATGTAAAAAACATATGGCAATACTTACTGAACTTGATCCTGAAATGGCAAAATATTATAAAAAGGAAACCTTCCTTACAAAAGGAAATTGCGTAATATGCAAGGAAGAAGAGAGGAGAAAATAACATGGATATAAAAGCATTCCAACTTGGTCCTGTAGGAACAAACTGTTATATACTTACAAAAAACGGACATTCAATAATAATAGATCCGGGACATAATGACGAAAGATTGCTGGATTATATAAAAAAAGAAAATTTAAATATAGAAAAAATTCTTCTTACTCACGGACATTTCGATCATATCGCAGGAGTCGATATGATAAGAAACGAAATCGGAGCAAAAGTTTATATTCATGAACAAGACAATGAAATGTTGTTAAATCCAAACAAAAATGGCTCTGCGCTTATGATGGGAATGAATATAACAATAAAAGATGCCGACGAATTCGTTTATGATGATGAAAAAATCGATTTTGAGGGAAGTACAATAGAAGTAATTTATACTCCCGGACATTCTAAAGGCGGAGTATGCTATAAAATAGATGATGCAGGAGTCATATTCTGCGGTGATACATTGTTTTACCGTTCAATAGGAAGAACAGATCTATATGGAGGAAGTATCGAAGAACTGGAAAGCTCCATAAGAAATAAAATTTATACTCTAAATAAAAACTATACTCTTTTGTCAGGACACGGAGAGGCAACAACCATTGAAGATGAAAAAAAATCAAACGGGTTTTTCAGAGCATAAATGAATATAACTACCGATAATAACATAAAAGAAATTCACGTTCGTGAAATACTTCAAATGTTTTACCCTGATAAGTATAAAAATATCAAAATAAAATTATACTTACAGGGTAATTTTATATATTTAGAGTACAAAGAAAAAACATACAAAGAAAGAGTAACACTTTCTCTCAAAAATACAACAAAAAGATTGGTATACAAAGTACTGCAAAAAGAAACAGGCAAATCCTTCCCCTACGGAGTATTGACCGGAGTAAAACCCATAAATATACTAAACTTATACAGTAATGAAACAATAGAGGAAGTAAAAAAAGTTCTTTCCCAAAATTACCTTATGTATGACGAAAAGATAAACCTGCTTTTGGAAACCAAGAAGAATCAAGAAAAACTCATAAACGATAAACTCGCAAGCTTGTATATCCATATACCTTTTTGCCCAAAAAGATGTTCTTATTGTTCATTTCCTTCCAAAATATTAAATGAAACAAGCAAAGAGCTGGATATATATACCGACTGCCTAATAAAAGAAATCAAGAGCCTAAAAAATATAATCAAAGAAAAAAATATTTTTCTGGATTCCATATATATTGGAGGCGGAACTCCGGGAATACTAAAAGAAAGCAATCTAGATAAACTGCTTTCGAATATAAACAAATATATAAATATTGATACAGAATTTACTTTTGAGCTTGGAAGAGCAGATTTATTGACAAAAGAAAAACTGGAAATATTAAAAAAACAAAGAGTAACGAGAGTCTGCCTAAACCCACAGTCGATGACGGATGAAGTACTAATAAATTGTAACAGAAATATCAAAACAAAAGATTTTACAGAAGGCATAAAATTGATAAAAAAATACGGTTTCATAATAAATTCCGATTTAATTATGGGACTAAATGACGATATAGAATCATTTTTTGAAGAAGTAAATAAACTTGTTAACATGGATATAGATAATATAACAATACATACTTTGGCATTAAAAAGAGGAAGTGCATTAGACACCATAAAATTCGAAAACGAAGATTTTCAAAACACACAAAAAAGATGTTTTCAGTTATTAAAAAACAAAGGATACAATCCTTATTATTTATACAAACAAAAACAAAGCCTTTGTATGGGAGAAAATGTGGGATTTAGTAAACAAGAAAAAGAGTGTATATACAATATAAAAACAATGAAAGATAAAAGCACCATACTTGCAATCGGAGCAGGAGGTGCCGGTAAAATATATAACAAATCTCAAGACAAAACATACAGGATAAACACAACAAAAGATACAAACATATACATGAAAAATATAGACAGTATAATAAAAGAAAAGGAAAAAGAATACTCTATGTATATATAATAGAGTACTGCTTATGAAAAATACTTAATAATAATTTTATTATAATCAAATTCTGCATATGGGATTTATATTTCCCATATACAGAATAAAAATAATTTTTAATTTTAATCTATCACATAATCCACAGAAATGCTGCTTTCTCTCACTTTATGCATATAACTCTTCACAACATCCACATGATAATGATCATTTTGATATATATCAAGGTCTTCTTTGTTATTTAAAATAACCTCAAGAATAATATCATACGATCTGTCAGAATGAAGGAAATCTATTCCGACTTTTATATCTTTTATCACATCAACATGATTCTCCATTGACATTAAAGTTTCTTTTGCCATTTTACAGGATTTATCACTGCTATCTTTTAATTTGAAACAAACAATATGCTTTATCATCAGACTACTTTCCCTGCCTCTACAATTTTTTTAATTTTTCCAAAGCACTACTCAAATAAGGCTTATCCAATTGCTCAATCTTACCCTCATCGCATTTCTGTGCTATTTGAGGATCAATAGGTATACTTGCAAGGACATCCAATCCATATTTGTCTGCAATTTCATTTACATGGCTTTTCCCGAATACACTGATTTTTTCACCACATCCTGGACATTCTATATAGCTCATATTTTCAACGAGACCCAAAACATTTATATTCATCATATTCGCCATATGAACTGCCTTTTCAACGATCATTGAAACCAATTCCTGCGGAGAGGCAACAATTATAATTCCGTCAACGGGAATCGTTTGAAATACGGTAAGAGGAACATCTCCTGTTCCTGGAGGCATATCAACAAACATATAATCAATATCTTCCCATAT
Organism: Anaerofustis sp.; assembly: GCF_019420015.1. Lineage (GTDB taxonomy): Bacteria > Bacillota > Clostridia > Eubacteriales > Anaerofustaceae > Anaerofustis. The sequence continues at coordinate 51,833 of NZ_JAHZIA010000008.1, forward strand.
AATATCAGTCCAAAACTGCCCTACGGCACCTGCTATAACAGGACCTCTCCAAACAACGGGTTTAGTATCGTCATCCAAAAGAAGATTTATAGACATAATATCAACCCCGCCTTCACTCTTCTTAGGATAAGCGCCTTCCTTAGTCGCATAAACATTACCGCTTACACCGAAAATTTTAGGTATTGATGGACCTGTTATATCGGCATCCAAAACTCCTACATTGTATCCCTCTTTTCTCATTCCGCTTGCCAAAAGAGATGTAACTAAAGACTTACCTACTCCCCCTTTTCCGCTTACAACACCTATAACTTTTTTTATATTGCTTTTCCTATGGGGTTTCACAAGAAAATCTTCTCTGCTTTGCTCTCTTGATGAACAATTTGCAGAACAATTTGAACAATCATGTGAACATTCACTCATTACAACATTACCTCTTTAATCAATATTAATTTTCATTTTCTATACATTATAGCACTAATACTTTATTTTTTATACATATAAAACGAAATTTAGAAATAAATTAAAGAATAAAGCATATAAAATACATTATATAATCACTCTTGATACTCTTTTCGACAAACGACTTACAATTTCGTTTGAAATTGTATCCCCCAAATCTGCCATATCCATTACACTGATATTTTCATCTATTAAAACAACTTCATCTCCAATCTTTACCTCATTTATATTACTTACATCAACAAAAAGCTGATCCATACAAATCCGTCCAACTATTTTTGCTCTTCTGCCACCTATCAAAACATACCCTCTATTTGAAAGGTTTCTTGGGATACCGTCTGCATACCCTATACATACAACTGCTATTTTCATTTTTTTATCTGCTTTAAAATCAAGTCCATACCCTAATCTTTCTTTAACACCAATATCCCTAACAAGCTCTACTCTGGACTTCAACGTCATAACACATTTAAGGTTAATATCACACAGAACCTTATCTTCACTTTTACTGTAAATACCATAAAGAGCAATACCTATTCTTGCATAATCATATTTTAAACTCGGATAATTCAAGACCCCATAACTGCCTTGAATATGATATTTTAAATTTTTATACCCTCTTTCTATTAAAAATTTTCTAACTTCTTCAAACCTCTTTATCTGAAGTTTTGTAAACATAATATCATTTTTATCTATACTGTCACTTACACATAAATGACTAAACACACCTTCAACGTTTAAATGTTTTAAAGTTAGTATATCTAAAATCCTATTGACAGAATAAAAACTTTCCCCAAGCCTATGCATACCTGTATCAACTGCAATATGAACTTTAATATCTATTTTGCTATCATCAAGCATTAATGCGTATTCATAATTAATAACAGTTTGAGTTAAATCATACAATTTAATAAGATATACAAAATTCACATCTGTATACCCAAGAATCAATATATTCCCGACTATACCATTCTTACGAAGTCTTATACCCTCATCTAAACTAGCCACACAAAAATCATACACTCCCGCTTCATTTAAAATGCTTGCAACCTCAACATCTCCATGACCATAGGCATTGGCTTTTATTGCAGGCATCAACTTACAACCATCCCCTATTATTTTTCTAAATTGGTTTACATTATAAATTAAATTATCTCGATTTATTTCTATCCAAGCTCTTTTATAATTTTCCACTTATTAACCCTCTATAAGAAAATAACTTCCTGAGCATATCAGAAAACAAATAAGAAAAAATGCAAACCAAAATATAAAATAATATCGAGTTATTTATTACAATATTTAAAAATACAACATTTTTAAATATGAACCTACATAAAACAATCACAAAAGGATGGATTATATAAACATACATAGATAAACTTCTCAATGTTTTTTTATTCCCTATATTAAATCTCAAAATAAAAGAGAACAAAAATATAACTAAAGGAATAAGAAAAACATACATACTGGAATGTCTTTGTAAATTTAATTTTCTAAGCACCCCCGCTTCAATTAAAAGAAACACAAAAGATATAATCAACCCATAAACATTTACATTTTCTTTAAAGGCTTTTTTTCTGCCTCTGAATAAAATCCCTATCATTAAAAATATCGGTGCATAAAAAATTCCGTTTCTCGTATAGTCAAAAAATTTAAAAAGAAAATCATAAAAACACTTTATGTATTTTATATTATATATAGCTCCATAATAACTGTCTCCCAAGAGCCCCATAACATATAAAATCAAAGTTATTACAAAAATCTGCTTTAAATCAAATTTTTTACTTAGTATAAATATCAACATACTTCCCATAATGACAGAAGGCATATACCATAAATGATAAAACGTTCCGTCAAATAAAAACATTTTTAAAATACTGCCCATACTTTTAATATTTTCAAAATGTCCGGCATATAAATTTATTGGAATATATAATAATGTCGCAACCAAATATAAAACGAGAATCTTTTTTAAAAATGATTTTAATATATTTATACCATCAGAAGAAGTTAATACCTTATAAAGAACAAAATACCCTGATACCATTAAAAAGAATGGCACCGCAACACGAAACAATACATATGTAATATAAAAATCAAGATTTTCATTAATGGAAGATAATGGACCTATATGTATCGCAACAACCATAAACGCGGCAATCAACTTAAAAATATCAATTCCGCCATACCCTATTCTTTTTTCCATTTTAACTTCTCCAAAGGGTAACAATAATACCGTCAATATTGTTACCTGATATTGTATAAGAAATATTATCCGGTATATCTATGTATCCACATTTTTCAAATGGAACATAAAATATTTCTATCAAATTATTAATATCACTATAAAATAAACTTTTTTCTTTATATTTAAATGATTTAACATACTCGATATACTCTTCCAAACATAAATTTTCTTTTTCCATAATTATAGAATGAGGATATCCTACATATCTAAAATGCCACGGTTCATAAGATATTCCCGTTATTTTTTCTTTATTCTTTTTGTACCTTTCTATAAACCCATATTTAACGGCTCTACATTTAAAACTTTTAAAAATCCCTTTATCAGGAAAATCAGGTCTTATAAAATCAACTTCTTCACATCTTTTGCCTATATCAATGGCAAGCCCGGTTTGATGTTCACTGCACATTGGATACGCTACATATTTATTTGTAAAATTAACACCATTTTCTTCTATGGAACTTTCATAAATATTTCTTTGTTCTGATAAGGTTCTAAAGCCGCTTACATATACAAATTCATTTTTAACCCCGATATCAAAAAGAAGTTCCTTAAGCATAAATGCCATTTTACTTTTTATATAAATACCATTTTGAGAATCTATACTTTTCATACCCGACTTTAAAGGTTCGCTTTTTAAAGGATAGTTTCTATTTACCAAAACAAGCTCGCCGTCATAAATCATATCCTTATCAATAAATAGTTTCATCACAATCACCCATTTCAATAAGTGCATTTACAATTTCATCAAAACTCAGACCTATCCCCTTTAACATATTGGGATACCTGCTATGAACGGTAAAACCCGGAATGGTATTTATTTCATTAAAATATATATTGTTATTTTTATCTATAAACATATCCACTCTCGCAAAATCTTTACAGTCTAAGATTTTATATATTTTTCCCGCCAAATCTAAAACTTCTTTTGTAAGCTCATTATTTATCCTTGCAGGTAAATGAATTATTGATTTTTCCAGAGTGTACTTTTCGTTATAATCAAAAAACTTTCCTCCGGTTTCTATTTCATCTATCAAACCTCTAACAATTTTTTTATTACCAAGTACAGCTACTCCCACTTCAAAACCATCAATATTTTCTTCAACCACAACTCTATTATCATAACGAAAAGCCTCCTTTAAAGCTTTATATAATCTTTCTTTATTTATTACCTTAGTAATACCGAAAGACGAGCCTGATTTTAAAGGTTTTACAAACACAGGAAACCCTATATTATCGATAAAGTTAACAACTTTATCCTTATCATTAATATCATCTATCAATATACTACTTGGAACTTTACATCCAAAAGATTCAACCAATTTATGAGCTCTGTATTTATCCATACATAAAGCCGAAGACAACACACCACACCCAACAAAAGGAATCTCTGTAAACTCTAAAAGCCCCTGTATCGTTCCGTCCTCTCCGTTCTTTCCGTGAAGAACAGGAAAAACAACATCGATGTGTTTAAAATAAAACTTATCTCCTTTTAAATAATTAATACCCTTTTTGTTCTTATCCATAGAAAGAAAAACTTTATAACAGGTTTCATCATCAAACCATTTGTCATCTTTTATTAGATTTATATCACCCTCATACAAATAACAACTTCCATTTTTCTTTATTCCAAGCAAATGAACATTATATTTTTCTTTGTTGATTGACTTAATAACACTGTGAGCACTTTCCAAAGAAACGTTATACTCAAATGAAGCTCCTCCGAAAACAACTAAAACATCTTTTTTCATAAATTTCACCTTCTAAAAATAATATAAAACTTTGCAAAGTATATAGTGATTTTGTAATATTATTATAAATTTTTAAAAGAATTAAATCTTGAAGTCCCGGTTAAGATGTTATTAAATTTTTTTTAATAGTTATTAAGAAAAATTAATAAAAAAAGAACCAAATGGTTCTTTTTAATCAGATATAAAGTTTAACAATTTATCATAAGATTTCTTTGCATCGTTATAACCAAGATTATACAATTCATCAAGTTTATCTCTATTTTTTTCCAGTCTGTCAATACTCATATCAACGCTTGGTCTTATAACAAAGGCTCTTCCATTACTAACTTCACTTTCGATTTTATCCAGTGAATTATTATAATTTATATGTCTGTTTGCCATTGAATTGATAAAATTTGGATATTTTTTATATTTTATTTTCATTACAGGCAAAAGTTTATTTTTTTCTTTTCTATATCCATCAGGCTGAGTAAGAACAATAACATTTTTTTCGTTACCGTCTTCCTTTGCTCTGTTAATGGGAATCGAATCAGCTATTCCTCCGTCAAGATATTCTTTTCCGTCAACTTCGACAATCCTTGAAAGTAAAGGAAGAGAACTGGAAGCTCTTACATAAACGATATCCTTATCCATATCCTCAAGTTTTATATATTCGGCTTTACCTGTTTCCATATTTGTAACAACAGCATACAAATTTCCTTCAAACAACTCGTATGTTTTTTTATCGAAAGGATAAAGACGATTTGGTATTTCATCATATAACATCTTGGCACCGAAGTAATCCCCGGTTGTAACTAAACTGTAAAAACTCGCATACCTTTTATCATCAAGATAATCGACATTTACCCTGTAAGCCCTGTTTCTCTGTTTTCCAAGATAGGAACAAGCATGACAAATTCCGGCTGAAACCCCATAAGTATTTTCAAAATATATATCTTTATCAATAAAAAAATCCAAAACACCTGCGGTATAAATACCTCTCATCCCACCGCCTTCAAGAACAAGTCCACCTTTATACATAGCCACCTCCACGTTTGTTCTTATATTTTAACAGATATTATAGCACCATTCTCTCATCTTTCAAATAACATAGAAACTTTTATATTCAAAATATGTATATAAAATCTTTGCCATAAATTTTATATACATAACAAAAATTTTAATAATTCACATAAACTAAAATATTTAATTGTTTCATTCTAAGTCCAATTCTATTTATACCTAAATTAATATCAGTTTTATATAACTTAGATTTAAGTATAATAAAAAGGAGCATTACGCTCCTTTTAAAACATCCCCGTATACAAAGTTCTCTCTATTATATTTTCGATGACATGACATACGGGATCATTATTATTATCAAGATCCAAAACAACATCACTTGCTTCTTTTAGTTTTTTACTGCCGTTTGCAACACTTACACCAAGGGCAGCATTTTTAATCAAAGGAAGATCATTATCACTATCTCCAACTGCTATAATCTCTTCTTCTTTTACATTTAATTTATCGGCAACTTCCATTAATGTAACAAATTTATCTATCCCTTTAGGATAAAAATCTATCAAAACTCTATAAGAAACACATCCCGTTATAGTTTCATATTTCTTTGATAATATTCTATTTACATCTTCTTCGGTTTCATAATATGCACAAATTTTAAACGGATTTGGAACATCTAAAATATCTTTTAACTTAATAAAATGAGCTTCACCATTATTTGGGCGCATTGTAGTAACACAGCTTTTATCCTCTGTTTCGTACCACATTCCCGTTTCATTTGTAACCACAAAAGATTTACATGTTTTTCTCAAATGCTTTACAAGACGCTTGTAATCTTCTTTATCAAAAACTTTTATAAAGCTTACTTCACCTTTTGTATTAAAATAACTTATACCGTTATCCGCAACATGATAACAATTATCAAGCTCAAGACTTTCTGAAACAGGAAGTACACCTTTATAATATCTTCCACTTGATAAAACAACATATACACCTAAATCTTTACATTTTTTTATCGCCTCTACGGTCTTTGGTGTTACTTGTTTTTCATCATTAAATAATGTCCCATCTATATCAAGCGCTAAAATTTTATACATAATTCACTACCCCTGTTTAATTTTATCTAAAATTTTGCATTATTTACTGTTCTTGGGAAAGGAATAACATCCCTTATATTTTTCATACCTGAAAGATACATTATAAGTCTTTCAAATCCGAGTCCGAAGCCTGCGTGTTTTACTCCTCCATATCTTCTAAGGTCTAAATACCACTGCATACTTTCCTTGTTCATTCCAAGTTCATCCATTCTCTTTTCCAAAATATCAAGCCTTTCTTCTCTTTGGCTTCCTCCGATAATTTCACCAACACCCGGAACCAATAAGTCTACAGCCGCAACAGTTTTATTGTCATCATTCATCCTCATATAGAAAGCCTTTATTTCTTTTGGATAATCCGTAACAAAAACAGGAGCTTTAAAATGCTTCTCTGTCAAATATCTTTCATGTTCTGTTTGAAGATCAAGTCCCCACTCAACGGGATACTCGAATTTTTCATTTGCATTTTTAAGTATTTCTATCGCTTCTGTATAAGTAATTCTCTTGAATGTTGAATTGACAATACCCTTAAGTCTTTCTATAAGTCCTTTGTCTACGAATCTGTTAAAGAAATTTATTTCGTTTTCTGCTTTATCAAGAGCATAATTTATAACATATTTCATCATATCCTCTGCCAAATCCATATCATCATTTAAATCCGCAAAGGCAATTTCCGGTTCAACCATCCAAAATTCTGCCGCATGTCTAGGTGTATTGGAATTTTCAGCTCTGAAAGTAGGACCAAATGTATATACATTCTTAAAAGCCAGAGCAAATGCTTCTGCCTGAAGTTGCCCTGATACCGTAAGATATGTCTCGTCAGCAAAAAAGTCCTGGGCATAATCTATATCATTATAATCATCAAGCGGCGGATTTTTCACATCTAAAGTTGTAACCTGAAACATTTCTCCTGCCCCTTCACAGTCACTTGCCGTTATCAAAGGGGTGTTGACATAAACAAAATCTCTGGTTTGAAAAAACTCATGTATGGCAAAAGCAATCAATGAACGCAATCTGAATACAGCGTTAAAACTATTTCCTCTCGGTCTTAAATGTGCTATTTCTCTTAAATACTCAAAAGTATGTCTTTTCTTTTGAAGAGGATAAGAAGGCTCGCTGTCTGCAAGAAGAAAAACATTACTTGCTTTAATTTCAAAATCCTGTTTCATATCCGGAGTAGCAACCAATATACCTTTTACCTCTATCCCACTGCAAGCATGATACTTAGTCACTTCTTCATAATTGTCAATTTTGTCTTTTTCAATAACGACTTGTACATTTTTAAAGCTAGTTCCGTCGTTTATTTCTATAAATCCAAATTGATTGGATGAACGTATCGTTCTTATCCATCCGTTTACTGTAATTTCCTTTCCTTCATATAAGTTATAATTTTCAAATAAATGCTTAGTATTTATTATCATTTAAATTCTCCTTAAATTCCCGAATTTGGTTTTATTATAACATATTTTTTTTCAATAGCCAATTTTACATATAAAATATAAATTATTAATTAAAAATTATCTCAAAAGTGTTGACAACTTACAAATTTTGGGGTATACTATTTAAGCATTTGTAAGTGCGGGTGTAGCTCAGTGGTAGAGCCCTGGCCTTCCAAGCCAGTCGCGAGGGTTCGATTCCCTTCACCCGCTCCATTATTTAATCATGCGCCTGTAGCTCAGTTGGATAGAGCAACGGCCTTCTAAGCCGTGTGTCAGGAGTTCGAATCTCTTCAGGCGCGCCATTATAAAATTTTGTTTGATGGTGATTGTAGCTCAGCTGGTTAGAGCGCTGGATTGTGGCTCCAGAGGCCGTGGGTTCGAATCCCATCTTTCACCCCATAACATAGGGGTATAGCCAAGTCGGTAAGGCAACGGACTTTGACTCCGTGATCGTAGGTTCGAGTCCTGCTACCCCTGCCATATGCGCAAATTAATCGAATGAGTTTCATTCGATTTTTTATTTTTTCTATTGATAATTTAAAAATTTTATTATATCATATTATATATTATAGGGGTATCGCCAAGCTGGTAAGGCAATAGATTCTGGCTCTATCACGCGCAGGTTCGAGTCCTGCTACCCCCGCCAAAAGATAAAATAAACCCGATCGTTATTCTATAACAATCGGGTTTTTATATAGCTTTTAACTTATAAGATATCGTATAAACATTCTATCATATACGTAAAAGAAGTTGCTCCGGGATCCTGATGCCCTAAACTCCTCTGCCCTATGTAACTGGCTCTGCCTTTTGTTGCAACAATTGTTTTGGTATATTCAACCCCTTCTTGTGATGCATTCAATGTTTTTCTCATTGCACTTTTTACATCACCGTTTTCAAGCTCAGACTTGAAAGCTTCATATGCGGGAATCATAGAATCAAGCATAGTCTTCTCGCCCTTATCCGATTTACCCCTCATTTTTACACCTTCAATGGCAGCTTCCATTATATTGATAAAATCATCACCATCAAGTTCTTCTTTCCCTGCACAAACTGCTCCGGCTTTCATAAAAGCCGTACCATACAGAGGACCGGCAGCACCCCCTACCGTAGAAACCAACGTCATCCCTACAGTTTTTAAGACAGTACCGCAATCTTTATCTTTTAACGATGCAAGCTTTTCTTTCACTGCGCCAAAACCTCGTGCCATATTTATGCCATGATCTCCGTCTGCAATTTCACTGTCAAGATCAGTCAAATATTGTTTTTCGATTTCTATTTTATCTGCAATCTTTTCTATAAGTTCAATTAATTTATCCTTTGTCAATTTTCTTCTCCTTATAATGTTTTAAACGCAGGAGTGTTTGCACTGCTGTCAAGAAGAGCCTTTAATTCTTCGTCCAACTTAAGCAAACTTATCGAAAATCCCGCCATTTCTATTGATGTCATATAATGACCGACAAAGTTTTTATAAATTTTAATCCCTTTGTCTTTTAAAATATCGGCTAACTTATTCCCTATTATATATAGCTCCATTAAAGGAGTTGCACCTGAATCGTTTATCATAACGGCAACTTCGCTTCCTTCATAATCCAAGTCCTTAAGTATACAGTCAACTAGATGTTCGGTTACTTCATCAGCAGTAGCCAATCGTTCTTTATGGGTACCGGGTTCTCCGTGAATACCTATTCCCACTTCCATTTCATCATCACTTATTTCAAATCCGGGTTTTCCGGCAGCCGGAACAGTACAAGGTGAAATGGCAACCCCCATGGTTCTGACATTCGCTATTACTTTTTCAGCCACAGATTTAACATCTTCAAGGCTTCTTCCTTCTTCTGCGGCAGCCCCGGCTATTTTATGAACAAATACCGTTCCGGCAACACCTCTTCGTCCTGTTGTATAAAGGCTGTCTTTAACTGCCACATCATCATTCACAATAACTTGTTCAACTTTGATATCTTCCATCCCGGCCATATCTGCTGCCATATCAAAATTCATTACATCCCCGGTATAATTTTTTATTATCAACAAAGCTCCTTTTCCATCGTCAACAGCCTTAATAGCTTCATATATCTGATCCGGAGTCGGAGAAGTAAACACAGGTCCGGCAACGGCTGCATCCAGCATACCATAGCCAACATATCCGGCATGTGCCGGTTCATGACCGCTTCCGCCACCGCTTACCAATGCAACTTTATCTTTCTTTTTTTCCTTTCTTACAATTACATCAAACCCATCCAATCTTTTTACATATTCAGGATGCATTTTCATAATGCCGTCTAACATCTCATTTTCTACGTTCTCAGGTTTATTAATAAATTTTTTCATATAAAAACCTCCTTTTGTAAATTATATCACAGCAAATTAATTTTCTCAAAATTAAACAAACTTTTAATTTAAATAAAAAAGACCTCAAAAGAGATCTTTATTTGGCTAATAAAACATCAACACCTTTTTCCTTAAAAGCCCTTATGTCTTCTTCGCTCATATCATCGGTAATAATGTAATCGAAATCCTCTATTTCTGCAAATTTAATTAACATTTTCTGATTTAACTTGGAATGATCTATAAGAGCAACAACTTTATCTGCATTTTTAATCATTGCTTGTTTTACGGGCATTTCAGTAAAAGATTTTACGCTTGCTCCATAATTTATATCAATACCGTCTAAGCCTATAAAGGCAATATCCGAATGAGTATTTTCAAATAAATGTTCCGATGTTGCCCCCAAAAGAGAAAATACGGATTTTTCTATATATCCACCGGAAACCAAAACTTTTGCCTTTGAATCAAGAGCAAGTTTATAAGCAGATTTTACATCGTTTGTTATAACCATAACCTCTTTATCCAAAATGTTTGGAACAACATGATACGGAGTAGATCCTCCGTCTATTATAATAGTATTCCCTTCTTCAACCAGTTTTGCGGCAACTTTACCTATTTTTTCCTTTTCTTCTCTGAATGTTTTGTCCTTTTGATAATGAGGCGTTTCCGTAGAAAGAATACTCTCGACAGAAGTGGCTCCTCCGTGTGTTTTCAAGACTTTTCCCATATTAGCAAGTTCAATTAAATCTTTTCTTATGGTTACATTCGAAACATTCAGCATTTTAGACAACTCTTTAACGCTTGCTTCTTTTTTCTCATAAATATATTGTAAAATAGCTTCCTGTCTTTGTTCTTTATACATACTATCCTCCATGTAAAAATTTATAAACCTTTACATATATAAATGTAACAAATATAAAATTGTTTGTCAATTATTAATTTTCATTTACTTGTCTTTTCCATAAAAAAAAACAACAATTAAATTTCTTTAACTTTTAAAAAGAAATTTAACAATTATTTAAATATATAATTTAAATTTCCAGTTTAGGTTAACTGCAAGACCTCAATTTCTTAACATTTCTCTTCCATTAAAAAATTTACATCTAACAGATATCATATAAAAAATATTACTTAAAAGGATATTTTTGTTAAATAAAAAACGAGTACAATTAAAAACCTTCCAATATTCCTTAATAGAAATACATTTATTTAAAATCATATAAATATTAAAATTAATATATAATCATAAATAACAATACCAACTCAATCAATTAAAAAAATTATTGTTTATAATATTTGCTATAAAAATAAAATTAATATATAATTTACTCTGTTAAACAAATAAAGGAGAAGATAAAATGCCTTTTGACTCTATCACGACTTATGCATTAATAAAAGAATTAACCGACAAGCTTGTCGGTAATAAGATAAATAAAATATATATGCCGACAAAATACGAAGTAGTACTGCATACTTTCGGCAACGATAAAAATATGTTACTGATAAATGCGGGATCTTCAACCCCCAGGGTGCACTTTATAGAAAGTTACAACGCTTCGATGAACGAACCTTTCGGCTTTTGTATGTTGCTTAGAAAATATCTTACGGGAGCAATAATCACAGGGGTTGAAGGATATGAATTTGACAGAATAATACAAATTCATTTTGAAAGTATAAACTTACTAGGCGAATATCAAAATTTAACATTAATCGCAGAAGTGATGGGAAGGAACTCAAATTTAATTTTGGTTGATGACGAAAGCGGAAAAATAATAGACTCCATAAAACATATAAGACCGGATAATCCTCTAATGAGAGAAGTTGTTCCCAAAATAGATTACGAGTATCCTACAAAAGATAGATTAAACCCCCTTGATTTCAACGAATTTCTTGCAGTGGACAATATATTAAGACATAAAGAAAAAACATTAAAAAGTGCCTTAATGAGTACTTTTAACGGAATAAGTCCGATTATATACAGCGAAATAATAGATAAATCAAATTTGGATTATAATATAGGCATTGAATCTCTCGAAAAAAAAGAAATAGAATATATTGTCAATAAAGTAAAAGAATATTTTAAAAACATAGATTCAAAATTAAATTATATCATTTATAAAAAAGACGGTAAAAACGAAGATTATGTATGTACCGAAATAGAATCATATAACAAACTTGACAAAGAATCTTTCTCTTCCCCATCTTTAATGATAGACGAATATTACAGAGAAACAGACCGATTAAACAGATTAAAAGTAGTATACAAAGATGTTTACAATATTATAAACAGATCACTGGCAAGAGAAGAGCACAAGCTCGAACTGAGAAGAAAAGATTTATCAAAAGCTCAAGGAAGTGAAAAATTTAATATAAAAGGACAATTATTACTTTCAAATCTGCATCTTATAAAAAAGGGAGATAAAAACATAACCGTTTTAAACTTCTTTAAAGAGCCTTATGAAGATATCACAATATCTTTAAACCCGGCTCTATCTCCCAGCGAAAATGCAAATAAATATTTTAAAAAATATACAAAACTCGAAAACTCAAAAAAATATTTGGAAAAACTTATTAAAGAAGGAGAAGAAAATGTTTACTTTCTTGAATCCCAATCTCTGTATTTGGAAAGAGCAAAAACGTATCCTGAAGTGGAAGAAATAAAGCAAGTTTTGGAAAATTTGGGATATATAAGAAAAAAGAAAAAGAAACACAATCTAAAACAGGTAAAAAAATTGGTATTCAAAAGCAGTGACGGATATGAAATATACGTCGGAAGGAACTCGATGGATAATGATTATTTAACCAGAAAATTTGCTTTAAAGACAGATTTGTGGATTCATACAAAAGATATCCCCTCTTCTCATGTTATAATTAGAACAAATAACGGAGTTTATTCAAAAGAAGCATTGGAACTTGGGTGTAAATTATGCGTATATTATTCAAAAGCAAAAAACTCATCCAATGTAGCCGTTGATTATACTTATATAAAGTATGTAAAGAAACCAAGCGGAATGAAAGACGGCAAAGTTATATATACCGATAACGAAACGGTACAGGTAACATTAAGCGAAGAAGACATTAAGATGATAGATAAATTAAGTAATTAAGGAGAAAATAAACATGAAAGAACCTTTTGTTGCACTTATCGGACGTCCGAACACCGGTAAATCAACTTTATTCAATAAAATATCGGGAAAAAGAATTTCAATAGTCGAAGATACCCCGGGAGTTACAAGAGACAGAATAATCACAGATACATCATGGGGAGGGAACAGTTTCTTCTTGATAGATACCGGAGGAATCGAACCTAAAAGCGACGATATCATTTTAAAACAAATGAAAAGACAGGCAAACCTTGCAATAGACATGGCAGATGTCATAGTTTTGGTTGTAGACGGAAGAAACGGGGTTACCGCTTCAGACAGAGACGTTGCAACAATGATAAGAAAAAGCGGGAAACCGTGTGTACTGGCAGTAAACAAGATCGATTCCTTCGATATAGACTATTTGAGATATGAATTTTATGATTTAGGACTTGACGAACCTATTGCAATAAGTGCGGAACATGCTCTTGGATTCGGAGATTTGTTGGATGAAATAGTCAAACATTTTCCTGAAAACAAAAAAGGCATCGAAGAAGAAGACAGAACCAAAATTGCGGTTGTGGGAAAACCAAATGCGGGGAAATCAACCTTGGTAAATACACTACTGGGAGAAAACAGAGTAATAGTAAGTAATATTTCGGGAACAACAAGAGATGCGATAGACACTATTTTCAACTATGAAGGTAAAAATTACACATTAATCGATACTGCGGGAATAAGAAAAAAAGCAAAGATATATGACGATATAGAGCACTATTCCACTATACGAGCAATAGGAGCGATAGAAAGAAGTGACATATGTCTGCTCATGATTGATGCCATGGAAGGGGTAACCGATCAGGATGTAAAAATCGCAGGTCTGATAAAAGACAGATATAAAGCCGTAATAATTATAATAAATAAATGGGACTTGGTCGAAAAAGAAACAAACACAATGAAAGAAATGGAAAAAAAGGTTAGAAATTCACTCTATTTCCTAGACTTTGCACCGATTCTGTTTATAAGTGCAACCGAGAAAAAAAGAACTCATAAACTTATGCCTTTAATAGAAGAAGTCCTAAAAGAATACGATAAACGAATCACAACAGGATTGTTAAACGAAGTTATGGGAGATGCCGTTATGATGAATAATCCTCCGGCAAAAGGCACGAAAAGGATGAAAATATACTACACATCCCAAGTGGCAACAACACCGCCTACTTTTGTAATATTCGTAAACGACCCCGAACTTGAGCAGGATTCTTATTCTAGATACTTAATAAATAAAATAAGAGAAGCATTTACTTTTAAGGGTAGCCCAATAAAGCTTATTTATAGAAAAAAACAAGAAAATTAAATAATATAAAAAAAATAATTATATTTTAACCTCCAAGCGAATATGTATAACTAAGAGACATGAGTTTGGAGGTTTTCTTATGAATTTAGGAATATACGAAGATATATCAAAAAGAACAGACAGTGATATATATTTGGGAGTAGTGGGACCGGTCAGAAGTGGTAAATCCACTTTTATAAAAAAATTTATGGATGTTTTGGTAATACCAAACATTGAAAATAAATTTAAAAAAGAAAGAGCAGTGGATGAATTACCTCAAAGCGGATCAGGAAAAACCATAATGACGTGCGAACCGAAATTCGTACCCAATACCGCAGCAAACATATCACTCGCAGAAGGTGTAGATTTAAATGTAAGGCTGGTTGATTGCGTCGGATATGTAATACCGGGAGCAATCGGAGACATGGATGAAAATGAAGAAAGAATGATACGAACACCATGGTCCGACAATCCAATGCCTTTTAAAAAAGCTGCGGAAATGGGAACAAAGAAAGTAATAGAAAAACATTCCACAATAGGAATCGTGGTAACAACTGACGGAAGCATAAGCGGTATCGACAGAGAAAACTATATTGAAGCTGAAGAAAAAGTAATAAACGAACTTAAAAATATAAATAAACCTTTCGTAACCATATTAAACACAACATCGCCAAACAGCAAGGAAAGTAAAGATTTGGCAGCAAAGCTCGAAGAAAAATATAAATGTAAAGTTATCGTACTTGATGTTATGAACATAACTCTTGAAGATATAGAGAATTTATTAATGGATGTTCTGTTTGAGTTTCCTATAAAAGAAATTAACTATTTACTCCCTTTATGGCTTGATTTGATTGACGATGAAGATGATATAAACAAAGAAATTTATGATTTTATATTATCAAACTCAAAAGAAAAGGACACTTTAAACAAGGTTATTGAAGGAATAAAACATTCTGATTTTGAAAGTTTTGACATCGACGTAACAAATGTCGATTTAAGCTGCGGAATAATAGATGTGGACATAAAAGTAGATAATAAAGTATTTTACGCTTTACTGAGTAAAAAAAATGATATAAGCATAAACGGAGAATCCGATTTATTCTCTTTGGTTGCAAATTTAACAAAGATAAAAAAAGAATATGAAAAGATAGAATCAGCTTTAAACACCGCTAAAAACAGCGGATACGGAATCGTTACTCCCGAATTTGAAGATTATGTTCTGGAAGAACCGGAAATGATAAATAAATCATCAAGACACGGAGTGAAGATAAAAGCATCAGCACCGGCTTTGCACATTATATGTACTGATGTACAAACATCCATCAGTCCGACAATAGGATCTGAAGAAGAATGCCTGGTATTTTATGACAAAATAATGGACGAATATCAAAACGACCAGGAAAAAATTTGGGAAAGTGAATTCTTCGGACGTAATTTGAAAAACATGATTAGTGATAATATGCATAATAAGCTAACATCAATAGAAGATGACAACAAAATAAAAGTACAAAAAACCCTTACCAAGGTTGTGAACTCGGGAAAAGGCGGTATTATTCTTTTATGGCTTTAAAATATAAGTAACGATAAACCTCTGAATAAGTATCAGAGGTTTATTTTAATGCAATGAAACACTCCTTCTTTTTATTTTCTTTAAAATAATAATTAAAAGTTATTTATATAATTAAAAATTGATATTTATTTAAAATCATCTATCAAAATAAAAGAATAAAAAATCATATTAAAAAACAAAAACTCATAAGTATATTTTATACAATTACACAGTAAAAATCTTTTAATTAAGTATACATACGGTTCTCTATAATCAACTCATTTTAAAGATTATAAAAATATATACTTTTTGTAACAATATAAAACAACCCATTTTATTATTATATATGTAATATTTCTATAAGAAAAAAACTAAAACAGAACATTGATTTGAACTTTATACATTATATCAAACTCGCTACAAAAAGTATGATAAAATATTACTTAATGATATTCAATTTGAATATTTGTTAAATTCAGATTAAAAATACAAACAAATATCTAAAACAATTTCTGTAAATTATAAATAAAAAATATACAAATATATTTCATTTATAATTGAAATTTCAAAATTATTCAATTTAGTAATGACGAAAGCACTTATTTTAAAAGGTTTTCATATTTTATATAATTAATCTTATTTTTTCACTTTTAACGGAAATTTATTACAATTTACCGCGCCTTTTATTTGTGATTTAATGTTATTGAAGATAAATATATTTATTTCATTTAATATTTTCACAAAGTAATGGCTAAAATTCAACATCACGGAGAAATGCTATGAAAAGAGAAATTACAATACTTAAGTATTTACTGAAAAACCATGGTTTCAAAACAATCAGCGAACTTGCGGAAACATATGAGGTTTCCACAAGAACCATCAGAGAGGATATAAAAAATATTGAAAATGTTTTGAAAGGCTCTTCCATAAAAATTGTAAGAGACAGAAAGAAGGGAATTTTAATTACCAATGAAAGCAAAAGTGATAAAGAACTATACAACATAATAAACGTCTTAAACAATGGCGAAGAGTATTATGCAAAAGAAGAAAGAATAAGCATCATCATATATGAGTTATTAATAAGCGATAAAGCCATAACTTACGATTATCTTATGGATAAAACAAACACCAGTAAAACAACTATCGTAAAAGATTTTGCCCAAAGCGAAAAATGGCTTTCAAGCAGAGGAATTAAGGTAATAAAAAAACCGAGAATCGGCATAACTTTGGAATATGATGAACTTACTTTCAGAAATGTTTCCCTTGAATATATAGAATCGAGCCTAAAAGAATTTGATTTTCAAAAAATATACAACAGCTTTAACGGAAGTGATTTTCTGACCTTAAATTTATCGATGAACAGTTATATAAATTTTATAACAAAAGACATAAATGTAATGGCAGTAAACAACTTCATAAAAAAGTATGAAAACGACTTTATGATCAAATTCAGTGAAGATGCTTTTATAAGAATATTCTTATACATACTGATATCTCTTCAACGTATAAAAAAAGGAAAATATCTTCTGCTTAAAGAAAATCAGGGATCTCAGGCATTAAACAATACCGCTAAGTTAAAAGAGTGGATACTAACCAACAATAAACTGTTAAATAACGCAGCAAACATGGATATATCAAAAACCGAAATCACATACATCATTCACTATATGATGTCTCAAAACAAACGTTATTTATCAAAAAATATTAATTTAAGTTCATATGATGAACAGAAAATCGTAAAAGAATTTATTGGTATTGTACAAGATTTCCTTTGCATTGATCTAATACAAGACGACACATTGTTTGAAAATATTCTTATGCATATAAGTTCAACCATTCATAGATTGCTTTTTGATATTAAAGTATCAAATCCCCTCTTAAAAGATATAAAGAATGAATATGCCGAAATTTTTAAAGCATGTGAAATTGGAAGAAAATTATTTGAAGAGAAGCTGGAAAAAAAACTCAGTGATGACGAAATAAGTTTTTTGACAATGCATATAGCGGCGTCTATAGAAAAAACAAAACAAAAAAAGAACTTCAATATTTTCAGAACCATTATCGTCTGCTCAAGCGGTATAGGAACCAGCAATATGCTCAAAACAAGACTCATAAATGAATTTCCGAGCATTATAGTTGAAAGAACCTGTTCTGTAGAAGAATTCCATAAAATCAACAAGGAAGGAATCGACTTGGTAATATCGACAACCCAATTATCCATAGGACAAAACAAATCAATTATATACGTATCTCCCCTGTTAAACAACAAGGACATATTCAATATAAAAAAATTTATAAGTAAAACAAACATAAAAAACAAGGATAATTACAGTTTTGTCATAGACGATTTAATGGAAATTATATCGAAAAGCTGCATTATAAATGACTATAAAAAACTGGAAACGCAAATTCAAAAATATTTTATAAAAGAAGAAAGTATAACAAAGAATAATCAGTATTTATTGAGTGAGTTTGCAACGGACGAACATATCCTTTTAAATGCAGATGTAACCAATGCCACGGAAGCGATTCTTTTAAGCGGAAAATTAATGTACAAAAGCGGATGTGTGAGAAAAGACTACGGAAAACAGATGCTTAAATCAAAAGAAATACTAGGCTCAAACATCGTTATATCGGAAGGAATTGCACTGCCACACGCAAAAGCAATGGGAAATGTAAATAAAACATGCATGACTTTTATCACTTTAAAAAATCCGATTAAATTCGGGAACGCAGATTATGATCCGGTAAAACTGGTCATATCCCTGGCTGCCACAAAATCAAACAAACATTTTAAAGCGTTATCGGAACTGATGGAACTGATTAATCATGAAACGGTTTTAAACAAGCTCAAACTATGCAACACTCAAGAAGAATTCAGAAAAATCTTAAAAGAATTTGAAGCCAAATACTATAAAAAATCATAAAGGAGGAATGACATGAAGCAAGATATAAACGAAATCTTATGCACAGATACCATAGACGTAAGCGATGTGGAAATATTGAATAAAGACAACTTATTCAAAAAAATGGCGGATATGTTTCAAAAAGCAAACTGCGTAAAAGATTCAAAAGAATTTGTAGAAGCGCTCTATGAACGGGAAAAATCCGGTTCCACTTATATGGGCAACGGTCTTGCCGTACCTCATGGGAAATCGGCAACAGTCATAAAACCGTCAATTGCATTTTGCAGATTTAAACCTTTTGTTTACGACAAAGATGACGGAGAAGATGCACAAATAGCATTAATGCTGGCAATTCCCGAATCAACAGAACAAAAAGATTACATAAGCATGCTGGCAAACATTACAAGATTATTTTTAGATGAAGATTTTTTAAATAAACTTAAGACAGAAAAAAATAAAAATATTATTATGGATGAATTCAAAATCCGTTATGAAAACATATAGGAGGAAAAAAATGAAAGTTGTAGGAATCAGTTCTTGTCCATGCGGTATAGCACATACATACATGGCAGCGGAAGCGATGAAAAGAGAAGGTAAAAAATACGGTATAGATGTTCACATTGAACTTCAAGGACAACTTGGACCGGAAGACGAGTTATCGCCTAAAGAGATAGAGGAAGCGGATGCAATAATTCTTTGTTGCGGTATACTTCCAAGCGGAATGGAACGCTTCGACAATTATAAAGACAAAATAGTAGAAGTTGATTATGCAAACATTCTAAAACATCCTGAAATAATGATAGATAATTTAATTGAAGCGGGAAAACTTGATGAAGATATAAAAAATAAAAAATAAATACATCTATGAAATAGGAGAATATAATATGAAAGATAAACTAAGAGCGTTAGGAAAAGAAATGTACGGAGCAATGATGGCAGGTATTTCTTACATGATTCCTGTTGTTATAGCAGGTGCCATCATTATGGCAATTCCAAACTTCTGGACCGCAGGCGCAGCTGCGGAAGCAAAATCGGGTTTGGCATTCTACATGTACACATGGGGTAATCAATTATTCAAAATGATGTACTATATTCTTGCCATGTTCGTTGCTTTCGGCTTGGCGGGAAGACCTGCACTTACCAGTGGATTGGTAGTAGGGTTATTTGCGGCAAACGGAGAAAGCGGGTTCCTAGGAGCCGTAGTTGGCGGTATTATTGCAGGATACGTAACGAGATATACAATTAAATATCTTAAACTTCCTCCTGTAATGAGTTCGGCAAAATCAATCCTATTCATACCTATAATTACATCTTTTATAATGTTCCTTGCAATGCAATTTGCAGTTGACCCTGCATGTTCATTCTTAATGAAACTTATATATAACTTTGGTGTTTGGGTTGAAGGTCTAGGATACAAACCATTACTTCTTGCTGTATTCGGAGCTTGCTTCTGCTTCGGAATGGGCGGTCCTTTCTGCTATGGTATGTTACCTTTGGCACTTATATACATAAACGCAGGAGACAACGTAACAGCAGCTGCAACAATGGTTTCTGCTACATCAGGATGTCTTGGTACAGCAATCGCAGTTATGTTATTTAAAAAGAAATTTACTTCTGACGAAAAAGCTAATGTTCCAGGTCTGTTCGCAGGATGGATATGTCAGATAACGGAGTTCCCAATACCATTCTTCATGGCAGACCTTAAGGTATTCACTCCGGCATATATTTTGGCAGGAGCAGTCGGAGGAGCTATGGTAGGTCTTTTAGGAGTAACTACTCCGGCATGGCACGGAGGTATGTTTACAGCTTTGATGGCAAGCTCTATTCCAAAAATTGCCATTTGTATACTTGCACAAGCAGCAGTTGTAGTACTTTGGGTATGGCTGTTTAAGAAAGACTTACCTCAAGAAGAATTAGAATAATCAAAAAAACAAAATATATAAACGAGGAGAAATATATGATATATTCAACGACAGTAAAAAACAAAACAGGCATACATGCAAGACCGGCAAAAGTATTGGTAGAGGAAGCCGGAAAATACAGTTCCGATATAAAAATAAAAGCGAATGATATTGAAACAAATTGTAAGAGCATAATGTCTGTTATGGCACTCGGAGCGACTCAGGGAACGGATATTCAAATAACAATAAACGGAAGTGATGAACAAGAAGCCTATGAGGCTATTAAATCTTTGTTTGAAAACAATTTAAACGAACCTGAATAAATAAATGTGGTTACAAACCTAAACAACATATCCGTAAACCTATAATCGGGTTTACGGATATAAAGCATAAAAATATAACAATCGTATAAATTTACGATATTTACAGCAAAAGAAAGAAGAGGAACGAAATGAAAATACTGGTTGCATGTGATTGTTATGTAAGACCGGAAATGGTCAAGGAAATAAAAGAACTTGAAAAATATGACAATGAGGTAATTGTTTATGACAACAAACTGCTTTCGACAAAAGAAGCCTTTGCAGAATATATGTTAAAAACAGAAGTTGAAGGAGCTGAAGCCGTTGAAGCAGGTGACGAGTTTGTAAGACTTGCAGAAGATGCAGATGTAATTGCAGTGCACTTAACCCCTGTAAACAAAAAAGTAATAGACAATGCAAAAAAACTAAAACTGGTTGCGGTAATGAGAGGCGGAGTAGACAGCGTAAACGTAGATTATCTTCACGAAAAAGGTATTACGGTAACAAATGCACCTTGGAGAAGCGCTTATGCGGTTGCCGACTTTACGGTTGGGATGATGATAAGTGAAGTAAAAAACATCGCCAAAAGCCATCATTTATTGATGAGCGGGAAATGGGAAAAAGAATATCCCAATGATATTAACTACATAGATATGAGAAATCGTACAATCGGTCTTATAGGATTCGGATATATAGGACAAAGAGTACAACAAAATTTAAGCGGCTTTGGATGCAAGGTTCTTGTACATGATCCGTTTTTAAGTGACGAAAAAGTAAAAGAATTAGGTGGAAATCCAGTAAGTCTTGATGAACTGCTAGAAAAATGCGATATTATATCTCTTCACTTAAGATACTCTGAAAAAACAAAAAACTTTATAGGTAAAAAAGAATTTGACAAAATGAATAAAATGGCAACACTCATAAATACCGCAAGAGCAGGGTTAGTAGATCAGAAAGCCATGATTGAAGCTTTAAAAAATAAAGATATTCTAGGAGCAGCTATAGACGTATATGATGAAGAACCTTTAAGTGAATACAATCCTTACACAAAACTCGATAACATAACATTGACACCTCATATTGCGGGAATATCCAACGACACAATAGCAAATGCCGTAGAAATAGTGGCAGAAGATTTAAACAGATACTTTAAAGATGAAGATATGAAATGCATAGTAAGGTAGGTAAATAAGATGTTAGTAACAATGAAAGAAATTTTAGATGATGCCAATAAAAACAATTATGCTGTAGCAGCTCCAAATGTAATAACAGAGTTAGATACGAGAGCATTTATAGAAGCGGCAGAAGAATTAAATGCCCCTTTGATTTTGGACTTTGCATACGGAATGCACCCCGACATATATTTTATCGCAAAAATATGTACAATGCTGGCAGAAGAATCGAGAGTTCCAATAGCATTCAATTTTGACCACGGTGGAAATAAAAAATACATATTGGAAGCCATAAGAGCGGGATTTACTTCCGTAATGGTTGACAGATCATCCCTTCCTTTTGAAGATAATGTAAGAGAAGTAAAAGACATCGTTGACATAGCCCATAATCTCGGAATAAGCGTAGAAGCAGAGCTCGGGCACGTAGGGCAGGCAGACAATTATGAAATTGACCGAAACGCAGCTCTTACAAGTGTCGACGAAGCCGTAACATTTGTAGAAAAAACAAATGTAGACTGTCTTGCAGTGGCAATAGGAACGGCACACGGAGCATATCCAAAAGGATTCAAACCCGAAATAGATTTTGAAAGATTGGAAGAAATCAAAAAAGCATTATCTGATTTGCCTTTGGTACTTCACGGTTCATCAGGCACGGATTTAGATTCCCTGAGAAAAGTTTGCACAATGGGAATTAACAAAGTAAACATCGCAAATGACGTATGCAGAGGTGCCGTTGATGCTTTAAAAGACGCAAACCTTGAAGGCTCGGGGGCGTATGATGTATACAGAGTTGCAAGAGAAGGTGCGAAAAAAGTATTGATGGAAATGATAGAAGTATACGGTTCTGTAAATAAAACTTTTGAGGTAAAACCCAAAGGATTAAGTGTAGGTATGACTTCTATGGAAGAAAAATAATCAAATATCAGACGAATACATGAAATATTTTTAAACTCTCCTTTAAAGTCAAAAAAGATGCTTTATGCATCTTTTTTGATTTTATAATACAATGATATTAATTATTTCAAGTACTTAATCTTTTTTTCTTATCGAAGCCGACGGTATATTAAGTTGACCTCTGTATTTATTAACCGTTCTTCTGGAAATATCATACCCTCTTTCCTTTAAGCATTTAGATATTTTTTCATCGCTTAAAGGTTTATTTTTATCCTCATTATCTATAATTTCCCGCATTGCATTTTTTATATCGGTATCGACGGATACATTATTATCCTCACCTTTAGTACCTTTTCCCACAGAATGTTTAAAAAAAGTTTTAAGAGAAAATATCCCTCTTTTTGTATCAATATACTTTTCATTTACAATCCTGCTTACAGTAGAAACACTTATTTCACAAGACTCAGCTATATCCGCCATCTTCAAAGGCTTCAATTTCCCTTTTTGAAGAAATTCATCTTGCACCTTAAAAATTTCTTTTGTGATTTTAAGCATATTTTCTTTTCTTTTTTCTACCGCAAATATAATAAACATGGCTTTGTCATAATAATTTTTATAAAAACTCAAAAGTTCATCATCGCTTCTTGCCTGATTCATATCAACAACGGCATTCGTATCTATTTTTATCTTTGGCGAATTATCTTCAATCAAAGAAACCTCTACATTTCCATTATCCTCGATTACTCTTATTTCAGGGTATATGTACAAATCATTGTCATCCGTTTGGAGAAATTCACTTGTTATATTCAATTTACACGATTTAATGTCTTCTATAAGGCTTTCTATAAAATTGATATCAAAACCCGTTTTTAAATGTATGGTATTTATTTTTCCATAAGCAATATTTTCCATATAGCTTGTAAGAAGAATAAGATGTTCTTCTCTGTATAAACCTTTTTTCTTTAATTGCAAAATTATTCTTTCTATAGGACTTCTGGCACACACCCCAACCGGATAAAAACATTGAATTGTATTTATACAAAAGTCCAACTCATCTTTGTCAATTTCTAACAAGGAACACATTACATCCTCGTCTATATTCAAATACCCTTTGTTATCCACATAATCAATAAGATATTCACATACTTCCTTATAAATTCCTTTAATACCGATAAATCTGAGTTGAAACATAAGATTCTCTTTCAATGTTTCCCCCATTACCGCTCTTGCTATATTATCGTTAAAACCTGACTTTGAAGATACAAAATAGGAATCCCCCTCATTTTCTTCACTTTTTCTTACTTTATACTCTTCATTTTCCATACAAGTTGATATATCATTTTTTATCGGATTTTCAACCTCAATAAACATATTTATATCAGCTTCATTTTCCAGAAATTCACTGAGTTCAAATACATTAAAATTTAAAAGCTGAATAGCCTGCTTCATTTCATGGGTCATAATCAGCTGTTGTTTTTGTTTTTGAGTCTGCTCCAGTTTTAACATATATCTTACGCTCCTATATTTGCAATATACAATAGTTTTAAATTTTTGTCAAACCGCAATTATCCGTCATTCTCATAAAATTGCTATCTCATAACTCATACTTCTATTATAAAAATAAAAAACAAATTAATTAACTTCAATCAATTAAAATACAATACATATGCCAAAAGGAACTATATATAATATAGTTCCTGAAACAATTTAATTTTAAAGTATTTATTATTATTTATTCGTACATTTTTTATAATTAATCTTGAAGTAGCACACTCACCCTGTACATCCCCGGTTTTGAAGCCATTTCAAATGCCTTTTGCACATCATCCAATTTAAATTTAGTCGGCTCAATAATTTTTGAAACATCTACGCTTCTATCACTTAACATTCTTCCGGCTGTAAAGAAATCAATTGAATCTGCTGCAAATGTACCGATTAGTTCAAGCCTCTTATAATGAACTAAGTTTGAATCAAACTCAAGTTCAGGCGCAGGATATCCGGCAGCAAAGAATAATACTCTTCCGTCTGTTGCTTTTAACATTTCAATAGCTTGATTATTTGCAAGGGTCAAACCTACGGCAACGATAACTGCATCGGCACCTACACCGCCTGTAAGTTTTTTAACTTCTTCTACAGGGTCACAGTTACCGGCATCTATAACCTCAAAACCCATCGCTTTAGCAGTTTCAAGTTTCTTTTCCATCACTTCTGAAACAATAACTCTGCATCCGTTTGCTCTTGCAGCTTGTGCATTAACAAGTCCCATTGTACCTGCACCTATGATTACGACATTTTCCATAGGTTTTACTCTTAATTTTTTAAGTCCTTTTACAACAGTTGCCAATGGCTCAAGAAAAGCCGCTTCGCTAGGAGATAAATCTTTATTTACTTTGATAACACTTCTTGCATTTCTAACGGCATAATTAGCAAACCCAAAAGCACCCAAGTAACCGTCTTCTGTTCTTCCTGTTATAGAGGTATCCGTACAATGAAGAACATCTCCTCTTCTACACGCTTCACATTCGCCGCATCCGTCATACGCCATTGCAACTCTGTCTCCGATTTCAAAATCCATTACTTTGCTGCCTTTTGCAACAACAATACCTGAACCTTCATGTCCGCCCGCCATAGGATAACCTTGATGTTCCCTAAGTCCTAACCATTGACCGTAATCTGTCGTACATATATTGCATGCCTCTTGTTTTATAAGAAGTTGTCTTTCCCCAACTTCAGGTAAAGGTCTTGTTCTAACTTCCGCATGTCCTTTTTCTGTTAGAACCGAAAATTTCATTTCTTTTATGTCCATTTTTATTTCTCCTTTTTACCATATAATTTTATTCTAAAGCACTCTTGTAAATATTTATTACATCCTCTTTACTAAGAGAAACAAATCCGCCCACATTGCCGTTCTTTGTACATTTTTCTGCCATTTCAACGATTTTCTCATCCCCTACGTTTACGTCTTTTAAAGATGTAGGCTGACCGACAGATTCAAAGAACTCTTTTGTTTTTTCAATACCGGCAAGAGCTGTTTCTTCAGGGTTATCATAATTTTGTCTTATTCCCCAAACCTCTACCGCATATCTTACAAAACGCATTACATCGTGTTTATATACATATTTCATCCAGTGAGGAAGAATAAGAGCAAGGGTTGTTCCGTGAGTAATCTTGTATTCTCCGCTGAGTTCATGACCTATCATATGAGCTCCCCAGCATTCGTCTCTGCCAACACCTAAAATTCCGTTATGAGCAATTGTCCCTGCCCACATTATTTCTGCTCTTGCTTCATAATCTTTTGGATTTTTCATAACTTTATATACATTGTCAATAATCGTTTTGATTGTGCTTTCACACAACCTGTCAGTAAATTCAACATTTTTTGTATTTGTAAAGTATCTTTCAAACACATGAGATATAATATCCACACATCCAGCTGTAGTCTGAAACGGAGGAAGAGAATATGTAAGCTCCGGATTCATAACCGAAAATACCGGTCTGATTCTAACATCATCAATGGCTCTTTTTGTGTTTCCGTTTGTTAAAATAGCAGATATACTCGCTTCACTTCCAGTTGCAGGAATTGTAAGAACAACGCCTACCGGCAAAGTATCGTTTATTGTTCCAACTCCTTCATAAATATCCCATACATCACCGTTGTAATAAACACCTACCCCTATTGATTTTGCAGTATCGATAACGCTTCCCCCACCTACTGCCAAAATAAAGTCAATGTTTTCCTTTTTACAAATATCAATACCTTTCCTCACAAGCTCAACTTCGGGATTTGCCTTAACACCGCTTAATTCTATAAACTCTAAATTTTCTTCATTTAGAGAATTTACAACAGAATCATAAAGACCTGTCGTTTTTAAGTAATCCCCTCCGTCATTTACAAACAAAACTTTTTTCCCGTATTGTTTTATTTCACTGCCTACCGTTTTTTCGGTTTCTTTTCCGAAAATAAATTTTGTATCGCATAAAAAATTAAAATTATTCATAAAACCTCCT
Organism: Anaerofustis sp.; assembly: GCF_019420015.1. Classification (GTDB taxonomy): domain Bacteria; phylum Bacillota; class Clostridia; order Eubacteriales; family Anaerofustaceae; genus Anaerofustis. The sequence goes on from NZ_JAHZIA010000008.1 coordinate 79,293, forward strand.
TAATCAATCCGTTGTTATTATGATATTACTCTCAATTTAAGCTTTTCCGTTTGAACCGAAAAGTTTAATGTAATGCTTTAACAAATCAGCAAATCCGTCTTTTGCTGCAACAGATATATCACAAAGATTAGCCTTTAAATTCCCGAACTCTCCTTTTGAACCGTCTTGTTTTACACTGTTCCAATCAAAGTCAAGATACTTAACCATTGCATTTAATGCCGCGGTACTTAAATCCGTAAATAGATTAACTTTTTGAATACCTGTTTTTACCGCTCTTTGTAAGTTTTCATCTCCTGTTCCAGAACCGCCGTGCAATACCAATGGAATTTCTATCGACTTATTTAAATCATCCAACAATTCAAATTCCAAGTGAGGAGTTCCTTTATATGCTCCATGAGAAGTCCCTACGGCAACAGCAAGACAATCAACACCTGTTAGCTCAATATATCGTAAAGCATCTTCTTTTTTTGTAAGTCCGGCATCTCTCGTTTCTTCATATTCAAAACCTTGTCCCACATGTCCGAGTTCCGCTTCAACAGAAACATCCGCACCATGAGCAATTTTTACCACTTCTTTTACTTCTCTTACATTCTCATCAAACTCAAGAGTAGATCTGTCTATCATTACAGAAGTGAATCCGTATTTAATGGCATGCATTATTTCTTCAAAAGAACCACCATGATCTAAATTTAAAGCTGCTATAACATTTGGATATTTCCTTTCATAAAATCTGACTATATCTGCAGTTTCTTCAAGAACATCCAAGCCCGCACAATCTAAAATGATAGGTGCATTTAATTCGCATGCAGCCTCGTAACAAGCTTTTACACTGATATCATTATAAACATTCGGTGCGGCAACTCCGTATTTTCCTTTTTTTGCTTTATTTAAAATTTCATCCATTCTGACTAACATATCCGTCTAAATCCTCCTAAAATAACCTAACATAATCTCTATATATATCTGTTTAAAATAATCCTACCAATGCACCAAGTATTGATATAACAACTATAGCAATTGAAATAAGTCCGTATTTTTGTGTTTTATTTTTAAGTACATAGTATATACCAAAAACTACTCCAAGAGGTAATAACCCTGGTGCTATGCTGTCTAAAATACCTTGTATTGTCATCTGAGTACCGCCAACGGTAAAAGCTATCGGAATAGTTAATTTTACGTAACTTGATGCCAAAGCACCCATCATGAATAACCCTAAAATAGCCGTACCTGAAATAAGTTCATTAATCCAGCCTGATTGAAGAATATTTTTTACTGATTCTTTTCCAAGTTTATACCCCATATTCCATAAATATTTGCCGATAAAGAATGTAATAATTGTGAATAAAAATGGAATAATTGCACCAAGTACACTTCCCGTTATACCGAAAGTAACAGCAATACCTGCAATAATCGTTTTTAACGTACCCCAGTCTATTGTATCTCCTATACCGGCAAGAGGCCCCATCAAACCGGTCTTAATACCAGTAATGGCATTTTCTCTCATCTCTCTGTCACCGTCATGAAGCTCTTCTTCCATGGCTATTGTCATGCCGTGAATAGGAGTACCCCATGTACCTTGAGTATTGAAAAAGTTTAAGTGATTTTTTAAAGCATAACTTAAATCTTCCTTTTTCTTATATAATTTTTTCAAGATTGGTATCATTGAATAGCAAAATGGAATACCTTGCATCCTCTCGTATGAACTTGCAACTTCTACATCTATCCACCACCTTAAAAATGCTTTATTAATATCTTTTTGCGTTATTTTTTCGGCTTTATCTTCTTTATTTTCAACAACTTCATTAACTTCTTCGTTAACCAAATTTTTTTCCATATTTTCTTGTTTCATTTTACTCTCCTTTTAAGTTGTAGTATTTTGATTTTCTCTTCTCAAGAAAACTATAAGTAATGCCATACACGTTCCGAATATCGCAGCTGCCATTACACTGATTTTTAAGTATTGAACCATAAAGAAACCTAAAATAAAGAATGGCAGATATGTTTTCTTACCTATAATAAATACTGTTATGGCAAAACCAAGGGCAGGTAAAACTCCTCCCGTAACTTCCAATCCGTGAGTTAACCACACAGGAATAGCTGCAAGCATATTTTCCACCACACCAGAACCAAAGTAGTTAGCTAAAAATACAGGTGGAAATCTTAAAAAGAAACCTAAAATCAATGGGAACAATATTGCACATCTTTCTATCCCCTTTATATTGCATTCTTCAGCATATTTATCCGCTTTATGAGCAAAACTTGCTTGAATTGTTCTTCTGATTTGATCTTGAAGTACACCTAACAACCCAAAAGGAATTGCAAGGGTAACTGCTGTTGCCGCAGGAATATCAGAAACCAACGCTATAGGAATGGCAATAACCCCAGCTAAACTTTCATCCGCAGGTATATTTGCCCCTGCAGCAACCATACCAAGATATACCATCTCAAGAGAAGCCCCTATAATCAATGCTTTTGCAACGTCGCCATATATAAGCCCAAAAGGAAGAGCCATTACTATAGGCTGACAAATAGCCCAATGAAATGTATACCCTAATTTACTTTGACTAATCCAGTACCAAAGACCGGCTACGATCGATAATGTTAATAACATAATTTTTCTCCTTAATTTCTTTTACTATTTTTTTTCTTCGAATTTCTTAATCATATTTTCATAACTCATTTTTGGTTCTTCAGGAATAATATGTATATTTATTTCGACTCCTGACTCGTGAAGCTCTTTCAATTTCATAACATCGTCTTCATCAAATGATACAGCTCTTAATATAACCGTTCTTCCAGGAGCACTTGGAAGCCCTCCTATTTGAATTTTTTCAATATCAACACCCTCATTTTTAAGTCTGTAGCATGTTTTAATATCCTTAAATAATATCAGTAAACTTCCGTCTCCAAGCTTATTTTCCATCCATCCTTTTTTCGCATCATCAATACTCAAAATCTCAACACTTACATCTTTCGGAGCCGCAGTAGTATAAATAATTGACATAAAATCATCTTTTGCAAGTTCGTCGTCAACGATGATTATTCTGTTTGCGCCTGACATCTTTAACCATTTAGTTATTACCTGCCCATGAATAAGTCTACTGTCGATTCTGACAAGATTAATATTTGCCATAATTAAACCCTCCTCTTTCTTTTTTCAAATGAATAATTACAATGTAAATAAAAACAAATTAACTGAACATCAAACTTTTTAAATCTTTTATTCCTTGAACTGATGAATCCATAGCAACTTGAGATAACTCTTTTAAAGAATAATTTTCTCTCGAAGCTAAAGCTTCAATCAACATAGGTAAGTTAACTCCGGTTAGGCATTCAATATTTTCAAAACGTTTTATATTTTTTCCGGTAACGTTACAAGGGCTGCCGCCAAGTAAATCAACCATTACCAAAACACCTTTTCCGTCATCAAGTTCTTTTACTTTCATTTCAACTTGCTTTTCAAGTTCATTAATATCATCACCATGATTTAACGATAGTCCTTCCAATTTTTCTTGACTTCCGATAATAAGTTCACTGCTTTTTATTAACTCTTTTCCGGCATTACCGTGTGTAACAACTAAAATCCCAATCATAATATACTGTACCTCCTTTCTTTGATTTTTTTCTTTGTAAAATATAATGCAAATATCGTGCCAACTTTTTGTGTAATAAAAAAACAACCTTTTTTAATGAAAAAAAGCCTGTTAAATTAAATTTATTACGATATTAAAAATAGTGTGTAAATATATGCTTTTGTGTGTTGCTCTAAATACATCAGTGTGTAATACCCATTATCGATAATTAAAATACATAAAATTTAATTCATTAATATAAAACCTATATCGATAAAATACTCAAGTCACAACAATACATAATAAAAAAGAGAACACATTGTTCTCTTTTTAAAATTTCAGATATTTACTGTGAACATAACCTCTGTAAGTCTTTTTTCCCTTCTTAAAAGTTATTTTATACCATCTTTTTTTATGCTTGTCATTTTTATAACCGTATGCCGTTACTTTTTTATTCTTTGTTACTCTTGTTACAACTTTATAACTCGTTCCTGCATTTGTTCTTACATTTAATTCATTTGCTTTTACCTTAGCTGTTTTCTTCTTCATTGAAATATATGTTTTTTTAACAGCTTTTGCTTTCAATGTAGGAGAATATTCACCGTAATAATTTTTACCGCTTAGAGTTCTGTATGCTCTAACCCTATATTTATACGTTTTATTTTTTGAAACTTTTCTATCCTGATATTTATTGCTTTTTACATTTTTATAATAGACATACGCTTTTTTCTTTGAGGAATATTTATAAAGTCTATAACCGCTTGCTCCCGAAACTTTTGTCCAAGTTAAATTTATTTTATTTGTATCTGAAGTCGTAACTTTTAAAGTAGATACCTTTTTAGGATCTGTTGTTGCGTTTAATTTTGGAGAAGCTTCACTGTATACTCTCTTCTTATCCTTATCATAATAAAAACTTCTTATTTTGTAAGCATAAGTCGTAGCAGACTTAAGGTGTGTATCCGTTATTGTAAGTGTATTCGCGTTTGTGATATCTTTTAATATATCATATTTTTTCGTCTTGGTATTATACCTGTATATTCTGTATCCGTCAACCTTAGAAGGCTTTTTCCATGTTAACTTAATTTTACTTTCATTGCTTGAATAAAAATAAAATTTAGGAGCCGAATAAGAAGGATTTACTTTTGTATACCAAAAGTTAACATCAACATCCCCTGAAATACCACTTACTTTTCCGTTGCTGGCATATTGCCAAAATTCATATTTACCACTATAAGAAGTAGACGAAGCATAATGAGCAAGCCATACCTTATAACTTTTATCTATGCTGCTTTTGTTAAGGCTATTGTTTAGCATACTGTAGTTTGCATAAAGCATAGGAGTATATCCTTTGCTTTTTACCGTTTTACAAAATTCCAACACGATATTTGTTGCTGCCGTCTTTGAAAGTTTCGCCTTTGTAAGCCTTCCCGAACTTCCGCCTGCATATTCGTAATCCATTATAACAGGTAAATCCAATTTATAATTCTTTATTTTACTTATTGTATAATTGGCTTCTTCTCTAGCTTCCTTAGTATTGATTGCTTGAGAGAAAAAATACACCCCTACTTTTATCCCGTACTTCTTTGCCTCTGTTATATTTCTTTTAAATTTACTGTCATCAAAAATAGTACCTTCTTTTCCATATCCTCTGCCGGCAACTCTTATAAAAGCATATTTCACCCCTGAACTTTTAACTTTTGACCAGTTTATGGTTCCGTTCCAAACCGAAACATCAATACCATGAACTATAGTATAGTCTTTAAATCTGCTGTTATGCAAATACGTCTTTCCGGTAAAAGGACTTTTGGATTTTATTCCCGAAGAAGCACTCCTCATAGATCTTGAGCTATAAAAATCACCGGAAATTTCACCTCTTGCCCTAAACTGTTCCGGGTCATCTTTTGCCGTATCAATTCCTTCAGTCAATTTATTATCAGATTCCTGTTTTTCTTCTTCTGAACTTTCCAAAGCAATATTCTCTTGAACGACTTCTTTATTTTGATTTCGCTCTGTTTCCTCTTCAGTGTCATCATTTATAATCTCTTCGTTATAATCTGTGTTTTCTTCTTGTATAAAAGTATCTTTGTTATTTACATCCTCTTCATCAATATTTGCCATTGCACAAACAGGTCCGATAAGTATATTCATCGCAAAAATAAACACAGTAATAAAAGATAAAATTTTTTTCATAAATCCCCTGCCTTCATCTATTTTAATTTAATATAACATAAATTTAACCAATAATAAATAAAAATTACAATCCTCGCATATATTCTTCTTTAAGCCCTACTTTTCCGTCTATCCCTTGGTCTAATATATTCAGCAACATTTTTTTATCTTTGCTTAAAACCCCTTTTAAACTGATGTAATTCGATGCATGATTTGAACGAAAAACCGCATTGGTACATTCTGTCTTCTCAATCATTAACCTAGTCTCTTTTAAAATATCGTAAGGATTCATCAATCTAAACGATCCTGTTTCTATCTCTCTTTTAAGCTCTGTTCCCTCTTCTATCATCAATGTCAAAAGACCTATATAATCAGGATCCATTGCAGATAATATATTGGCTGTTTTTATTGCATGCTCTTCCCACAGATTACATCCACCAAGACCAGAAATAACCGTCACCGATAATTTAAACCCAGAGTCTTTCGCTTTGCTTGCTGCTTTTAATATTTCCTTCGAAGATGTACCTTTTTTTACTTTCTTTAATATTGTATCACTCCCGGACTCAATCCCCATGTACAATAATTTAAGTCCCTTTTCTCTAAGAGTTATAAGCTCCTTTGTTGTTTTTAAAAGTATACTTTTTGCTGTTGCATAACAAGATACCTGCCTGCATTCAGGGAAAACGGCTTTTATATACTCAAGTATTTCTACAAGAATGTCCGTATCACAGAATAATGCATCTCCGTCAGCTAAAAATATCTTTTCCACATATTCATAAATATTTCTTGCCTCTTTCAAATCCATAAGAATATCATTTAATAATCTTATTCTGAATTTTTTATCTTTGTACATATTGCAAAAAGTACAACAATTTTGAGAACAACCGATTGTAACCTGTATTATTAAACTTCTTGCCTCACTGGGAGGTCTGTATACTATCCCTTCATATCTCATATGTTTTTATCCTTTTTATTCCATAATAATTATTATTAAACTTTCAAGTTTTACTAAATCTTTAGAACTACATATAATAAATTAAAAATATTTTCATTTTTAATTTATTATTTCTAAAACATAAGCAATTTCTTCTTTTGGTATAAAAATACCAAAGGCTTCTTCGACTCTAAAAAATGCTTTTTTTACAATTTTAAAATTCTCTTTATTATTTTCTATAAATGTATCTATATTTACATAAGGAAGGCTCTCCCCTTTTATAACCCTTTCTACCATACATCCTGTATGCATGATAAACCTCAAAAATATATTTTTCTCAACAGGATTAGGTAACTGTGAAAATATATCATTAAAAGCTTCCGTAAGTAAAGTATTGGCTTTATCAACATTTAAAAAAGTTAAAATATTTTTCAGTGTTTCCTTTACAACCGTTTTATTTATCATTTGCCCTTCATTATCATTTCGTATATATGTTTCTTCATTTATTATTCTTTCAAGTATATTTATCCCGTTACCCACAATCAGCTCATTTATAGGAATGAAAGGTATATTATTTATTTTCAAATCTACGGTACCTACAACTGCAATTACATTATCTATTTTGTTTTCTTTCAATACGTTATCTATATCATCCGCACTTAAAATATCAAGATGTTTAATATCTGTATTATATTTAATTAAATCTATAGATTCCTTGATTATATTTGCTATTTGAACGGCTACTCCTTTACCGGAAACACACGTAGTTATAATCGTCTTTTTCTTTTTATTCACTCCCAAACGAGTATCTCTCGAAGTTACGTTTTGATATATATTATCCAAATCATTTTTCAAAGATTCCAAATCAGTATCTTTCAGTATAGCTTTTCTTACTGCCTCAATAACAACCAAAGTCGAAACCATCTCTACCGTACAAATCTTACACCCTGTTTTTTTCATGGCCATCTCACCCATCATATTCAACGAACCCATATCTACCAAAAGAATAACGCCTCTGCCTTCGTCAGCTGTTTTAACAAGTTCACACAAACGATTAAGTACTGTATTGACACTCATATCTATCGGCATATCTATAGCCTTACAATGTTTAGTATTAAGTAATCCGTTAACAAACTCCGCCATGCTCGTTGCGGTGCTGTTTCCGTGAGCCATTACTATTACTCCTATATTATTTGTATTCTCTGTTTCATCATTCAAACATAAAAACATCGTCAAAAATCCGATTTCCTGTTTTGGAATTTTTATATTTAAATTTTCTTCCAAAAGAGCAAAAATAAATTTAGCTATTTTAAATTCTTTTGGATGGCTTAAAACTATTTCGTTTATTTTATCA
>NZ_JAHZIA010000008.1:87331-141165 GCF_019420015.1 Anaerofustis sp.
TTATTCCAGCCCCCGAAGAAAGCCTTGTCAACATAGAATTGATATGCATGATCATACCTACTTTTATCCTCTCGGATAACTCACGTCCAAGCTTCATCTCCGCAAACTGTATGGCATCCTCACATGTATCCAATACTTTCATATCTACGAGTTTTAGAAGGTTTTCTTTATGCATATTGTCTTCGTCAATTTTATACTTGTCAAATATCTCTTTAAAATACATTTCCAAATCGGAATTGATAATGCTGCTTATCTCTCGGTTGCTTCTTCCCATTTTTATATAATCGTTATACCTGTCATTGATATGTTCGACTAATCGAAAACTATCATTATTGTCAACCAAAACATTTCCTTTATTAAAATAATGATAATCTTCCGATTCTTTTAAAAACTCAATCAAATCATTTTTATTGTTTTTTAATAAAAGCCCTTTTTGAATATGTTCAGGTAAAATATTAACATCAATTTGAACATATTCGCTGCGATTTATTTTATATTCCAAAAAACCTCTTGCACATAAAAGTTGAATATCCGCTTTCAACTGCCCCACATTGCCTTTGCATTCATATAATAACAAAGCTATAAGAGCATCTTTATGAACTCTCACAGGTACATCTATATTATTTTGCTCATATTCAAACATACTTTCAATAAGTTGCAGTCTTTCAGAAAGATGCCTTTCTTTTAAAGATGGGAGATTAATAGTAACAGGCATTCTTCTTATAAAAGTCTGAAGTAAAGATGTATTTATATCTTCCGTGGTTGCACCTAGTATAAGAACATCGGCTTTTCTGGTAGTACCTGTTTCTCCCAGTCTTCTAAATACATGTTTATCCATAAGCATAAACAATAATTCTTGACATTCCGGAGAAAGTCTGTGTATTTCATCAAGCAAAAGGACTCCTCCGTCAGCCTCATCAATCAATCCTTTTTTATCGTTATCCGCTCCTGTAAAAGAGCCTTTTACGTGCCCAAATAATTGAGACATAACAAGTTGAGGGTTTTCCGCATATTCAGCACAATTAAATACAACGAATTTTTTACTATCCTCAATCGTATTCATTTGAACTGCATATTCATATATTCTTTCCGCAAATGTACTTTTTCCTGTTCCGGTAGAACCTGTAAGAAGGGTATGCAACCCTCTTGGCGGATACAATACAGCAGATTTCGCCTGCTCTATACAGGGTTTTAGAGAGGAATTTGAACCTATCAATGAGGAAAAAGGGTCGGTCAAATCAATATTATTATCCGTATTTTGACAGCTTGCTTCCCATTTTAAAAATGTATCTTTATCCACAAATTTAACAGGCCTTCCCTCGATTTTTATGATTTTATCTTCTTTAGCCAATTCATTGAGATATCTGCTAACATTACTTCTGTCAATATTCAACAAATTAGATATGTACGTTGCATCCAAACCCAAATCTTTTACATCACAAACACTTAAAAAATTTTTTTGTTTTTCATTTAATAAGTTGTATACAAGTTCTTTTCGATTCATATCGCCCTCTCATATCAATATATTTAAACACTGTGTAAATTAATCATACACACTTTAGTATAAAAAATCAAATAGATAAAATAAATATACAAAACAAAAGATATTTTCTAACGAATAAATACTATATTTTACACTCTTTAAACAAATAACGATAAAATGATATTTTTCTTGTTTTATCATATTTAAAACCCATAAAAACAAAATAAAATGATATAATATAAATAATAACAATCATCAAAGGAGAAATATAATGAAAGTTTGTATGATAATCACAGACGGATTTGAAGAAGTAGAAGCTATAGGAACATACGCTATCCTAAGAAGAGGCGGAATCGAAGTAGACATATATTCACTCTTGGATAAAGACGCTACCGGAAGATTCGGACTTACCTGTACGAAATTAAAACCATTTTCAAAGATAAAAGAAGAAGGATACAGTGCATTAATTCTTCCGGGAGGTCCTGAGTATGTAGCAATAGAAGCAAGCGATGAAGTTCAAAATTTAATAAAATCATTTAATGAAAAAAACAAATATATATGTGCAATTTGTGCAGGTCCTACAATTCTAGGAAGAGCAGGATACTTAGAAAACAAAAAATACACATGTTTTACTTCTATGAATGATGACTTCAAAGGAACATATGTTGATGAATATGTTGTAACGGACAAAAACATTATAACCGGAAGAAGTGCAGCAGCGAGTATAGACTTCGGTTTTGCAATATTAAAAGCTTTAATGGGAGAGCAAAAAGAAAAAGAAATAAAAGAAGAAATATATTATTAAAAAGCTTCCGAAAGGAAGCCTTTTTATTAAATATCTAGGCTATATCATATAAAAATCATATGTACACATATATTTAAAATATAAAATTCTTAACTTATAAAAATATTTCATTTAACAATATATAAATAACTAAAATGATAGAATTTAGGATAAAATAGTTATTGATGAAAATCTTAATAAAATCTTAAATTTTTTATATAATATAACAAAAGAACAAATAAGATGATAAAATAAGAAAACAACATAACCAAAAGGAGATAAAATGAATTTTAAGAAAAATATTTCAGCAATAAACTTATTTATATCATCGGTGTTACTTACTGCATTGGGACTTTATATTTTTTTTAGAACAGATAACTTTTTGGAATGGTTTCCTATAGTTGCAGGAACAATATTAATATATACATCTCTTTCTAAATTTTACTCCTTTTATATAAAGGACAAAGAACAAAGAAATATTCTGTCTTTACTCGGAGACAGTGCAATATTTATTCAGGGAATTTTATCTATTGTAAAGCCTAAATTAATATTAATAATTTTTCCCGCTTTCGTAATATTCTATTCAACATGCCTGGGGATTATATATTTAATTACATTTTATCAAAATAAAAAAAACAATGTATACTTTTCAATATTTGCACTTATTAAATCAATAATATTTTTTATCATAACAATATTAACTTTTACAATGAATTTCTATGTAAAAACATTGATTATAAGTAAACTTACAGGGCTTTATCTTATATTTTACGGAATAACGATATTTACAGACTTTATAGACGAAGAAATACCCAAATCCTATGCAAATAAAGTTATAAGAAAATTTGCGGTAAGATTACCTGTTTTATTTACAATGAACATATTAAAAAACTCTTTAAACAAAATAACAGACCTAATTAACAACGACAAAGATAATAAAGCGAACATAAATTTAAATTTAAACAAAAATCAAGTAGGCTTAAGCCCAAACCTTGATGTATTAATACATGTAAAAGAAAACGGTACGGGCATGTTCGGTCATGTGGATATAGTATTTAACGGCTATGTCATTTCATACGGAAACTATGACGAATCCTCATATAAACTACTAACGTCAATGGGAGAAGGTGTTCTGTTTTTTATAGACAATAAAGATAATTATATAAAATTTTGTAACGAACATTACGAAAAAACAATATTTGATTTTGGACTAAGATTAACCGAAGAACAAACGGAAAAAGTAAAACTAAAACTTGACGAACATATATCCAATTCATACAGTTGGCTGGCACCTATCAATTATTTTAAAAACAAACACAAAACGTACGATGATTATGCAAGTGAACTTGCAACATCAAATAATGTGATGTTCAGAAAAATAAAAAGAGGTAAATTTAAGAATTATTTTACATTTTATACCAATTGTGTTAAATTTGCGGATTCTATATTGGGGCAAGCCGGAATCGATATTTTAAACTTAAACGGCATAATTTCTCCGGGTGCTTATTATAATTACTTCGACAGAGAATTCAGACGAAAAAACAGTATAGTAATAACTAAAACCGCATATCATCCAAAAGGAATTGTAAAATAAACCAAGCATATTTCAGACCTTTTTACAGAAAATAAATATAAATAACTGTGAGGAGGAAATATGAAAAGATTACTGACATTATGCCTGATGATTTTAATTATTCCTACCTTTTTTGCCTGTTCCAATCCAATCAAACAATATGAAACAAACGAAAAAAGCAACTATTTAACCGACGAAACTTTCAAAGGCGGGAAAGATAAGGATAATACATCTATAAAAAAAATATGGATTAATGATTTAATAGGAGATACAAAAGTCATTATTGATTTTGAGGACACCGATAAAATCCCTACCCATACAATACATTATTTAAAAAACAAAAAAGAAATAAAAATATCTTTTGACAACGTAAATGCAGAATCGGCAAGAATATCAGATTACAAACATAATAAAATAATAAAGAAAATATCGGTAAAAAACAAAAACAACAACAAAAGCGAGATATCCGTAAAACTTAACAAATCAATAAAATACAGAACCGATGAAACCATAGACTCCAGTCAACTGGTTATAAATTTAAGATAAAAAAGCCCCTTAAGGGCTTTTTTATATATAGTCAATATTTTCATCAAACATAACTCTTATTTTTATAATTTCGGCAAACTGTCAAAACCTTTACTTAAAATATCATCTGTAATTTCAGGATCAGTAATCTTACCTTCATTGTACTGCATATAAGCAGACATATCAAAATACCCTGTTCCTGTAAGTCCAAATACAATATTCTTTTCTTCTCCGGTTTCTTTGCATTTTAAAGCTTCATCCATTGCAACTTTTATCGCATGAGATGATTCCGGAGCCGGCAAGATACCTTCCACTTTTGCAAATTCGGTAGCAGCCTTGAAAACATCACTTTGAGCAACAGTTCTGGCTTCATCCAGAATACCGTCATGATAAAGTTTAGAAACCACAGGACTCATACCATGATACCTAAGCCCTCCTGCATGATTTGGAGAAGGAATGAATCCGCTGCCTAAGGTATACATTTTAGCCAAAGGCGTTGTTTTGCCAGTATCACAAAAATCATAAGCATATTTACCTCTTGTCATAGAAGGGCAAGATTTTGGTTCAACAGCGATAAAATGTATATTATTTTTACCCTGAATTTTATCTCCGGCAAAGACCCCTATAAGTCCTCCAAGATTTGAGCCACCACCGGCACAACCTATTATTATATCTGGTTCGATATCATATTTCTCAAGTGCCGCTTTCGTTTCAAGTCCGATAATACTTTGATGCATAACAACATGATCTAAAACAGAACCTAAAACATATTTGTAATTATTCTTGACGGCCTCTTCAACCGCTTCTGATATAGCGCACCCCAGACTTCCGCCTGTTCCCGGATTTTCAGCTAAAATTTTTCTTCCAACATTGGTTGTTTCAGACGGAGAAGGAATTACCTCCCCTCCATATGTCTGAATTACGGCTTTTCTATAAGGCTTTTGTTCAGAAGAAACTTTAACCATAAATACTTTCAAAGGAAGATTAAAATAAGCACAGGCCATAGACATGGCAGTTCCCCATTGTCCTGCCCCTGTTTCCGTAGTAAGCCCTTTTACCCCTTGCTTTTTCGCATAATAAGTTTGCGCAATTGCAGTATTAAGTTTGTGAGAACCTGAGGTATTGGTACCTTCATATTTATAATAAATATGAGCAGGCGTATCTAAATATTTTTCTAAAAAATATGCTCTTACCAATGGTGAAGGTCTGTACATTTTATAAAATTCCAATATTTCTTCAGGAATATCAAAATATCTTGTCGTTGTATCTAATTCCTGTTCTATAAGCTCATCACAAAAAATAGGCTTTAATTCCTCAGCCGTTACGGGTTTTCCAGTAGCCGGATTTAAAAAAGGTTCATGTTGCTCTTTCATATCCGCTTTTACATTATACCATTTCTTAGGCATCTCTTCTTCCGTTAAATATATCTTGTACGGTATTTTTTCTTTCATATTTTTTTCTCCTTTTTCATTTTATAAAAAAAACTCTTATCCCAAACTAAGGGACAAGAGTTAGATTACTAAATTCCTGCGGTACCACCCAAATTGCTAAAAGCCGCTTTATCATATACTATCATATATGCTCCCTTTATAACAGGCGGAGATCCCGTCAGCAAATACTCTCAAAATGATTTGTTCACTGCCCAAGATAAGTCCATTCATTAAATACATATTTATCGATTCACACCAACCATCGACTCTCTGTAAAATATAATTATTCAACTACTTACTCTCATCTATATGGTTTATAATTGATTCAATTTTTATATATATTAAAGTATAAACAATAAAAAGTCAAGAATATTTTGAAAATTTTATAAATTATATTTAAACCATAAAATAACATTGAGTATTTATATATTATATTCATAAATTTATTAAAATACTCTAGACAAATTTAAATCAAAACAAAAAATTTATTTTATAAAAATGTTGACTTTTGAATATATTTGAATATAATAACATATGAACAGATATTCATATATTATTAAGGAGTTAATAAAACTATGGAAAAAAATATTGAAATGTGTGAACTTAAACATATACACGAAGATATTGTAAAAAAAGTCCACGAAAAAATGCCAAATGAAGAAGAACTTTATAATTTGGCAGAATTATTCAAAGTATTCGGTGACAGCACCAGAATAAAAATTTTAAATGCACTATTGGTAAGTGAAATGTGTGTATGCGATATTGCAAATATACTAAATATGACCCAATCTGCAGTATCTCATCAGTTAAAGAATTTAAAACAGGCAAAACTCATAAAAAACAGAAAAGAAGGCAAAACAGTATTCTATTCTTTGGCAGATCAACATGTAATGACTATATTAAATCAAGGAATTGAACATATAGAAGAATAACAAAATAAAAGGAGAATAAAAAATGAAAAAGAAACTAAAAATGAATAATATTGATTGTGCTCACTGTGCAATGGAAATGGAAGAAGCAATAAGAAAAATTGACGGAGTCAAAACAGCAAACATTAATTTTATGTTGCAAAAATTAACCATTGAAGCAGACGACGACAAATTCGAAAGTATACTGGAACAAGCAAGAAAAGCAGTAAAAAATGTGGATGAGGAAGCTGTAATATTATAATCAAGATACAGAAAGGACTTACAGTCATGGATAAACAGAAAAAAAAGTTGTACAAAATTTTAGCCGCATTATTCTTATTTGCAGCAGGTTTCATACTGACAAACGAAATCACGCAAATGATTCTTTACCTTTCTGCTTATATAATAGCAGGTTACGATGTTTTACTAAAAGCTTTTAAAAATATATTAAAAGGTAAAGTTTTCGACGAAAATTTTTTGATGACAATAGCATCCATAGGCTCAATCATTTTAAGTGATTATGCTGAAGGTGCGGCTGTTATGATTTTTTATCAGGTAGGTGAATGGTTCCAAAGTTATGCCGTAAATAAATCCAGAAAATCAATCGGAGATTTAATGGATATATGCCCGGATTATGCAAATATAGAACAAGACGGAAAAATAATAAAAGTAGATCCTGAAAATATAAAACCTGGAGATGAAATAATAATCAAACCCGGAGAAAAAGTACCATTAGACGGAATTATAACAAAGGGACACTCAACATTGGATACTTCGGCACTAACGGGAGAATCCATACCTATAGAAGTAAAAGAAGATGATGAAATCCTAAGCGGATGCATAAATCTAAACGGAATTTTAAAAGTAAAAGTAACAAAAGAATTTGACGAATCCACTGCAGCAAAAATACTTGAACTGATAGAAAGCGCAAGCAGTGAAAAATCTCATACAGAAAACTTTATTTCCGTATTCGCAAAATATTATACTCCTATAGTTGTATTTTGTGCACTAGCATTGGCGATACTTCCACCTATATTTTTAGCTCAACCATTTAATGATTGGATATACAGAGCTCTTATATTCTTGGTTATATCTTGTCCTTGTGCTCTTGTAATATCAATTCCTCTCGGATTCTTTGGTGGCATTGGAGCAGCCAGCAGCAGCGGAGTACTTGTAAAAGGAAGCAACTACCTGGAAGCTCTTTCAAAAAGTGAAATTATGGTTTTTGACAAGACCGGTACACTTACAAAAGGCGTATTTAAAGTAGAAGAAATTTACAATGAAGATAATATTTCCAAAGAGGAATTAATCGAAACAGCAGCATACGCAGAAATATTTTCAAACCATCCAATTGCTCTTTCAGTGAAAAATGAATACGGCAAAGAGATTGATAATTCAAAAGTATCGGATGTACAAGAACTTGCAGGATTCGGAGTCAAAGCAACAGTAGAGGGCGAAGAAGTATTAATCGGAAAATTCGACTTAATGGCAAAAAATAATATAAAGGCAAAAGAAATAAACAGTATAGGAACCGTTTTGTATATAAGCAAAGCCGATAAATTTCTCGGAAGCATTGTACTTAGGGATGAAATAAAAGAAGATTCAAAACAGATAGTTAGGGAACTTAAAAATGCGGGAATCAAAAAAACAGTAATGTTAACCGGTGATAAAACGGAAATAGGAAAATATGTTGCAAATGAAATAGGAATTGATGAAGTTTATACACAACTTTTACCTATAGATAAAGTAAATAAAGTAAAAGACTTAATGAAAACAAAATCAGAAAAAGGTAAACTTGTATTTGTCGGAGACGGATTAAATGACGCACCTGTACTTACTATGGCAGACATAGGTGTTGCAATGGGAGGACTTGGCAGCGATGCTGCAATAGAAGCCAGTGACATAGTAATAATGACAGACGAGCCAAGTAAATTGATGACAGGATACAGAATATCAAAAAAAACACTGAGTATTGTCAAACAAAATATTGTAATAGCATTATCGGTAAAAATAGGTGTTATGATACTGGGAGCATTCGGAATGGCAACAATGTGGGAAGCTATTTTCGCAGATGTCGGAGTTGCCGTAATAGCAATTTTAAATGCAATAAGAGTTTTAAGATACAAAGAATAAAACAAAAGCAGATAAATTATATCTGCTTTTGACTGATTATTTATCCATGATTTCAATAAAAGACCCGATTAATTCGGGTCTTTTATTTTTTATAACCTATCTTTGTCCTTTTTTTCTTCCTTTTTTTCGCTCTTTTCTGGCTTTTCTTCTTGCCTTTTTCTCTTCTTTCTCTTTTAAAAGCTCATCTTCACTCTTTTCTTCATAAGTGATTTGTTCGTAATTTTGATTATAAGCATATTCACTATTTTGAAAATCCGCATCCATAAGATCCTGATTAATAGGCTTTGGTTGCTTTTTAACAGGTCTATGAATACTTTTAGGATCCTTCAACTTTTGTCTTTCTCTGATTAAATACCATAAAGGAGCAGCAACACACACAGAAGAAAAAGTTCCAGCAATAAATCCGACAATCATAGGAAATACAAATTCTTTAATAGAAGTTGTACCTAAAAGCAATAACGGAGTTATTGCTAATATAGTAGTAAGGGATGTATTTATTGAACGTTTAATAGTCTGATTTATACTCATATTCGTCAAAGTCGCATAATCACCGGGTTTTACTTTAGCTGTATTCTCTCTTAGTCTGTCGAATGTAACAATGGTACTGTTAATCGAATACCCTAAAATAGTAAGCAATGCCGCTATAAATGAAGAATTTATCTGTATCTGGAAAGCAGCAAATACACCTATAACAATTATAATATCATGCATTAAACAAAAAACAGAACACACACCCTGCAAAAACTCAAAACGCAATGTGATATAAACAAGCATACATATTACGGCAATTATACATGCCTTAACAGCCATAGACTTTAATTCATTTCCTATTACGCCGTCAACGTTATCTATAGAGAGTAAGTCTTCATTATCCAAATTATATTTCTTTTCAAACTCACCAAACAAAATATTTCGTTGCTCGTTATTTAAAGATTTGCTTGTACTTATTACAACTTGAGTGCCTTCATCCCCAGCAGTGGTTATTTCGGCTCTTGAGTCATATTTATTCGTTATATCTCTTATTTCATCGGCATCAAACTTTTGATTAAGCTCAATGGTTATGATAGTACCGCCTCTGAAATCTATACCGAAATCAAGACCTCTAAAAAGCATTGCTCCAAAAGAAACCACGATTAAAGCAAGAGCTATACATATATATTTTTTTGCATGTTTGGCAAAATTAATGTTAAATCCATTATTCATTATTATTACCTCCCATACTTTTTATACCGAATAATTTTAAATTGTCACAACCCTTAAAAGATGTAATCATAATCATCAGCTTTTTGGTTACAAAGACTGCCGTAAACATACTTACCATAACACCGACCATCAATGTAAGAGCAAAACCCTTTATTGTTCCTGCACCTAAGAAGAATAAAACAAGTCCAGCAATAACTGTTGTGATATTCGCATCTATAATAGAAGTAAGAGCTCTTGAAAATCCTGCATCTATAGCACCTCTTATGGATTTCCCGCTTCTTAGTTCCTCTTTCATTCTCTCAAATATAATTACATTACTGTCTACTGCCATACCGATAGAAAGAATAATCCCTGCAATACCAGGCAGTGTCAGAGTAACACCGAGACCAGACATTAATATAAGATATATGATAATATATATAGCAAGAGAAATATCAGCAACTACTCCCGGAAGAAGATATACTACTATCATAAATAAGAAAACAATTCCTACGCCGATAAGCCCGGCAGTCAGACTCTTACTTAATGAATCCTGCCCCAAAGTAGGTCCTATTGTTCTGACTTCAACCGCTTCCAAATCAACAGGCAATGAGCCTGCTTTTATAAGCGTTGCAAGCTGTGTTGCCTCTTCTCCGTCTTTCATTCCTGTGATTACACACTTACCGTCTGTTATAGCCGTTTGTACCGTCGGAGTGGATATCTTTTCCCCGTCAAGTTCTATGGAAATAACTTTCCCGATATTCTTTTCAGTAGCTTCAGCAAAAGCTTTTGCACCTTCTTCATTAAATTCCAAAGACACAACAGGCTCTTCTACATAGTTATTCGCTTTTTGAATTTCGTACTTGGCACTTTTTACACTTCCGCCATCCAAAATAACATTGCCGTCAGGATCAACAAACTCAAGCTTTGCGGTCTTCCCTATCATTGAAAGAGCCTCTTCTTGATCTTCTACATCCGGTATTGATACTCTTATTTTGTCATCACCCTGTTTTGAAATTGTAGGTTCTTTAACCCCCAAAGAATCTATACGTGTACGTATCGTCTCAACAGCTTTATCCAAAGTTTCATCGGTTACTTTGTTGCCATCACTCTCTTTTGCCTGTAAAACCACATTTACTCCGCCCGTTAAATCAAGTCCATAGTTAATCGTGTCTTTCATCGGTTCTATATCATAAATACCGATTACGTTACTAAGCGGCAAACCAAACATAAAAAGATAATAACAAAAAGCAACAATGGCCAAGATAAGAAACATCTTAAGCCCATTCTTCTTTTTCATATACCCATCTCCTAATCCTTATAATCATTTTTTTATTTTAATTCTTTTACATTACCTAATCAACAAGGTCTTTTTCTTTACATTTTATATAAATCGCACACTCTATTCTTTTTCTTAAAATATCACATCCGACTTCATATATGCCGTTTATATTGCCATTGAAGTTATAACTGTTGGCGTGACATCCACCGCCGCAAAAATATTTACAAAAACAATCTTCACATTCCTTTTTATCAAGAACACTATTTGAAGAGTAAAAATCATTTCTTATATTCTCATTTGTTATACCGTCATTTAAATTTCCCATTACGAAATCTGTATTGCCGACAAACTGATGACAAGGATAAATATCCCCAAAAGGAGTAACCGCTACATATTCACAACCCGCACCGCAACCGGAAACCCTTTTATATTCACATTTACCACCGTCTAAATCTACGTTAAAATGGAAAAATCTGAATTCTTTATCGGTTCCGAGTCTACTTAAGTATATATCTGTTAATTTATCATAACTTTCCATAATTGTAGGCAAATCTTCTTTTGTTATTGCATAATCTTCATGCTCATCCGCAACAACACTTTCAACCGAAAGTTGTTTCAGTCCCAAATCAGAAAAATGTTCAACATCTTTGTAAAAATCCAAATTATGCTTTGTATATGTACCCCTTATATAATAGTCAAGTCCAAGTGCGTCTCTTGATTTAGCAACCTTCTTTATGTTTTCTATTATCAAATCATAACTTCCTTTACCATTTGCGGTAGGTCTTGTATAATCATTTATTTCTTTTCTTCCGTCAATTGACAAAACGACGTTATACATTTCTTTATTTATGTAGTCTATGATTTCATCGTTTAAAAGAACACAATTGGTAGTCAAAGTAAACCTGAATATTTTACCGTGTTTTTTTGCCTCTTCTTTTGCATATTCAACAGTTTCTTTAACAACATCAAAGTTCAAAAGAGGCTCTCCTCCAAAGAAATCCACTTCCAAATGAACCTTGTTTCCGGAATTGTTAATAATAAAATCTATTGCTTTTTTTGCCGTTTCAATATTCATTACTTCTTTTTTCATATTGAAATTGCCACCTGAAGCAAAGCAATATCTACATGCAAGATTACAATCATGCGAAACATGCAAACACATAGCCTTTACAATACCCTTTTCGTAAAGTTTTCTGTTTACCTTTTTTTCCGGAGTATACAGCCTGTTTTCATTTTCCAGCTCTTTTATTTCTCCGATTACCTCTTTGATTTCATTTTCATCATACTTGCTTTTTAAAATATCCGTAATTTCATCTTCACTTTTATTTTTATAATAATCCAAAACATCATATGTCATTTGATCCACATCATATACAAGCGAAGAGTTTACATCCAATACTATATATTTATCTTTGAATTTATATTTATATATACCCATATCTTCCTCTAACTTAAAAAAGGCAACCTTAAGGTTGCTTTTTTTATTCTATTATTTTTTCCTTATTTATTTTCACAAGGTTGGTTTCCAACAGTACAAGAAGTCTTGCATGCTGATTGACAAGATGTTGCACATTCACCGCAACCTTTGTTTTTTCTATCTTCTCTTACTTCGTTCACTTTTTTAATATGTTTCATTTTCATCCTCCGAAAAATATTTTCTTCCTAGAATTATATCATAAAGCAACAGTATTTACAACCTAGTTTATTTGTTCTTTTTCATTTCTTCATAATCATCCAAGGCCTTATTAATAACACCTTCTGCCAGTACCGAACAATGCACTTTTGCAGAAGGAAGCCCACCTAACGATTCAACAACCATTTTATTTGTAATTTCTCTCGCTTCCTTAACTGTTTTTCCCTTTATAAGCTCAGTTGACATACTTGCACTGGCTATAGCGGCAGCGCATCCAAAAGTCCTGAATTTAATATCCGTAATCACATCATTATCATCTATTTTCAAGAAAAATTCTGTTGTATCACCGCAAGACGGACTGGCTTCTTTTGCAACAACAGTTGCATCTTCTATAACACCAACATTTCTTGGGTTTTGAAAGTGATCTAATACAATATCGTTATACATAATTAATATCCTCCTTAATAAAACGGACTCAATGCCCTTAATTTTTCAACTGTTTCTTTTAATATTTTTATAGTATAATCAATTTCTTCCTTTGTAGTAAATTTACTTAACGAAAATCTTACACTTGCACCTATTTCAAACTTATTATTTTCACCTAAAGCATCAATCACATGAGATTCACTGCCCGAATCCGCAGTGCAGGCCGAACCTGTCGAACAAGCAATACCCTTAAGATCAAGAGCATATAAAAAGGCTTCCCCTTCTATACCTTTAAAAGTAAAATTCACATTATTGCAAAGCCTTCTCTCTCTGCTTCCGTTCAATATGGTGTCGGGAACGCTTTTCATAATATCATCTATGAAATAATCCCTTAATTCTTTCATAGATGCAATATCCTTAACCATATCTCTCTTTGTTATCTCCACAGCTTTTCCCATTCCCGCAATACAAGGGGCATTATACGTACCGGCTCTTAGGGCTCTCTCTTGTCCTCCGCCTTGCATAAAAATATCAATACGTACTTTTTTGTTAATATATAAAAAACCTATCCCCTTGGGACCGTGAATTTTATGTGCGGACATTGACAACAAGTCTATGTTCATCTTTTCCACATCAATATCCATCTTCCCTATTGCTTGAACAGCATCTGTATGGAATAAAATACCTTTCTTTCTGGCTATTTCTCCTATTTCTTTGATAGGTTCAATGGTTCCTATCTCATTGTTTGCTGCCATTATACTTATCAAAATAGTATCTTTTCTGATGGCATCTTTCAGATTTCTCAAACTTATATTACCATCCTCATCCACAGGAAGATAAGTAACTTCAAACCCTTCTTTCTCAAGTTGTTTACACGTATGAAGAACAGCATGATGTTCTATGGATGAAGTTATAATATGTTTACCTTTATTTATATTATGATATGCAGCTCCTCTGATGGCCCAATTGTCACTTTCCGTTGCTCCGGAAGTAAAAATTATTTCTCTTGCAGAAGCATTTATTAAATCCGCAACCTCTTCTCTTGCCCACTCTATTCCCTTCCTCGCATCTCTGCCAAAAGAATGGAGAGATGATGCATTGGCATAATATTTGTCATTATATTCGTTTATTATATCTCGTACATCATCATAAGGTCTGGTAGTCGCAGCATTATCTAAATATACTCTCATTATATTTATCTCCTTCCCTACCATTGTAGTATGGATATAATAAGTAAAAAAAAACGATATTTCAAGAAAATATCGTTAATTTTTATTTTTTTTTCATTTATATCAATATAAAACGATTGCAATATTCTGTAAATTGTTATTACAAATTAAACTTCTAAAATAGCACTGTCCCACATGGACTCCACTAAAAAATAAACTCTATACTTATCTAAGTTTAAATAAAAAAGACCTCATATGAGGTCTTTTATTTAAAGTTATCTTTTACTTTATCCCAAAAACTTTTACTTTGTTCATGATTTTTATCATTTGACATATCCCCGAATTCTCTGAGTTTTGATTTTTGTTTCTCTGTTAAATTCTTCGGGACTTCAACTTTTATTTCCACATATTCATTTCCTTTTCCGAACCCGTTAGGATTTTGAACACCTTTACCTTTTAATTTAAATACTTGCCCAGACTGTGTACCTTCCGGTATTTTAAGCTTAACTTTACCGTCTACAGTAGGAACCATTATACTGTCTCCTAAAGCGGCCTGAACAAAAGTAATAGGTATTTCACAGTAAATGTCATTGTCTTCTCTTGTAAATATTGCATGAGGTCTAACCGAAATATAAATATATACATCTCCGTTAGGACCTCCGTTTTTACCAGCTTCACCCTCTCCTCTAAGAGGTAGAACGCTTCCGGTATCCACTCCCGCAGGAATTCTTATTGAAAGAGTTCTTTGCTTCTTCACGTTTCCCTCTCCATGACATTTAGGACAAGGTTTTACGATTTTCTTACCCGTTCCGTGACATTCATCACAGGTTTTAACGGTTTGAACGGTTCCGAATAAACTTTGCTGAGTTACTCTTACCTGACCTGTTCCATGACATTTATCACAAGTTTTTATATCTGCATCGTTAACGGCACCTTTACCAGCACAGGTATCACAGGTTTCCGTTCTTTTTAGTTTAATTTCTTTTTTGCATCCAAATACAGCTTCTTCAAATGATAAAGATAAATTTACTCTTAAATCTCTGCCCTTTTGACGTACATTCTGCCTTGACGCTCCGGAAGAAAATCCACCGCCAAACATAGAACCGAAAATATCACCGAACATATCCTCAAATCCACCGAATCCGGCGCCTCCAAAACCTGCACCGCCACCCATATTAGGATCAAAAGCTGCATGTCCGAACTGATCATATTTGGCTTTTTTATCGGCATCTGATAAAACTTCATATGCTTCATTTATTTCTTTGAATTTTTCTTCTGCCTCTTTATTATCAGGGTTTCTGTCCGGATGATATTTCATTGCCAACTTTCTGTAAGCTTTTTTTATCTCGTCTTCGCCGGCACTTTTATCAATACCTAAAACCTCGTAATAATCTCTTTTTGACATTATTGTTTACTCCCTTATCTATTATGAAAAATCACCCTGCAAACATTAAAAGCAGGGTGAAGTCAGTTTAATTATTTGTCGTCATCATCTACAACTTCATAATCTGCGTCTACAACATTATCATCGTCTTTTTTATCGGTATTTTCAGCACCTGCAGTATTTGCGCCTGCCGCAGAACCGTTTTGAGCCGCTTGTTCAGAGTATAATTTTTCAGCAATTGGGTATAAAGCTTCACTTAATTTTTCTGTTGCAGATTTAATAGCTTCAGTATCACTGCCTTCCAATTTTTCTTTAAGGTCTTTAATTGCATCCTCTACTCCAGATTTTTCACTTTCAGATACTTTGTCCCCTAAATCTTTTAAAGTTTTTTCAGCATTGTATACTGCTGCATCGGCATTATTTCTTATATTGATTTCTTCTTCTTTTGCTTTATCTTCGTTTGCATATTGTTCAGCTTCTTTTACAGCTTTATCAATATCTTCTTTTGACATATTAGAAGACGATTGAATAACGACGTTTTGTTCTTTTCCTGTTCCAAGATCTTTTGCCGTAACATTAACAATACCATTAGCATCAATATCAAATGTTACTTCAATTTGAGGCACTCCTCTTGGAGCTGAAGGAATTCCTGTTAATTGGAAACGTCCCAAAGTTTTGTTTCCGCTTGCCATCCCTCTTTCACCTTGAAGAACATGAATATCCACAGCTGTTTGTCCGTCAGCCGCTGTAGAAAATACTTGACTTTTCTTTGTAGGAATAGTTGTATTTCTTTCTATCAATTTCGTAAATACACCGCCCAGTGTTTCAATACCAAGAGATAAAGGAGTTACATCAAGAAGTAATACATCTTGAACATCCCCTGCAAGAACCCCACCTTGAATAGCTGCACCAATAGCAACACATTCGTCTGGATTTATACCTTTATCGGCATCTTTGCCTGTAATTTTCTTAACAGCTTCCTGTACTGCAGGAATTCTTGTAGAACCACCAACCAATACTACTTTATTTATAGCGCTTGAAGATAAACCTGAATCTGCAATAGCTTTTCTTACAGGTTCCATAGTAGCTTCAACAAGGTCTGCAGTAAGCTCATCAAACTTAGCTCTTGTCAATGTAACATCTAAATGTTTAGGACCTGCAGCATCCATTGTAATAAACGGAATATTTATTTGTGCGGTTGTTTTGCTTGAAAGTTCTATTTTCGCTTTTTCAGCACTTTCTTTTAATCTTTGCATAGCCATCTTATCGCCGCTTAAGTCTATACCGTTTGATTTCTTAAATTCATCAATTAAATAATTTATGATCTTGTTATCAAAGTCATCTCCACCTAAGTGGTTATTACCGTTTGTTGCTTTAACTTCAAAAACACCATCTGCAAGTTCTAAGATAGAAACATCAAATGTTCCTCCACCAAGATCGAAAATCATAACCGTTTGATTTTCTTCTTTTTCAAGTCCATAAGCAAGAGCTGCGGCTGTAGGTTCGTTTATAATTCTTAATACTTCCAAACCTGCAATCTTACCTGCATCTTTGGTAGCTTGTCTTTGCGCATCAGAGAAGTACGCAGGAACGGTGATTACAGCCTTTGAAACTGTTTGACCTAAATAACTTTCAGCATCTTTCTTTAGTTTTTGCAATATAAATGCTGAAATTTCTTGTGGAGTATATTGTTTTCCTTCAATGTCCACTTTATAATCGCTTCCCATATGTCTCTTAATTGAAGCAACTGTTTTATCGGGATTTGTTACGGCTTGGTTTTTTGCAACCTGACCGATTAATCTTTCACCGTCATTTGTAAATGCAACTACAGAAGGAGTTGTTCTTGCACCTTCCGCATTGGCAATTACTACGGCTTCTCCACCTTCCAATACTGATACACATGAATTTGTAGTACCTAAGTCGATACCTATAATTTTTTCTTTACTCATTTTAAATCTCTCCTTTACATAATCTATTTTAACTTATTTACCTTGACCATACTTGGTCTTAAGACTTTTTCTTTATATATATATCCGTCCTGAAATACTTCAAGCACGATATTGTCTTCCTTATCATCAACTTTATCCACTGCAACCGCATTATGCTTATTAGGATCAAATTTATCATCTAAAGCTTGTATAACTTCAATCCCCTCACTTTTCAAAAGCTCGCTTAACTGAGTGAATATCATGTTGACACCTTCATAAAAACCACTTTCTTTATTTTCCTCACTATCCAAAGCTCTCTTAAAATTATCTATTATAGGAAACAAACCTTCGGCAAACTTTGATGTAGAATAGATAATCATGGCTTCTTTATCCTTTGCCGCTCTTTTTTTATAATTATCAAAATCGGCAAGAATTCTTAAATAGCTTTCATTAAGTTTATTGTACTTATCCTCAAAACTTTCGCTCTTCACCTCTTCTTTTTTATCATCAACTTTTTTTTCTTCTGTATTTTTTTCTTTTTTCACTTCTTTTGTTTCATCTTTCATATTTTTTTTCTTTTCTTTTTCTTCTTTTTCTTTTCTAAGTTCATTTATATCTTTTATATTATCATTACTCATTCAGCTACCTCACTTTTTAAAAATTTTTGAAATATGTTTTGTAAGCTCATCACTCAAAACATCAAGTGTCGAAACGGCATAATCATAATTCATTCTCGTAGGTCCGATTACCCCAATCGTTCCTATAGTCTTGCCGTTTAGCTTATAATTAGCGGTTATTATTGAACAATCACTGAAATCCTCAACTTTATTTTCACTTCCTATTACTATATGAATATCTTCACCATCATCTTCATCAACAGATATTGCACTTTCAAGAGCCTCTTTGCTGTTTACCGAATCTATAAAATGTTTAGCTCTCTCCAAATCTCCAAACTCCGGATAGTTTAAAATTTTGCTTACACCTTTTGAATATATCTTAGATGAATGAGTTTTCTCAACCAAAGACCTGAAAACAGGCATAATCTCTGATAAAATTCTGTTTTCACTTTCAGACAACCCCTTTACGACACTACTTAAAAGTTCTGCAGCTTCGTTTGCGGGTCTGTTTTTTATAATTGTAATAAGAGCATTGTTAATCCTTTCGAGTTCATCAAAGCTAACCGTAGCATTAAGTCTTATTTCCGCATTTTTTATCAATCCTTCTTTAGTTACGACTATAAGCATAACTCTGTCTTCTTCTATATAAACAAGTTTTACATCTTTTACATTTAAAGACGATAATCTGGGAGCCATAACCAATGAAGTGTAATTAGTCATTTGAGTAAGAATATTGAGAGTCTTCTCTATTGTTTTATTAAGCTCAAGCATGTAATTCTCATATTCTGCTCTCACGGTTTCCCTGATTTGACTGTCCAAATCACTTTTTTTCATAAAGTTATCAACATATAATCTATATGCCGTCGTAGAAGGAATTCTTCCCGCAGAAGTATGTGGCTTAATCAAAAAACCCATATCTTCCAGGTCAGACATCTCATTTCTTATAGTAGCAGACGAAACACCCAGATTATATTTTTTCTCGAGGGTTCTGGAACCTACAGGCTCTGCCGTTTTAATATAATCATGGATGATAGCATTTAAAATATTAAATTTTCTGTCGTCCCAGTTCATTTTCCTTTCTCCTTCTTATTAGCACTCTTTTTATATGAGTGCTAACACTGTCATAAATATAACACCAAGATTATACTTTGTCAATAGATTATAAAATTTATTTTCAATTTTTAATTATTTTTTAATAATGAATTCATTCTATTATAAATCAAACTTAAAACCATAAATTTATAATGTAAAAAAGACTCGTTATACGAGTCTTTTTATCTATTTTGCATATGTTCTTGCACCGTCCATAAGAATTACTTCTCCACTTATGTACGTTCCCATATCACTTGCCAAAAATGCTGCCATATATGCAACATCTTCAGGTTCGCCTAACCTTCCCACCGGAACAGTTGCTATTTTTTTCTTTGTCATTTCTTCATCAAACTTATTTAACATTTCCGTTTTAATGAGTGATATAGCAAGTGTATTACACCTTATATTTTCACATCCGTACTGTACTGCCATATATCTTGTAAGTCCCATTAGCCCTGCTTTGGAAGCCGAATACTGAGGGCCTCCGCCCATACCAGAATACATAGCTGAGGAACCTATATTGATAATACTTCCACCTGAAGCATTTCTCATAAGCGCCAACCCTCCTGCCATAATTGAATAAAATGAGCCGTATAAATTGGATTTTAAGACTGTATCCAAATAATCCGGTGTCAATTCATCAATTTCAACAACTTTTGAACCGCCTGCATTATTTACGATTATATCCAACTTTCCGAACTTTTGCGAAACATCATTTAATGTTTTTTTCATCTGTTCAAAATTACCAACATCGCATTGATAACAATAAGCTTCTCTACCCTTACCCTCAATCTCTTTTACAACTTCTTTTGCAGCTTCTTCACGAGACAAATACGTAAAAGCAACATCTGCCCCGCAATCGGCAAATGCAAGACATATTGCCTTACCGACTCCTCTGCTTCCTCCGGTCACAAAAGCTTTTTTACCCGTCAAATCAATTTGTAACATATTTTTTCTCCTTAAACTTGTTTATATATAAATTTAAATAATATAAATTATTTTTTATCAACTACAAAGATTATACAACCCATCTTCATTTATAATCTCAATGCCACCTCTGTATAATCGAATGAATCCATCTGAAAGAAAATGTTTTAGCATCCTGCTTACCACCTCTCTTGCACTACCCAAATGATTTGCAATTTGCTCATGAGTCATATCAACTCTATTATCTTTCATATGAAACAATAAAAACTCCGCAAGTCTTAAATCAAACCTCTTAACCATTACCTGCTCCAAAAGCCATATTATATCAGAAAAACGAGAAGCCATTAATGTATTTACGTAATTCGCCATAGGCGCAGACTTTTTCTCAACCATATCATAAATGAAAGTAGGTATAATAATCACAGAAGTATCTTCCATTGCCTCCACGGTTATATCAAAGTCAATATCTTTCATAACACATGAAGCAGACATTAAACATACATCTCTTTGTAAAAGATAATAAAGGCTTATTTCTTTCCCGTTTTCAAAGACAATATACGCTCTTAACTTTCCCTTCGTTACAAAAACAAGTCCTGTACAATTTTCCGATCCTCCGTGAACAATATCACCTTTCTTATAATTTTTATATACTACATTATCAATAATTATTTTTTTATCATTATCTTCAAGCCTGTCCCAAACAGGAATGAATTTTTCTATTGATGGATTTTCACTACTCATACCAATACCTGCCGGTTATTTATTATATATAAAAAACCTTTCATCATATTCATTTTATACTATTTTATTTAATGTAAATATAAAAAGTCAACATCTTTTATAAAAAACTGTTTTATATGTGACTTCGTCACAGTGTTTTATTATAAAAAAAGATATTATATAGAAAAACAAGAAAAAGAGGTAATAAAAATGAGTACAATAAATTTAACAAATAAAACATTTAAAAATGAAATCAATGATGATAAATTAGTGGTAGTAGACTTTTGGGCTCCATGGTGTGGTCCTTGTCAGGCATTTTCGCCGATAATCGATGAAGTAAGCGAAGAGATGAATGACGTAAAAATATGTAAAGTAAATGTTGATGAAGAAAGAATGCTTGCAATGAAAAACAAAGTAATGTCAATACCTACATTAATAATGTACAAAAACGGAAAACAGGTTGAAAGATCACAGGGAAGACTTTCTAAAAACGAACTTATAGAACTAATCAACTCAGTAAAATAACATATTACATTAAAATTAAATTAATATAATCACAAAATATTACATTATGATTTGTCGTGTGATATAATATAAATAATATCAATAGAAGGAGGTTAATGATATGGGAAAATTAGACGGAACAAAAACACTCGAAAATTTAAAAACAGCTTTTGCAGGAGAAAGTGAAGCAAGAAACAAATACACTTACTACGCAAGCAAAGCAAGAAAAGACGGATTTAATCAAATTGCCGAATTCTTTGAAGACACAGCAAACAACGAAAAAGAACATGCAAAACTTTGGTTTAAATTAATCCACGGAATCGGAACTACAGAAGAAAATCTGATTGATGCAGCTGAAGGTGAAAATTACGAATGGACAGATATGTATGCCACATTTGCAAAAGAGGCAAGAGAAGAAGGATTCGAAGATATTGCAGTAGCATTTGAAGGTGTTGCTAAAATCGAAAAATCTCACGAAGAAAGATACAGAGCTTTATGTAGCAACGTACAAGAAAATAAAGTTTTCAAAAAAGAAGAAGAAGTTATATGGGAATGCGGAAATTGCGGTCATTTAGTAATAGCAAAAGAAGCTCCTGAAGTATGCCCTGTGTGCAATCATCCTAAATCTTATTTCTTTATCAAAAAGCAAAATTACTAACAAAGAAAAGAACATCGATACAGATGTTCTTTTTTATTATATGTATAAAAATAATATAACTGATATCATATTTCTTTTTTAAGTAAAATAGTTATTTTTATTGACATATCTTGCTTATTTTTTTATAATAATCTATGTTGACTACAAATGTGATGACCCACGGCAGAGGGGAGGGTTGAAGAAATGTCAGAAGTTAGATTAAGAGAAGGCGAATCATTAGAAAGCGCTTTAAAAAGATTTAAGAAAAAGACTGCAATGGCAGGTGTTATGTCTGAAATAAGAAAAAGAGAACACTATGAAAAGCCAAGTGTAAAAAGAAAGAAAAAAGCTGAAGCAGCCAGAAAGAAAAAAAATAAAAGATAATTAGGAAGTGTTTTATATGTCACTTAAAGAAACTTTGCTTGGCGATTTAAAAAAAGCCATGAAAGAAAAAGACAATATAACAAAATCTACAGTTACAATGGTTAGAGCCGCAATTCTTCAGATCGAAAAAGATAATAAAGTCGAACTTGGAGATGAAGAAATAATAGATGTGGTATCTAAACAAGTAAAACAAAGAAAAGATGCTCTTAGTGAATTTGAAAAAGCAGGAAGAGAAGATCTTGTAGAAGAAACAAAGGCTGAACTTAATGTTTTAATGAAATATCTACCAAAACAACTTTCAAAAGAAGAAGTTAAAAGCATAGTTGAGAATGCTGTGGAAAAGGTAGGAGCAAAAAGCGTTAAAGACATGGGTAAAATAATGAGTGAAGTAATGCCTAAAATAAAAGGTAAGGCTGACGGCAAGCTTGTTAATGAAATAGCCAGAGAACTACTTAGTTAATCAATTTAAGGAGTGAATATCACTCCTTATTTTTATATTGAGGTTTAGTAAAATGAAAAAAGAAAATATCTTAGTTTCGGCATGTTTATTCGGCAAAAACTGTAAATATAACGGAAAAAATAACAAAATCAATGATGATATAATAGATAAAATAAAAAGGAAATTCAACGTTATTTTAGTTTGCCCCGAAGAACTTGGAGGACTTACAACCCCAAGAGAACCAAGCGAAATATTAAAAGGAGAAGTTTACACCAAATCAGGGAAATGTGTTACATCAAATTTTCGTCTTGGTGCATTAAAAATTTTAAAAAAAGCAAAAGAAAACAATATAAAATTAGCTTTATTAAAAGCAAATTCACCTTCATGCGGGAATAAATATATATACAACGGAAAATTTGAAGGAACATTAATTGAAGGAAAAGGCATCAGTGCAGATTTATTACTAAAAAACAAAATTGAAGTAATAAACGAAAAAGAAATCGATAATATATTATAATTTATTATCTTGTAATAAAAGAACGTCTTTACAGACGTTTTTTATTTTTTTATAAGTTTACCGATTAAAACATAGCGTCCTTCTTCCATCTCATAAGAACACGTAGATAAAGTTATTACTTTATCTTGTTTATTTATACTTTTTCCACTGTTAAATGTTGAATTTGACTTTGCATGCAAGAGCAAATTATCGAGATTTTCATCCAACGCAAAACCATTATCATCCCATTTATATGCATCTATAACAAAGCCATAAACCACTTCTATCTCATAATTCTGATTAGGGGTATAAAGCTCCATAGTCTTGTGCGAATCATAATATGCCTGATCCTTATAGCCCATTAAACTCGCAAACATGCTTCCGTTTTTCATATTGTGAGCATAAAGAATACTGTTACTGCTTGTAAAATCCGGCTTTTTATTATAATCCAAGAATACAGCACCACTGGAGTTCGTTGTTTTATCAAAAAGATGAGATAAATAATAATCATTGTCACTGCCTTGAACAACAGGATAATCTATCACAGTATCTTTGGAATAAATCCAACCTACTACATCTTCATTCATACTCTTAAGTTTATCAAAGTCTATTTCTCTGTCCTTTTTCGCAACGCTGACTATCGTATCGTATGTATTGCTGCCTTTATTGTATTCTGACATTATACTGTAAATCTGATATGCAGAAAATACCAGCGTTATACTGAATATCCCTATTAGACAATATAAAAATATATTTTTTTTACTGTTATTTTTATTTGGTTTTCTTTTTTTTATTACTTTTACTTTTCTTTGTTTCATAGTAAACATTATATATTTTATTAAACTTTTATGCAATACATTTACTGCAATAAAAAAGAGAGATTTCCTCTCTTTTATTTATCGACCGCAAACATAATTTCACCTTTTACTGCAATTTCTTCTCCGACCATAGCAGTAGCATTGGCAAAACCAATCCCAGCCTTCATCTTTGTAAGCTCAACTTTCAAAGTAAGAACATCTCCCGGAATAACCTGCCTTTTAAAACGCATTTCATTTACACCGGCAAGAACGGCTATTTTTCCTTTATTTTCTTCTTTTGACAAAAGTAAAACCGCTCCCGTCTGAGCCAAGGCCTCAATCATAAGAACGCCTGGCATAACATGTTTCTCAGGGAAATGCCCCATAAACTGCATCTCATTTGCGCTGATGCATTTCTTTCCTATAATTACACTATCATCTATGATTTCTTCTATTGTATCCACAAGCAAAAAAGGATATCTGTGAGGAATAATTTTTTGTATATCATTTGAATTGTATATCATATCAGTGCACCTTCTTAAATATTAATGAAGCATTATGACCTCCGAATCCCAAAGAATTGCTCATGGCGTATTCTATGTTTTCTTCTATTCCTTTATTTGGAACTATATTTAAATCACAATCTTCATCTTTGTTTTTATAATTTATGGTTGCGGGTACAAAACCTTCTTCTATAGCCTTCACCGAAATTATCGCTTCCACGGCACCCGATGCCCCAAGAAGATGTCCTGTATTTGACTTTGTTGAAGATATCTTTACGTTTGAAGCATGCTCTTTAAACGCAGTTTTAACGGCAAGGGTTTCTGTCTTG
The DNA here is from genome assembly GCF_019420015.1 of Anaerofustis sp. Classification (GTDB taxonomy): domain Bacteria; phylum Bacillota; class Clostridia; order Eubacteriales; family Anaerofustaceae; genus Anaerofustis. The sequence goes on from NZ_JAHZIA010000008.1 coordinate 112,617, forward strand.
TCATTTAAAGGAGTACTTGTTCCGTGAGCGTTTATATAATCAATAGAATCAGGTTTTATGTTCGCATCAGACATCGCTTCTGTCATGGCTCTCGCTCCGCCGCTTCCGTCATCTATAGGAGCCGTTACATGAAAAGCATCACAGGTAGCTCCGTACCCTACTATCTCCGCATATATTTTTGCACCTCTTTTTTTTGCATGTTCGTACTCTTCAAGAAGTAATATACCTGCCCCTTCACCCATAACAAATCCACTTCTGTCTTTATCAAAAGGAATACTCGCTCTTTTTTTATCATCACCTTCATGAAGTGCTCTCATAGACATAAATCCAGCCATGGCAAGAGGAGTTATAGAAGCTTCGCTTCCTCCTGCAAGCATCAAATCTTCATAACCGTCTTTTATCTTATGAAAAGCCTCTCCTATTGCATTGCTTGCTGCGGCACAAGCCGTAACAGTTGAAGAACAATGCCCTTTAAGGCCAAAATCAATTGCAACATTTCCTGCTGCAAGATTTATAAGGCACATCGGTATAAAATAAGGCGAAACTTTTGAAGGTCCTCTTTTCTCCATATTGATTTGTGCATTTTCTATAGTTTCTATACCGCCTATACCGCTTGCAATTATAACTCCAAAACGATTTTTATTCACTTTTTCGAGATCTATTTTACTGTCATCCATTGCCTGCATTGCAGCTATACGAGCAAAGCTGGTAAATCTGTCATTAAATTTTATTTCTCGCTTTTTAAGATATTTTTCCATATCCAAATCTTTAACTTCACCTGCAAGCTTAACTCTGTAATCACTTGTATCAAAATGCGTTATTTTATCGATACCGCACTTCCCCTCTTTTATTCCGTTCCACATTGTTTTTACATCATTTCCTATAGGAGAAACCACTCCCAAACCGCTTATAACAACTCTTCTTTTCATCATTCCTCCTATATTTGCATTAACATTCCACCGTCAACATGAATAACTTGTCCTGTTATGTATCTGCTCTTATCAGAAGCCAAGAAAATCGCAAGGTTTGCAACATCTTCACTTTTGCCTGTATCATGTAAAGGTATATTATTTAATATTTCTTCTTTTGTCTTTTCGTTTAGTTCCTCTGTCATATCGGTTTCGATAAATCCGGGAGCAATGGCATTCACACGAATACCTCTGGATGCAAGTTCTTTCGCAACAGATTTAGTAAGACCTATTACCCCTGCTTTACTGGCTGCGTAATTTGCCTGCCCTGCATTTCCCGATATTCCAACAACGCTTGACATGTTAATTATACTTCCGCTTTTTTGTTTCATCATCTGTCTTGTAACGTTTTTTATAGTATTAAATGTACCTTTTAAATTTACATCAATTACACTGTCAAAATCTTCTTCTTTCATCCTCAAAAGCAAATTGTCTCTTGTTATACCGGAATTATTCACCAATACATCCACTCTTCCAAAGGTTTCAACCGATTTTTTTATCAACTCTTCACTTTCTTTAAAATCCGCAACATTGGCTTTAATAGTAATTGCATCTGCCCCAAACTTTTTACATTCTGCCATAACTTCTTCTGCTTTTTCTTTATTTCCGTTATAATTTATTACCACATTGTATCCTTCTTTTGCAAACAAAATGGCAATAGCTCTTCCTATCCCCCTGCTTGCACCTGTTACTACTGCTGTTTTTTTATCCATTATTTTAACGCTCCTAACATTTCTTCAAGTGATTTTTTATCTTCAACACTGTAAACAGGAATAGACTTGTTTATTTTTCTCACAAACCCCTTCAAAACCTTTCCCGGACCTATTTCAACAAAAGCTTCTACTCCATTGTCTATCATATATTCAACCATCTGCATAAAATGCACACTTGATTTTATCTGTTTAACAAGTATCTCTTTTATGTCTCCGTCATATGTTTTACCTGTCACATTGTATACCACAGGAATTTCAGGTGTTTCTACACGAACACCATCCAATACTTTCTTTAACTCTTTTGATGCATCCTCAAGTAAAGAAGAATGAAAAGCACCGCTTACATTAAGAGGAATAAGTCTTCTCGCACCTTTTTCCTTTAATATTTCACAGGCTTTATCCACTGCTTTTATTTCACCGGTTATAACAGTCTGAGCAGGAGAATTATAATTGGCAACTTCACATACACCTTCGTCTTCTGCTTCTGTACAAACTTGTTTGATTACATCTTTATCAAAATTCATAACAGCAACCATCTTAGATGTACCCTTTGGGAGAGCATTTGACATTATTATTCCTCTTTGCCTTACTAAATTCACAGCATCATTCAACGAAAATGCCTTACTAAAGCAAAGAGCAGAATACTCGCCTAAAGACAATCCACATACATAACTCGGAACAATACCTTTTGATTTTATTACATTTGCTATAGCAATTGATGTAACAAGTATTGCACTTTGAGAATACGCAGTATCATCAAGCTGCTCCTTAGGTCCGTTAAAACATAAATCTTTTACATCAAAATCGAGAGAAACACTGTCAAAAACTTCCCTGGCTTCAATGTAATTATCATACAAATCCTTACCCATACCTACATTCTGACTTCCCTGTCCCGCAAATAAAAATCCTATTTTCATTAAATATTCTCCTTTAGTTTTTGATTTGCTTCCTTTAAAAGCTCACTTATAAGATTATGAACTGTAGTCATTTCATTTATCCTATAAGCATTACTCCCTACAAAAACAAGTCCTTTTTCTACATTCCCTTTTACGGATTGTATAAGAGCCTGAGAAATACAATAAGGGGTATCCTGAGGGTTACATAACGACAAACAGTTATAACATGAAGACATACATATATTTCCTCTCTTCTCCACTTCCCTCATGAAGGAATTCATTATTCCTCTTCCCGGAAACCCTGTAGGACTTTTTACAATAGCAATATCCTCTTTTTTACAATTAATGACCATATCCTTAAATGCTCTGCTTGCATCACATTCTTCTGTTGCAATAAATCTCGTACCCATTTGTACTCCATCGGCTCCCAATTGCAAATAATTGGCAATGTCGCTCCCCGTAAATATTCCCCCTGCAACAAAAACAGGAATATTCTTGGAATATTCTTTTTCAAAAGGAGCAAGTTCTTTTTTTACGTCAGATAAAATCTTACTAAGACTTTCACACGTACCGTCCAATAAATCATTTCTTTTAAATCCAAGATGCCCTCCGGCTTCACTTCCTTCTATTACCACAAAATCCGGCACGGTTTTATGTCGCTTATCCCACCTTTTCAAAATAAGCCTTATAGCCCGTCCGCTAGAAACGATGGGAGCGAGCAATATACTTTTATCACTCACAAGCTTTGGAAGATCCAAAGGTAGTCCGGCACCTGAAATTATGGCATCAACTTTAGCCTTTACGGCTGCCTTTACATACTCTGCATAATCTTTACTTGCAACCATAATATTTATTCCAAGTAAACCTTTTCGGCCACTTATTGCCCTTGCCTTTTTTGATTCTTCCATAATAGCGTCAATGTTACACTTTAACGAATTTTTGTTAAAATCTTCTTTTCTGTATCCCGGATGCGCAGCACTTAAAACACCCATAGCCCCTTCTTTCATAACACTGCCGGCTAATGACGATAAAGATACTCCAACCCCCATACCTCCTTGTATAATGGGAACTTTTAGTATTTTATCTTTTATTTTTACTTCTTTTAACATTTATAATCATAACTCCTTATGTTTATCTATTAAGATTTCAAGTTCTTTTTTTGAATTTTCGACAATATCAATTAAAACTTCTTCTATTGTACGAACCTCATTTACCATCCCCGCAACCTGTCCCATCATAACAGATCCCGTTACGGTATCACCGTCAAACACAGCTCTTCGAAGTCCGCCTAAAGTAAGTTTCTCAAGCTCTTCTCTGCTCCCGGCTTCAGATTCAATCTTTACATATTGTCTGCTCATTCTGTTTTTAAGAACTCTCACTGGCGCCCCCAGACTCTTTCCGGTAACAATCGTATCCGTATCCTTAGCTTTCAAAACTGCCTTTTTATAATTTTCATGAATAGGACATTCCTCTGTCGCCAAAAGACATGTTCCTACCTGTACTCCGACTGCGCCAAGGGCTAGAGCGGCATTAAAGCCTCTTGCATCCGCTATTCCCCCCGCGGCAATTACGGGAATGCTTACTGCATCCACAACTTGAGGCACAAGACTCATGGTTGTCTGCTCTCCCACATGTCCTCCAGACTCTCCGCCTTCCGCAATTATTCCGTCAACACCAGCTCTTTCAAGTCTCTTCGCAAGTGCCACACTCGGGGTTATCGGAAAGACTTTTGTGCCGGCTTTTTTTAACATTTCCACATACTTACCGGGATTCCCTGCCCCAGTTGTTACAACACAAACCTTTTCTTCACATATCATATTCATAATATCATCCGTTTCAGGATTCATCATCATAACATTAACTCCAAAAGGTTTATCGGTTAACTTTTTACATTTTCTTATTTCATCTCTTGCCTGTGAACATGTCATTGCCCCGGTTGCAATTATCCCGAGTCCGCCAGCATTACTGACGCTTGCGGCAAATTCCGCAGTTGCAATATTGGCCATAGCACCTTGTATAATCGGATATTTTATATCTAAAATTTTATTTAACATTGTCATAACTATTACCTACATTTCGATATAACCGGAAGCATACGTAAATCCTGCTCCAAAGCCAATCAAAACAATTTTTGCTCCTTCTCTGATTAATCCTTTTTCTTTTGCTTCTGCAAGTGCTATTGCAACACTTGCTGCCGATGTATTTCCATACTTATCTAAATTTATGTATACTTTTTTTTCATCAATATTCAACTTTTTAATAACATGTTTTATAATTCTGTAGTTCGCCTGATGAGGAATAAAAAGGTCAATATCTTCAATTGATTTATTTGCCTTATTTAAGGCTTCACTCAATGCTTCACTCATAGCCCTCACGGCAAAACGAAAAACATCGTTTCCTGCCATTTCTATTTGTCCGGTAATTCTCGGCTCGTTTTTCAACAAAGATTTTAAATCCACACCTTTTATTTTTAACTTACCTTCACTGTCACCCTCGGCGTTAGCATAATAATACATATTGTTTTCCGTTTTCTCTTTTCTCATGATTACAGCACCAGCTCCGTCACCGAAAAGAACGCACGTACTTCGATCGGTCCAATCTATAAACTTACTTAGCGTCTCCGCACCTATTACAAGTGCACATTTATACTCACTTAACATAAATGAAGCTATCTGCAATGAATACAAAAATCCGCTGCATGCAGCACTTATATCAAACGCCATAACATGTTTATCATTAAGCCCCAATCTCTCCTGAATCAAACACGCTGTTGAAGGTGTCATATTATCAGGGGTACATGTGGCACATACAATTAAGTCTATATCCCCCTTATCAATGCCCGCATCGTCTATTGCTTTCACAGCCGCATTATAAGCTATATCACTCGTATTCTCATTTGTACTTATGTATCGGCTCCTAATACCCGAACGACTCTTTATCCATTCATCACTTGTATCTACTGTATTTTCAAGATCGTGGTTTGTTATTAAATTCTCAGGAACATAATAACCATACCCGATAATTTTCCTGTTTTTCATAATCAAATCATTCCTATTTTTCGATATTTTAAATATCTTTCTCTGATTAATTGCCTGTCTTTTTTATTAATAAGCTCAGACAATTCTTTTTTTATATATACTGCCACTTGTGCAGCTACATACTCAAGCCCGTTTTGAGCACCTCCAAGAGGTTCTTTTATTATATGATCTATGACCCCTTTTTCATATAAGTCAAAAGAGGTAAGCTTCATATACCTGCTGGCTTCTTCAGCTCTGCTTTCATCTTTCCACAAAATACTGGCAAATCCTTCAGGCGATAAAACAGAATATATTGCATTTTCAAGCATAACTATTCTGTCAGCAACACTAAGCGCCAAAGCGCCACCGCTGCCGCCTTCGGAAATAACTATACTGATAACGGGAGTTTTTATATTAGAAAACTCGTAAAGACATTTTGCAATTGCTTCCGCCTGCCCTCTTTCTTCTGCACCTTTCCCGGGATATGCACCTGCCGTATCAACAATATTTATTATAGGCCTGTGAAACTTTTCGGCTTCTTTTGCAAGCCTCATAGCCTTTCTATATCCCTCGGGGTTCATCATGCCGAAATTTCTTTTTAGATTTTCTTCCAAAGTCTTGCCTTTTGCCTGAGCCAGAACAGTAACGGGAACCCCATTAAACATTCCTATTCCACCTATCAAAGCTTTGTCATCGGCAAATAATCTGTCACCGTGGAGTTCATAAAAATTTTCAAATAACAATGATATGTAATCCGTTGCTTTTGGTCTGTCTTGATGTCTGGCAAGGTACACCCTATCCCAAGGCTCCAAATTATTGTAAGCTTCCTTTTTTAACTTTAATATCTCTTTGTTTATAATGTCATATTCATCCATGCTTGCAGGCTCAAGTGCTGCTTTTTTTGCCTCAAGTTCTCTTATTTTTATTTCACATTCTCTTATATTCATTATTGAGCTCCTTTATGAAAGACAATAAGATCATATAAGGTCTTTTTCATGTCTTTTCTGTTTACAACCATATCCACAAAACCTTTTTCAAGTAAAAATTCCGCTCTTTGAAATTCCTTTGGCAATGTTTCTTTTATGGTATTTTCAATCACTCTTTTTCCCGCAAATCCGATAAGAGCATCCGGCTCTGCAATTATTATATCTCCAAGCATTGCAAAAGAGGCACTTACTCCACCTGTCGTAGGATGTGTAATAAGAGATATATAAAATCCGCCTGCATCTGAAAATCTTTTTAATGCCATACTCGTTTTTGCCATCTGCATAAGAGAAACAATTCCTTCCTGCATTCTGGCTCCGCCGCTGGTAGAGCTTATAAGCAAAGGAAGATTTCTTTTCATGGCGTATTCCGTTATTCTGGTAATCTTTTCACCAACAACTTGCCCCATACTTCCCATCATAAAGTTGCTGTCCATTACAGCCATTGCAACTCTTTCTCCGTTTATTTTTCCTATACCTGTAATAACAGCTTCATGAAGCCCCGTACTCTTTTTGCTTTTATCCAATTTTTGTGTGTACCCCGGGAAATCTTCAGTATTTATGCTTTCAAGATTCTTATCAATCTCTCTAAAAGTTCTATTATCGGTAAGCTGCCTTATTCTTTCTCTTGCACTTATTTTTAAATGATGACCGCAATTAGGGCAAACATAAAAATTTTTCATCATTTCTTCATAAGGAGTATTCTTATGACATATCTCACAGTTTTTCACAAGATTTTCAGGAACTTCTTTGCGTATTGTTTCATTTGATTTCTTTATTCTTCTGGATTTAAAAAGCTCAAGTCTTTCTTGTCTTTTCTTAAATAAGTTCTCCACTTTGTTCCTCCAACTCCTTTAAAAATTCGTCAAAAAAACCTGTATCATAATTGCCTTCTATAAACCTCTTGTTATGAAGCACCAAATAATGAAACTCGATATTTGTTTTTACTCCGTCTATTATCAATTCTTCCAACGCTACTCTCATCTTTTTTATGCATTCAAGCCTTGTCGGTGCAAATGCAATCAACTTCAAAATCATCGAATCATAAAACGGCGGTATCTCATATCCCGTATAAACTGCGCTGTCTATTCTTATACCACGCCCTCCGGGAAGATGCAGAAATTTTATCTTTCCGCCAGAAGGCGTAAAATACCTCTCAACATCTTCAGCATTTATTCTGCATTCAATGGCATACCCGTTTTGCTTTATATCTTCCTGCCTTAAAGACAGTTTCTGTCCACTTGCAATCTTTATCTGCTGCTTTACTATATCTACAGCGCTTATCATCTCAGTAATAGGATGTTCAACCTGAATCCTGGTATTCATTTCCATAAAATAATACTTGCCGCTTTTATCCAAAAGAAATTCGATTGTTCCGACATTATCATATCCAACATATTTGCATGCTTTTATTGCGTCCTGTATCATGGATTTCCTGATTTCTTCTTTTAATATATGACACGGCGCTTCTTCTATAAGTTTTTGATTTCTTCTTTGAAAAGAACAATCCCTTTCAAATAAATGAATAACATTTCCGTACTTATCACCTATAAGCTGTATTTCTATATGCTTGGGACTTTCGATATACTTTTCCAGATACACATCACCGTCCCCAAAGCAAGCCTTGGCTTCGGCAGATGCACTGTTAAAACTCTCCTCAAAATCCCCCTCTTTTCTTACAATCCTCATCCCTCTGCCCCCTCCGCCATTGCTGGCTTTTATTATAACGGGATAAGTAATCTCTTTTGCCAGTTTTATTCCTTCGGTAACACTCGGTACAACTTCTTTGGAACCGGGTACAACGGGAACGCCCGCTTCAATCATTATCTCTCTTGCTTTGCTTTTATTTCCGAGTTTTTCTATTGTTTCCGGATTAGGTCCTATAAAAACAAGTCCACAACCTTCTACAAGTCTGGCAAAAGTCGGGTTTTCGCTTAAAAACCCGAAACCGGGATGGATTGCATCACATCCGCTTTGACATGCAGCTTCTATAATATTACTCATATTAAGATAACTGTCCACCGACTTTGCAGGCCCTATACAAACCGCTTCATCGGCAATTTGCACATGAAGAGCGTCTTTATCAGCCACAGAATAGACCGCAACGGTTTTTATACCCATTTCTTTACATGTTCTTATTATTCTTACTGCAATTTCTCCTCTGTTTGCAATTAAAATTTTCTTAATCATCTAATCACCTATACATATAAGATTATCTTCAAACTGAACCATTTCCCCATCTTGTTTTTCTATACCGATAACAGTTCCCTCACAAGGAGCCTTTACCTCGTTCATAACTTTCATGGCCTCTATTATACAAAGAGTATCTCCCTTTTTCACTTTATCTCCCACATTTACAAAGGTACTGGAATTCTCATTGGGTTTGGAATAAAAAGTTCCAACAAGAGGAGCTTTTACCCATCTGCCCCTTTCAACATTTTCATCTCCACTCTTATCCGCTAAATCAATATCTCCTTTTTTAGGAAAATCTGTTTGTGCAGCAGAAGATGAAAAAGCTGCTTTTGTATCTTCTTTTTCGAGCTTTATTTTCATTTCGCCCGCTTCTATTTCCATTTTATGTACTTTTGAATTTTCAAATAAATCAATAACCTGTTTTATTTCTTTTGTATTCAAAATATTCTCCTTTAAATTTCAACTAAAATTTAATAAATTAATTCTTTATATCAATCGATATTTATTTTGATTATCAAAGTAATCTATCGTATAAATTCTAATAAAATAATATAAAAGGGCCTGTTAAGCCCAATTTAGATTTAATATACAATATTTTTATGCTTGTTTTTCTTTTATAATATCAATAATATCCTGTACTGTTACAAGTTTTTCAAGTTCTTCGTCTTCTATTTGAACGTCAAATTCTGTTTCAAGCTCCAATGACAATTCTACCGCTGCCAAAGAATCTATATCCAAATCCTCTTTTAATCTCGCATCAGGTGTTATTAAATTTTCGTCAATGTCAAGAGCATCAACCAATACTTGTTTTATATCTTCTAACATAATACTATCCTCCTAAATTCTTTGATATTCAAAGTATTTACGTATTATATACTCTAAAAAGTTCAAAGTAAATAGTTTTTTATATAAATCATATAAAAAAACAATAAAATTTATTGATTTTACTATCTTATTAATACCTTGTATCATTAAGGTATTATTTATGAACTTTTTTATTTGTTTGTTTAAATATAAATTAAAATTTTACATATTTTTCACTTTCTTTATGTTAAAACAATATGATGAATATATCATTGATGTTTGCAAAATATGGATAATATGTTAAAATATACATAATCGAGAGGTGCAATATGAGCGGTTTTAATTTAGTTGTCCCAAGCAAAATAATTTTTGGAGAAGGGAAAATACATTCTTTAAACAAATATATACTGGAATACGGAGATAAGGTCTTATTCCTATGCGGACAAACTTCTTTAAAGTCATCCGGAATGTTTGAAAAAATAATAGAAAATTTTGAAAAAGACAACATAAGTTACGAAATACATTCCATAAAAGATGAACCTTCTGTAGAAATTATTGATAATTTAGCCGGTGAATACAGACAAAAGAATGTCGACGTAATACTCAGTATAGGCGGAGGAAGCGTAATTGATGCAGGAAAAGCGGTAAGTGCTATGCTTAAAGAAGAAGGAAGCATAAAAGATTACCTTGAGGGTGTCGGAACAAAAAAACCAAGCGGAAACAAAGTTCCTTTTATAGCAGTTCCCACAACGAGCGGAACCGGAAGCGAAGCCACAAAAAATGCCGTAATAAAAGGAAAAGATAATGAATATAGTTTCAAAAAATCTCTGCGACACGATAACTTTGTTCCAAATATTGCATTGGTAGACCCTATACTTACGCTTCAATGTTCAAAAAAAGTTACAATGCAAAGCGGTTTGGATGCATTTTGCCAGCTTCTTGAAGCATATATATCAACCAATTCCAATACTTTTACCGACATGCTGGCAGAAAAAGGATTAAAAAGAATGTGTGAAAGTCTGCTTAATGCATATAATAATCCAGAAGACCTGGATGCAAGAAGTGATGTTTCATATGCATCTTTATTATCCGGTATATGCATGGCAAACTCGGGACTTACAACCATACACGGATTTGCAGGAGTAATCGGAGGACTTTACGACAACATTCCCCACGGAGCTATTTGTGCAAGTTTGCTCCATGGTGCAACGGTTGTAAACCTTCAAAAAATAAAAGATTTTGAGCCAAATAATCCTGCCGCATACAAATATGCAAAAATCGGAGCATATCTGATGGACGCAACATATTCCCCACAACGCCACGAAGTATTCTTCAGAGCGGTTGTTGATACTCTTAAACAATGGAATGAAGAAATGAACATACCAAAACTCTCTGAATTTGGCATAGATAAAGACGACTTTTGGAAGATACTTGAGTATGCAAAACAAAGAACAAACCCGGTAAAATTATCAGACAGTGAAATGGAAGAAATACTGGATATAAGCTATTAAAAAGGAGAATAACATATAATGTCAAGAGTAACAATTTATACAACAAAAACATGCCCTTACTGTAAAATGGCAAAAGAACTTCTTACTCAAAAAGGAATTGATTTCGAAGAAAGAATATTGGAATTTGGCAGTGAGGAATTAACAGAACTCGTAAAAAAAACACACCACAGAACAGTTCCTCAAATATTTTTCGGTGAAGAATTTATCGGCGGATACGATGATTTACAAAAATATTTAACAACAAAAGAGTTTATTGAAAAATAAAAAGAGGCTTTTTCGGTCTCTTTTTATTTTATGACAAAAAAATTTATTTTTATTGATAGAAAATTAATACAAATTTTAACAAAATTTGACAAAGTTAAAAAAATTATTTAACTTTATATATTTTTATATTGACTTTATGCTAACATTAGAATGAAAGAAGATTATATAGAATGGTAAAATATTAAGAACTTATATAAATTATAAACTTATTTTATTTATATAGGTTCTTTTTATTTTTATAAAATAATATTCAAAATCAAGGAGGAGCATATGGATATAAAAAAGAAATTATCCAAACCATATTTAATGCGTGAAAAAATAGCATACACCCAAACTCAAATTGAAGAATGTGAAATGTACATAGACAGAATTTCTCCGATAATAAACAACACAGGAATAAAAAATAAAACAAATCAAGATCTAAAAACAAACAGTATAATAAACCTCATAGCCTACAAAGAAAAACTCATCTGTGAAATTAATACGCTATATAAGCATAAAATTGACGTATCGAATATAATTGACAACCTTGAAAATGAATTAGATAAATTGATCTTAAAAAAGCATTATTTAAATTACGAACCATGGACAAAAATATCAGAAGATTTATCTCTTACTTATCAAACAATTCACGCACATCATAAAAAATCATTGGAAATACTTGAAAAGATTTTTACCTACAACAGCAAAAAAATATAATATAAAAGACCACAAGAAAATCTTGTGGTCTTAAAAAGAAACAAATAGGCTTTAATTATATGTAATGAAGTTTTTGATAACTCCGCCCTTCGAATGTTCAATAAGAGCTTTTTCTATATCATCAAGCTTATATTCATTTTGAACAAAGTCTTTTTCATCTATTACATGCATTTTAAGTAACTCAAATGCTTGATTTACATATAATGGAGTTGTATGGAATACACCCTTTATAGTAATTTGGCTATAATGAAGTAATTTGGTATCTATTGTTACTGTATCGCCGGCTTTTGTACCTCCGAAGCAAAGAACAAATCCACCCGGTCTTGCCATTTGAATTGCAAGTTCCCATACTTTTGCAAGTCCTGTAGCTTCAACGGCAACGTCAACACCTCTAGAATTTGGAGTCAAAGCTTTAACGGCTTCTATTTGATCATCCACTTTGCTGATATTTACAAGGTCATACGCACCTAATTTCTTTGCCATTTCAAGTCTTGTTTCACTCATATCACAAGCAATAACTCTCGCACCTTTTAAATATAAAAGTCTGACAAACATCAATCCGATTGGACCGCATCCGTTAACAACAACATAGTCACCTTGTTCAACAGGTACATTTGCTGTACCGTAAACAGCACATGCAAAAGGTTCCAACAATGCAGCTTGTTTATAACTCATTTCATCCGGAATATGGAACATATTTTGATTTACTATTCTTTCCGGAATTAATAAATATTGTGCAAACGCACTATTGTTTTTATTGTTCAATGTTAAATCTTCACACATAGAATGAAGGCCTTTTTTACAATAATAGCATTCATTGCAAGGAGCAGAGTTATGTGATACCACTCTGTCTCCCACCTTAAATTTTGTTACATTTTCCCCTACGGCATAAACCGTACCGCTTGACTCATGTCCAAGAGGGAAAGGTGGAGTCATAAGAGGATATCCTCTTTTATAACTTTTTACATCAGTACCGCATGTAAGTGAAATTTCATTTTTAATAACAACATCTCCGGGACCAGGAACAGGAATATCAATTTCTTCGATTCTTAAATCTTCAGGTCCGTATACAACAGCTCTTTTCATTTTGCTCATTTCTAAATTTCTCCTTATCAATCGTTTCTCATTGATTACATTATAACACTAAAAATAAAATAGTCAACAATTTTTAACACTTTTGTAATAATATTTTTACACATAGCGTTACAAATGTCACATGTAACGATATATTCTTCAAAAGCTGCAAATAAACCAAATAAAAACTTTTATATATCTAATAAAATAACCTTAACGATTTTATGTTATAATAAAACAAATTGATGCCAAAAGGAGACTATACATTTGAAAGCAGCATTTTATACATTGGGATGTAGAGTAAACAGTTATGATACACAGGCGATGACGGAATTATTCAAACAAAACGGATACGAAATAACGGATGCAGATAAAAAAGCTGATGTTTATGTAATCAATACCTGTGCAGTTACAAATGAAAGCGAAAGAAAAAGCAAACAAATAGTAAGAAGACTGAAAAAACAAAATGAAGATGCAATAGTTGTTCTTACAGGATGCTTTGCACAAAGCAACTTTGAAGAAGCAAAAAAAGTTGACAGCGCAGACATAATATGCGGAACACATCATAGAGAAAAAATAATCGATTATATAAATGACTTCATAAAACAAAAAAATAAAATATATAACATAGAAAACGACAATGAAGAATTCGATAAAGTTGGTATAACAACCTACGAAGGTAAAACCAGAGCGTTTTTAAAGGTGCAGGACGGATGTAATATGTTTTGCTCTTATTGTATAATCCCATATGCAAGAGGTATTTTAAAAAATGCAAGTGTCAAAAAAGTATTATCACAAATAGACGCTCTAAGTAAAAAAGGATATAAAGAAGTTGTAATAACAGGTATACACATAGCTTCATATAAAGCGGATACTGGAGAAAACTTAATAGATCTAATGGAAATCATCGATAAAGAAAACAAAATCGAAAGATTAAGACTAGGGTCATTGGAACCTAAATTATTAAGCGAAGAATTCCTAAATAGATTAAGCAAGCTTAAATCCTTCTGTCCCCATTTTCACATTTCTCTTCAAAGCGGATGCGACAAAACATTAAAAGAAATGAACAGAAAATATACCACACAAGAATATATAAACATAGTAAAAAGAGTAAGAAAATACTTTAAAAATCCGGGAATAACCACAGACATAATAGTCGGATTCCCTGGCGAAACAGAAGAAGATTTCAATATAACCAAAGAATTCACAAAAGAAATCGGCTTTTCCTATGTGCATATTTTCCCTTACTCCCCAAAACACGGAACCCCCGCAAGTACAATGCCAAATCAAATAAGCAAAGACATAAAAAGCAAAAGGGCAAAAGAACTTAAAGAAATTATGGAGAAAAAAAGAGCAGAATTTTTAGATAAAATGATAGGAACCACACAATATGTTCTTATAGAAAAAAAACTGCAAAATAAAAAATACGAAGGCTACAGCGAAAACTATATATATGTCGAATTAGAAAGTGAAAAAGATATATTCAATAAAATCGTAAAGGTAAAAATCACCGGTAAAAACGATACCCACTTGAAAGGCGAAATATTATGAAAATAGATTTACACATACACTCAAATGCAAGCGCCGACGGAGAAGTAAGTATAGAAAATATAATTGATATGTCAATATCAAAAGGACTTAAATATATTGCAGCAGCAGATCACGAAAGCATAGCAAATGTAAAAAACGGGTTGGACTATTCAAAAAACAAAGATATTACATTTATACCCGCAACGGAAATATTCGTATATCATAAAGGCAAACTACTTCATATGCTCGGATACGGAATTGATATTAACAATAAAGAATTAAACGAAGAGATAGAAAAAATATGGACAGGAAGAAAAGAAGGGATAAAAAAACAAATAGACTTAATCAGAAGCAAAGGACTTAAAATAAAAGAAGATGATGTATTTAGTTATGCCACAGGAGATATCCCTCTTTTATCAGCATATATACATGCAATATTAATAAATGACGAAAACAGAAATCATAGACTTGTTCACGGACTCGAAAATAACATAGAAAACATAATAACTTTATCCAGAGAAGCTTTTGGGGTCGGAAAGGAATTATATGCACCTACATATATGCCTGACAGTAAGCACTTAATAAAGATAATCAATAATGCAGGAGGAGTTGCAGTAATCGCACATCCAGGAGTTGACATTAAAAAAGACCTACATATTTTGGATGAACTTAAGGAGTATGGTATTAAAGGAATAGAAGCTTACTATACATCTCACACAAAAAAACAGACAGATACATATAAAAATTATGCAATAAAAAATAATTTATTCTATACATGCGGAAGCGATTTCCACGGAAGTTTCAAACCTAAAAACGAACTGGGCTGTGTACAAACGGACAATAATGAACAAGCAATAAATAATATATACAAATACTCAAAAAATTTACAACAAATTTAATCCTCATTAAAAATAAAGACCGTGATTTATCACGGTCTTTATTTATTCATTCAGTATTTTCATAAATTCTTCACCTGTTATGGTTTCTTTATCATAAAGAAACTTTGCAATTTCGTGAAGCTTCATTATATTGTCGCTTAATATTTGTTTTGCTTTTGCATATTGTTCATTTACCAACTCCACAACTTTCTTATCAATAACGGTTGCAGTATCGTTTGAACAGATAAGCGAAGTATCTCCGCCAAGATAAGCATTACTTTCAGTTTCCAACGCAACCATACCGAATTCATCACTCATACCAAACCTTGTAATCATTGCTCTCGCAAGCTTTGTTGCCTGTTCAATATCGTTGGAAGCACCTGTGGTAACAGAATTAAATATTAACTCTTCTGCAACTCTTCCTCCGGTGAATGTAGCAATTTTATTTTCAATTTCTTCTTTGCTCATCAAATTATGTTCACCCTCGTCAACCTGAAGAGTATACCCAAGAGCACCCGATGTTCTCGGTATTATGGTTATCTTTGTTACAGGAGCAGAATTTGTTTGTTTAGCCGCAACCAAAGCATGCCCAACTTCATGATAAGATACAATGAGTTTTTCTTTATCAGAAAGAACCTTATTCTTTTTCTGGTATCCGGCTATAACCGTCTCTATACTTTCTTCCAAATCTTGTTGTGTCACCTCTTTACGTCCGTTTCTTACGGCATGAAGAGCAGCTTCATTTATCATATTGGCAAGTTCTGCACCGCTTGCACCTGCCGCAGTTCTGGCTATAATGGAAAAATCCACATCCTTTGCAAGCTTTATATTTTTTGCATGGACTTTTAATATTTCTTCTCTTCCTTTTAAATCAGGAAGCTCAACCGGAATTCTCCTATCAAATCTTCCGGGTCTTAATAATGCAGGATCAAGAGAATCCGGCCTGTTTGACGCAGCCAAAATAATTACTCCTTTCGACGAGTCAAAACCGTCCATTTCGGTAAGTAACTGATTAAGGGTTTGTTCTCTCTCGTCATTCCCGCCTATATTCGCATTTCCTCTCTTTTTACCTATTGTATCAATTTCGTCTATAAATACAATACAAGGAGCCTTTTCATTTGCCTGCTTAAACAAGTCTCTTACTTTTGCAGCCCCCATACCGACAAACATTTCGACAAAATCCGAACCAGAAATAGAAAAGAAAGGAACATTTGCCTCTCCTGCAACTGCCTTTGCAAGCAATGTTTTACCTGTTCCGGGAGGTCCTACAAGCAAAGCTCCCTTTGGTATTTTGGCTCCTATTTGCTGATATCTGCCGGGGTTGTGAAGGAAATCAACTATTTCCGTCAAAGCCTCTTTCGCCTCATCTTCACCTGCGACATCATTAAATTTTACACCATCCGTTGACTTAACATATACCTTCGCATTACTCTTACCAAACTGCATGGTATTCAAACCGCCGGGGCCCATTCTTCCGGCCATTTTCTTATTTATAAAACTAAAGAAAACAGACATTATCACTATAGGAAGAATAAACCATATCAAAAAATTTGTAAAAGCAGAATTTTTTTCAACTATTTCACTTCCGAATTTTGCACCGCTTGCCTGGAGTCTGTCTACAAGTCCCGCGTCATTTACTATTCCTGTTTTATAAACATTTTGCGGATTTGATTTATCCGTAAATAGTATTTTATTTGATGTTATTTCCACCTGATCTATTTTTTTCTGTTCCGTCATAGATATAAAAGTACTGTATCCTACTTCTTTTACCCTTCTGGAACTCATCATCGGAATAATTACAGTATTCATTACTATAATTACTACTAGTAAAATCGCATACACAGAAAACGTTCGTTTTGTGCCTTTATCCATTTTATTCATTTATATTCTCCTTAATTTTTTATGTATCACATATAATATTGTCGCATAATTTTTTCAATAATCTTTCCAGTTCCTTTACTTCTTCATCCGTATAAAAACTTTTTACATATTTTTCCGTTTCCTCTTTCTTCTTATACATTTTTTCTTTTAAACACATAACTTTATCTGTAGGTATAATTTTTCTTTTTCTTTTATCCTTATTGCTTATCTCAATAACTATGAGATCTTTTGATTGAAGCCTTTTAAGTATACCTATTACCGTGGGATGAGTCAGATTTAGGTATTTTTCTATATCTTTTTGAAAAACCTCTTTATCCCCTCTCTCGCATAAATATTGCAGTACTTCCATTTGAGAAAAAGTCAAATCCAACTCTTTTAATTCGTTGTTTATGCGGGATATCATAGCGTCATTTATTCGTTTGAAATAAAATTCTATATTATCCATTTCATATCCCCTTTCAATTATGTAATATGCTACATAATTTTATTAAAAACAATATTCAAAGTCAATGATTTTCAAGAATTCTAATGTAATTTTAATTGACAAAAATAACATTGATTATTATAATTTATAATAGATTGTGATTACCACAAGAAGGGGTACACCACCACGGGTGTAGTTTTTTCTTGTGGTATTTTTTTATTAAAATCCAAAACCAACGACAATAAAGGAGGCAATATGATAAAAGTAAACGGAGAAATCTTAAACTTCGAAAATATTTCTTTAAAAGAACTGCTTTCAATCCTAAAATACGACATAAAAAAAATTGCAGTTGAAATAAATGAAGAAATAATAAGCAAAAAAGATTTTGACAATGTAATTGTAAAAGAAAACGATAAAATAGAAATAGTAAACTTTGTCGGAGGCGGCTGATAAAAATGATACCAACAAAAAACGATATAAACAAAATAATGGATTTAAGATTCACAAATGAAATTCACCAAAAATTAAAAGATGCAAAGGTAGGTATAGCAGGGCTTGGAGGCCTTGGCTCAAACATAGCTGCAATGCTTGCAAGAAGCGGGATCGGGAATATTCATATCGTTGATTTTGATAAAGTGGATTTAAGCAATTTAAACAGACAAAACTACTACATAAAGCACCTTGGTATGGATAAGACAACTGCAACAGAAAATATTTTAAAAGAAATAAATCCATACCTTAACATAAAAACAGATAATATAAAAATAACAGAAAAAAATGCCACACAAATATTCAAAGACGACGATATAATCTGTGAAGCATTTGATAAAGCAGAAACAAAAGCCATGTTTGTAAATACGTTTTTATCACAAAATAACGAAAAAAAAATAATTTCAGGAAACGGAATGGCAGGCTACAAAAGCTCCAATTTGATACAGACGAAAAGAAAAATGAAAAATTTATACATCTGCGGAGATGAAACGAGTGATATTGATGAGGGTATGGGACTTATGTCCCCAAGAGTAAACATATGTGCAGGACATGAAGCAAATATGGTAATACGGCTGATTTTGGGATATGAAGAAGTTTAAATTAAAGGAGATAGAAATGAAAGACACAAAAGACACTCTTAAAATAGGAAACAAAGAATTCAATTCAAGATTTATACTGGGTTCAGGCAAATACGATTTAAATTTAATAGATGCGGCAATAAAACATGCAGATGCCGAAATTATAACATTGGCGTTAAGAAGAGCAAACACAGAAAAAGGAGAAAATATTTTAGATTTTATTCCAAAAGAAATTACTTTACTTCCAAACACTTCCGGCGCAAGAAATGCAAAAGAGGCGGTACGAATTGCAAAACTGGCGAGAGAATTAGGCTGTGGAGACTTCATAAAAGTAGAAGTAATACACGAATCCAAATATCTTCTTCCGGATAATTACGAAACAATTAAAGCCACCGAAGAACTCGCAAAAGATGGATTTACAGTAATGCCTTATATGTACCCGGATTTAAATGCAGCAAGAGATATGGTTAATGCGGGAGCCTCATGTATTATGCCTTTGGCTGCACCGATAGGCTCTAATAAAGGGCTTTCAACAAAGGCATTTATAAACATATTAATAAACGAAATAGACCGCCCTATTATAGTAGACGCAGGACTTGGAAAGCCCAGTGAAGCCTGTGAGGTAATGGAAATGGGAGCAGATGCTGTAATGGTAAATACAGCAATCGCAACGGCAAAAAATATCCCTCTTATGGCAAGAGCTTTTAAGGAAGCAATAAATGCGGGACGAAATGCATATCTTGCAGGTCTCGGCAGAGTTATAGAAGAAGGAGCAGTGTCTTCATCTCCTTTAACAGGATTTTTAAGAGACTAGGAGACAATAAAATGAAGAACATTAACGAAATGCGAAAAGTAAATCATATGGAATATATGGAAGGAATGGAGCAAATTCCTTCTGACATCATGAATAAGGTCATAAAAGAAATGAATAACACAAACTTTGATATATTTACCGAAGATGATGTTATAAGAGCCCTTGGAAAAGACGAAAAAGATATAGATGATTTCAAAGCACTATTATCTCCGGCTGCCTTACCTTTTCTTGAAGATATTGCTAAAGCAGCAAAAAGAGAAACAAGCAAACATTTTGGAAACTCTGTTTACCTGTTTACACCAATATACATATCAAATTACTGTGAAAACTACTGTATATACTGCGGATTTAATTGCTACAACAAAATAAAAAGAGCAAAACTTCCTTATGAAGACATAAAAAAAGAAATGGAAGCAATAAGTAAAACAGGAATAGAAGAAATACTGATACTTACCGGAGAAAGCAGAAAGATGTCCGATGTAAAATACATAGCCAAATCCTGTGAAATAGCAAAAAAATATTTTAAAAACGTCGGGGTAGAAGTTTATCCGATGAATACCGATGAATATAGATACCTACATGAACACGGGGCTGATTTTGTTACAGTATTCCAGGAAACATATAATTCCGACAAATATGAAACGCTGCATCTAATGGGGCATAAAAGAATATTCCCGTATAGGTTTAATGCACAGGAAAGAGCCATAAGAGGAGGAATGAGAGGTGTAGCATTCGCTGCACTGCTGGGATTAGATGATTTTAGAAAAGACGCACTGGCAACGGGACTACATGCATATTACCTACAAAGAAAATACCCACATGCAGAAATATCTTTTTCATGCCCAAGACTCAGACCTATAATAAACAATGATAAAATAAACCCTAAAGATGTACATGAAACACAACTTTTGCAAGTTATGTGCGCATACAGACTTTTTATGCCTTTTGCGGGACTTACCATATCAACAAGAGAAAGAAAAGGATTCAGAGATAACGTTATAGGGATGTGTGCAACAAAGATATCCGCAGGGGTAAGTACCGGTATAGGAAGCCATACTGACGATGTACAAGAAAAAGGTGACGATCAATTTGAAATTTGTGACAACAGAAGCCTTGATGAAGTAATAAATTCCATAAAGGATAAAGGGCTTCAACCCGTAATGAATGAATATGTATACATATCATAATATTATTTGCATTACAAACAGAAAAATCTGTAACATCAATTTTGAAAAGCGGATAAATCAAATTTGCAAAAAACATCCTAAATCCATAATATTGAGAGAAAAAGATATGAGCGAAAAAGATTATCTACATCTGGCAGAAAATATCATCAAAATCACCAATAAAAACAATACGGAATTAATACTTCATAATTTTATAAATGCAGCAATGGAATTGGGAATAAAGAAAATACACCTTCCCTTACAGAAAGCAGAAGAGAACAAATCACAATTAAAATACTTTAATACTGTAGGGATATCGGTACATTCAAAAGAAGAAGCAAAAAAAGCAATGATGCTCGGTGCTTCATACATAACCGCAGGGCATATATTCGAAACAGACTGCAAAAAAGGACTTAAAGGACGAGGCCTGGATTTTTTAAAAGATATTAAAGATACATCAAATATACCCGTTTATGCAATTGGAGGAATAAATAAAAACAACATAGAAAAAACATTATCGGCAGGTGCAGACGGAGTATGTATCATGTCCGAATTTATGAAAGGAAATATATAAAAAGGAATGCGTATGCATTCCTTTTTATTCAACCAAATATTTATTTTCTTTTAAAGCTTTATGAACCAAATCTAGAATATCTTCACTTTCAGCCTCTACGGTATGATAATGATAATTTGAAGTTGTATTCTTAAGCGGTTTTGATTTCCCCTGATTTATCCCGTCGACAAAGTTCATTACATCTCTTCTGGAAGAAACATCAAGTTTTGCCATAAGCCTGCCGTAAACTTTATGATTTACAAACACATCAACAACTTTCGCACCCAAATCCACAATAGTATTTAACTCATCTATAATCTCATCATCACTGTGATAAACTTTAAATACTCTTTGACAGTTCTTTTTTCCGTTTATAATATAACCTCTGTGTGTAGAAATAATATCGTTATTTTCAGCTCTCAGAAGTGCAATATCCTGAACAATAACCTGTCTGCTTACTTTCAACTTTTCAGCCAAAGCACTTCCGGAAACAGGTTCCATATTATATCTGATTATATTTAATATTTCTTTTCTTCTACTCTTTGCATCCATTCTCGACTTCCTTACACCGCATGTAAATTTTTCATAGATATATCAAGAATTTTTGAAGAATGAGTCAAAGCTCCGCTAGAAATATAATCAACACCTATATCCGTCAATAACTTTATATTTTCCTTTGTTACATTACCCGAACACTCAGTAACAGCTCTGCCTTTACACATACTTACCGCTTTTTGCATATCTTCTTTGCACATGTTATCGAGCATAATAATATCAGCACCGGCTTCCAAAGCTTCTTCCAACATATCCAGCGTTTCCACTTCAACTTCTATTTTCCTTACGAAAGGTGCATATTCTTTTGCCATTTCAACAGCTTCTTTTACTCCGCCCGCAGCAGCTATATGGTTATCTTTTAACAGTATTCCGTCGGATAAGTTATATCTGTGATTATATCCGCCACCGACTTTTACTGCGTATTTTTCAAACACTCTCATATTCGGAGTGGTTTTTCTTGTATCGAGAAGTTTCGTTTTACTACCATTTAATAACTTTACAACCTCAGCTGTATAAGTAGCTATTCCACTCATTCTCTGAAGGTAATTAAGTGCAGTTCTCTCCCCGGAAAGAAGTACTCTTATATCACCTCTTACAATACCCATAACCTGTCTGTTTTTCACAGTGTCACCGTCTTTAACATAAAATTCAACTTCGGTATTATCATCCAATAGTTCAAAAGTTCTTTTAAATACCTCGAGTCCAGCTATAACACCATCTTCCTTACATATAAGTTCTACTTCACCTTTTTTATATTCTCTCATAACGGCATTTGTCGTAATATCTTCACTTGTTATATCTTCTCTTAGCGCCTGCATTATCAAGTTATCCATATTAAGCTTTACTGTATTTTGATTGTTCATAATGATTTTTACCCCTTTCAATTTCTTCCAAAACAATTTCCTTGTAAGAATTCTTTAAACAAGCAAAATCTTCATATTTATCCAAATTAACACTAAAATTTAATTTAGGTAATTGTTCACAAGTAAGAATTATATCTTTTGCCGCTCTCTTTGCGAATACCAAACTTTCGAGCAAAGAGTTGCTGGCGAGCCTGTTCTTTCCGTGAACACCGTTACAGCTCGTTTCCCCTACCGCATATAAATGTTCCATAGAGGTTTTTGAATTATAATCAACTTCAATACCACCCATAAAATAATGCTGAGAAGGAACAACTGGAATGCACTCTTTAGTAACATCAAATCCTTCTTCAAGACAATGCCTATAAATATTCGGGAAATGCGCTTTTATATCCTTTTCATCAATCGGAGCAAAAGATAACCATACATACTCGGTATTATCTTTCTTCATCTGCTCAAGTATTTTCTTTGTAAGAATATCCCTTGGCAAAAGTTCATTTGCAAAACGTTCTTTATTCTTATTTAAAAGAATTGCACCTTCACCTCTTACCGATTCGGAGATTAGAAATCTCCTGCCCTTTTTCTTCGAATAAAGAGTGGTTGGATGTATTTGTATATAATCCAAATTCTTTGTCTTTATATTATTATTCAGCGCAATGGCCACTGCGTCTGCAGTAATATGAGGAAAATTAGTTGAATTATCATAAAGTCCGCCTATTCCACCGCATGCAAAAACAGTATAGTCAGCAATAAACGTAATAATATCACCTTTTTTGTCCTTTGCTACAACGCCATAACACACGTTTTCTTTTTTTATAATATCCACCATGGTAAAATGTTCCATAATGTCGATATTATCTCTTTTTTTTGCTTCATCAAGTAATTTGGAAGTGATTTCTTTTCCTGTTATATCCTCATGAAACAAAATTCTTGCGGAAGAGTGTGCTCCCTCTTTGGTATAAACATACCCATCCTTTTGCTTTTGAAAAATAACACCAAAATCTTCCAAGTCATTTAAAATATCCGGAGATGATTTAATCATTATCTCTACGGCCTTTTTATCATTTTCATAATGTCCGGCTCTCATTGTATCTTCAAAATAACTTGAATAATCTTTTTCGTCTTTTAATACACACATACCGCCTTGTGCAAGAAAAGAATCACTGTTCTCCGCTTTATCTTTTGTTATGACAATTACTTTTTTATCTTTGGGAAGATTGAGGGCAGTAAACAATCCTGCAGCGCCGCTTCCCACAATTATGATATCCGTCTTAACTTTCATATTTTAAACCCTGAATTATTTCCCCATCTCAAGCATTCTCTTTAAAGGTATATATGCTTTTTTCATAAGTTCTTTATCCAATATTACTTCAGACTCGTTATTAACCAATGAATTAAGCACCTTTTCCAATGTTATTTTTTTCATATCCGGGCAACATTGTCCGATACCCAAATCATAAAATTTCTTATTTGGATTTTTACATCTAAGTTCATATAATACACCCAGTTCGGTTACAACAATAAATTCCTTTTCATCGCTTTCAGTGGCATAATCTATAATTCCTGAGGTACTACCTATATAATCTGCTAACTTCAAAACATCGTCTGTACATTCAGGATGAACCATTACTTTTGCATTCGGATATTTTTCTTTTACCCTAAGAAGATTTTTCTTTGTCATATCTTTATGAATAGGGCAATATCCGTCATTAAAAATAAAGTTTTTTTCAGGCAATTTCCCTGCCACATATCGTCCCAAATTTTCATCGGGAATAAAGAAAATATTTTTACTTGAAATATTTTTAACTATCTTTAACGCATTTGAAGAAGTTACACAAACATCAGAATAAGACTTCAATTTTGCACTGGAATTTACATAGCAAACAACAGAAACATCCTCATAAAGCTTCTTTATTTCCTGAATTTTCTCTATACTTGCCATATGAGCCATAGGACAATCGGCAGAAGCATCCGGCATTAAAACTTTCTTCTTTGGATTTAATATCTTCGCGCTTTCTCCCATAAAAGAAACTCCACAAAATACAATCGTATCTTCTTTTACAGTAGTAGCTATCTTAGCAAGATAAAAAGAATCTCCGACATAATCCGCTATTTCCTGAATCTCGTCTTCTACATAATAATGAGCGAGAATTACGGCATTCTTCTCTTTTTTCAACTCATTTATTCTTTTTACAATATCGTTCATATTTTTCTCCTTAAAGAATTTGAAAATAATTATATCACTAAACTTGACATATGACAAGACAGTTGTCAAAAATATTGTAAATGAAAATATTTATTAAATTCAAATATTTTTACTTTTATTTCACACAATTATGATAAAATGTATTAATATCAGTTAGTTACTGTAACCTAACTTAATATGATATAAGGAGGAAAACATGCTCATTCATTCTTTGGAACATGCCTTTATAGATAGCATAAAGATATTTCCATTCTTACTTTTAACGTACATTATATTGGAATTCATTGAACATAAAACAAGCGATAAATTTGTACATATAATAGAAAAATCAGGATTTCTCGGTCCTATTTTCGGAAGTATACTAGGGGTAATTCCCCAATGCGGATTTTCAACGGTAGCCTCAAATTTTTATGCAGGAAGAATTATTACACTTGGAACATTGATATCAATATACCTATCCACTTCCGATGAAATGCTTCCGATTCTAATAGCAAACAACGCACCATTATCTTTAATACTAAAAATATTGTTGATAAAAGTAGTAATCGGAATGTTTTTTGGTATTATAATAGACTTGCTTTTCAAAAAGACATATATAGATAAAAACATGCATATGGGACACAGCGACAACCATATGCATGACGATTGCAAACAAGAAGAAAGTTTTTTAATATCCGCAGCAAAACATACACTAAATATTTTTATATTCATTTTTGTCTTTACATTTATATTAAATATATTTATAGAATTTATAGGAGAAGACAGCCTTTCGACATTCATATTAAATAAACCCGTTATCGGTTCATTATTATCGGGTATCGTCGGGCTTATACCAAACTGTGCGGGTTCTGTAATAATAACAGATTTATATCTAAACGGAGGTATAGGTTTCGGTGCAATGATATCAGGACTTCTTATAAGTGCAGGAGTGGGGCTTCTCGTGCTTTTCAAGGTAAATAAAGATAAGAAAGAAAATATCAAAATAGTATTTATACTTTACACAATAGGAGTATTATGCGGAATATTTATCGATCTTTTTAACTTATGGTATAAATTATAAATAAAATGCAAAATAAAAACATACTTTAACAATGCCATAAAAAATATTCTTAACAAAAAAACCTCTTTGAATTTTCAAAGAGGTTTTTATTTTTTATTAAAAACTACATCATAGGAGGTGTCATTTGAGGAGCGTTGTCTTCAGATTTAATATCAGCAACACTGGCTTCTGTTGTAAGGAACATAGCACTTACACTTGCAGCATTTTGCATTGCAGATCTTGCAACTTTTGTTGGGTCAACAATACCGGCTTCAACCATATCTTTATATTCAAAGTTGTAAGCATCGAAACCTTTGCCTTTTTCTTCATTTAATAATTTATCAACAACTACACTTCCTTCTACACCTGCATTATAAGCAATTTGTCTTAAAGGTGTTTCTACAGCCTTTCTTATGATGGCGGCCCCTGTTTTTTCATCTCCTTCAAGAGATTCAACCAATTCATCCAAAGCAGGAATTGTAGCAATCATAGCGCTTCCGCCTCCAGGAACGATACCTTCTTCCACAGCGGCTCTTGTAGCATTCAAAGCGTCTTCTATTCTGTATTTCTTTTCTTTCATTTCTGTTTCTGTAGCAGCACCTACTTGAATTACGGCTACACCACCTGAAAGTTTTGCAAGTCTTTCTTGTAATTTTTCTTTATCGTATTCTGAAGTTGTTTCAGGAATTTGAGCCTTAATTTGGTTTCTTCTGTCTTCAATCTTATCAGCATCACCTTGACCTTCAACAA
The DNA here is from genome assembly GCF_019420015.1 of Anaerofustis sp. Lineage (GTDB taxonomy): Bacteria > Bacillota > Clostridia > Eubacteriales > Anaerofustaceae > Anaerofustis. Next base: position 139,465 of record NZ_JAHZIA010000008.1, read on the forward strand.
TAATGGTATTTTCTTTGTCAACCCTTACTTGGCTTGCTCTTCCTAGCATATCAAGTGTTGTAGATTTAAGATCCATACCAAGATCTTCACTTATAACTGTACCGCCTGTAAGTATAGCCAAATCATCAAGCATAGCTTTTCTTCTATCTCCAAATCCAGGAGCTTTAACAGCAACACAGTTAATTACGCCTCTTAATTTATTAACGATTAGAGTTGAAAGCGCTTCTCCTTCAATATCATCTGCAATAATCAATAAGCTGCCGCCTGCTTGTTGCAATTCTGTTAAAACAGGTAAAATTTCTTGCATATTGCTGATTTTTTTATCAGTTAATAGTATATATGGTTTATCATATACACATTCCATTTTTTCTACATCCGTAGCCATATATGCAGATAAATAACCTCTGTCAAATTGCATACCTTCAGTAAATTCAAGTTCAACTTTCATTGACTTTCCTTCTTCGATTGTAATAACACCGTCATTACCTACTTTTTCCATTGCTTCTGAAATAAGTTCTCCAACGGTTTCATCAGCTGAAGAGTTTGCCGCAACTTGAGCAATAGCCTTTTTACCTTCAACAGGTTTTGAAATTTTCTTAAGTTCTTCAACAAATTTATCAACTGCTTTTTCGATACCTTTTTTAAGTACCATAGGATTTGCACCTGCTGCTACATTCTTAAGTCCTTCACTTATAATTGCCTGTGTAAGGATAGTAGCGGTTGTTGTACCGTCTCCGGCAGCATCGTTTGTATTTGTCGCAACTTCTTTTACAAGTTGTGCACCCATATTTTCAAATTGATCTTCAAGTTCTATTTCTCTTGCAATCGTAACACCGTCATTGGTAATAATAGGAGAACCGAAACTCTTACCTAAAACAACGTTTCTTCCTCTTGGTCCAAGGGTTACTTTTACAGTATTCGCTAATTTATCAACTCCGGCTTTTAAACCTTCTCTTGCTTCTGTACCATGTTTAATTTCTTTTGCCATTTTATATCACCTTTCCTTTTCACTCTCAATTATTTAACTATAGCTAAAATTTCGCTTTGTCTTATAATAAGATATTCTTCACCTTCAAGTTTAACTTCAGAACCGGCATATTTAGAATAAATAACCGTATCACCTTCTTTTACATCTAAAGCTACTTTCTTTCCGTCTACGATTTCACCAGATCCTACAGCTATAACTTCACCCATAACAGGTTTTTCTTTTGCTGTATCAGGTAAAATAATACCTGTAGCTGTTTTATTTTCTTCTTCTTTTACTTTGATTACGACTTTGTCGCCAAGTGGTTGTAATTTCATTTCTTACTCACTCCTCCTAAGAATTATATTTAATAGTTACAATCATTTTTCGTTAGCACTCGACTATCTTGAGTGCTAATAGTATTTTAGCACACTTACATTTATTGTCAATACTATTTTATAAAAAAATTGATTATATTTAAAAATTATTAATTTGCTCAAAATACCATAAAAATAAATATCCGTATCATAATACAAATAAACAGTACCTCTTAAAACAGAATAACATAATACCATTCAAAAAAAGAAAGATTAAAAATCTTTCTTTTTCCCGTCTAATATATATTCTCTTTTTACTCTTTTATTTATACAACAAAGGAGTTCATATGGAATAGTACCGCACAAATCTGCTAAGTCTGAAACATCTATATTTTCACCAAACAATTCAACATCATCACC
>NZ_JAHZIA010000008.1:141175-144448 GCF_019420015.1 Anaerofustis sp.
TTTATATCCGCATTCTTTGGAATTTCAAGCATAGTCATGTCCATACACACATTACCTATCACCTTGCATTTATATTTATTATCCACCAAAACCTCTGCACGGTTTGAAAGCTTTCTGTTATAACCGTCCGCATACCCTGCACACATAACTCCAACCTTCATATCCTCTTCTGCGGTAAATGTTCTTCCGTAACCTATCGATGCTCCTTTCTTTACATCAAATATGTTACTTATACTTGTATGAAAGGTCATCACAGGTTTATAAGGATTGTTCTTAGGAGTAACCTGCGAAGGGTAAATACCGTAAAGCACAATACCCGCACGAACCGCATCGAGAGAATATTCTTCCAAATCCGTGATGGCAGCGGAATTTGCTATATGCTTGATTTTAATATTCAAACCATATTCTTCGGATTTTTGAATTGCATATTTAAAAATTTCAAATTGATTCTTGCTGTAAGTTTTGTCTTCTTCATCACTTGTGGAAAAATGAGAAAACAATCCTTCGGTAATCAAATTATCAAAAGACTTTATCTGCTCAAAAGCCTCGTCTATTTCTTCTTCATTAAATCCAAGTCTGTTCATACCTGTATTGATTTTTATATGCACTTTAATTTTTTTATTTAAAAGCGTGGCTTCCTCATTGAGCTTTCTGGCAAAATCCAAATTATAAATCGCAGGTGTAATGTTATTTTCTATTATCTTATGTATCTTCCTGTCAGGAACATAACCCAGGATTAATATATCTTCTTTTATACCATAATCTCTTAGGCACATTGCCTCGTACACACTTGAAACGGCAAACATATCCGCCCCTTCTCTGGTTAAAGCTTGCGCGCATATTTCCGCACCGTGTCCGTAAGCGTCAGCCTTGATTACAGGAATCACCTTTTTCCCTTTTACTCTTTTTTTTATATTCCTGTAATTATTTATTAAATTATCCAAATTAATCTTCACACTGGTTTGGTATTTTTCCATTTTCTTGATATCTCCCTAAAATCATCCGATTTAATACTTTTCGACAAATATATACAATATATAATGAATTTGTTACTTTTTTGACATATTTATACACATATCAACATACTTATCCACAGTTTTCCACAATTTATTATAATAAAATTCCTTAATTTAATGGGATTTTAATTATTTTATCTTTAATATTATCAACATTTTTATACTATTTTTCGTTAATAACCTTTGTAAATCCACACAATAATGTGAATAATTTATATTACAAATACACATTTTTTTTAATTGATTTTTATAATTTTAAGTCAGGATTTGCATTTAAAATCAGGTTGTCTTTTTTATTGTTTATATAATTAAAATACCCAGCTGAACCAATCATTGCAGCATTGTCCGTACAATAAACTTTATCCGGAAGATAAAGTTCTATATTTTCTTCCTCGCACTTTTTTTTCAGTTCGCTTCTAAGTAAATCATTGCACAAAACCCCACCGCCGACACAAAGAGTTTTCATATTTTCTTTTTTCAATGCAAGCATTGTTTTATTCACAATAGTATCTACAACACATCTGTTAAAACTTGCACAAACATCATTTATATCAACTTCCTCATTTTTCATTTTCTTACTATTCAAATAATTTAAAACAGCACTTTTTAGTCCACTGAAACTGAAATCAAAATTATCCTTTCCTTTCATTGCCATGGGAAAGCTGATAGCATGCTCATTCCCTAATTGGGCTCTTTTATCTATTTGCACACCTCCGGGATATGACAACCCAAGACTTCTTGCCACTTTGTCAAAAGCCTCTCCGGCAGCATCATCCTTAGTAGAGCCAAGCAAAGTAAATTCCGTATAATCATCGACTCTTGTTATATTTGTATGCCCTCCGCTGGCAGTCAAGCAAATAAAAGGAGGCTTTGCACCCATTATAAATCCCGCACTTATATGTCCTGCCATATGATTGACCCCAACTAAGTCCTTATTTAAGCTAAAAGCCAATGCCTTTGCATACGATAACCCTATAAGCAAAGCACCCACCAAACCGGGACCCGTTGTAACGCTTATAAAGTCAATATCGTCAAAAGTCATATTCGCATCTTTAAGAGCCTTATCCACAACGCTCGATATTTTCATCAAGTGATTTCTGGATGCTATCTCCGGTACAACACCGCCATAAACTTTATGAATATCAATTTGGGTATGTATTGCATTTGACTTAACATTTACGCCATTTTCAACAACCGCAACGCTGGTTTCGTCACAAGATGTTTCAATAGCTAAAGTAGTAAGTTTACTCATCTTCACTATCCTCTTTATCTGTTGTTTTAACTTCTTCGTTCTCTTCAGTTTTTTTATCTTTTTCTATATCATCCTGTTCCTGTTTTCTTTTCATTGCTTCTTCAAATTTTCTGTTTTTCATTTGTTCAAACTTCTGTTTTGTTCTTATAATATCGTCTCTACTGTCGTTTATACTCATAAGAGTAATATATTCGGTCTTTTCTCTCTTGAGCTGAAAACGAAGATACAGCGAAACCAACATAACTATACTTCCTATACCTATAAGATTAAAGATCAAAGTTATTATTGAATTTATAAACGTAAAAGGTAAAAACTCCAAAAGAAGCATAATAAATATACCCGTAAGCATTTTAAATGACAGATTCTGTCCCTTAATAAATAGACCTCCCAAATATAGAGCTGTAGGTATCAATGCTATATATGTCAAAGTATAATAAATACTTCCGACATGGATCGCCATAGGCATACCTATTATTGTTATTAAAAGTAAAATAACAACAGGTATTATAAATAAAGATGTCATAGCACCAATACTTAAACATTTAAATACGTTTCTTCTGGTAAACAAATCAATTTTCAATGCACTTATAGGAAACAACTTAAACAAAATTATGGCTATAATTAATACGGAAATTTTATTTAAAGTGCTAAAGTAAGACATGAAGCTTGACAACAAGCCCTGAGAATCCGTATTGTAAGATACGGGAATATTAAGCCCCAAATCACCTTTTTTAATCCCACCTGAAACATTGCTTTCATCCGTCTTTACAATAGGATTAGGACTTTCGTATATCAAAGAACCTTTAATGTTTACATTTTTACCTAAGACAAGTTCATTACATCCCACTCTGACATCGCCTTGTATATCTCCATTTAAAGTTATACTGTCCCCTACCATGAAAACATCTCCGCCTACTTTACCTTTTAAAAGAATATCGTCGGTATAGGCCGTCACATCTCCGTCAATAACCGTACGCTCATCGGTAATAAGTTTATCTCCGTACA
>NZ_JAHZIA010000008.1:144458-256888 GCF_019420015.1 Anaerofustis sp.
GTACACAATCAAATCTCTTTTTAAAATAGAATTGTTTAAATACATATTGTTATAAAAACCTACTATGCTTTTTTCAACAACGCCGTTATTTGTAAGACTTGGCGAAAATCCTATTATGTACCCTGATATATTTCCTTTATTACTTATAGACGTGCTTAATGATACAATGTTCCCATTTATCTTACCTTCATTTTCTATTAATGTATATGTTGACATAAATATGGATTTATCGTATGTATCTTTTTTACTTAAAGTAAACGCACTGCCTTTTGTGTTGGGTTTAAGCTCATTATTGCTTACAGCATTGCTCGCAAAAACAAATACCGGAACAGCAAATAACAACATCAAAACAACAAAAACTGTTTTAAATTTATTTCTTATATTTCTTTTCATTATGCCCTCTCTAGAAAAACTTCTCCTCTTCCTCAAATCTCCACATTATATATGCATCTTCTTTATTATCCTCATAGTAATTTTTTCTTTTACCATATGTTTTAAATCCCAAGCTTTTATACATGTTTATTGCCGTCTGATTTGATTCCCTGACCTCTAAAGTCATATCAGTAATGCCTTTTTTCAGTGCATGTCTTATTATCAAATCAAGCAACTTTTTACCGTAACCAAGTCCTCTCCTGTCTTCCTTTACTCCCATAGTCGTAATATGCCCTTGCCCGACAACATTTTGATAACCTCCAAAGGCAATTACTTCATCGCCATCATAAAAAATAATATAAAAACTTTTATCATTTATCAACTCGGCAAATATGGATTGATCTCCCCAGGGATGAGAAAAACAGCCCTTTTCAAACTCGATAATATCCTCAACATCCGTTATAACCGCTTCTCTTATAGTAATACTCATAATATCTCTTTCATCCGTTACAAACTATTCTTCATTCTTTGTTCTTCTGCCGCTGAAGGCCTGATATAATTCGGCAAATAATTATCGTAAGAATATATGTTTATACCTTCTTCAATATAAGACTTAGCTATCAACGATACTCCGCTGGCCTTTGGAAGATAGTTATAACTATTTGCAAATAATGCTTTGTTACCGAGATTTTCACAAATTATATCCTTATACTTAAATATTCCATCCCCTGCGAATAGAACCCTGTCATACTTTGACACATCATCTATTACCTCATCAATATTTTTTATCATATCATCATATAAAGGTCTCAAACAACCATCCTCTTTTTTAAACAAATTAAAGTAAGTATCCCTTCTTTGCGCATCAAAAATAACACAAATAATATCATCCGCATATTCCAGATTTTTTGCACATGCAAACAAAGAAGAAACCGATATGATTGGTTTTTGCAAAGCATGAGCAAAAGCTTTTAAAGTAGATGCGGCAATTCTAAGCCCTGTAAAAGACCCAGGTCCGGATCCCACTGCAAAATAATCTATATCATTTAAAGTCAATCTCACATCTTCAAGTAAATGATTTACTAGAGGAAGAAGTTTTTCAGAATGTTTTAACTTATATGCCGTATACTCTTCCCCCAATATTTTATTCTCTTCCGTTATAGCAACACTTGCGGCAATCGTCGAAGTATCTATTGCCAGTATTCTACTCATACATTTCCTCCAATTTTTTCAAAATCAAATCAGTCTGTTTATCAAAAGATTTAACGGTAATATGTCTTAAATTAAAATCACTGTCGGATTTTTTTATCTCAACCCAAAGTCCAAAGTTTTCCAGTTCAGACATAATCATATCTGCCCATTCAATAATAATTTTTTCATTTTTATATATATCATAAAACCCGATATAATCAAGCTCACTGATATCTTCTATTCTGTAAGCATCCATATGATACAGTACATCGCTATCATTTTTATATTCATTAATTATAGTATATGTAGGTGAGGAAAATTCTTCCAAGAGTCCTAAACTTTCCGCAACACCTCGGCTCAGTTGAGTCTTACCGCTTGCCATATCCCCAATCAAATACACAGCCGTATTATCATTTAACAACGCTCCAATATATTTACCAAGCTCAATGGTTTCAATATCACTTTTAGTTATTATTTTCATAAAATATACCTATCTTAATTTAAACTTAAATTATATTATAACAAAAAAAATTATATTAATAAATATTTTATGATGTTTTTTAACTTATCGCTATATTCTTACTCTTACAATAAAACGCTTTAATTTCTCAACAAAATAATTTATTTACACTAAACTGCTCCATCCAAATCCAAAAACTATAGTCCGTTTATAAGAAAGACGATATTCCCCATTTCAATAAAAATAAAAAAACTTAAAGTAAACAACCCTCTTTTCTCAAATACGACATTTCAAAAAAGTATAGTATAAGTAAATTAAAGTTAAAGGACAAGTTTCATGAATACTTTAAACATACCTAAAGAAATAACAAATATTCTTCCCCCAAAAGTACTTGAAGCCATAGAAGTTTCAAACTTTAATGAAGATATAGAAGAGATCAGGCTACGACTTCAAAAAAACATACATTTAATCGGAAGCAAAAACGACTTACTTATAAATTACAATATCACAAGAAAAGACATAGACGGAATATTAAACCTTGCAACAAACTATTCTTTTTACGCAAATGAAGACAATATTATAAGAGGATTCTTAACTGTAGACGGAGGACACAGAATAGGATTTAGCGGAAGCATAATATCTGAAAACGGGAAAATACTAGGTCTTAGATATATAAATTCATTAAACATAAGAATTGCAAGAGAACTTATTGGAATAAGCAATATAGTAATTAAATACATAATAGAAAAAAACGAGATAAAAAACACTCTGATTATATCTCCGCCCAAAGTCGGGAAAACCACATTGCTGAGAGATATTTCCAGGGAAATTTCCACAAATAAGTCGAACTTTACCGGAAAAAGAGTTTGTATAGTAGATGAAAGAAAAGAAATTGCCAGTATGCACGAAGGTATAAGCAGACTAAACATAGGAGAAAAAACCGATGTTTTGGAAGGAATAGATAAAAGCACAGGCATGAATATGCTGTTAAGATCCATGTCACCCGAAGTAATCATAACAGACGAAATCGGAAAGACTGAAGATGTAACGGCATTGGAAAACTCCGTTTTAAGCGGGGTAAAGGTTATTGCCTCCGCTCATGGCAACAATATGAAAGAAATATTGAAAAAAGATTCTTTTATTCCATTATTCAAAAAGAAGATTTTTAACAGATATATTTTTCTTGACAATACGAACGGAAGAAGAAGTATTAAAGAAATATACAATGAAAATTTGGAAAGGTTGATATGATGTATACAAAATTTATTGGGATATCCTGTCTATTTGGGTTCAGTATATTATTTTCACGACAAATAACTGGAAAAATAAAAAGCAAGCTTGTTGAACTTGAAGAAATAAACAAAGTTTTAAATGATTTCATAATAAGCATAAACATTGGCTTATATGATGTTAAATTTTTAATCAAAGAAGCAATAAAAACAACAAAAACCCAATATCACGATTTTCTGATTGGAGTTAATAAGGATATGGATAAAAAAGACGTAAATGATTTTTCTTTGATATGGTTTGAAAACTTAAACCACCATAAACTCAATATTACTTTAGAAGAAAAAATCATTCTGGAAAACATAGGAGTAAGCCTTTCTTTAAACGATAAAAACAGAATGATTAAGCAGCTTACTTTAGCACAAACTTCCCTTGAAGATAAAATAAAAAAAGCTAAAGAAGATAAAGAAACAAAAGTTTCATTATATGAAAAAATGGGGGTGTTATTCGGAAGTTTTTTAGTAATTATATTTATATAAGGAGAATTTAAATGCAGATTGATATTATTTTTAAAATTGCGGGAATAGGATTCATTGTAGCGGTACTGAGCATAATCTTGAAAAAAAGCGACAGAGAAGATATGGCAACAATGGTAGCACTTGCCGGAATTATAGTGGTTTTAATGCTCGTTGTAAACATGGTTAACGAATTTTTCTCTACGGTAAAAACAATGTTTGGACTTTATTGATATGGATATTATTAAAATTGCAATAATCGGTATTTTAGGTACCGTCATAAGTTTATTTTTTATAAAAGACAATAAAGAATATGCAATATTTATTTCAATCATAGCAGGAATTATAATTTTATCTTTTGCAATAAAATATCTATATGGAGTAATAGATGTCATTAATACCTACTCACTTAAAGCAAATATGGACATGCTAAATATTAAAGCAATATTCAAAATTATTGCAACCTCGTATATAGGACAATTTGCAAGCGAGCTATGCTTGGATGCCGGGAATAAAACACTAAGTACCAAAATCAGTTTCTTTGCCAAAATAATGATTATATATTTTTCACTTCCGTTAATCATAAGCCTATTTTCATATATAGAGGAAGTATTATGAAAAAAACGATAATAATATTTACATTTATCCTGATTATTACACTGCCTTGTACTATTATTTACGGCGAAAACAATGATGAAGATTACTCCGCGATTACAGACAGTATATATGAAAAAAGCCAAATATATAAATTGGATTTATATACCAATGACAATAAATTTTATGATTTATTTAACTATAACAATATTAAAAACTTTATACATGATGTAGTAAGCGGCAATTACTCATTCGATTACCATGATTTTATAAATACCGTAAAAGATATGTTTTTCCTTACACTAAAAGAAAGCTTATCCATACTCACTACCTTTATTGCCTTATCCGTATTTTTAAGCATGATAAATCTGCTGAACACTTCCTTTATGAATAAAGAAATAAGTGAGATTGCATTCTTTGGGATTTATTTGGTACTTGTAGCTGCCATCATCAAGACTTTCTTTAACACTGTGACTATAGCATATTCTTTGGTAAAAGCCATTACAGGATTTATGAATGTTCTTTTGCCCATCATAATAATACTTCTGAACTTAAGCGGTAATATTTTTTCGGGAAATATCATAAGTGTAAGTCTGGTATTTATAATCAACCTGTTTGCATCGGCAATGACATATTTTATAATTCCAACACTAAGCTTTGGTTTTATATTAAGCATTATTGACAATCTGCTGGCTGACATAAATATCTCATATTTGGTATCATTCATAAAGCAAAGTGTACTCTTTATAATGGGAATATTCTCATGCTTGTTTATAGGAATATTAAGCATTCAAGGAAGTTTGTTTGCATCACTGGACAGCCTTTCTTTAAAGACCGCTAAGTTTGCGGTAAGCAAATTAGTCCCGGTATTGGGTTCCCTAATATCAGACAGTACCGATACTGTCATAGGATTTATCAAAGTAATAAAAAACTCTGTGGGGCTTATAGGTGTTTTGATACTTATATCATTGCTTATAATCCCATTTATGCATATGATATGCTCAATTGTCACTCTAAAAATATCTGCATTCCTTTCACAGCCCTTAACCGACAGCAGAGTGAGCAAAGCACTAAATGATGCATCCTCTTTTCTCAGTCTACTGTTTGGATGTTTTCTGATGGTTGCGGTATTGTTCATTATGCTCATAGGTATCATTGCAATGATAGGAGGTTAACTTTTATGAGTGATATGGCAAAAAACTTTTTATATTTGATTATGATTATAAGTATACTCAGAATGCTTTCACCATCTAAAGAATACGATAAATATATAAAATTTTTTATATCGCTGCTTTTGGTTATATCAATTTTTTCTCCGATACTCACTGTAATAAAAGACGGAAAATTTTCTAAAATACTTAACGACAACTACATACGAATAGATGAATTTGAGACACAAATAAATGAAGGAAAAATCAATACAGAAGAGTTAATAATAGAAAATTACAAACTGAAAATAGAAAATAATATTTCTTCAATAATAGAAAAAAAATACTATACAAAAAACAAAGTTAAGGTTTCCCTGTTAAAAGACAGTAACAAAGAAAATTACGGTGACATAACAAATATTGACATTATTATAAATAAAGACGATTCAAGAAAAAAAAATAAAATTAAAAATTATATAAGCAAAACATATCTTGTAGATATAAAGAATATAAATATTAAGACAGGAAGTGTTACATAATGAATAAAAATAAAATTAATGATATATTTAATAATTTTATTAAAAGCGACGATAAAAACAAATACATATTAATTTTATTGTTGCTGACCGGATTATTTCTAATCTTCTGCTCATCCTTATTTTCATCGGATAAAAACAATGAAAGTGAAAAAAGCGTCAACATGATTTCTTCCTCAGAATATAAAATCGAATTGGAAAAAAGTATTGAAGATACATTAAAAGAAGTAAAAGGAGTTGGGAATGTAAAAGTAACAGTAACTCTGGACGGAGATATCGAAAAAAATATTGCCTATAACGAAAGCAACTCCACAAGCACCTCCTCCAACGATAATGCAGAATCAAACGACAACACAAATTCCTCCAAAGATGCCGTAATGGTCAGAGAAGGTTCCAGCGAAAGTCCATTTACAACAAAAGATAAATATCCGGAAGTTGTCGGTGTTGTAATAGTTGCAAGTGGTGCAAATAATAAAACGGTTGAATATTACATAACCAAAAGTGTTGAAGCACTTTTAGACTTACCTAGTTATAAAGTGGTTGTTTTACCAAGTAAAGAAAATATATAAGGAGAAATAAAAATGAATAAAAGTAAGAAAAAAAATGCTATTCTAGTAGGACTTGTGGCCTGTTTATTGGTTATAAGCATTGCCAATTATACAGTGTTCTACAAATCCGATGCATCTTCGGTGTCAAATATAGACAGTGAAGGACCAGGCAATGCCACCCTGGTTTCAAATATAAGCGAAGAAGATGTATTAAGCGGCAATGCACAGTTATCAGGGGAGTTTTTCAGCGAATACAGATTAAACAGAGATAAAATAAGAAGCCAAAATTTAGAAGCCCTTCAAAACATAGCAAAAGATTCCTCTGCAGATAAAGCAATAGTGAAAGAAGCCGTGGAAGAGAGTGTAAAAATATCAAAACTTTCGGAAACAGAATTGGTTGTGGAAAATTTAATAAAATCAAAAGGATTTGATGACGCAATAGTCATCGTGCATGAAGGTTATGCCAATGTAATTGTGGACGCAGAAAACTTAAGCCCTGCAGACGCCTCAAAAATACAAAATATAGTCAACAAAGAATGTAAGATTGAAATATCAAAAATCACAATAGCAACCAGCAACAGCAAAAACAATGAAGAAATAAAGGACACTCCAGACAACAATAAAGATAAAGAAACCCAAAAAGATGATAATTCAAATAATAAAATATAAAAAAGAGATGATTATCTCTTTTTTTATGTTTTTCTACATAATATGACAAAATACGATTATATATTACTTTATCATATTTATAGGCATTTCAAAGACTTTAGTAGTATAATTAATTTACAATAATGATAATTCGTAATTATATGTAATAGGAGGGAACAATGATACCACTCAAAGCAAAAGTAAGTATTACGTTGGATGAACAAGTTATTAAAGATATAAAAAAGTTAGCCGAAAAAGATGACAGGTCTTTTTCTCAATATATTAATGTAGTTTTAAATAAACATCTTATCGACAAAAGAAAAACAAGAAAAAAGGTCAGTAAACAATAAATAAATGTTAATAAAATACCATTACCGTTATATTAAAATTTTCATTTAATCTAATTAAAAAGGAGCATTTATAGCTCCTTTTTAATTTAGATTATTTATTTAACAACGTATTAAAATATCCCGGGAGCTCACTGTTAAATTCCATATATTCATTGGTTCTGGGATGAATAAATCCAAGCTTATATGCATGAAGCAACTGTCCTTTAAAGGGCTTATCAATTTTTGTATTATAACCATAAACCTTATCACCTATCACAGGATGCGATATATATCTCAAATGCACTCTGATCTGATGAGTCCTTCCCGTTTCCAAATGGACATCAAGAAATGTATATCCGTTAAACCTTTTTAGCACATCAAAATGAGTTACTGCTTTTTTTGAGTTCATTTCAGTAACGCACATTTCTTTTCTTTTCACTTTATGCCTTCCTATGGGTGCGTCTACAGTACCTTTTTCCTCATGAATTATTCCGTGACACAAAGTCTTATATCTTCTGTTTATGGAATGCTCTTTAAACTGCCTCGCCAAATGATTATGAGCGGTATCGTTTTTGGCTACAACCAAAAGTCCCGACGTATCTTTATCTATCCTATGAACTATACCAGGGCGTATAACGCCGTTTATGGTAGATAAATCTTTTACATGATACATAAGTGCATTTACCAAAGTCGATGTATAATTCCCGTTTGCAGGATGAACAACCATCCCCTGCGGTTTATCAACTATCACAATATCTTCATCTTCATAAACGATATTTATTGGGATATTTTCCGCTTTTATATCGAGCGTCTCAGGATCTGGAAGAGTAAGGGAAACGACATCTCCAGCAAGTAGCTTATTTGATGCCTTTACAACTTCATTATTAATAAAAACTTCACCTTGCCTAAAAAGTTTCTTCAACCTCTCCCGAGAAAACTCTTCAAGATTCTCGGCCAAAAACTTATCACATCTTTTATTTTCGTTTTCACCGTTAACGATAAACTCTTTCTTTTCCACTTAAAACCTACTTAAATAAATTTTTTTACCAATAACTTTGTATTTCCTTTTTTTGTCTGACCATTGATACTGTCTACAATAGCTCTTCCTTTAGTTCTAACAGAAATCATATCTCCTGATTTTACAGCCATGGCGGGCTTTGATGCAACACTGTGATTTACTTTTACCTTTCCGCCCTTTACAAACATATTTGCTTCATTTCGGGAAAGCTTAAAAATATTTCCCACAACCGCATCCAACCTCATTGACGGAACAATTATATTTTGCTCTTTAAATTTAGGCTCGACTATATCAGCCTTATCTATATCATATTCACATAAGCTTACACTTTTCCCACCTATTTTAGTAAGCTCATTTACAATAAATTCACTTATAGTATCACAAACAAAAATTTGTATATGATCTTCCAAAATATTTATATCTCCGATTTTACTTCTGTCAATACTCAAAGAAAGTATCGAACCGAGTACATCTTGGTGACGAACATCAATAGCACCACTAGACTTTAAAACTTTTATGGGATAATCTTCATCTCTAACCGGCTTATCCGCAGGATGTATACTCATCATTTTTCTTTCTGTATATACATGCCCCCCGAAAAAGCTGCAATCTTTATTCTTATATCGTCCTATCTCTCTGCCTGCAATTATTTGCTCAGAAGGATCCAAAAAACCAGAAAAGACACTTCCGTCTTTTTTATCAGACGAAAGTGCCATATCTTCTATTCTTGATATAAAAATATCATATTCACCCATAATAACTATCCTTCATACTCCCAAATATCTTTTTGGCGGGTTTCTGTATGATATGTATCACCGGGTTTTTCCTGAGTTTCAACTTCAACACCATATGGAGCCAATATAAATACATTTTGTGCAATTCTTTTCATGCTCGCTGCAAGCACATAAACTGCACCGCTTAAAAAGTCAAAAATTTTCTTTGCATCTTCATTCTCAACTTTATCCATATTTACTACAACAGTAATTCCCGCTTTTAATTTATCACACACAAGAGGTGCATCATTAAAATTTCTTGGTTCAACCAACATAACGGTTGAAGCAGCGTGAGTGGCTACAGGTGCATTTTCACTTCTTACAGACGATCTTTTCCCAAAAAGTCCTTTTCTAGGTTCTTCATCATAATATTCATCATCTTCATAATATTCGTCTTCGTAATATTCATCTTTTCCAACGATTTTTTCACCTAATTCACCTATAAAATCATTAAATCCCATATTATTCTCCTTTAAATATACTCGTCCCTATACGGACAATATTACTTCCTTCTTCTATGGCAACCTCATAATCATTAGACATCCCCATAGATATTATAGATAAGTTTATATTATCATATTTATCATATGTTTTTCTACAATTATCATAAATTTTTCTTAACTTTCTAAACACATTTACCAAAATCTCCCTATCATCAATAAAAGGAGCCATACACATAACCCCTAAAACATTTATGTTTTTAAAATCTTTGGCTTTTAAGAAAGCTTCTTCTACCTCATCTTCATTAAATCCATATTTGTTTTCTTCTTTTGATATATTAAATTCTATCAATATATTTGTTACAACTTGCTTCTTTGAACTTTGTTTATCTATTTCCTCCATTAACCTTATAGAGTCAACAGAATGAATAAGACTTACTTTACCTACGATATCCTTTACCTTATTTCGTTGCAAATGCCCTATAAAGTGCCAGTTTATATCTTGATTTTTAAAAAATTCATATTTGTTTAAAAACTCTTTTACCTTATTCTCTCCCAAATTCTTTATACCGTAATCTATCACTTCTTGAATTTCTTCATTTGTTCTAAACTTCGTAACGGCAAGCAATTGCACATTCTCATCAAATTCACTTTTATTTTGGCTTTCTCTAATTGTACTCAAAATATTGTCCAAATTGTTTTTTATTGACATATTTTACCTCCTAATCAGGATTTGATATTATCTCCATATTATTCGTCAAGTTCGGATTTTCACTAGGTTTTAACAAAACATCTTTAAATCCCTCTTCGTATACTTTTACTTCTACCAATTCTTTAAAATTTCCGCTTGTAATAGCATATACATATTTTTTATCACCGTCTTCTATTATTGCTTTTTTAGGTACTGTATACACGGTAACTTCATTGGTATAAATATTAAGCTTTGTTTTATCGACATTAATCAGATGATCAAACTCATCCTTTAAACATATCACCAATATCTTTTTATCTTCTTTGTAATCAAGTGTATTTATCAGATATCCCTCGTCTAATACACCATCTCCGTTTTCAAATTTTATTGTAGGATATGTAATAAGCATATCAACTCTTGTCAGCAAATAATCATAATACTCACCGTCTGTTTTTAAATCATGATTCTTTTTTACAGATTTATTGTATTTTTTTGCTTCTTTTTCACCGTCAATATATGTATCTTTGTCAACAACTGCACATACATAAGCACATTGGTTACTCACTATTTTAATTATAGACTGATCATCCTTTGTGCTCGGAGGCTTATAATCTTTTAAATAATCGAAATAATCATCACTCAATGCAGACATCACATTCGTATTCAACACTTCTTCATATCCCGTTCTTGAGAAAAATATATTTCCCGTAAAGGAAAAATTCAAATTTGAAATAGTCAGCGCCTTGTCTGACGAACTTCTTTTATTCTTTAGTTCCTTTTTTATCTTTTTTAAAGTCCCGTCATCTGCAAAAATATACTTCATGGACTTTTGCATCATTTTTTGCTTATTTTTTAACTTAGTTAAAGAAGAGCTGTATTTATTCATTCCCGATGTGTTATTTGAAGCTTTTGCCTTGTTATATTTCTCTTCGGTTTTTCTTACATCTTCATCTAACTTACTTAAATCCTTAAAAAAAACATCTCTGTTTTCATAAGATTTATTTTTCAGTCTCCAATCGATTACTTCTATAGCGTCATCTATATATTTATTTGTCTTTATCTTATAACTTTTGGAAAGAGTAGTGTTCGCTCCGACCTTCTGCCCTTCTTTTACAGTGTATTTAATAGGTTTCGTTTCTTTAAGGTCAACATATTCCGAATTAGTAAAAATATAACTTTCGGCAGTTTCCTTAGTTATATTTTTTTGCGCATTAAGTATTATGGTATCTTCTGTATGCAAAACAGAAAATAAAAAAAAGACCAAAATAGAAGATATAATTATAATCTCTTTATATCTTTTTCTTATAAAATTTTTTTTACGTCTTCTTTTTATATACTGTTTATTTACATTTCCCCTATGGTTTCTGTTTAAATCTTTTTTGTCTCTTTGCATTAATAAACCTCTTATATACCCTTTAGTACTACAAAAACCGTAGATAAAAATATTTTTATATCCAAAAAAATAGAATAATTATCGAGATATTCCAAATCAAATTTTACCACATCATGAATATTAAGCTTTGAACGACCTTTTAACTGTGCAAGTCCTGTAAGTCCCGGATATGCAATACACCTTTGCATTTCATAATCATCCAATAAATCCGTTTCTATAGGAATAAAAGGTCTGGGACCAATAAGACTCATATCCCCTCTTAAAACATTTATAAGCTGTGGTATTTCATCAAAACTCGTCTTTCTTAAGAATTTCCCGAATTCAGTAACCCGAGGATCCTGTTTAATTTGAACAAATCCATTTCTTGATTTCTTCAAAAGTTTCTCTTCTTCTTTCTCGCTACCCTCTTTCATTGTCCTAAATTTGATTATATTAAAGCTTTTCCCATGCCTTCCTATTCTTTCTTGCACAAAAAATATTTTTCCTCCATCGGAAAGTTTTATTATAATCGATATTACAACCGCAGGTACAATAAAAGCCACGCTAAGTAAAAGAGCAAAGATAATATCAATCAATCTCTTTATAATTATCGTATTATTATATTTTCTTATTCCTTCTTTGCTTACTTCTTTCATGGCTTTCCCTTTAAAAGTAATAATTTAATTTAGTTATTTATTATATCATTTTCTAATACTTTTTACAAATATTTCTTATTTAACCATAAAAATTATAAAATATAATGGTCTGATTTCATTTTTATGCTATAATAAAAAATTATAAACACTTTTTTGGAGAATACGATGAAACAAAACAAAGTAATAAAACCCAAAAAATCTTTAAAAAGAAATAAAAATCGAAAATCAAAAAAAGGATCTAACAGAAAAAAGAATATTGTTACCGTATTATTGGCAGTACTTATCATATTTGCTTCAAGCGGACTCGGTCTTGCTAAATCTCTGGGATACAACGTTCTAAACAACGACCCTTTTCAAAGTGAAAAATATACCAGATTCAGTACCAAAACAAAATTAAGCAATTCAGCAACCCTTCAAGATACAATGAATATATTGGTATTCGGTATAGATAAAAACGAAAAAAGAAGCGAAACCGCAACTATATTCAGACCTGATACCATAATGCTGGCGAGTATAAACACAAAAGAAAAAACCATAAAGTTGGTTTCTATACCAAGAGACAGCAGGGTTGATATTTACAACACAGGAGGACGTGATAAAGTAAACTCATGCTTCTATTACGCAAATCAAGGATTAAATGAAACAGACAAAAAAAATCCGGACAAAGTATTCAGCGAAGGCATAAAATATCTTAAAAATACAGTAAGTGATGTACTGGGTGGAATCCAAATTGACTATTATTTGGGAATAGATATGGATGCACTTCCTAAAATAGCCGATGTAATGGGTGGAGTAACAATAGATGTACATCAAAATTTATATGCAAAAAACGGTCATGACCGCTCAACCATAAAAATAAAAGAAGGAAGACAGGTTTTAAACGGAGACCAACTTCTTTACTACAGCAGATACCGTGCATATGTCGACGGAGATATAGGAAGAGTTCAAATACAACAAAAAATAATGAAAGCAATCTTCTCTGAATTTAAAAAGCAAGGAAGCTTTTCTCAAATACCGCAAATTTATAACTTGGTTCAAGATATGGTTGAGACCGATTTAAAATTTGCACAGATAGCATCTCTCGGATTATCATTTAAAGATTTCAATATAGACAACTTACAATCATACACACTTCCGGGAAATTTCGGAAATCTCTCAGGAGTGTCTTATTGGATAGTAAATCAATCGGAGAGAGTTACTTTCGTTAAAGACTTATTTAACATAGATACACAACAACTTTCACAGGACCCAAGGAGTGATTAATAAAAAAATGCAAATAAATATAAATAGTTTAAATAAAAGTTTTGGAAGCGAACATTTATTTACTATTAATTCACTTATGATAAGTGACAAAGATAAGGTGGGCATTGTCGGCAGAAACGGAGCCGGCAAGACCACCTTACTTAATATTATCATGGGAATCGATAGTGATTATGACGGATACATTTCCAAAATTGATAAAAATAAAATCGGCTTTTTAAGACAAAATTTAAATTTAAAAAGTGATAATGACATATACTCGGAAGTACTTATAGGTGCGGAGAAGTACACAAAAGCAGAAAATGAAATAGAACAAATCTCAATTATGCTGGATTATGAAAAAGATGAGGATAGACTTAAAGAACTAAACGAAAAATATCATGAATTACTTTCACGATTTGAAGATATGGGTGGATATAAATACAAAAGCCTTATGGTAGGCATTATAAAAGGACTGGGGTATACACAGTCTGATTTTAACAAGAAAATATCCACCTTATCAGGAGGGCAAAAGATGAGAGTAGCTCTTGCTAAACTATTGGTATCATCTCCGGAAGTTCTCATCCTAGACGAACCTACCAACTATTTAGACACACAAAGCATATCTTGGTTGGAAAATTTCTTATATTCGATAAAATCCACAGTTATTGTCGTTAGCCATGACAGATATTTTTTGGACAAATTCACAAATAAAATAATCGAAATAGAAAATAAAAAATGTTATACCTATAACGGCAACTATTCCGATTATGTTTACAAGAAAAAACAAAGAATTATAAGCGAAGAAAATGCGTATAAAAAACAACAAGCTGAAATAAAAAGACAGGAAGAAGTAATAAAAACACTAAAACAATTTAACAGGGAAAAAACCGTCAAAAGAGCCCGAAGCAGAGAAAAAATGCTCAACAAAATAGAAAAAGCAGAGTCTCCTTACCAAGCAAAAAATTCTCACATAAAGTTTTCATACACCCCGATGATCAGCAAAAAAGCCATTACGGTTGAAGGGCTGGAATTTGGATATGTTAAAGAAAAAAAATTATTTAAAGATTTCGATATAACAATAGGAAGCACTGATAGGCTTGGAATATGCGGAAGAAATGCAACAGGCAAATCCACATTTTTAAAACTTATTACAGGTATGCTCAAAGAAGACAAGGGACTCATAAAGAAAAATCCCAAATGTCAAATATTATACTTCGAACAAGAACACAACGATTTGGATGACAGCCTGACAATAATAGAAGAATTAAGGAAATCAACGGGAGCGGATGACAACAAAATAAGAAATATACTCGGATGTATGCTTTTTCCCGGAGAAGATATAAACAAAAATATATCTATGCTTTCAGGAGGAGAAAAAAGCCGTGTGGCAATTGCAAAACTTATGATGAAAGAATCCAATGTTTTGATGCTGGACGAACCAACAAACCATTTGGATATCGAAACAAAAGAGATATTGGAAGATGCACTACTTGATTATAACGGTGCTGTCATCAGCGTTTCTCATGACAGATATTATCTAAATAAAATTTGCAATAAAATAATGTACTTAACCGGAGATGATATAAGAATTTATGACGGAAATTATGATTATGCAATGGCTAAAGAAGAAACCCTTTGTGCCAAAACAACAATTTCAAATGAACAAAAATCAAAAAGTACAGATAGCAAAAAGAGCATAAACACATCTTTAAGTAACAATAAAAAGCAAGCTTACGAAAAAGAAATTAAAGACATTGAAAAAAGCATTGAAAAACTCGAGGAAGAAAAAGAAGAAATAGCTCTCAAAATGAATGACCCTGATTTCTTTTCAGACAGTGTAATCGCATCAAACACCGTAAATAGATTAAATGAAATAGAACTTCTTTTGGAAGAAAAGGAAAACCGATGGATGGAAGTAAGCGAAATATTAATGGAAAATGAAAGTTAAAAAGCGGCAGATTCTGCCGCTTTTTTATTCGATTATATTTTTACACAATAAAAAAGCGATAAAACTATCGCTTTTAAAAAAATTCATAATAAGAAACATCAAAAAAATCATTAACACTTTTTACTTTCTTTTAACAAATTTATATTTCTAATATTTTTCCGCATTCAACAGAAACAAAATTATCTTTAAGCTCTTTTGCCATATAAACAGCAGCAGTATAGCCCGTACAATGACAAGGCATTATATACCTTATATTCTCTTTTTTTAAGAATGCAGTTGTTTGTTCAATTCTGCCGGCATCCACATTTATTAAATGCATACCTCCAAACAGAAGATATATACTCTTTCCGGAAAATATCTCTTTTACATAATTAATTATATTCATAATCCCCACATGGGCACAACCTGCAAATAAGGCAAGCCCATCCTTTGTATCAATGACAAATACCTGTTCATCCTTCATAAAATCGGGAATAAATCTATTATTATCCTTAAGAAAAAATCTGCTTGATACTCTTTCACTATTATCACTGCAAGGAATATTACTGACTAAATACATATCTTTAAATATTTCATCAGTATCTTTTGTATATACAATATTATCCTTTATACAATCAACACTGTCATAATCAATACCGTTAAAATAAAATTTACCATTCTTATAATTCGTACTGTATTTTGAAATAAGAGCTTTTTTGTTAACAAAAACCGATGGGATATTTTTCAGTGAACCAATATATTTAAGCCCTCCCCCATGATCATAATGACCGTGAGATATAATAATACCGTCTAAATCATCAAGATTAACACCTAAAGTTTCGGCATTTTTTATAAATACATCACTCTGCCCCGTATCCATAAGTAACTTTTTATCTTTATATTCTATTATAAAAGAAAGTCCATGTTCTCCAAGCAATCTCTTTTTATAAACCGTATTTTCATTTAACACAGTTATTCTCATACCTACCACCTCTTTTTATTTATATGATTATACCACAACGGTGCCTATAGTCTTTCGATATTACAAGAAAAAGTCTGAAAATTCATGAAAAATGGTACTAAAAGTGGATAAAAGAAGGATTTTAGTATTGATTATAATATACAAATGGGGTAAAATAAAGTGTCGTTAAAAAGTACTAGGAGGTATTAATGATGGGAAATTTAGTAGTAGTCGGCTCACAATGGGGCGATGAAGGAAAAGGAAAAATAACGGATTACTTTACGGACAGATGTGATATCGTCGTAAGAAGTTCAGGCGGAAACAACGCCGGACACACTGTAATAGCAAATGGTGTTACATATAAATTACACGTTATCCCTTCAGGAGTCATTCAAAACAAACCATCAATTATCGGTGCCGGTATGGTAGTAGACCCTACATGGTTAGTCAAAGAAATGAGTACACTGGAAGAACAAGGTGTTAAATTTGATAAATTAATCATAGACAAAAGAGCACAGGTAATCATGCCTTATCACAGAGTACTTGATGAACTTATCGAAAAATCCCTCGGGAAAAACGATATAGGAACAACAAAAAGAGGTATCGGGCCCGCTTATACGGATAAAATCAAGAGAAGCGGAATCAGAATATGTGATCTTATAGATACTAAATTATTCGAAGAAAAGCTAAAAATAAACCTTGAAAGCGTAAATAAAGAAATAACTGAAGTTTACGGAGGAGAAGCTTTAAAATTCGAAGATATATTTGAAGAATACAACAAATGTGCAGACATAATAAGAAAATATGTTGACGATGCAACAGTCATAATATATGACTACATAAAAAAAGGCAAAAAAGTTCTATTCGAAGGAGCTCAAGCAACACTTCTTGATATAGACTTCGGTACATATCCGTATGTAACGTCTTCTCATCCTACAGCCGCAGGTGCCTGCATAGGTTCGGGGATAGGTCCTGCTTATATAGATGACGTATGCGGTATAGCAAAAGCATATACAACAAGAGTAGGAAAAGGTCCATTCCCTACAGAGTTATTTGATGAAGACGGAGATTATTTAAGAGAAAAAGGTTATGAATACGGAACTACAACAGGAAGACCGAGAAGATGCGGTTGGCTTGATGCAGTAATTTTAAAATTTGCAGTAAGAGTTAATTCGTTAACAAGTATCGTCTTTACCAAATTAGATACCCTTACGGGAATGAAGACAATCAAACTCTGCGTAGGATATAAATACAAAGACCAAATAATAACAGATTTTCCTGCGGAACTAAGCGTTCTTTCAGAATGTGAACCTGTATATGAAGAATTTGAAGGCTGGAATGAAGATATTTCAAAAGTAAGAAAATTTGAAGATCTTCCGGAAAATGCGAAAAAATATGTAAACAGAGTAGAAGAACTTTGTGAAGTTCCTATCGGAATCGTTTCAGTAGGTCCAGACAGAGAAGATACAATAGTAAGAAAACAATATTTTTAATTATGGATGATAAAGTATACATAGTTTCCACACCAATAGGAAACTTAGAAGATATGACTTTCAGAGCGGTTAAAGTTTTAAAAGAAGTCAATGTAATTCTTTGCGAAGATACAAGACATTCTATCAAACTTCTTAACCACTTTGAAATAAAAAACAAGTTAATAAGTTACCACAAATTTAATGAAAAGGAAAGAATAAATTATATTCTTTCCTTACTTAATGAAGATAAGAAAATTGCCCTTATTTCGGATGCTGGAACACCTTTAATTTCAGACCCGGGAAGCATACTTGTAAAAGAACTGATTGCGAACAATATAAAATTTACAGTCGTTCCTGGAGCAAATGCTCTTCTCCCTGCATTGATATTATCGGGATTTAGTAGCGAAGAATTTTTATTCATAGGTTTTCTACCAAAAAAAAACAGTAAAAAAGAAGAAAAACTAAAAACGTTAAAAGATTTGGATAAAACTCTTATATTCTATTCTTCACCTTATGAATTAGAAGATTTGTTAACAGCAATCAATAATGTTTTGGGAAACAGAAAAGTTGCAATTTCAAAAGAAATAACAAAAATTCATGAAACAACATACAGAGGAACAGCAAAAGAACTGCTTGAAATGTTAAATGAAAGTGAAGTAAAAGGTGAATTTGTGGTAGTGGTGGAGGGAAACAAAGAAACAAAAGAACTCCTCACAATGGAAGAAATAAAACCTATATTTGACGAAGAAGTATCAAAAGGCAACAATCCGAAAGAAGCAATAAAAAAACTTGCAAAAGAAAACAAAATAAACAAACGAGATTTATATAATTTTTTAATGAAAAAATAAAAGCCCAAAAGGGCTTTTTTACTTGAAACAAGGAGACTGTAACACAATGAGAGAAAACAACAATATACTGAACAAACCTATCGTAATATGTTTGCTTGCCTGTATATGCTGTATATTATGGGGAAGTGCATTTCCGTCAATAAAAATAGGATATACATTATTCCATATAGCAGAAAATGATACGGCATCACAAATGCTTTTTGCCGGCTACAGATTTACTCTTGCCGGAATTCTCGCTTTAATTATCGGCTGTGTATTTTCTAAAAGAATTCTCATTCCAAAAAAATCCTCTTACAAATCAATATTAAAATTATCAATGGTGCAAACAGTACTTCAATATGTATGCTTTTATGTAGGACTTGCCAATACCACAGGGACAAAAGCATCTATAATTGAAGCTTCAAACGTATTTTTAGCAATACTTATACCTGCTCTCATCTTAAAACACGAAAAACTGACATTACAAAAATTGACTGGGTGCATCATAGGATTTATCGGGGTGGTAATAATCAATTTAAGCGGAAATACAATTGATTTAAACATGAAATTCAGCGGTGAAGGACTTATATTTTTATCAGCCTTATTCTACGCAATTTCTTCCATACTGATTAAAGAATATTCAAAAAAAGAATTACCAATCATACTAAGCGCTTATCAGTTTATGCTCGGAGGAATAATAATGGTAATTATAGGCTTTTTATCGGGAGGCAGAATAGAAGCGTATTCCTTAAATGCGATATTGCTTCTTATCTATATGGCTTTTATTTCGGCAATAGCATATTCATTATGGGCAATACTTTTAAAATACAATCCGGTTGGGAAAGTAGCAATATACGGTTTTCTAAATCCAATATGCGGAGTAATATTATCTGCTATATTGCTAAAAGAAGGAAGCGTATTTAACGTAATGGGAATAATATCATTAATAATGGTTTGTATAGGCATATATCTTGTAAACAAAGATAACCGATACCCTGCAAAAAGAAAAGAATAGTAATTTAGTAGGAAATATTCTTCCCTTATTTTATAATGTATGATATACTACTTACGAAAAGAACATAAAAAATCATATAGATTTTTCTATTATATAAAAGACTTTGTAAAGATAAAAACATACCATAAAACAATACTCTACAAAGTTAAAACAAAAAGAAAATATCAAATTATAGATAATAAAAGGAGAAAAAAATGTTAAAGCTGGAACACGTAAAATGGAATACAGAAGACGGACAAAGTATCATAAAAGACATAGACCTTGAAATAGAAGATGGAAAATTAATAGTAGTTACAGGTCCAAACGGCGGAGGAAAAACAAGCCTTGCAAAGTTAATCGCAGGTATTAAAGAAGTAAGTGACGGAAAAATAATACTTGACGGTGAAGATATTACAAAAGCAGATATCACGACAAGGGCAAAAAAAGGCATTGCATATGCATTTCAACATCCTGTTAAATTTAAGGGTCTTACCGTAAGAGACATGCTTAAATTATCTGCGGGAAAAGAACTGGATGAAGGACAAGCCTGTGCCCTCTTAAGTAAAGTCGGACTTTGCGCAGAAGAATATATAAACAGAGAATTAAACGATTCCCTCTCAGGAGGAGAAAGTAAAAGAATAGAAATAGCAGGAGTACTTGCGAGAGACGCAAAACTTTTCATCTTTGACGAACCTGAAGCGGGAATCGACTTGTGGAGTTTCTCAAAACTTGTTGAAACATTTGAGATGTTAAGAAAACATACAAAAGAAACTTTGATGATTATATCTCATCAAGAAAGAATATTATCAATTGCAGATGAAATCATTGTTATATCCGATGGGAAAGTAAGAGCCAGAGGTACAAAAGAAGACATACTGCCTACGTTATTTAAAGAAGAAAGAGGTAATATGTGCCCCAAAGAAAAGGAGGTAGCAGACAATGAATAAAACAACAGAAAAAATTCTTAAAACCGTTTCGGGATTCAAAGGTAAATTTGAAGGTGCTTATAATATCAGAGAAGACGGACAATGTGCAGGAAGACAATCAAGTAAAAATATAAAGATAGAATCAAAAGAAGACGGTCCTGGACTAATAATTCATATCAAACCAAACACTAAAAATGAAAAAGTATATATACCGGCATGTGTAACCCACGGAAATATTGACGACCTTGTTTATAACGATTTTTATGTCGGAGAAAATGCAGATGTAACCATAGTTGCGGGATGCGGTGTTCATACAGATGACGGGCACGATGTAAGACACAACGGAATACATAGATTTTTCTTAGAAGAAAATTCTCATGTTCTATATGAAGAAAAACACATTGCTACAGGAAAAGGTAAAGGGAAGAAAAGAATAGACCCGGTAACAGATGTACATCTAAAAAAAGGTTCAACACTCGAAATGGACACAATACAGTTAAGAGGAGTGGATAGCACAATACGTAAAACAAGCGGAATAGTAGAAGAAGGAGCAAAACTCCTTGTAAGAGAACGTATTATGACAGATAATGACGAAACAGCCAGAACTGACTTCGAAGTATTATTAAAAGGAGAAGATTCGGCGGCGGACCTTATATCAAGATCGGTAGCAAAAGGAAATTCTTACCAAGAATTCAATTCTACCATAAACGGCGAAGCTAAGTGCAAAGGTCACTCGGAATGTGATGCCATACTTGTCGGAAACGGTAGGGTCGCAGCATCCCCTTCTCTTATTGCCGGCAATCTTGATGCAGAACTTATACATGAAGCAGCGATAGGAAAAATCGCAGGAGAACAAATATTAAAATTACAAAGCTTGGGATTAACTCAAGAAGAAGCTGAAGAAAAAATTATTTCAGGATTTTTAAAATAACAAATATCAAAGGAACAAATAAAATGATTAAAGTAAGAAATGAAAAAGAAAGTGATTATAAAACAGTCGAAGAAATTACTCGTAAAGCTTTCTATAATTTATACATTCCCGGATGTGTAGAACATTATTTGGTTCATATTATGCGTTCACACAAAGATTTCATACCAGAGTTGGATTTTGTTATAGAAAAAGATGGGCAAGTAATAGGAAACGTAATGTATACAAAGGCAAAGCTTACCAACGAAAATAACGAAGAAAAAGAAATACTTACTTTCGGACCCGTTTCAATATTACCCAAATACCAAAGAATGGGGTATGGGAAGATATTATTGGAGCATTCTTTTAAAGAAGCAAAAGAACTCGGATACGATACCATAGTAATATTTGGCAACCCGGGAAACTATGTAAGTAGAGGCTTCAAGAGCTGTAAAAAATATAACGTATGCTTAGAAAATGGGAGGTTCCCTTCGGCAATGCTTGTAAAAGAATTAAATAAAGATGTACTAAGCGGACAAAAATGGATTTATAAAGACAGTCCGGTTATGAATATCAAAGAGGAAGATGCAGAAAAATTCGATATGAACTTTGAAAAAATAGAAAAAGAATATCGTACAAGCCAAGAAGAATTTTACATACATTCACAATCCTTTATAGAGTAGATAATAAATATAATCTAAAAAGACACCATACATACACTTAAGGTGTCTTTTTAAATAACTGTAGATATAATACAAATAAATTGTTAATATATAGAAAAAATTTGTAAAGCAACAAATATCATAAATATATATTCCATACATTTTAAATAAGCAATTTCATAACTATTTCCTTTTGTATGAAAATATAACAAATTATATTTAATATATACCTTATACATTATATTTCCTCATTATTTTCTTATAAGCTTAATTATTAAATTTTTATAAATGAAATATAACTATCATATTTTAATTATAAATACTCATAAAACAAAAAAAGAAAGGTAATCAAAGTCTTACTTAAGATCAACTACCTTTCATATTTTTAACCAAATTTTATATTTGTAAAATAAACACTTCTTATATAACACTGTTCGTATATTATAAAAAAATATTCGTTTATATACCCATTATAAAACAGATAACAATTATAACCCTTAACACTCACAAACAAAACACTATATATACAATAACAATATGAAAAAATCTTTATTTTTTGATATTTTCTTTTTTATTCCATACAGTTAAAATAACAATACCGGCTATGCTCATAACAAATAATAATGTATATAATCTAATGTAATTATGATCACCCGTTTTTATTATTTCTGTATTTGAGGATTTGTCACTACCATGGTTATTGGGTTTATTAGGAACACTGGATGTATCTTCTCCTTTAACAGTCACTTTAATTGTTTTTGTCTCGGACGCCCCTTGACTATCTGTTACTTTATATACAACTTCGTAAACTCCGGCTTTATCAGTGTTTACTTCGTTTTTCAAGATTTCGATTTCTTTTGTAAGATCTCCATCTTCTGCATCTTCTGCACTCACACCTTCATATGGATTAAACTTATCTCCAACAAACAAGGTCTTATCTTCTGCATGAATTACAGGTAAACGATTTGCAACATATGTCAAAATATTTTTATTTTCTATACTCTGCCCGATATGCAACGAGGACGACATATAGGAACTTACAATAAAATGATTATTTTCATCTGCATATTCCGCACCCTTTTCACCACCAGCGACATCCAAAAAAACAACTAACGGAGTTCCTTTATCAGATGGAAGCTGTTCTACCTCTTGCTCCATACTTTCAATGGATACCGGATGTTCTTTATCTATCCCGGTATATGAATTTGACATGGTAATAACTCCTACACCATTTTTATCAGCTTCTAAACCTACCGTATTGCTTTTATCTATCATTACTTGATCATAAAGCTTTACTGTAGCAACTGAAGTAATACAAATACCTTCGCCAAGATAGCTTTTCCATTCTGTTCTATTATTGTTACAAATATTATTTTTAATAACCGTTCGACCCCGTATCTCTGTCAAACCTTGATTTGCATATATTCCACCGCCAGAACCGCTTGCTTGATTATTTTTAATGATACAGTCTTTAATGTTAAGAGTATCTTCTCCATTCATCATGATTGCACCACCATATCCAATATTCCATTGATAATCTGACTCAGGAGAAACACGATTATTATCAAATGTAACATTTTCTACTGTAACAGTTCCAGATCCTTCGACTCTTAATGCACCGCCATATACATTTTGATTATGTTTCCCACCTTGATTATTTGAAATACTTCCACTATTAATGGTAACATCACTATCTTCTGTCCAAATACCGGCTCCTCCTTGCGCATTGTTTCCACAAGCAGTGTTATTATCAATAATAATATTATTTAAATTTACCGTACATTGTTCTACATAAATACCACCGCCGCTGCTTTGTACAGAATTATATGAAGTACCAAAATCAGTTGTTCCGTTGTTTGAAATACTTATTTTTTCAGTTTCTTTTCCTACAATTTTGACATCGGCATATTTTGCATAGATACCACCTCCATTACAACCATATTTCCCTAAGTTTGTAATGTTGTTATAGTCAATTTTACCACCTGTCATATCCAAATAAGCTTTTGTGTTTTTTGAGCCATAAACATATACTCCAGCTCCAACCATACCGTTATTATTTTTGATTGTACCGCCTTTCATATTAAATGAACTGTTTCCTCCGCAAACAAAAACCCCTGAACCGTAATGCACATTATTTTTAGGATTATCAATAATTCCGTTATCATGAATACTTCCATCATTCATAGTAAAAGAGGCTCCATCATGAACTTGAACCGCCGCTCCGGCGACTCCGTTTGATCCTATATTATAGTTTCCGGTGATTTCTCCCCCATCCATAATAAGATTGGCACTTGCTCCATCAAGAACAACAGCAGCATTTCTACTATCTGACATAGATGTTGTATCATATATAGTCCATCCCGATACGGATGATTTATTTGATATATACATATTACCTTTACAATATATTAAACCCTTTACCCCATATTGACCATTAAAAAAACCATCTGAAGTATTGGCTTTCAAAATTCCATCTAATGAAAAAGTCCCTTTTTCGCTAACTTCAACAAAATTTGCATGTGCCAATGTACCTTTTCCTTGCTCATAATTTTTAGCTTCGATTATATAATTTCCCTGCAATATTAATTGAGAATTATCACCAACATAAAACTCACCTACATCTGATTTTGATGGACGAAGAAATGTTACATCTGTTCCTACTAAAGTAATTTTTACGCCACTCGGAATCTCAATTCTACTATCTGTTGAACTTTTCTCAATTTTTCCGCTGATTAAAACAGTTTCATTGGTAGATGCACTTTCAATAACTGTTTTTAACTCATTCCAAGAATTAGCCTCAATTGTTTTTTTTGAAGATATATTAGCCTTATTCTTTACATGCAAGGAAGATTTCTGGTTACTTTCCTTTACAGTTACAGTTTCTTCTCCTGAAATCTTTTCATTTATTTCAGATACTTCCACAGATATTGCTTCGTCCTGTTCTATACCGTCCATAGAATAGTTTACCTTAAAATCATATATGCCATTTTCAAATACAGTATAAGTAACATTCAATAAATCTTCTGTTTTCTCTGTACCGTCCGGCAATGTTATTTTTTCCAATTTTACCTTTTCAGTTTCTGTAAATTTTAAAGAAATCATTGATTCTGATTTATTTTCACTGATTTCTTGTATAACTTCATACTGTAAAGAAGACGCTTTTTCATCTTTGGCTAATGCATTTTGAGGTATCAAACTTAATACCATAGCAGATACAAGCAAACATACCATTAACCTCTTAATTAAGTTCATGTTTATATTTCCTCCTTATTAATTTTTACACACTGTATATTAAGAGATAAACAAAATGGTAAAAAAAGCAGACATTTTTTACCAGTAAATCAAAAAATATTTTATTGAAAAATTTATATAATTTAGTATGTTTTTTTAATTTTCAATAATAAATATATAATATTCTTATATTATATAATTTTATCACTACTGGTAAAAAATGTCTACTTTATATGACAACAAATGTCTACTTTTAATTACATAAAATACTGTTTTCTTAATGATTTTCTTCATGTTTTTTTATCCAATTAGAAAAAGTATTATGGTTTGTATGTAACATCATCGCTCCTTTACGTTTACTTATTTTATTTTCTTTCCATAATTTATAGATTTCTTTAAATTCTTTTGGAATTGGAATGGGTGGTCGTCCGAGGCGTACGCCTCTTTCCTTTGCAATCCGTATTCCCTCTGCTTGCCGTTTTTTTATATTTTCCCGTTCTACCTGAGCCACATATGATAGTATTTGCAATATAAGGTCTGCAATAAAGAGCCCCATCAAATCTTTTCCGTTTCTTGTATCTAATAAGGGCATATCTATCACACAAATATCAACTTTTTTTTCTTTTGTCAATATTTTCCATTGTTCCTGTATTTCAATGTAATTCCTACCTAGACGATCAATACTAAGTATATATAATAAATCACCTTGTTTTAAATTTCTTACGAGTTTTTTGTATTGAGGACGTTCAAAATTTTTCCCAGACTGTTTATCTACATAAATATTTTTACAAAGTACATTCTTTTGTTTTAATGCAACAATTTGACGTTGCTCGTTTTGATCTATACTTGAAACCCGTACATAACCATAAATATTTGCCATTTTTTATCATCTCTCCCTTTATATTTATATATAAAATTATCATAAATAAAAAGCATTTTACCATATAAGTAAAATGCTTTAATTAATATAACTTTTTTATATACTTCAACTTTGTTAATTTCTACCAAAATCCATCTAAATAGCCTATTTATTTTTCTAAGTTTAACATATCCTATTATTAATAAATTATAATATACAAACCCCAATCAATCTTATTCTTATAAAATAAAAGATATTATTTAACAAAGCAAATATCACCCCAATAACCCCCAAAACAACACTTATCAACTCCCATAAAATCAAATAACTTATTTTATCCATTATACATATTTTGTATAAGTAGTTCATAATCTTTTTATTTCAATCAATATCAATAACTCAAATAAGTAAAATAAAACTTTTTTATCATAATACTTAATCATTACTCAAATATTCTTTTACTTTTTTCGCTAACGCTTCATTCATCCCATCTACTTTTGAAATTTCTTCAATAGAAGCTTTTTTTAAGTCCTCCATATTTTTAAAATGCATTAACAAATTTCTGCATTTGACTTTCCCTATACCGTCAATTTCCTCAAGGGTTGTTTTTAAAAAACTTTTACTTCTTAAGTTTTTATGATAATCAATCGCATATCTGTGCACCTCTTCACTTATGTCGTTAAGAAGTTTTTGTGCATATTCAAATTCTTTTATATTCTTTGATTCCTCATTATTTTTTACAACTTCTTTCAACTTATGTTTGTTGTTTTTCCCAAGCCCCAACACTTTTATATTAAACCCGAATGTACTAACAACATTCCTAACTGCGTTAACATGACCGATACCACCGTCAACAAATATAATATCGGGAAGAGGAAGAAATCTTGGATTATCTTCATGTTCATCAAGCTCTTTTTTTGCCCTGTTTAAACGTCTGAAAACAACCTCAACCATACTTCCGTAATCATTAGGTCCTTCTACCGATTTTATCCTAAACTTCCTATATGCCTTATTATTCTTTTTCGCCCCTTCAAATACAATCATTACACCTACACTGTCAACTCCTGATGTATTGGAAATATCATAGGCTTCATATCTGTAACTTCCCTCTTTTGAAATATTGGCATATCCGTTTATTTCCTCAACAGCTTTTTTCTCCATCAAAATTCTTTGCTTTTCTTTCCCTATAGTGTTCTCAAGATTCAAATTGGCATTATCTGTGGCAAGTTTTAAAAGCTTTCTCTTTTCGCCTCTTTGGGGAACCTTAATTTCCACCTTTGCCGACTTCAAATCAGCAAGAAGATTTTGAATGTTTTTTATATCATCAAATTCCCTCTCAACCAAAATCAAAGGAGGAATAAAAGGCGTATTGGTATAAAACTGCTTTACAAAAGCCGAAAGAACTTCTGATGCATCTTTTTCATTCTGACCTTTAAGCATATAGCTTTCTCTTCCCACTATCTTTTTATCTCTGAGAGCGTAAACCTGAACACAAGCCAAATCTTCACCCATTGCAAGCCCTAAAATATCCATGTTATCTGCTGTGGAATTTGAAACATTCTGTTCACTTTTAAGTCCTTTAATAGCAAAAATTTTATCTCTGACTTTCCCTGCATTTTCAAAATCCAGGTTATCGCTGTATCTATTCATTTTATTTTCCAAATCAGCTACAATTTTTGATGTTTTTCCGTTAAGTATATCTATTATTTCTTTGATGTAAGAATTATAAAGTTTTACGTCTACATTCCCCCTACAAACACCAAGACATTGACCTATATGAAAGTTTAAGCACACATTTCCTTTTTTTACTCCTTTATGCAATTCTTTCTTACACATAGCTATGGGATAAAGTTCATTTATCGTACTGACTGCTTTTTTTGCATATGTAGCATTTGCATAAGGGCCAAAATACTTGCTACCGTCATTTATATATTTTCTTGTAACAAAAAGCTTAGGATATTCATCTTTCAATGTAAGCTTTATATAAGGATATGTCTTATCGTCCCGCATCAAAATATTATAGTACGGTCTGTATTTTTTTATCAAATTACATTCCAGTATTAAAGCTTCCATTTCATTATTTGTGATTATATACTCAAAATCGGCAATATTTTCTACCATCTTCAACACTTTAGGAGTATGATTCGAATTTTTTCTGAAATATTGAGTTACCCTGTTTTTTAAAACTTTTGCCTTTCCGACATAAATAATCGTTCCGTTTTCATCTTTCATAAGATAAACACCGCTGTTTTCCGGAAGCAGTTTAATTTTATTATTTAAATTTTCACTGAATTTTTCTAACATAATTTTACCTGTAAAATATTGATTTTTATTCTTGGTTATTATATCATATAATTCACTTAAAGAAATGGGAGTAAGACATGAAAAATAAATTTAACGAGCTCAGGGCTAGCAATGATAAATACGATATTTACGTAACAAAAAAAGTTTTCTTTGGATACACTATAAAAAAATTCTTAAAAGGTACTTTTTATGACCTAATACAAAAAGTAGATATAAATGAAAATTTAACAAATGAAGAATTGGATAAAATAGCATATAGTATGTTAGATTAAACAGAGATTTTAAAATCTCTGTTTTTTTATATTTTTTATTATTTTACATATAATAATATTATTATGAATAATGAAAAAAAAGGTTATCTATCAACCATACTCATGAGCTTAATCATGGGTATGCAATATATATTTATAAAAGACTTAATAAAACTGTCCAATAACAATGTTTTTTTTGTGCTTAGCGTGAGGTTTTTTATTGCATTGCTCATTATGATGATAATTTTTAAAATTAAAAAAGAAAAAATAGATTTATCATTAAAAAATAAAGATATGTTTAAACTGTCATTTTATAACCCTGTAATAAATTTTTCTTTTCAGACAATAGGAGTAATGCTTTGCCCCGTTACAACGGTAAGTGTTCTTATAGCACTAATTCCCATAGCAAATGTAGTTGTAAGCTACTTTACGTTAAAAGAAAGATTAAGTTTAAAACAATCGCTGTTTATGGGTATCTGTATAATAGGAACATTAATAGCAAGTGTCTCATCCTCTGCTCATAACGATTATCACTTTGCATTAATCGGTGCAATTCTCATAATACTTTCCATTTTTTCAAGAGCAATATATCAAGCAAAATTAAAGCAACAATCAAAAATAAACCAAAGTATTGACAAAGTTTGTTTTTATCAAATATACTACGGATTTACAATATTTTTAATCATATTCTTAATATTTACTTTCTTATCTCCGACAACAGACTTTATAAGTATCCTTCTTACAAAAGATTTTATTATAGGGATATTATATTTATCAGTCCTTGCGACAATCGGAGTATTTTACTTAAATAACTATGCCGTAAAAAATATAAGCGTAATCAGTATAGGACTAATGAATAATATTACCGTATTAGTATCAACACTTGCCGGAGTTTTCTTTTTATCTGAAAAATTTACATTGGTCGAAGCCGTAGGTATATTTATGATACTACTGGGAAGTTATTTCTACTACAAAGATAAAAAACAATAAAAAAGATGCAATAATGCATCTTTTTATCTTTTATCTATAGGTATATACTCTCTTTTCGGCTGAACATTCATATACGCAGGTCTTATAATTTTACTTGCATTTATAAGTTCCTCTATTCTATGAGCAGACCAACCGGAAATTCTTGCAATCGCAAATAAAGGAGTAAATAATTCTCTCGGTATGCCCAACATTTTATATACAAATCCGCTGTAAAAGTCTATGTTTGCGCATATATCCTTATAAGTTTTTACTCTTCCTTCAATAATACCCGGTGCTAACCTCTCCACAGTTTCATAAAGCTTGAATTCATCTTGAAGACCTTTTTCTTCCGAAAGTTTTCCCACAAAATATTTAAAGATCAAAGCTCTCGGATCCGATGAAGAATATATTCCATGCCCTACACCATAAATTAACCCCTGCCTATCAAAAGCATCTTTATCTAAAATTTTATTTAGATAACGTGAAACTTCCTCTTCATCGCTCCAGTCTTTTACGTTTTCCTTAATTTCTTCAAACATATTTACAACCTTAACATTAGCTCCTCCGTGTTTCGGACCTTTAAGAGATGCCAGAGATGCTGCTACGGCAGAATATGTATCCGTTCCCGAAGAAGAAACAACGTGCATTGTAAAAGAAGAATTATTCCCTCCCCCATGTTCTGCATGCAATACAAGAGCCAAATCCAATATACGAGCTTCCAGTTTTGTATATTTACTGTCAGGTCTCAGCATATGTAAAATATTTTCTGCAGTAGATAATTCTGCTTTAGGAGAATGTATAAATAAACTTTCCCCGTTATTATAATGCATACTTGATTGATAACCGTATACTGCTATCATGGGAAAAATAGAAATCAAATGTATGCATTGCCTCAATACATTGGCAATTGAAATATCATCCGGATTTTCATCATATGAATACAAAGTAAGAACGCTTCTCGCCATCGTGTTCATTACATCCACACTTGGTGATTTCATTATTATATCCCTTACAAAAGAAGGCGGAAGACTTCGGTATTTTGCTATTTGCGAATTAAAAGACTCAAATTCTTGCTTATTTGGAAGTTTTCCTGTAAGAAGCAAATATGTAACTTCTTCAAACCCGAACCTATTATCTTCCATAAACCCGTCTACCAACGACTCTATAGGAATACCTCTATACCTCAAGTAACCATCCATTGAGACTTTTTTCCCATTTACAATTTCACTTCCACAAACATCGGAAATTTCGGTAAGTCCGGTAAGAACACCCACACCGTTTTTATCTCTAAGTCCACGGTTTACGTTATGTATGGTATACAGGGCTTTTTCTATATAACAATTATCCACACATATCTCACTCAAATTTTTTATTTCCGGAGTAATATCAGAAAAATTAATTTCAGTATTTTTATGTCTCATCTATGCCCTCCTTTGATTAATCATATTAAAGCTGAATTTAAATCATTTAACTGTGGCGTTCATTCAGCTTATTGAATATATCTTCTATATTAACACCTCTGTCATTTAACAAAACAAGTAAATGATATATCAAATCGCTTGCTTCACCTATAATTTCATTTTTATCGTTATTTTTTGCCGCTATAATTGTTTCGGCACTTTCTTCGCCTATTTTTTTACAAATCTTATCGATACCTTCTATTAAAAGATACTGAGTATATGATCCTTCATATTTCGTAGGCATTTTTTCCAACTTCTGTATTCCGTCTTTTCTTTTTGAAATTACATCTTGAAGTTTAAATAAAATCTCTGCACTCTCATCCTTTTCTTCTTTAACAATATCATTAAAAAAGCAACTCTCATTTCCTGTATGGCATGTAGGTCCGTCAGGAGATGCATTTATAAGAAGAGTATCTTTATCACAATCGACTTGTATACTTATTACATTAAGAAAATTTTTACTGCTTTCTCCTTTTAACCACTGAGTTTTTCTGCTTCTTGAATAAAAGTTCACTTTCCCGCTGCTAAGAGTTTCATTAAAAGCTTCCTCATTCATATATCCAAGCATAAGCACTTTTTTTGTCTTGTGATTTTGTACAA
Source organism: Anaerofustis sp. (assembly GCF_019420015.1). Lineage (GTDB taxonomy): Bacteria > Bacillota > Clostridia > Eubacteriales > Anaerofustaceae > Anaerofustis. The sequence goes on from NZ_JAHZIA010000008.1 coordinate 176,569, forward strand.
TAACGGGAAGGAGCCCGTCACTGTTCAATTTAAAATCCTTGAAATTCATACTATATCCTCATTTCTACATCGTTATCTTTTAAATATTTCTTTAGATCCATTATATCAATTTCTCCAAAATGAAATACACTGGCAGCAAGTGCGGCATCAGCGCCACTTTGCAATACATCGAGAAAATGTTTCTTCTCTCCGGCTCCGCCTGAAGCAATTATAGGAATTGACAGATTCTTATTTAAAGTCTTTATCAAATCCAAGTCAAAACCGTTTTTCACTCCGTCAGTATCTATAGAGTTGATACAAATTTCACCTGCACCGAGCTTCTCGCCCTTTATAGCCCATTCTACAGCATCCATGTGTGTATTTTCTCTGCCGCCTTTAACATAAACATCCCAACTGTTTTTATTGTTTCTTTTAGCATCAATTGAAAGAACAACACACTGAGAACCGAATTTTTTTGCTCCGTCCTTTATAATATAAGGATTCACAACAGCACTTGAATTCACACTGACTTTATCAGCCCCGGCCAAAAGAACTTTTCTGAAATCCTCCACAGTTCTTATTCCCCCTCCTATCGTAAAGGGAATGGATACTTCTCTTGCAATGCTCTCGACAGTATGGATAAAGATATCTCTTTCGTCACTGGATGCGGTTATATCATAAAAAACCAATTCATCCGCACCTAATTTTGAATAGTTTTTGCCGAGCTTAACAGGATCATCTACATCTTTTATATTTGCAAAGTTTTTACCTTTTACAACCCTTCCGTGATCAACATCAAGACAAGGTATTATTCTTTTTGCTAACATATTATATCCTCTACTTTAAACTTATTTTCGTATAAAGCTTTGCCCACTATAACAGCATAAGTACCGTCTTCTTCAAGCCTTTTTATATCCAAAACCGACGATACCCCACCGGAAACAACAATATTATGCTCAGTCTCCACGCCAAGCTTCTTATACAAATCAAAACTCGGTCCTGATAACATACCGTCTTTTTTGATATCTGTCACAACTATACTTATAAGAGGCAAATCTTTTATTTTATCGAGATAATCCCATATTAAAATACCGCTGTTTTCACTCCAGCCTTTTATGTATACATATTCGTCCTTCACATCCAAAGAAAGGCTGATTTTATAAGGATATTTTTCACTCATTTCTTTTAGGAATTTGAAGTCTTTTACGGCTTTTGTTCCTATTGATACTCTGTCCACACCTATGTCTACATATTTTTTTATTTGTTCTTCGCCTCGTATACCGCCCCCGACTTCTATTTTCATGGATGTATCTTTAATAATACTTTTTATAACATCAAAATTAGTTAAATTCCCTGACAATGCAGCATCTAAATCAACTATATGGAGATACTCAACCCCTTTTTCTTCGAAATCTTTCGCAACTAAAAGAGGGTTGTCAAAATAAACCGTCTGTTTATCATAATCCCCCTGAGAAAGCCTGACGCACTTATTGTCTCTTATATCTATTGCAGGAAATATTATCATGTCCTATTCTCCTAAATAATTTAATAATAACTTTTCTCCGGTTTTATCACTTTTTTCCGGATGAAACTGCATTCCTATAACATTGCCGTGCCTTACTACCGCCGGAACTTTATAATAATAATCGCTATATGCAACCAAATCTTCATCGTTCATATTATCGGCATGATAAGAATGTACGAAATATACATACTCACCGTTTTTCACATTGTGTACTATATTATCATCTCTGTTTATTGTAAGCTCATTCCAACCCATATGAGGAACTTTATACTCACCTGGAATATCAAAAGGAACAACCTCTCCTTTAATAAAACCCAATCCCTTATGTTCACCCATTTCATAGCTTTTATCGAACAAAAGTTGCATTCCCAAGCATATCCCGAGAATATACTTACCTTCTTTTACCCACTCATGCAAAAAGTCTGTTAAATTATTTTTAACAAGCCCCTTCATACCATCCTCAAATGCTCCTACACCGGGAATAATAAGTTTGTCACATTTACTTAATTTATCAATATCTCCGGTTACTATGCTTTCAAAGCCTAATCTCGACAAAGCATTACGAACATTCTTAAGGTTTCCTGCCCCATAATCAATTATACCTATCATAGTACACCTTTACTGGAAGGAACATCTTCTCCCGTTATGGTAGCTGCCTCCTTTAAAGCTCTTGCCAGCGCTTTAAATATAGCTTCACACATATGGTGATTATTTCCCTTATCCAAAACTTTAATATTCAAATTAATGCCTGCATTAATACAAAACGCATATAAAAAGTCTTCCAATATCTCGGTCTCAAAATCTCCTATTCTTTCAACCGTAAAAGGATTTTCATATACGAGATATCCTCTTCCGCTTATATCAACACAAACCCTTGCCAAAACTTCATCCATAGGAACAAAAAAAGTTGAATATCTATTAATACCTCTTTTATCCCCTATTGATTCTCTAAAACACTTACCCAATACGATACCGATATCCTCTATGGTATGATGATTGTCCACTTCAAAATCACCTTTGGCTTTAATATCAATATCAAATTTAGAATGACTTGAAAGAAGAGTTATCATATGGTTAAAAAAACCAACACCCGTATCCGCATAAACATTACCATTACCGTCAATATTAAAATTAATCTCAATATCGGTTTCTTTTGTTACTCTGTGTTCATAACTTGATCTCATTTAAAAACCTCCTCTATCACTTCTATAAGTTTTGTATTTTCATATTCACTCCCGACAGATATCCTTACCGTATTTGGAATACTGCTTCCATATGAACGAATAGAGATACTTTTATTTTCACATGCTTTATAAAGTTTATCTGCCTTTTTAGTTCTTATGGTTATAAAATTCGCATTTAAAGGAAATATAAATATATCATCATATTTTCTTAAAACACTTACTATTCTTTCTCTTTGTTTTTTTATTATATTTATTTCATCTTCAATGTATTTATGATTTTCTATCAATACTTCCCCTGCCATTTGCGAAGTTGCCGACAAATTATAAGGAGCTTTCGCTGCATTTAAATAATTTATAACCTCTTCATCGGCCAAAATAAATCCAACTCTAAGTCCCGCACCGCTGAAGGCTTTTGAAAGAGTTCGCAAAATAATGACTCGGTTACTGTAATCAAGCAAATCAAGATTATCTCCTTCGGCAAAATGAATATATGCTTCGTCTATAACTACCAAAGATTTCGTACCTTCAATAACTCTTTTTATATCCTCTTTTTTGTATAAATAACCCGTAGGATTATTCGGCGTACATATATATATAATCTTTGCATCATGTTTATTTGCTTCTGATATAAGGATATCAATATCGGGAGACAAATCTTCTTTATCACTTTTTAATCCGATATATTTCCCTTTTGCAAGTATTGCCGCTTGTGCATACATTGAAAATGTAGGTTCAAAACTTATCGCTACATCATCTTTATCCATAAAAGTATTATTTATAATGGTTATACCTTCATCAGACCCTGATGTTGCCATTATTTTATTTACATCAACTCCTACAAGCAACGAAAAAGATTTTCTTATTTTTTTCGCATCAGGATCCGGATAACGGTTTATATTAATACTTTTCATTTTCTCTATAAACTCACCCTGCAATTTTGTACCGAGAAAATTTTCATAATGTTCGTTAGCATTAAGTATAATATTATAATCCTGTCCCGCAGCCTTATAGCATTCATAATCTTTAAGTGCAGGCACAACAAAATCCTTTATGCTCATTATTCAAATCTCCTTTCAATTGCTTTTGCATGAGCGCTGAGACCTTCTTTATTCGCAAATGCAATTATCTTATCCTTATGCTTTGTAAGCTCCTCCTTTGAATAATACACTATACTCGTCCTCTTCATAAAATCATAAGCAGACAGAGGAGAATAAAATTTTGCCTTGCCTGAAGTAGGTATCGTGTGATTTGAGCCCGCAAAATAATCACCGACAGGTTCGGGAGTGTATTCTCCCATAAATACGGTTCCAGCATTTTTAATATTATCAACATATTCAAAAGGATTTTCCAATGATATTTCTAAATGCTCCGGTGCAATTTCATTGGAAACATCAAAAGCTTTATCAATATTGTCAACAATAAAAATCATTCCGTAGTTTTCTATGGATTTAGATGCAATATCTTCTTTTGACAATTCTTTAAGCTGTTTATAAACTTCCCTTTGAACCGATTCTGCAAAGCTATATGATGTTGTAACTAGTATACAAGCCGCATTTTCGTCATGCTCTGCCTGAGAGAGCAAATCAGCCGCAACATATATAGGATTGGCATTTTCATCCGCAATAACCAATACCTCGCTCGGTCCTGCCAACATATCTATGTCGACATCACCATAAACCTTTCTTTTAGCCTCCGCTACAAAAAGATTTCCGGGACCGCAGACTTTATATACGGGTTTTATAGTTTCAGTACCATAAGCAAGAGCAGAAATAGCACCAGCACCACCTGATAAATAAATCTCATCCACTCCGCAAACATAAGCGGCAGCAAGAATATTTTCATTTACCTTACCACTTTTATCCGGAGGTGTTATAAGAGCGATTTCTTTTACTCCCGCAACCTTTGCCGGAACAGCATTCATCAAAACTGTAGAAGGATAAGGACTTTTACCTCCCGGAATATAAAGCCCAACTCTTTCAATCGGTGTAATTTTCTGAGTCAACCTTTTATTGCCGTCATCAATATCAAAATGAGAATATTTTTGATTTTTATGGTATTTTTCTATATTTGCCTTACTCTCTTCAAGAACTTTAATAAAATATTTATCGGCATTATCATAAGCTTTTTTTATATCTTTTTTATCTACCTTAAGACTCTTTACCTCTACTCCATCAAAGTCTTTCATCATCTTAATTAAAGCTTTGTCTTTATTCTTCTTTACTTCTTTAATTATATCTTCAACAATGCTTTCTACTTCATCCAGCTTACTGTCATGTCTTTTTAAAGCATCTCTTAGCGTATCTATAAAATCACTTTTGCCTTTTAAATCTATAATCTTCATATTTTTACTGCTCCATTCCGTCACTGGCTTTTTGCAAATTTTCTATAAATGGCTTTAATAAAGAATGCTTCATCTTTAAACTTGCTTTGTTTACTATAAATACAGAATAAATATCAAATATTTCTTCCAAAACGCAAAGTCCGTTTTCTTTTAAAGTAACACCGCTTTCAACAATATCAACTATTACATCCGACATTTTTAAAAGCGGAGCAAGCTCAACTGAACCGTTTATTTTTATAATCTTTGCTTTTATGCCAAGCTCATCAAAATATTCCTTTGCAATATTCACAAATTTTGATGCAGCAACAATTTGCTTCATATTTTTTATATCCATACCTTTAAATCCTGCAACACACATCTTACATTTACCTATATTTAAAGGAAATAATCTGTAAACATCAGGATTATCTTCAAGTAAAATATCTTTGCCTACTATACCGCAGTCACATACTCCACTTTCAACATATATTGGGGTATCACTCGGTTTAACCAATACCATCTGCACGCTGTTGTCATCACTGTTTAAAATAAGCTTTCGGTTTAAGTCAAATTCCGAAAAAGTAATCCCGAATTCATTAAATAACTTAATCGCCTGTTTTGCAACTCTTCCCTTTGCAACCGCTATTTTTATCATCTCATTCTCCCAATAAACTTTGTATTTCGTTTTCTTTTAACGCTTTATTATTTTTCTTATTTATAACTTTAAAGTTTTTGCCCATAACCAAAGATACATTGTATTTTTTATCTCTTAGTTTATTTGATATTTCTATACCGTCTTTAGCATCATCATTACAACAATAAACAATATAATCAACATTAAAGAAAGTTTCGTTTTCATCTATTATTTGTGAAGTTAAATCCAAATTTTGACTGAATCCGCAAGCACCGTTCCTACCCGCAAATTTTTTTGCCAATCTGTCATACCTGCCACCAGTTATTATTTCTCCGCCTGCATCGACAGAATATACTTTAAACATAATCCCACTGTAATAATGCATGGCATTTGTAAAACCTAAATCAAGGTATACGTATTTTTCAAGATTATATATTTTTAAAAGCTCATATACACCTTCTATTTTGTCAAGGGCATTATTCATCTTTTCATTTATGGCAATTTCTCTTGCCTTATTCATCACTTCTTCAAAATCGCCGAAAAGCATACAAATATCAATAAGTTTTTCTTTATACTTTCTATCAACATTTCTTTTATCCAAAAAGGATATAAGATCCGCACTGTTTTTTTGCTCTATGTATTTATGGACCGTTTCAACTTCGTCTTTTTTTATTTCTTCTATTTCTTCTATTAATCCATAAACAAAATCTGCATGAGATAAATCCAATCTTATGTCATTTATTCCAAGAGCAAATAAACTGTTCAAAGCAAGGGCTATTATGTCACTGTCAACCAAATCGCTCTCTTTTAAAAAGCACTCTACTCCCGTCTGATTTATTTCATCCAAAGTATAGTCTTTGAAAGTGTTTCTAAATACTTTCGATTCATAAAAATATTTTTCGCTTTCTTTGTTTTTCATGTTTACCACGGTTTTTAACACATGAAATGTAGCATCAGGTCTTATAACCAAAATATTACCTGTTCCGTCTATAAGCTTAAGTTGCTCGTTACTGTGGCTTATATCGTATTTCTTATACAAATCGTAAGGCATAAACATCGGTATCGTAATTTGTTCATAGCCATACTTTTTATATAACATACTGAGTGTATCTTTCATAAAAGCATATTTCTTTTGAGTATTGTCTTCTTTTTGCAACATAAAAACCTCCCGAAAAACACGTTAAGTATAATTAATTTATTATAGCATATTTTAAATATATGAGAAATAAAAATTTAAAAAAAATTCTGAAAATTTAATCTATTCTGATGCGTTCAATATTTATACATCAAATAAAATAATTATTCTAACCAATCCATTTATTTATAATATATTCATAAAATAAATATTATATTTATTCATAATACATATTAAACTTATTAACTTAAATAAACCTTAAAATATATACAATAAAAGCTTCCAAATATTTTTGGAAGCCTAAAATCAAATTATTTGTATCATTAAAGAATTTCATCATTATTAATACTACTGCGAGCGTTAAATAATTCTTCTCTTTTAGCTATTTCAATATTTAACGATTTGTTAAGCAAAACAACAATAGCAAGAGAAAAATACACCGAAAGAAATATAAAAGCACAGATAAATGCAACTGTAATAAACAGAGTCAAAAAAGCACCAAACAATGTCTCTGCCCCAATCCCGATAACCAACAAAATAAAAAACGGAATAATCATTAATATACATATGCCCAAATATATCAAATTTAACAGCAAATAAGGCTTAATAAATTTAACACCAAGAGAAAAAGTATTGGTAAAAAGATTTTTACTAAACATCTTGTCCTCTTTTGCTGCTAAAAACATAGCCATCACAGGAAATATTTCACAAATAATGGTAATAATCATAGTAAAAATAATAAAAAACAAAAGTTTGGGTATTAATGATAAAATCATGCTCGCCATAAAATTATTCGAAATAAACGGGTAGGCGCCATATAGGTTGCCTAAATCTCCCATAAACAAAATCGCCCCAAATACAGAAAACAACAGTGTTATAAAAAAGGCAAACATCAACTGTATACCGTAAGCAATCAAACATTCTTTGAATCTTGGAACAAAAGAAAATAAATCATTTACTCCAAAATCTTCTTCATCATCTGCCTTTATCATTATTTTGTATAGTCCTATACCCATAACCGTAGATATATAAAGCTCAATTAAATAACCCAAAATACTAACGGCAAAAGATTCAAAAACAAATGCATTAATATAATTTATAGATATGCTTATTAAAGATACAAGAAGTACATATCCGAGCATTTTCCAAAAATGTTTTTTTAATAATTCAAATGTTCTTGTGTTTACACTTTTTAACTTTACCATAATTATATTCCCTCCATCATCGAAAAATATTAATTCATACTCGTTTAATACAAAAAAAGATAATATACCGTAGGTACACTATCTGATTTTATTAAATATATTTATTTTAAGAAAAATACCCAAATCGCAAGTGCAATAACAACCAAGCCTTCCACGATTACCAAAGCTTTTTTTGCGTTCATATAATCCTCCGTAATGTTAATTTTACTTAATTATAACATAACTTATTATTAAAAGAAAGTTTATATTGAATATTTAAAATCATCAGCATTTATAAATTTCTCATATTTTATCATTTGACCGTACTTTACAAATGCTCCGGGCTGCGAAGCATATAAATCCAACAAATCCATTTTCTCTTCAAACAACTCAACAGGAAGCGAAACCATGTGTTCTCGAACTTTAAACATCTCACCTTTATTGTAGTATTTTGTAAAGTAATACAACTTATTATCTTTTATATTTTCTTTATATAAATCAGTAACTATATTATTTGTATATATATGATGTATATGTCCATACTCCCCTTCAGGATTATGAGTTACAACCTCATCCCATTTTTTATATGTAAGCACAGTTTTTATATCTTCTTGTATATACTCGTATACACCGACTTTTTTCCAGTCCACTCTTTTAAACTTATAAGCATCCGGATAAGATAAAATAATCCCCTTATCCTTTGTCTTTCTTAAAACACTGTTAAATTCTGAGTATCTTACATTACCGGTGCTTTTACCGTTGGTAAGGCATAAGACTAAATAATCGTCCTCAATTAAATGCACTCCGCCCCAAAGAGTTTCATCATCAGGATGAGCAACAATCATTAACTTATTAACATTTTTTAAATCCAATTTATCCAATTCCTTTTTACTTAAAAAAGGAGACTTTATTTTTTCCGTTTCATTCTTTTGCTTTCCGCTTCCCCAAAACATTCTTTTTTCATGATCAAATCCTGATGCAAGAGATTTGATAGAATATCTTATTGTCGGATTATCCTTCACACTGTCGAAAAGACAAAATGAAATAGAAATAACAAAAATATAAATCAGAAAAAGCGTAGCGATTTTAGAAAATACCGATTTATTCATAATTCCCTCTAAAAAACAAATGGTACGCCTGAGAGGAGTCGAACCCCCACTAAGCGGGCCGAAGCCGCTTGCTCTATCCATTAAGCTACAGGCGCACTTACTTAAAGTATTCTATCACTTATCAAACGTACTATCAAGAACACATATGATTATTAATCGAATTTTAATAAAATTTGTATTTATTGATTATTACAATGTAAAAACACAAAAAAATCTATATACAAAATTAATGAAAAACTTCGCTAAAAGTGTTGAAAATTTATCTGTAAAGCATTAAAATGCTAATTAGAGATGTGATTTTTGTCAACAGTTTTTATAAGCATACATAGACATATTTTAGTCATTGAGCAAATGTAACCATGCAGAACTTTTTTTCAAAAATCATAATTTTATTGTTCAAATTATATATATTTATGATATAATAGTTTTGTGCAAAAGTAACATGAGAGGATTATTATGATAACTGTATTGGTTGTATGCGGAAGCGGAGTTGCTACGTCTAATTTAGCGGCAGAAAAGTTAAAATCATTATGTAACGACGAAAATATAAGTATAGATACATATCAATGCAAAGCATCTGAAGCAAGTGCAAGAAAAAAAATGATAGATCCGGATATCATTGTTACAACTGTAAATTTAGACGAAAAATTTGATGTTCCGGTTATCAACGGAAAATCTTTAATAACGGAAATAGGCATTCCGGAATTTAAAAAAGAGCTTTTCTCGGTCTTGGTACAAGTATTAAGCTCATCAAATTCGCTACAAAACGGTTAAGCCGTTTGTAATAAAAGTTGCTTTAAATAAATCTTTTAAAAGTACATTTTTTGGTAAATAATAGAATGATATTATTTATTTAATTAAACGGAGGATTTTATTATATGAAAACTATTTTAGTTGCATGTGGAACAGGTATTGCTACATCTACAGTAGCTGCAAAAAAATGTGAAGGAATTTGTAAAGAAGCTGGTATTCAAGTAAAAACAGTTCAATGTAAAGCTGCTGAAGCTGCTTCAAAAGTTAAAGTTATTAAACCAGACGTAATTGTTGCTACAACTGATATCCCTGGAGATCTTCAAGGAACAGCTCTTCTTAACGGTAGATGCCTACTTACAGGTGTTGGTTTAAACCAATTTAAAGAAGAATTAATTGAAGCTTGTAAATAATTAAGCATATTTATTTTTTAAGTATTTATTACTAAGAAGATTTATTTTAAAGAACGAAAATAAATTCTATTAAACCCAAATAACTTCAGTACTTTAATTAAAAAAGATATTAAGACGAAGAACAGATATAATATAATATCTGTTCTTTTTCTTTTATACACTTAATTATGTTTATTGATATTATTCTTTTTATGCCTACAAAAGGTTATTATCATTAGAGTTTTTATCTAAAGATAACTATGTTTATTGACATTCGGTTTAATCATATGATATTATATAAAAAGATATTACATATTATTATTCTCGCATTTAATTATTACAAATGTAAAATAGCATATGTACATATTATTAAAATATAAGGAGACTAAATATGTTAAAAGGAAAAGTTGCAATAGTAACCGGAGCCGGAACGGGAATAGGAAAAGAAGTCGCTCGATTATTCGGCAAAAACCATGCTAAGGTGGTTTTAAATTACCGTTCAAGCGAAAAAGAAGCAAACAAAATAAAAAAAGAAATTGAAGATATGGGTTGTGAAGCCATAACTGTAAAAGCTGATATATCAGATTACGACGATTGTAAACATCTGGTTAACAGTGCAATAGAGGCTTTTGGACATATCGATATACTCATAAACAATTCAGGCATGGGGCTTACCAAAAATTCAATTTTGGATATAACAAATGAAGAATATCATAAACTGATGAAAATAAACCTAGACGGAACATACTATATGACAACATTGGTTTTAGCCGAAATGGAAAAACAAAAAACAGGAGGAAGCATTGTCAGCATATCGTCCTCTGCAGTTGCACAACCAAGCAGTGGCAACGGAGTGTACGCAATGAGTAAGGCAGCAATCGAGCTTTTAATGCGTTCTGTTGCTCAAAACCACGGAGAACACGGAATAAGATGCAACATAGTCGCACCGGGACCTACAGAAACAAATATGGTAAACGAATATTTCGACGAAGAAAAACGAAAAAGAGTTACAAAAGAAATACCACTGAGAAGATTTGGAGATCCAAAAGAAACGGCACAGGCAGTACTGTTCTTTGCCAGCGATATGTCAAGCTATGTAACAGGGCAAAAAATCCATGTAGACGGTGGAAGAACAATAAGATAAAAATTAAAGGAGATATAAAAATGGAAGAAAAACTTTTAGGAAAGGTTGCTCTTATTACAGGAGCAGCAAGAGGCATAGGAAGAGAGTATGCACTCAGACTCGCAAAACTCGGAGCAGATGTTGTTATAACTGACTTGGATATTAAAGCAAGTAAATTTAAAGAAAAAGATGTACTTGCGCCAACTGTAAAAGAAGAAATCGAAGTCTTGGGAAGAAAATCAATGGCCTTTGAAGGAGATGCAACTGACGACAAATTCGGAAAAAAAGTTGTCGATGAAGTCATCAAAGAATTTGGACATATTGACATACTTATAAATAATGTCGGAGGAACCGGAGGCGCAGGTCCTGCTCTTGCAACAGAAATGGATACGGACAAATTTGTTCATGCACTTCATATAAATTTACTTTCAACTTTTATTTTCTGTAAATATGTCGGAAAACAAATGAAAAAACAAAAAAGCGGAAAAATTATCAATATCTCTTCAGTAGGTGGCTCAGTTCCTTTATTTATAACACAGGCTCATTATTCTGCCGGAAAAGCAGGCGTAGATTCTTTAACCAGAACATTTGCCCTTGAATTAGCCCCATATGGTGTTAATGTAAATGCCGTAGCTCCGGGATATATACACACAGTAAAATGGGACGCTCATTTTGAGGAACAATTTAAAGAACTTACGGAAAAAGTCCCTATGGGCAGACTCGGAAACACTGAAGACTGCGCAAAAGTAATTGAGTTTTTAGCTACAGATTTATCTGATTATTTAACAGGACAGACAATATATATTGACGGAGGACTTAAAACATTAAATCCATCATCGTCTAAAATAAACTTATATTAATTTTGCATTAGAACACTTGAAATCAAATGTAAATTAATTTATAATATTACAAGACAAAACGTAAGGAGAGAGATAATGAAACTTATAGTAGCTGCAAGCATGAAAGATGCTAAATTTGTAAAATTTGAAGAAACTATTCAAAAAAATTGCGGAAAGGATGTCGAAGTTGTAAAATGTAATGTTGTTACAGATGACTTTGAAGCACTAATCGCTTCTGAAAATCCTGATGCAATCGTAAAAGTAGGAGTTAAAGTTCCTGATACTGATATTCCTGTAATTGACGGATTAGCTCTTAACTATCCACAAATGGGAGCAAAAAAACTTTTTGATGCAATCAACAAATTAAAATAATTTATAAAGAAAAGACCTTCGTATTGATATCAATACGAAGGTCTTTTCTTTTAAGCAAATAAAAAACATCCAAAATATCGGATGTTTTATTTCTATCGTGGCGCGCCCTGGAAGATTCGAACCCCCGGCCTTTTGATCCGTAGTCAAACGCTCTATCCAGCTGAGCTAAGGGCGCATATTTAATACTTAAATAATATACCACAATAAGAAATAAATTGCAATATTTTCAATTAAGCTTTTTCCTTGATGCTTATTTACTTGTTATATTTACCGCATAAATCAAAGTTGATGTAATTGCATGTGTCATCTTATTTTCGACAGCATAACACAAATCTTTAAATATTTTTAATATAAAAAAGAGTCCTTACATAAGTAAGGACTCTTGGGTGTGACTAGATTAATCTAATTATTTATAAAATATTTTACTTTACTTTTAATAACTCAGATTAAAGCATGATCCATTTAGCAATTAAGAATGGAATCCATGTAATCCATTGAGCACCTAAAGCGATGTTAGTAATTTGTGTAGCGCCTTCAGGAACTGCAAGACCTGTGTAGCTTGCTAAACCTGTCATTACGTCTGCTGCGATAGTAGAGAATGTTAGGTAGATAGCACACATAACTACTGTTTCGATAAGACCTCTGAATAAGTTACCTTTGTTAGGTAATACAGCACAAATTACATAGAATACTAATGCTGCTAAGTCTGTTAATGGAAGAACTGTGTTCCATGGTAAAATAAGAGCTTCAACATAAATAATTGGAATAGAAAGTAATGCTAAAGCAATTACGAATGGATGACCTGTAGCTACGGCAGCATCAAGACCGATGTATAATTCTTTACCTGGGAATCTCTTTTCAAGGAATGTTTGAGTCATTTCTGAAATAGGCATTAAACCTTCCATAAGAAGAGCAACCATTCTAGGGATAAGAACCATAACAGCTGCGATGTTCATACCATCAATTAATACTTGTTGGATACCTGCTGCAATAGTTGTACCTTCTGTAGTAAATTGAGCTAAAGCTGAAAGAAGACCACCGATAACGAATCCCATGATCATTGGTTCACCTAGTAAACCAAGTTTTTCTGCGATACCTTCACTTGTCCAGTTGATATTTTTAATACCAGGAATCATGCCGATTAATTTATCTAATGGATATGTAACGATACAGTTACACATAGATTGGATATGTGGTAAAGAGATACCTTCCAAACCAAAGATTTCAGCACAGTCTGCTTGTGTCCAGTCAGCAACGATAAAGATAATACCCATCATTACTACAGCTTGACCTATAGCGAATGTCCAAGCTAATGCTGGATTTGCTTCTCCACAAACTAAGATAATAGCTGAAGCTGTAAATAATACATGCCAGTAGTTCCAGATATCAACGTCCATTGTTTTTGTCCAACCTAAAGCTATCATGATAATGTTTGTTATAATTACTGCGATAAATACGAATGGAACAACCTCTGTTGACCATGCGATAGCTGAACCGGCTGCCCAACCAACGTCAAACGCTGTTAAAGGGAAGTTAAGGTTTTCAACTAGTTTTTGACCTATAACTGATATTGCACTAGACATAATACCGATAACAGCATTAAGTCCGATAAAACCAACACCAAAAGTCATACCAGCTCTAAGAGCTTCACCAAATTTAGCACCTAAGATAAGTCCTAAAATTGTGAATATAATTGGCATCATAACTGATGCACCCATGTCAATTATATAACTAAATATATTTGTTACGACTTGCATTGTTTTTCTCCTTTAAAATTAAAATTGTTTGTTTTCTATGTTAAATATTCTGCTTACTTAAAATTCGTATAATACCTAATGAAGTTAATTTTTTAATACTTCTAATAATTCATCAATACATTCTTGTAATTTAATTCCCGTTAGAAATGGTCTTCCACTGACTGTTTTACAAGGAAAAGCCCCGGGCAAATCACATGTACTAATTACCAAATCCGGTAATATTTCTTTTGCTCTTGAAGCAGCGTCTTCAGCTTTACACTGAATTGTCTTTACTTCAATATTATTCTGCTCGCAAAGTCTTGTGACTTTTTTAGCAACCACGGTAGAAGTAGCAATAGCTGTTCCGCAAGCTACTAGAATTGTTTTCATCTCTAATCACCCCCGATTAAAATCACGTAAGCATAAATATTCTAACCGATTTAATATTATGAAATTGTCAATCATCATAATGAATTTTAACATTTCGTCAAAAATCTGATAACCGTTACATTTAATCATAAATGTGACTTTGTTACATATTTAGTATAATACTTAATGTTGAATTTGTCAATATTATTATAAAGTATTAATTAGGAATTCAACTACATTAAATATATATTAAATATTAAAGGATTTATTACTTTAATTTTAAATTAAACATAATATTCTTTAATAAACAAAGAAGAAGAAATTAAAAATTTCTTCTTTTTATTTTACAGTTAATAATATCAATAGCATAAAGAATACGGCAACGGAAACTATAAAAGCAAGCCTTGCCATAGAAAGCGCCTGAGAAGCTTTTTTTTCGATATCCTGAAATCTTTTGTTCATTAAATCATACATATCCAAAGATTCATCGTTCTCTTTCTCAGCCTCTTCCTCTTTTAATAAATCAATAGGATTTATCCCTACGTTTCCTCCGATTAATGGAGCAAAAGCTCTTTTTCTAAGGCTCTTTTTGTAACTCTCCATTATTTTTTTTCTATCTTCATCACTTGTAGGATCCAAATGAAAATCGCCGTTATCTTTTATTTCATTTTCATCTAAAACTTTATCGTCTTCTTTTAAAATCTCTTTTTCGCTCATAACAATTAAACACTTAAACTTCTTCCGCCATCAGCAATAACAACTTCGCCATGAACAAATGAAGGTGTATTTAGGAAGTAAACTATGTCTGCAACTTCCGTAACATCCATAAATCTTCCCATAGGAACTGATTTCTTTCTTGCTTCCAAATCTTCCGGATTATCTTTAAATCTTTCTGCCATTAAAGGTGTCATTATCAATGTAGGCGCAACCGCATTAATTCTTAAGCCTGTATCACCAAAGAATCTTGCAAAACTTCTTGTCATAGAAACTATGGCACCTTTACTTGCTGCATAAGCAACACTTCCGCCACCACCTGTAAATGCAGCTGTTGAAGCAACATTAACAACTGAAGGTACTTGATCATTTTCTTTAGCTTTTAAAAGTAAATCTATTAAAGAAATAATCATATTGAAAGGACCGTTTACATTAATATTGATTGTTCTTTGGAATACGGCAGGATCTAAACTTATTTCTTTAGGTTCTCCACCCGGTGCAATTGCAGCATTGTTTACCAAAGTTGTCAAATATCCATATTCCTTTTCAACCAAAGCAGCAACTTCTTTACAGTTATCAAGGTTAGCAATGTCACATTTAACCGCATGTGCAACTGTACCTTTTTCTTCAAGCTCTTTCTTTGTTTCAAGCATTCCGGCTTCATCAAAATCCACGATAATTATATCGTAACCTTCTTTAGCAAATTTTTCGCAAATAGCTTTGCCAATACCTTTGGCTCCGCCTGTAATAACTACATTTTTCTTAGCCATTTTTATTTCACTCTCCTAAATATTGTTTTTTCTCACTGGTAACATTATATAATATATAACAATCATTGTCAATTACGTTTGTAATTTTTTTACATAAATCGTTACAGATGTAACCTAAAATATTTTGAAAATCGGATAAAAAAATAAGACGGCATAATGCCGTCTTATTCAGAAAAATTTTCTTATTTCATTTCAGGATCAAATAATACTTTAAATCCTGTAACATTTGCAGCTTTATTGAAAGCTTCTTCCCAATCTTCAAGTTTCATAACGTCAGAAACTAATGGTTTAATATTAATTTTACCAGCAGCAACTAAATCAACCGCTCTTCTCCAAGCTGTTGGTTTTTGAGAAAGTGTACCTTGAATTCTGATTTCTTTTTCTTGGATTCTTCCTAAGTCTAAGTAATCAGGAGATGGTCCGTGGAATACACCCATTTGAGAAATTGTACCTGTCTTTTTAACGATATCAAGACATGTATTTAATGATGGATAAGCACCTGCAGCTTCAACACAAACATCAGCACCGTAGCCATCTGTCAATTTCATAACCAATTCTTTTAAGTCTTCTTCTTGTTGATTTACACAGTAATCAATACCTAATGTTTTAGCGATTTCCAATCTATGTTTATCTTGATTGATACCTGTTAAGATTACAGTAGAATTATTTGCTTTTGCAGCTAAAGCAGCAAGAGTACCGATTGGTCCAGGACCTGAAACAACAACAACTTCGTCAGCATGAGTAGTAGTCGTTTCTCTAACTGCATGAATACCACAAGCAAGCACTTCGATTAAAGCACCTTCTTCAAAACTCATGTTATCAGGCATCTTAATACAGCTTGTAGCTGGTACTTCTACATATTCAGCGAAACATCCGTTCTTTTTAGAACCGATACCTAATCTTTCGATACATACGTTTGTGTTACCTACTGCACAGTTTTTACATTTACCACATACTTTGTATGTAGTCATAACAACAACTCTATCACCTACTTCAACACCTTCAGCACCTTCTCCTAATTTATCTACAACACCACAACCTTCGTGTCCGATAATTACAGGAAGTTCACCTAGTCTGTCAGAACCAAATTTCCAGTATGCTAAATCTGTAGCACAGATACCGCCTCTTTTTACTTTAACTCTAACATATCCTCTTTGAGGTTCCGGAATAGGGAACTCTCTAAGTTCAAGTTGTCTGTCTTCGTTTAGGCATAAGCCTCTCATCATTTCACTCATTTAGTTTACCTCTTTCTTTTATTTTACTGAGTCTTTCATTTTTTGAATTAGCTCTTTATAATCAGCATCATCACCTTTAAAGATAGATGATGTTCCTGCCACCAATACGTCAGCTCCTGCTTTAACACATCCAGGAATTGTTTCTGCATTAATATTGCCGTCAACAGCAATCATCAAACCAGGATTTCTTTCTTCTGCCATTTTTCTGATATTTTCTATTTTGCCAAGAGTCTGTTTAATAAATTTTTGTCCCGCAAATCCAGGAGAAACCGTCATCGCCAAAACTATATCAATATCATCGATTAAGTATTCCAAAACATCTTCGTTTGTAGCAGGATTAATTGCAACACCTGCTTTAACACCCATTCTCTTTATATCTCTTAAAACTCTATGTATATGTATAGTACTTTCAGGATGAACGTGAACAAAATCATTTTCATCTAATATACTACAAATCTTTTCAATATACTTTTCAGGGTGGAACATTGCCAAATGAACATCAAATGGAATATTTGTTTTTTTCTTCATATGCTCAAGCATATAAATACCCATAGCTATATTTTCAACATAATGCCCGTCCATCATATCAAAGTGAATCAAATCCGCTCCTGCTTTTTCAAGCTTTTCGAGCTCCCATCCAAATTTCATAGGGTTTCCGCACATAATCGAAGCTGATACTTTTAAATCATTCATCTTATTTATCCTCCCCTACCGCTTTATGGATTATATCTTTCATTTCTTTAGTCAAAGGTTTATATAAATTTCTGTCGCCTTTAAAAATTGCACTTGTACCGCAAACAAAAACGTCCGCACCGGCTTTTGCACATCCAGGTATTGTTTCAGGACCTACATTACCGTCAATTTCAATTAACAAATCCGGATTATATTTTTCTTTCATTTCTTTTAATTGGGCAATTTTTTTATATTGATTAGGAATAAACTTTTCTCCCGAGCCTCCGGGATTAACTGTCATTAAACATACCAAATCAATTTCTTTTATTACCTCTTTTAAAACATTTAAATTAGTAGACGGATTCAAAACAACCCCTGCTTTGGCACCCGCTTTTTTTATTCTTAAAATACTTCTATGCAAATGTTTTACGGCTTCTGCATGAATGCAAATATATTCTGCTCCCGTTTTTGCTATTCTTTCATAATAACAATCGGGTTCAACAACCATCAAATGCACGTCAAAAGGTATATCAGAATATTCTTTCATGGCTTCAAGCATATAAAGTCCCATACCGAGGTTACCAACGAACTCTCCGTCCATAACATCAAAGTGAATCATATCAACCCCGGCTTCTTTAAGTGCATCTAATTCTTCACCATATTCAAGAGCATTTCCACACATTATAGAAGCTGCTATTTTATCCATATAAGTACATCCTTTCCTTAAATTTTATCTCACATTATTATACAATCATTTAATATTTAGGTCAATAACTAAAACAAAATCCCAAAGAAAAGATAACGTTCTCTTTAGGATTTTTGTCCATTTATTATTTTGTACGATATTTGGCTTCCATTTCAGCCATAACACCAAGTCTTTCTGTAAATCTTGGTTCTTTTGAATATTCTGTTTCAATCCAAACTTTAGCAATTTCAGCCATAAGTCTTGGAGCAATAACTCTTGCGCCCATTGTAAGAATATTTAATTTTGTATCGCTTTTTGCAAATTTAGCAGTAAATAATTCATTACAAACAGCAGCTCTTGCACCAGGAACTTTGTTAGCCGCAACAGACATACCCACGCCGTTACCGCACATCAAAATACCGCCTGTTTCACCTTTTTCATCATTTACGACTTCTAATGCAACTGATTCCGCAATCAAAGAAAATTGTACAGGAGGCTTAGGAGCGTCAGGACCTTTATCGATAACCTTAATTCCCCATGATTCCAATTCTTTAATAAGTAGTTTTCTTTCTTCTATTGCCGCATGGTCAGAACCTATGGCAATTGTTTTGAATTGACCTTCCATTATTTTTCTACTCCTTCTGGGAAGAATAAAATCTTACCAAATAATGTTTTTCTTTCATAGTTAGCTTTAAATACTTCTTCAATATCATCCAAAGGATATCTGTGAGTGATAATTGGAGAGAAATCTAACATACCTTTTTCAAGGAATGCAACAACGCTTGTCCATGGTTTTCCAGGGAAACCTTGTTGAATGGCATTCCAAGCACCATATATTGTAAGCTCGCTTCTGCCGATTTTTTCAAAGTATGCTCTAGGAATATTTATATCACCGTATGGGATACCTAAGTATAATACTTTAGCACCTTTACATCCAAGTCCAAGAACTTGCGCAGATGTTACAGGTGTACCGCCTGATTCGATTACAACGTCAACACCTCTTCCGCCTGTTATGTCAAACACACCATTTCTTGCAGAATCGTAATCATCGATTTTTGAAAGAACTACGTCAGTAGCTCCGCAAGCTTTAGCCCATTCAAGTTTTTCTTCCATAATATCAATTGCAATAATTCTCTTAGCTCCGAATACTTTAGCAGATTGGATAGCTAATAAACCGATAGGTCCGCATCCCATAACTGCTACATCATCGCCAGGTTGCATATTAAGTTTATATAAACCGTGGAAACATACGCATGTAGGCTCAATCAAAGCAGCTTGTTCGTAGCTTACGCTTTCTGGAAGAGGAACTAGGTTTCTTTCAGGAAGTGCAATATATTCAGCAAAAGCACCGTCTCTTACAGCACCGATAACTTCTAGAGTCATACATCTTGCATATTCGCCTTTTTTACAATATTCACATTCAAAGCATGGAAGAGCCGGACAAGCAGTTACATGATCTCCTGCTTTGTATTTTGTTACGCCTTCGCCAACTTCAGCAACTTCACCGCTGAATTCATGTCCCCATACCAATGGACCCTTTTCAGGGAATTTAGGGCCTAACTTTGTATATCTTGAAAGGTCAGATCCACAAATACCTACAGCTTTAACTTTAATTAAAACTTCACCAGGTTTAACTTCAGGCATTGGAACTTCTTCAAGTCTTAAATCTTGTTTTCCGTATAATCTTGCAGCTTTCATTTTATTTCTTTTCTCCTTATTATCTAAATAAAATTTGATACATCAAACTATGCATCTGCAGCTTTTCTTAAATCGTCTAAATTTTTGGCAACATCGCCTGTAAAAGCAAATGAACCGGCAACAATTACGTTTGCCCCAGCATCAACAAGTGATTTAACATTATCAGCATTAACACCGCCGTCAACTTGGATATCGATGTCTCTGTCACCAATCATTTCTTTGATTTCTCTTACTTTTTCAATCATTGTAGGATTGAACGCACCGCCACCGCCACCTGGGTTAACAGTCATAACAAGAACCATATCAATATCGTCAAGTACATATTTAAGTACATCCGGTGGAGTTGCTGGATTTAAAACAACACCGCAGTCTACACCGAAAGATTTAATAAGCATTAAACTTCTGTGTAAATGAGTTGTTGCTTCAGCATGAACAGTAATCATTTGTGCTCCTGCTTTAACAATTCTTTCAATATATCTATCCGGCTCCGTAACCATCATATGAACATCAAAGTATAAGTCTGTATGAGGTCTGAGCATTGCAATTTGATCAGGACCAAATGCGATATTAGGAACATAATTTCCATCCATTACATCAATATGTAACATTTCTACTTTACAATCTTCAACAGCTTTAATTTGTTCGTTTAATCTTCCGAAATCAGCTCCGAAAATTGAAGGTGATAATTTTACCATTTTCTTTTTTCTCCTTTTATTCTATTTGTTTCTAATATAATTATAAGCATTAATGTAAAATTTTCAAGCACTTTTCATTATTTTCCAAAAGAAAGAAAAAAAATAAACAAGCTATCTGAAAAGATAAATTTTATATAACAAATTTAAATGATTACATAAAAAAACGAAACTTATAAATTCATAAGTAGACCTTATACCAATCAAATTTGTTTAACTGTTATATGAAGCATTTTAACAAATAAATTTTTATATACTTAGGTATAAAAAACAAAATTTAAAACATAATTTGTAATTACATATAATAAAATGATAAAATATATACAACATAAATCAATCAAACCCCAAATTAAATAAATCCTGTATATAAAGCAAATCTAAGGAGAAAAATCTTGAAGAATTGGAACAATAAACCTTATCATTCACTTGATTATATGTTAAAGCAAAGATATAAAGAAAAAATATATAAAATATCATTAAACGGAGGAATGACTTGCCCAAACAGAGATGGAACAATAGACACAAGAGGATGCATTTTTTGTAGCTCAGGCGGGTCCGGAGACTTTGCGGGAAATATAAGAAAAAGCATAACAGAACAAATTGAAGAACAAATAAAAACTGTAAAAAACAAATCAAAAGCAACCTGGTTTATTGCGTATTTTCAGGCATACACAAACACGTACGCACCCATAGAATATTTGAAACAAATATATGAAGAAGCACTTTACAACGAAAATATAAAAATACTTTCAATAGCAACAAGACCGGATTGTCTGAGCGAGGAAATTTTAGACTTATTGGAAAATTTAAATAAAATAAAACCTGTATGGATTGAATTAGGACTTCAAACAATACACGAAAAAACAGCAAAATACATAAGAAGAGGATATTCTCTTAAATGTTTTGACACTGCGGTAGAAAACCTAAGAAAAAGAAATATTGAAGTTATAGTTCACACTATACTGGGACTTCCGGGAGAAACCAGAGAAAACATTCTTCAGACAATATCATATTTAAACAAATCAGATATTCAAGGAATAAAATTACAATTGCTTCATGTCCTTAAAAATACGGATTTAGCAGAGGACTATCGAAAGGGATTATTCCACACATTTTCAATGGAAGAATATATCGACACTGTCATTGACTGTGTTGAGCATTTATCAGAAAATATAGTAATCCACAGAATTACCGGAGACGGTCCAAAAAAAATTTTAATATCCCCAACATGGAGCGGAAACAAGAAAAAAGTACTTAACACCCTTCATCACGAATTCAAAATAAGGAAATCATACCAGGGAAAGAAATACAAATAATAAAGACTGCTTTTTAAGCAGTCTTTGATTTTATTTCTCAAATTCATCTTTTAATTTTTCGCCCCATGCTCCGCCTTGATGATAGAAAAGAACCTGTTCCCTTGTTACCCCTCTTATCTCTTCACTTACCATTGCAAGAGCATCTCCCATAGCAAGCGTATTTGTAGTCGATGTTGTCGCGTTTACACCTGTAGGGCAAGCTTCTTTTTCAACCCCTATGTATAAAGCAACATCGCATTGTTTTGCAAGAGTAGACTCTGTATTTCCCGTTAAACATATAGCTTTTGCACCTATTGTTTTTGCAGAAGGAATAACCAAATCTTTTAAAATATTAGTCTCCCCACTGTTTGAAATCGCAATAATAAGATCATTTGGCTGAATAGCTCCGATATCACCGTTTTCACAGTTATATGCACTAAGGAAAAATGCAGGTTTACCAGTACAACATAACGTTGCTGCAATCTTTCTGCTTATAAGCCCCGATTTGCCGGTTCCTGTCAAAATTATTTTTCCTTTGCAGTCAGTTATCATCTCTACAGCCTTAACAAAGTTATCATCCAAAGAGTCCATCAAGCGACCAAGCTCGTATCTCTCCATTTCAATAACTTTCTTGCCTTTTGAAATTATCTCTTGTCTTTCCATATTATAAATACACCATTTCCTTTTTTATTTTTATATTTATAATTATATTAAAGAAAAAATTTATTTCAATAAGTTTCAAATAATTTTACTTTAAAACAAATAAAAACTTCATTTTAATTTAACATCACAAAAAAGAAATCAAACATCCACATACTTAGAACAAATCGCGATACCTCCGGCATCTTCACAAATAATCCCCTGTCTTCCTGCCCTGCAATACACGCCTTTAAATTTACCGTTATATAAGAAAAGTCCAGGCATGTTGCTGAATTCGTCAAAAACAAAATCACCGTTTTTTTCTTTTAAAAAGTTTTTCGTTTTATACATAGTGGCATATTCCTGAAGCAAGTACCCTTTATCGGTGTTCTCATCTACAAGCTCAGCAAACTCCTCTTTTGTATAATCAATACCTGCATAAACTCCTTTTGCCCCATATAAATCATCAGGCTTTATTATCCATTTATCTTTATTGCTTATTACTTCTTCTCTATTAAATTCCCCTGTGTTAAGCCACGAAGTATAGGGAATATGCTCATTTACAAAAGCCCTCTCTTCTTCAGTAAGAAAATCAAAAGTTTCTTTTTGACGCATAATTTTATAAATTATTTTATTATGTATTACCTGTGTTCTTATTGAACCTATAATACAAGTTGTTTTATCCTTTATTGCTTTAACAAAAGCAGAGGCTTTATCAATTTTCTTCATAAGCTCACTCGTAACAGCTCGTCTGTAAACAGCATCTATTTTTATCCCGTCCTCGGTATAAAGCCCGTTATTGTATTTAAGTGTCGTTATATCTGCAATTACGGTTTTATATCCTTTTTTTTCAAAATACGACTTAAAAACTTTAAACTCTTCCTTTGTCGCACTTTCCATAAAATCCACTATAGCTATAGTTGGATTTTCAACTTTATTCTCAAATGAATTATAAATATTCATAAATTCCTCTACCCAGCTGTCAAACAACTCAAAAGATCCGATATTGTAGTTCTCGCTGAACTTCTTAAAAATATCGTCATATGCATATGCATTGTTAAGTTCGCGGTCTTCATTCATCGCACTGGCACCGTCGGCATTAAATTCACAAAACTTAAACGAAAAATCATCTTCATTAAAAAACAAATCTATTCTTGCTATAGGAAGAGGCTGGTCATATCCGCTGTCACAAAGTATCAGTTCTTCCAACTCTTTACTGAAAGGAAAGAGTTTTCTGTATTCTCTATCCTCCATATACCTGTCTATTATTTTAGAAAGTATTCCATGTGTTGTTTTTGCTATATATTTAAAGTAATCAATAACTTCATTTGTATAAAGCTTGGGAATATACGCAAACCTAATGTGTTCTCCATGATAAATCGCAGTTGAAGATTCAATATATTTAAATGCTTCATCATAACTCTTTTTTGATTCATCCAAATCCTTTTCGATAAGTTTTATATATTCTTCCGTAAGCTCTCTTACCTTCATATTGTCATCTCTCTTTCATTAATCATTTTCAAAGTAAGACCTTTATTTGCCAACTCAAGAAACAAACTTACTCTGTCTTTTTCGTTCTCGTGCAAATTCTCTTTAGCCAATTTTATTATATCGCAAATCAACGTTTTTGCATTGAATCCATATACACTTGCATCATATCCGTCTTTAATTATATTCTTTTTTGCCTTTACAACATCTTCATTTCGTATATTTTTAAATTTTTCAAGCAAAATATCCACCGCATTACAACCATAAAAAATACCTTTTATAACAGCCGCATAAGATAAGGCATAACATATAGGCATACAATCTGCCATTCTTATTTCCACATAGTTTTTAAGTCTTACATCAGGGAAAAACATAGATATCACATGCTCGATTTCTTTTATATCCATTTCCTTATCACAATATATATCTTTAATCTTTTTGTCTCCGGTATAAACACTGTTGCCGTTTTCGTCTTCTACCAAAATCGCAGGAGAATTTAAAATATACTCTGCATATTCTTTAAAACCGAAACTTTTATCCAAAGCCTCTTTAACAATCATACTCCTGTCCTTATCAACATCATTCCAAATTTTTACCCGTGCACAATTATCTTTATATACCTCACCTTCAAAAACAACTGTATTATCGGTCATAAGGGATATTAACGGCGATAATATATTCGCCAACCTAAATTTTCTCTTAAAATCCTCTTCACTGAAGTAATCCACGCTGACTTGAGTGGAACCGGAACCTTTCATCATATTTTTGCCATAATTACCTGATTTTGAAAAATAGTGCAACATATATTCGTATCGTTTCTTTGGTATAAGATTAAGGTCTTCAATCTTTGACTTTGGTTGATATCCTGAATATACGATTTTATATCCCAACTTATCCAAAATCGGATTAATTTTTAAAAGAAAGTAATTATATTCTTCAAGTATATCTTCTATCTTAAGAAAAGGTCCTATACTTATTTCAAGCTGACTGGCAGGTTCCAACGAAATGTTGGATTTATCCTTTGATAAACCTATAAGGTTACCGTCTTTATATATCTTCCTGTCAAAATAAGGGCTTAAAAGACTTAAAATATCTTTTATACCGTTTTTTTCATAATAATCTACACTTTGCAAATCGGATTTCTTTACTATAAAATGCTCCAACTCAACGCCCAAACTCTTATCTTTTTCTTCTTTAATCCCACTTTTAAAATAATTAATTAAATTATTTAAATTTTTATCATAATTATTCATAGCTTTACCTTTTAATCGCTTTCCAAATCTTCAAACTCACTGTTTATAAACTCATAAGCCCTCATATAATCATTTTTATTAACATATATACTCACAGGCATTGTACTCTTGCCTATTATAACTTCCGCTCCGCCTATATCTGTATCGTATTTCAAAATAGAATTTATATTACAAGAATCCAAAAGTCCTCTAATAACACAGGCTTCAACATCATTTTTTACATCAATTAAAAATTCCAAATCTTTGTCTTTTTTCTTTTTCATAGTAAATACCTCGGTTTTATTATAACTCAAAAAGAATCTTTTACCAATAATTTTTAATGTAACAGTTATAAGTTATGTTTATAAAACAATAACATATAAAATCAAGCATAAAAAAAACACCCAAATAAAAGGTGTTTTGATAGAACTGTTTATTCTTTATCTTCGTCTTCAACAACAAACAACGTATTCATATCACAACCAAAAACTTTTATTAATCTTTCCATCATATCAAAAGATATTTTCGTAGTTTCGTTATTCATTAATTTATTTACGGTAACATAATTACTGTTTAATTGTTTTACCAACCAATATTTTGTTTTATTTTCTCTTTCTAATAAATATTTTAAATTTAACTTAATTCTCATATTCAATTCCTCTGCTTATTATATGTAATATATTTTATACAAAAGTCAACTTAAATATAAGTACTTCATAAATAGATTATTTATAAATAACTTATTGATAATTGACTTATTATAAGTTGTCTGATATAATTTATTTGCAACTAATGAAACTTAATTGTTGAATAACAAGAAAAATTAAGTTTGAAACCCTAAAAAAGAAACCTTTTATCATAAAGGTTTCTTTTATTTTATGAAAAATAAAAGAAAAAATAAATTTTATAAGAAAAGATAAAAATAACTATATAACATATTTTTATAAAACAAAAAAATAAGGGGATATACTCCCCTTAAAATTAAATTAAATTTATTCGTCAAATATACTTACTATTTCGCCTTCTAAAATTCTATTTGTATTTTTAACGGCACAAAAGTTACCGCACATTGAACAAGTATCCTCTTTTTCGGGTTTTGATTCTTCTCTGTATCTTCTTGCTTTTTCAGAATCCATACAAAGTTCAAACATTTTTTCCCAGTCAAGCTTCTTTCTTGCTGTACTCATTTCGTTATCCCAATCAGCCGCATGAGGAATTCCTTTTGCAATATCAGCCGCATGTGCCGCAATTTTTGTCGCAATAATACCTTCTTTCACATCGTCAAGATTAGGAAGCCTTAAATGTTCCGCAGGTGTTACATAGCAAAGGAAACTTGCTCCGTATGTAGCTGCTATTGCACCACCTATAGCAGATGTTATATGGTCATATCCAGGAGCTACGTCTGTTACTATAGGTCCAAGTACATAGAAAGGTGCACCGTGACAAAGTGTTTTTTGTATTTCCATATTTGCTGCTATTTGGTTTAGAGGCATATGTCCGGGACCTTCAATCATTACTTGAACATCTTTTTCCCATGCTCTTTTTGTAAGTTCTCCAAGAGTAATAAGTTCTTCGATTTGAGCTGCGTCTGTTCCGTCTGCTATTGAACCAGGACGGCAAGCATCACCAAGACTCATAGTTACATCATATTCTCTACAAATATCTAAAACTTCATCATAATATTCATAGAATGGGTTTTCTTCTCCTGTCATTTCCATCCATGCAAAGATGATTGAACCACCTCTTGATACGATATTTGTAAGTCTTTTGTTTCTTTTAAATTTAGTTATTGTTTCTTTATTAATTCCGCAGTGTATTGTCATAAAGTCAACACCGTCTTCTGCATGCATTCTTACAATATCAAGCCACTCTTTTGCCGTGATTTTTATAAGAGGTTTATGATAGTATACAACCGCATCATAAATTGGAACTGTACCAATCATTGCAGGGCATTCACTTGTAAGTCTTCTTCTGAATTTTCTTGTATCTCCATAAGAAGATAAATCCATTATTGATTCTGCACCCATTTTTACAGCATTATTTACTTTTTCAACTTCAAGATCCATATCTTTAAAGTCTCTTGATACTCCAAGGTTTACGTTAATTTTTGTTGTAAGCATTGATCCCACCCCGTTTGGGTCTATACATTTATGTTTTTTATTACATGGAATAATAACCTTACCTTCTGCCACGAGCTTTACAAGGTTATTAATATCCATATGCTCTTTTTTTGCTACAACTTCCATTTCTTTAGTTATGATACCTTTTCTTGCCGCATCCATCTGTGTTGAATAACCCATATTATTTCTCCTTTTATTATGTAAGTTTACAAATAAAAAAGCTTATCCTCGGGATAAGCTTTGCTTTAATCATAAATCGCTTACATATCATGGCATTATCCATACGAGGTTAAAGGGTCAAAATTCGTTCGCATTTTTTCTCAGCCTACGCGTAAGCTCCCCTGCTTTTCTATTCTTTTTTATATTATTAATAATAACATTTTATTATTTACATGTCAATTAACTAACAAAATATTAAAAAAATAAATAATAATGGATTTTTATATATCAAACTTGAGATAATAACATTACTTAAGTACTTTTATTATTGACTTTAAAGACTTTTGAATCTATAATAATACTAATTGATTATTAGGCTGTAAGAAGAGTAAAATTAACATCATATCAGGGAGAAAATGTCATGACTGGAAACATTTTTTATGCTCTGCTAATTTGAAAAACAACTTACATTTAAAAGCTTAAGATTTCAAATAAAAGCGGGTATTATACCAACTGGGGTGGCACCGCGGGAAATGCATTCTCGTCCCTGACATAATTTTTATGTCAGGGGCTTATTTTATATAGAAAGGGAAATAAAATGGGAAGTAAAATATTTGCACCTAAAGGAACAAGAGACCTTTTACCTGATGAAGTAAAAGCATGGGAAATGGTTGAGGGTAAAATAAAAGAAATATGCAAAACATTTAACTATAAGCAAATCAGAGTGCCTGATTTTGAACATTATGCACTTTTTGACAGAGGGGTAGGAGAAAGTACAGATATTGTAAGTAAAGAGATGTACACTCTAAATCATAGAGGTAAAGATGTATTTGCTCTTAAGCCCGAAGGAACAAGCTCAGTAATAAGAGCTTATATTGAACATGGTATGTCAAGTGGAATTACACCTACTAAACTATATTATATTACATCATGTTTTAGAAGTGAAAGACCACAAAAAGGAAGACAACGACAATTCCACCAATTCGGAATTGAAGCCATAGGATCATATTCAGCAAGTATGGATGCGGAAGTAATAATGCTTGTAAGTACATTATTTGAAAAACTTGAAATAAAAGGCTTACAGCTTAGAGTAAACAGTGTGGGTTGTCCAAAATGCAGAAGTTCATATTATGAAAAGCTAAAAGAATATGTAAAACCTTTTGAAAGAGAACTTTGCGAAGATTGCAGAGACAGGCTTAATAAAAATCCAATGAGGATTTTAGACTGTAAAAACGAACACTGTAAAATTCTTCTTAAAGATGCACCTTTAATGGTTAATTACTTATGTGAAGATTGTAACGAACATTTTGAAAGCGTAAAAGATTATCTTTCAAATGCAAATATAGATTTCGTGGTAGATCCTAAAATTGTAAGAGGTCTTGACTACTATACACAAACAGCCTTTGAATTCGTATCAACTGATCTGGGTTCTCAGGGAACAGTCTGCGGCGGCGGAAGATATAACGGGCTTGTTAAAATGATAGGCGGAGCTGATACTCCTGGAGTTGGTTTTGGGCTTGGACTTGAAAGATTAATGCTTATTATGGAAGAGCAAGGGCTTTTAAATAACGTAGAAGATGATGAGATTGATATATATTTGGCTCCTGTCGGAAAAGAAGCTTCAAAAGTTGCTTTCAAAACATTTAAAGAACTTACAAACAGCGGTATAAAATGCAGTATTGACGTAATGGACAGAAGTTTAAAAGCTCAAATGAAATATGCAAATAAAGTTAATACAAAATATACTGCAATTTTAGGTGAAGATGAGCTTCAAAAAGGGGTTTATACTTTAAGAGATATGAGCTCGAAAGAACAAGAAGAAGTTAATATAGAAAATTTATGTGAATATATAAAAGGAAAAATAGGAGAATAAAATGAAGAGAAAAACAAGTTACAGAACATGTATGTGTGCAGAAATAACAAAAGAAGATTTAGGCAAAACTGTCACTCTTACAGGATGGGTACAAAGAAGAAGAGACCTTGGAGGAGTAATCTTTATACACTTAAGAGACAGAAGCGGTATTATGCAGCTTGTCGCAAACAGCGAAATCAACAAAGAAGTATTTGAAAAAGCAGAACACATCAGAAACGAATATGTACTTAAAGTAACAGGCGAAGTTGTTTTAAGAGATGAAGAAAACTTCAACCCAAATATTGAAACAGGTGAACTTGAACTTAAACTTGATACAATGGAAGTTCTTGATACAGCAAATACACCACCTATTTATATCGATGAAACAGATAATGCAAACGAGGCAACAAGACTTGAATATAGATTCTTAGACCTTAGAAAAGAAGGCATTAAAAATAATCTTATTACAAGAGCAAAGACATGCTCTATTGTAAGAAACTTCTTAGATAGTGAAGGATTCTTGGAAATTGAGACTCCTTTCCTTGGGAAACCCACACCGGAAGGTGCAAGAGACTTCCTTGTTCCAAGCAGAGTCAGAAAAGGTAAATTTTTTGGTCTTCCACAATCACCTCAATTATTTAAACAAATTTTAATGGTTGCAGGAATGGACAGATACTATCAAATAGTAAAATGTTTCAGAGATGAAGATTTAAGACAAGACAGACAACCTGAATTTACACAAATAGACCTTGAAATGAGCTTTGTTGAAGTTGATGATGTAATCGACGTAAACGAAAGACTTGTTCAAAAAGTATTCAAAGAAGTAATTGATTATGATATTGAAGCGCCTATCATGAGAATGGAATATCAAGAAGCAATGGACAGGTTTGGTTCTGATAAACCTGATACAAGATTTGGAATGGAGCTTTTTGATTTAAGCAATATTTTAAAAGACTGTAAATTTAACGTATTTGCAGGTCCTATTAAAAACGGCGGAAGCGTAAGAGCAATAAATGCAAAAGGTCTTGCAAACTTCTTCTCAAGAAGAGATATAGACGCATTGGTTGATTATGTTAAAACATATGGTGCAAAAGGTCTTGCTTGGATTGCAGTAAATGAAGACGGCTCAATCAAATCTCAAATTACAAAATTCTTAAGCGAAGAAGAAACAAATGGTATTTTAGAAAAAGCTAAAGCAGAAAACGGAGATATCGTATTTATCGTTGCGGATAAAAACAAAGTTGTTTACGATTCTCTTGGAAACTTAAGACTTCACATTGCTAAAAAAGCAGATGTTAAAATGGACGAAGGCTTTAACTTCCTATGGGTCACAAACTTCCCAATGTTTGAATATGACGAAAACGAAAAAAGATTTAAAGCAATGCATCATCCTTTCACTGCGCCAATGGACGAAGACCTTGATAAACTCGAAAGCGATCCTGCAAATGTAAGAGCAAAAGCTTACGACCTTGTAGTAAACGGCGTTGAAATGGGAGGAGGAAGTATTAGAATACATTCAGGTGATATTCAGCAAAGAGTATTCAATGTTCTTGGTTTCTCTGATGAAGAAGCTGAAAACAAATTCGGATTCTTATTAAAAGCATTAAAATACGGAACACCTCCACATGGTGGCTTGGCATTTGGTTTAGACAGAATGATTATGCTTTTAGTTGGAACAGAAAACATAAGAGACGTTATAGCATTCCCTAAAACACAAAACCACTCTTGCTTAATGTCAGACGCTCCAAGTATCGTAAGTGAAGAACAACTTGAAGAACTTGGCATTGAAGTTGTAGATGAGGAAGAATAATGGATAAAAAACAAATTGATAGAATAAACGAACTTGCAAAAAAGAAGAAAACCGTCGGTCTTACAGAAGAAGAATTAAAAGAACAACAAGAACTTTATAAAATATATCTTGGAAATATAAGAAGAAATTTTAAAAATACCGTAGATAACATTGTTGTTGAAAGAGAAGACGGAAGCAAGGTATCCATAAAAGAATTCAATAAAAAAAAGAAACAATAAAAGGGCTTTATATAAAGCTCTTTTTTATTGTTTTGCTTCTTATTTAAGACAATTTTTATAGAATAAAACCGCAATCTTTATTCCACTAATCGACGATAAAAATTTTATATATCACAAAACTTAAAGTGTAAATATTATTGATTTTAATAAAAAAATATGTTATTACTTCTTTAATCAATCCTAAATTTGAGCAAAAGGAGTACAAAATGGAAGAAAAAAGACTTGATTTAAGAATCAAAAGTGAAGATAGAGAAAAGGAAATACAAAGAACAAATGAAATTCTGTTTAAACTAAACCACACCCGCCCCTTTTCTGATGAATACAATATGCTACTAAAAGAACTTTTTATCGGAGGAATGGGAAGAGATTGCTATATATTGACTCCGATGTATGTAAATATCGCAAAAAATATTCATATTGGAAACAATGTATCAATAAATGCATACTTTAAATGTATGTCAGCCGGCAATGTTTATATAGAAGATAACGTAAGAATTGCAATGGGAACATCTATCATAACGAACAACCATGACTTCTACGAACGAGAAATATTGACAATAAAAGATGTATATATAAAAAAGAATGCGTGGATAGGAGCAAATTCGATAATACTCCCTGGCGTTACCATAGGAGAAAATGCAATAATAGGAGCAGGCAGCGTTGTAACCCGTGATGTTGAAGCTAATACAATAGTTGCGGGAAATCCCGCAAAACCAATAAAAAAATTAGATAAAAATAAATTCTAATATTTTAAATAATAAAAAAACTGCATAAATATACGTTTTCATCGTTATATATTCTTATATTTATTGAAAATTCTAAATTTTTTTGATAATATAATTTAAATGAAATTTTAAGGAGATAAATATATGAAAAAAACTCTTACATATAAAATCCTGGAAAACCACCTTGTTAGCGGTAAGATGATTCCGGGAGAGGGTATTGCAATAAAAATTGACAATACATTAACACAAGACTCTACAGGAACAATGGCATATTTGCAATATGAAGCAATAAGCGATGAAAAAGTAAAAACGAAACGTTCTGTCGCATATATAGACCACAATATGCTTCAAACAGGTCCCGAAAATATGGATGACCATATATATATTCAAACTGTAACGGATAAAATAGGTGTTATCTATTCACGTCCAGGAAACGGAATTTGCCACAGATTAAACCTTGAAAGATTTTCTATGCCTGGAGAAACACTTCTTGGATCAGACTCACACACCCCAACCTGCGGCGGAGTTGGAATGATAGCAATAGGTGCCGGAGGACTTGATATTGCTGCTGCAATGGCAGGAAGTGAATATTATCTTACAATGCCTAAAGTTGTAGGGGTAAAACTCACAGGAAAGCTGGATAAAGGCGTCAGTGCAAAAGATGTCATTCTTGAAGTTTTAAGAAGATTATCAGTTAAAGGCGGAGTTGGAAAGGTAATAGAATATTACGGAGAAGGAGTAAAATCTTTAACAGTATCACAAAGAGGGTCTATTACAAATATGGGTGCCGAACTCGGCGCAACAACTTCTATTTTCCCTTCTGACGAAGTAACTTTGAAATTCTTTAAAGCTCAGCACAGAGAAGAAGATTACAAACCTTTGTGTGCAGATGAAGGATGCGAATATGATGAAAATCTTGAAATTAATTTAAGTGAACTAAAACCTCTTGCGGCTTGTCCCCATTCGCCTGATAATGTAAAAAATGTAAAAGAACTTGAAGGTACAAAGATAACTCAAGTTTCAATCGGAAGTTGTACAAATTCTTCATATGAAGATTTAATGACAGCAGCAAAAATCCTTAAAGGAAAAAAAATTGCGGATAATGTTTCGCTAACAATTGCTCCCGGTTCAAGACAAGTTCTTGATATGCTTTCAAGAGACGGCGGACTTTCTGATTTAATAAATGCAGGTGCAAGAATACTTGAATGTGGTTGCGGTCCTTGTATTGGTATGGGACAAAGCCCTAACTCTGGCGGGGTATCTCTTAGAACATTTAACAGAAACTTTAAAGGCAGAAGTGGGACTGTAGATGCAAATGTATATCTTGTATCTCCTGAAGTTGCTGCTTATTCTGCAATAAAAGGTGAAATTGCAGACCCTTACGGAAAAATTGATTTTGTCGTTGAAGAGCCAAGTGAATATATTATCAACGATAATATGTTTATTATGCCAAAACCCGATAAAAACAAAGTCAGCGTAAAAGGTCCAAACATAAAACCTTTCCCCAAAGCAAGCGTTATATATGATGAATTTGAATTAAAAGCGGTTACAAAACTTGGAGATAATATTACGACAGATGATATTATGCCTTCAAATGCAAAGCTACTTCCTTTCAGATCAAATATAGAATATTTAAGTGAATTCTGCTTAAAACCTGTTGACGAAAACTTTGCCTCAAAAGCAAAAGCGGAAGAAAAAGGTTCGATAATTGTTGCTGGAGATAACTATGGTCAAGGCTCAAGCAGGGAGCACGCAGCACTTGCTCCATTATATCTCGGAGTAAAAGCAGTTCTTGCAAAATCATTCGCAAGAATTCATAAGAACAACTTGATTAACAATGGGATTGTTCCGTTAACATTTATAGATGAAGCCGATTATGATACTATAGACATTGATGATGTTTTAAGTGCAAAAGATGTATTAAAACAACTTGATACAGATGAAGTTGTAATTAAAAACGAAACAAAGAACAAAGAATATAAATTAAGACTTACCGTATCGGATAGAGAAAGAATGTTACTTAAAAACGGAGGCCTTATAAATTATTTAAAAACCAAATAATTTACAAATAAAAAGACCGTAATTTACGGTCTTTTTAATAAAATTCTTTTTTTACGCTTCTAAGAAACATATCTTTTAACATTTTATGAGGGTTTATTTCACCCTTTAGTACTGCATTTACCCCTGATGTTATAGGCATATCTATATCGTAGTCTTTACTTAATTTTATTAATGCTTCAGCGGTTGTAACTCCTTCTGCAAGATAATTTTCATCATTAGTTCCTCTAACGAAGTTTTCTCCGTATTTTCTGTTGTTGGAGAATTCACTGAATAATGTTGCTTCATAATCTCCAAGATGACAAAGTCCGTAAGCTGTTATTTCTCTTCCTCCCATAGCTTTTATAAGCCGTGAGACCTCTCTTGCCCCTCTTGCCATCAAAGCACCCTTAAGAGAAGCATACCCGACAGCGTCAAGCATTCCTGCTGCAATACCAATTACATTTTTTGCAGCCGCACCTATTTCATCTCCAATCAAGTCGTCGCCTATGTATAGTCTTATGAGTTCACTTGAAAATTCTTTTACGATTTCATTTGTTACTTCTTCACTGATACTGTCTATAACCATACAGTTTGGAACTCCTTTTACAAAGCTTTGAACATGCCCCGGACCAACCCATACGGCAATTTTCGCATTATTTCCAAGAACCTCTTTTGCAACCTGAGAAAGTCTCGCTCCGGTCGATATCTCTATTCCTTTCATACAAAGAATAAAAATTTTATCTTTATAATTAAATTCTTTTATACTGTTTAGTAGACTTCTTAGTTGTTGTGATGAAATCGAAATTATTATAATATCATTTTCTTCAACTACTTTCTTTAAATCATATGTGAGATTTACTCTCTCACTTAAATATAAATATTTGTTTTTTCTTGTATTTATCAGTTCTCTTAAATTCTTAGAGCCTTCTCTTCCCCATATGGTTACGTCATGACCTATTTTATCACTGTACCAACCAAGGAAAGTTCCCCATCGTCCGCACCCGAGTATCCCTACTTTCATAATTTACCTCTTTTTATTTATTTTATATAAAATATTGTACATATTAAATATTCATTATTCAATAAATATTTAATATATAGAAAACTTAAAAATGAGTAACTTATTTTACTTAAAATAAAAAAGACCGCAATTAGCGGCCTTAAAAATTTATTTGTTAACTCTTTCCATATATTCCCCTGTTCTAGTATCGATTCTTATTACATCGCCTTCTTCAACAAACAAAGGAACATTTACTTGTGCACCAGTTTCCACAGTAGCAGGTTTTGTAGCGCCCTGTGCAGTATCACCTTTAAATCCAGGTTCTGTTTGAGTTATTTCCAATTCAACAAATAATGGAGGTTCTACGCTGAAAGCTTCTCCCGCATGAAATCTTATTGTAGCGTTGTCATTTTCTTTTAAATAGATAATCGCATCTTCTACTTGATCATGATTTAATGGAATTTGGTCAAATGTTTCACCATCCATAAAATAATAAAGCTCACCGTCATTATATAAATATTGCATTTCTTTTGTTGTCAATTCTGCTTTAGGGAATTTTTCATTTGGTGAAAATGTTTTTTCTACCGTTGAACCGGTTTTAATATTTTTTATTTTTGTTCTTACAAAAGCGCTTCCCTTTCCAGGTTTTACATGTTGAAATTGTACTATTGTATATACGGCACCATCCATTTCAAATGTAACACCGTTTCTAAAATCGCCTGCTGAAATCATAATATATACCTCCAATTATTTTGCAAACTTTTATTTTTCACATATTTAATTTATTATATCATACATAATTTAGTTTGAAAATAGTAATGTATCTTTTTTTTCCAACTTTATATTATCTGTTTTTCTTAATTCTTCAAATTGTTCTTTTAAAACTGTAATAAGATTCCCGGGAGAGAGTATCTCGTCTGTTCTAAGAGATAAAGCAGTATTTATAATAAGTTTATTATCATAAACCTCGCATTTAAAATCAAAGATAGACGGCTTTATATTCTTTGTAACCTCCCGTCCCTTCTTATTTGTTTTCGTTATACTCAGTTCTAACGACTCATTTATAAAGTCTTGAACTCTTTTTGCAAGAACAAAAACATCCTCACAATACAAATTGTCGAATGTAATCCTATATAAGGCACAATCCAAAGACTTTCCAAGACTTTTTGCACCGTCTTCAAGCTTTTTAGCGTCAATCAAACATAAGTTTTTTGGCAAAACTTTATTTAACCTTTTTAAAAGTTCTTCCGGCTTAAAGTCTTCTTTTGTTTCAACATCCATATATTCACCCATTGAGGATGTAAACAAAGGCAGAGGAGGTGCAAAATGTACCTTAGGATGAGGATTAAATCCTTTGGAATGCTCCAAATCAACATTTGCTCTTCTGAATGCACGCTGTATAACTTTTAAAATATCTAAGTGAGATATAAAAACAAGATTATCTGTCTTTATATATTTAAGTCTATACTTCAAATTCACACCTCCCATAGGCTTTACTTATACCGCAAGCCGAACACTGTTTATGGCAAGGAGGAGTTGTAACTTCTCTTTTTGCCTTTTCGTTTTCTCTAATCAAAAATTCTTTGTCAATATGATAATCAAACTTGTCCCAAGGAAGCTCATCTTCATAGCCTATTTCTCTTGATGCATACTCCTGAGGTTCTAGTCCTATACTTCTGATTGCGTCTACCCATCCTTCATAATTAAAATGATCAAACCAAGAATCAAAAACACACCCGTTCTCGTATGCTTTGATAATTGCTTTTGACAAAAATCTTTCACCCTTTGCAAGAACTGCTTCTAACATGGAAAGCTTACTGTCATGATAGTTATAAGTAACTGCTTTTGGCATTACTGATTTTAAATACTGTTGTTTCCTGTGAAACTCTTCCATTGTATTTTGAGGAAACCACTGAAACGCCGTAAAAGGTTTCGGAACGAAACAAGATGTACTGACGGTCAGCTTAAAAGGCTTAGGACGTTTTTTCTTGTCAATGGAGTAATATATGTCAATTATCTTTTGAGCAAGTTCTGCTATACCTTTTATATCTTCATCCGTTTCATAAGGAAGTCCAATCATAAAATACAGTTTTATTTTTGAATATCCTGTTTCAAACACTCTTTTTATTGTTGATAGTATTTCTTCTTCAGTTAAGTTTTTATTTATTATATTTCTCATTCTTTGACTTCCCGCTTCAGGTGCAAAAGTTAAAGAACCTTTTTTCATGGAGCCGACTTCTTTTGATAATTCAAGAGAAAATTCATCCATCCTAAGCGACGGCAAAGAAATATTAACCCGTTTATCTTTATAGTTATTAACCAAATATTTTACTAAATCCATACAATGAAAATGATCGGTAGTGCTGAGACTCGAAAGAGACATTTCCTCATATCCCGTATTATTTATAAGAGCATCAGCCTGCTCAATCAAAGTAGGCAAAGATTTTTGTCTTACAGGTCTATATATCATACCCGCCTGGCAAAACCTGCATCCTCTGAAACATCCGCGCATTACTTCCAAAGATATTCTGTCGTGAACCGGAGGAGTATATGGAACTATAGGCTTTTTAATGGCATATACTTCGTTCATATTTTTAATTATAGACTTTTCAACATAATCTTGTTTTACTTCCTCAATATTCGGTATGTACACACCTTCGACATTGCTGGCTTTAATTAAAAATTCATTCTTAGACTTAGAATTTTTATATAAATCCATTAAGTGCGGCAACACTTCTTCACCTTCTCCCAGCATTATCAAATCAAAAAAATCAGCAAAGGGTTCCGGATTGCATGTACAAGGACCTCCGCATACAACCAAAGGATCTTCCTCGCTGCGTTCTTTTGCTAAAAACGGTATACCTGAAAGATCAAGCATAAGAAGTATTGTAGTAAGGCACATCTCAAATTGAATGGTAAAACCTACAAAATCACAGTCGGATACTTTTGAAAAACTCTCTAAAGTAAACAAAGGAAAGTTGTGTTTCCTCATTTCCTCCACCATATCCATATTTGGAGCAAAAACCCTCTCACACATTACATCATCTTCATTATTCAGTACTTCATAAAGTATTTTCATTCCGAGATGCGACATTCCTATCTCATATATATCCGGAAAACAAAAGGCAAATCTTACAGCAGGATTTTCTTTTGGAACCTCACTGTTAAACTCATCCCCTATATATCTTGATGGTTTTTCTACATTCGGAAGTATATTTTCAAATAAATATTCTTTTAAATTATTCATAGTATTTCCTCTTATTTTTTTAGTGCCTTATTATAACATTTTTTTGTGATTTTTTCAAAATCCAATATGAATATAAAAAACACCACCCTTAAGGGTGGTATTCTTTATCTTTTTCTTTTAGGAAGCAACTGCATAAATGAAATATATAAACCCAGTGCAGATAAAATCAATATACCGCCATTTCTAAATAAAGAGGAATCATCGGATGTATCCGGTGTCAATAACTCATATATACCACTGTTTTTTATATTTTCAAAACTGGCAATAGACATCTCTTTTGAAATTGTACCTATCTCTCCGCGGCTTTTCACTCTATATCCTTCAGATTTTTCTTCCTCGACTTTATATGATGTACCGACAGGAAGTCCTTTTATTATCACGCTCTGTGAATGTTTTAACTTAATCGTTCCGCCGTTTTTAACTGTTCCTTTCCTTGAACCTTCGTATTTATACTCACTATCGGTATCTTTAAACCAAACTCTGAATGTAAATTCTTTATCTTTGTCAATATTCTTACCGCTAACTGTTTTAGAAATTTTAAGCTCTCCGGTGTTTTTTCTTTTATTAAAATAATTTGTTAATTTTATTTTAATTACATTCCCGCTAAGTACAGCATCGCTATAAACAGGTTTGGAAATATCTGAAAATTCTTCAACAATATAATATTTTTTTAACACATCTTCTCTGTTCGGCAAATGCGTAAATTTCCCTTTATATCCGTTCTCTTTTTTTAGCTCTATATAGTCCGTTTTAATACCATCAATAGTCAAATATACTTTTATACTTTCAGGCTTTAAATTTTCGGGAAAATCGGCAGAAAAAGCCTTTTCTACTCTAAGTTCCAACTCATCATTATCCCTTTGACCTATTTTTATTGCACCGTTGGAACCAACCCCGCCACCTTTGACTGATTCATTATTTTGAATAACCAATCTTTTTTCCTTATTCGCAATTTCTTTTGCGCCTGCTGATGTATCGGCATGAAGATATATATTTTCTTTTACAGGTATATTTACATTTGTTTCCGACATCTCTATAGGATTATCGGTATCGGCATACCTTGCATCTTCCTTATCTTCATACCACACTGTTTTACCTCCTCCAAGCATCCTGCTTGAAAGGTAAGCATAATATTTTTTCTGTTCATCATCATTTTTATTTTCAGCCATAAAATCATCACCGGAAGTTGATGCATTATTATCAAATACAGCTCCTCCGTTTTTAACAGATATCTCTACGGTGCCCGTAGGACAGAACCATAACCCTCCCCCAATGTCTGCATTATTTTCTGTTATGACAACATCATTCATCTGGAGAACATAAGGAACACAGCCTACGTATACACCGCCCCCTTGTCTTTCGGCTTTATTGTTTTGAATCTTTCCGCCGTTTAAAACAACTTTGTTTGAAGCAACATATACTCCGCCGCCACAACCTTCATCTCCTGTTGCATAATCCTTTGCTTCATTATCTTCTATTGTTCCGCCATTCATTGTAAAGGCTCCGGGACAATGATATTTATTGATCCAATCATTATGATCAAACCCTGCATCCATTGCTCCGTGAGTCACAAAACCGTCATTTACGGCAATACCTCCGCCTATTCTGGCCTTATTCCCTT
Organism: Anaerofustis sp.; assembly: GCF_019420015.1. GTDB lineage: Bacteria > Bacillota > Clostridia > Eubacteriales > Anaerofustaceae > Anaerofustis. The sequence continues at coordinate 217,132 of NZ_JAHZIA010000008.1, forward strand.
TTATTGTACCTTTATTCAAAGTGAAATTACCGCTTAAATTTACCATAACACCGCCACCGTATCCACCACTGTTATAATTACGCAAAGCTTCATTATTGGCAATAAGACCGTCATCCATTGTAAAATAAGCTTCATTTGTATATTTCGGCTGACTAAAAACCCCGATAAATACTCCGCCATAGTTAGCTTTGTTATCTATTATTTCCCCACCGGTCATATAAAAATATGAATCATTACTTTCATAGCCGTAAAATTCAGGAGTAACATATACAACAGAAGTAGCTATAGTACCGTTTATATCCAATACATTATTCTTTATGCTTCCTGATTTAAGCTTAAAAGTTCCTCCTTTATATACACCGACAATCCCACAATCTTGAGCTTGGCCTCCTCCGCCTTTCTTATTTGCAACAATATTATTTTCCAGGGAACCTCCTTCCATAATAAATTCAGACTCAGATCCAATAACATTTATCGTACTGCTCCAATATCCATAATGATTATCATTATAAAACTTACCGCTTTTTAACAAGAACTTACCTTCACAGTCAATAAGGCTTCCATTTTCATTACAATGTACCTCTATATTATTACCGTTAACAGAAACACCGTCAACGGTCAACTTTCCGCCTTTTTCTATTACGATTAATCCGTCATAGTCTGTATTAAAGGAGTTATCTCTTACTAAAGTCCCGCCACCGGTAAAGCTAACATCTTTGCCTGATGGAATATTTATTGTTTCCGCTACCATAATATCGGATTTTATTTTTATATTCACTTTATCTTCAGTAGAATTATTTATAATGTCTTCTATTTCTTTTACGCTTGTAGCTTCATAATCAGATTGAACATTCGAAGCATATACATTTCCACAAATAAAAAATACAGAAATAAACACAAATAAGACAAATATTTTTTTACATTTAAAAAGCATCATATATCCTCCTTAATTTAAATAAATCATACTTTTTTTGACACTTATGCTATAATGAAAAAAATAGGATATATCATAATTTTTATTGGGAAATAATACATAAATACATGTATTGTGAAATAAAAATAGAAAAAATTCCTTGTTACAAAAAGTATACTTTTTGTATAAAATGCAAAATATTTCAAATAAGAAAATCTTATGTGGCAATAATTTATAAAATGTATTTTTTCATTTCATTTTTCTTATTTTGATTTAATATTTTTTATTGCATTAAAAAGTATACTTTTATCTCACTATAAAAAAGAATTTTAATATATCAATAAAAATCTTGTTTAAGAATTTTAAGTAAAATAAAGCAGTATTATAACAATATCTTTACAAATTTGTTATAATATAAAAAAGGAGGAATCAAATGAAATATTTATTTTTAGAATACCCTAAATGTTCAACTTGCAAAAAAGCAAAAAAATGGCTAGAAGAGTATAATATAGAATTTGACGAAAGACATATAATCGAGGAAAACCCAACAAAAGAAGAATTAAAAGAATGGATAGAAAACAGCGGACTTCCGATAAAAAGATTTTTTAATACAAGCGGAATGAAATACAGAGAACTTAACTTAAAAGATAAATTGCAAAATATGAGTGAAGAAGAAATGATTGAAGTTTTGGCATCTGACGGAATGTTGGTAAAAAGACCTATTATAATTAAAAATAATATTATTCTTACGGGATTTAAAGAAAAAGAATGGCAAGATAAAATAAAATAAAAAAGGAGAAATCTCCTTTTTTATTTGTAAATTTCATTTGTCATCCTGCATCCAAGCTTATATCCCTCTATAAATGAATTCCTAAGTTCCATAGGATAAACTTTTATCCATCTTTCTAAAATATTATAAAATTCATTTTGCATATTTTCATCCAGCTTAGAACAAAACTTTTCTTCTAAAATTGTTTTTTCCCTAAGCTCAACTTCATATTCATCAATAATCGTATCAATATATTCACTCGGATTAATATTGCCTTCATATAAATCGATTAACAGATTATTCATTATAAACCCCCCGTTAAAAATTTTCTAAGGTCGACCTTCAAACTAAAATAACTTTACTTTAATCCTATTATATTTAACGGTTAGTACTTAATCAATAAAACAGCATAAACAAGTCACTTTTTAATCACGCAAATTACATTTGCCCATAATATATAAAAAGTAATATTTTAAATAAAATTTATACATTTCTTTCTGCTATACTATATAAATAGTGGTATAATAGCAAATAAGGGAAATAGGAGCTTTTATAATGAATAATTTTTTTGGACATTTAAATACAATAAACAAACATAAACTAATGGTTATAAAATCATGTTTTAAAGCAGGACTCTACAAACAAGGGCTACTTCACGATTTATCAAAGTATACTCCCATAGAGTTTTTTTCCGGAGTGAAATATTATCAAGGAGGAGAAAGAAGTCCTATCAGCAAAGAAAAAGAAATAACAGGGCACTCAAAAGGCTGGCTTCATCATAAAGGACGAAACAAGCATCATTTCGAGTACTGGATTGACTATAAAACAAATCCGCACGAAGGACTGGCAGGCGTCAAAATGCCTAAAAAATATGTTGCCGAAATGGTTATAGATAGAATGAGCGCTTCAAAAAATTATTTAAAAGATAACTACACTCTTAAAAGTCCTTTAGATTACTTTGTAAACGGAAAAGATTTTTATGTAATCGACAAAGACAGCGAAGAACTCACCGAATACTTGCTTACTATGCTGAAAGATAAAGGTGAGGATTATTTATTAAAATATATTAAAAACACATTGCTTAAAAATAAAGACGGTGATTATCACTTTGAAAACGGAGAACTGATTTTGCATTAGAAACTTTTTATTTTTACAACAGAAATACTGATTTATGCTTGTAAAAATATCCTTTATAATCAGATTATTTAAAATAATCCAATTTGTTCATAACGTTTTTTTGTGTTCTCTCTTCGGGAACACCTCTTTTTATAATATCTTTACCGTAACTTAACCTTATGTTATCCATAACTCTCTCAACTCTTGCCATTTTTTCATTCTCTTCTTTTCTGTCTAGAAGAGAAAGCTGGTTGATACCTGCGTTATCAAACCCGCTTACACTTATTCCCAAAAGGCGTATAGGATCTTTATTCCAAAATTCTAAAAACAATTTAACGGATTCTTCATATATCGTATTTGTTGAGCTCGTAAAGTACGATAAAGTCTTTCTGTGCGAATATAAATAAAAAGAACTGTTTTTTATACTGACATTTATAACATTGCCTTTGTAATTATTCTTCCTTAGTCTTGTTCCGACACTGTCACTCAAAGAAAGCAAAATTCTTTTTACTTCATTTATATTGGTAACATCTTTGCCCAAGGTCGTACTGTTACCTATTGATTTAATTTCATTTTTCATGCTCACTTCGCTTTCGTCTATCCCATGAGAATAATTATAAAGCATAATCCCCTGAGCTTTTTTAAAGTGAGCAATAAGAAAATCGAGAGAACAACGATTTAAATCTCCTATAGTATATATTCCTAAATTATTTAATTTTTCTTTTGTTTTTCTTCCAACCATAAATAGCTCGCTTATATTCAGCGGAAACATTTTTTCCTCAATTTCTTTGGGATACAATGTAATGACTTTATCCGGTTTCATTAAATCACCTGCCATCTTCGCCAAAAGCTTATTGGTGGAAATACCTATATTTACACTAAATCCCAATTCCCTTTTCACCCTCTCCTTTATTTCATAAGCAACTTTTTCAGGACTACCGAACAACTTCAAACTACCCGTATAATCGAGAAAACATTCGTCAATGGAATAACGTTCTATTGTATCCGAATACTCACTCAACAAATTAAATAATTTATCGGAATACATTCTGTATATTTTAAAATCAGGTTTTACCGAAACCAATACAGGACATAGTTTTCTTGCCTCAAATAAACTCATACCCGTCCTTACACCGTACTTCTTTGCAATTTCGGATTTAGCCAACACAACCCCTCTTCTGTTTTTTTCATCTCCTCCGACAACAGCAGGAATACTTCTCAAGTCTTTTACATTATATCCCATATGTTTATTATAAGCAGCCTGCCAAGACAAAAAAGCAGAATTAACATCTATATGAAATACAATTCTCTCCATTTTTTGTTTTTCCTTTCTTATAATATAAATATAACACAACACACTAATCAAATCAAACATTTGTTCATAAAATAATCCGTTTTGTATTTTTCGTAATATTAACATTAACAAAAGTTAATATTGGACAATATTATTGACTTAAAGTAAAAAAACAATGTATAATTGTACAATAGCAAAAGCTAACAAACAAAGCGAGGATAAAAAATGACGTTGGATAAATTGCAAATAGGACAAAAAGCAATTATAAAAAGTACGGGCGGAAGCAAAGAAATAAGAAGGCGTCTGCTTGATATAGGACTAATTCCCAAAACAGTAGTTTTAATGAGAAAAGTAGCTCCCCTTGGTGATCCTATTGAAATAAATCTCAGAGGGTTTGAACTTACCCTCAGAAAAGAAGATGCAAAAAAAATAGAAGTAGAGGTAATAGAGAATGAGTAAAACCTTTGCTTTAATCGGAAATCAAAACTGCGGGAAGACCACTCTTTTCAATGCTCTCACAGGAAGCAATGCTCACGTCGGGAATTTTCCGGGAGTAACGGTAGACAAGAAAGAGGGAGTAATAAAAGGTCACGAAAATATTAATCTTATAGATTTACCGGGTATATATTCCCTTTCTCCATATACAAGCGAAGAAATTGTCACAAGAAATTTCCTTATGGAAGAAAAACCCGATTTAATAATAAATATAATCGACGCTACCAATATAGAAAGAAATCTATACCTTACACTTCAGTTGTTGGAATTAAATATACCCATGGTAATAGCATTAAGCATGATGGACGAAGTAATTGCCTGCGGCAACAGTATAGATATCGATAAAATAGCATCAACTTTACATGTGGACTGCATACCTATTCAAGCAGCAAAACAGCAAGGAACGGAAGAACTTATAGCGGTAGCAACCGATTTGATAGAAGAACACAGTTATAGAGGGAAAATAGACTTTTGCAGCGGATATATACATAAAGCAATACATGCAATATCTCATATTATTGAAGCAAATGCAGAAGAAAAACAACTTCCGGTAAGGTTTTGTGTGTCAAAAATAGTTGAAGGCGATGAACTTCTGGAAGATAAACTTGAACTGAGTCCGGCAGATAAAGATATAATAAAACATATAGTCGATGAAATGGAAAACGATGTAGGTCTCGACAGAGAAGCTGCCATAGCGGAAATGCGATATGACTATATAGAGCAACTTTGTAAAAAGTGCGTACATAAAGTAAATCATACAAAAGAACATATACAAAGCGTAAAAATAGATAATATACTTACAAACAAATATTTTGCCCTACCGATATTTATTTTGATTATGGGTTCAATATTTTATTTAACATTCGGAGTAATAGGCGCTTTTTTAAGCAACATTTTTGAAATGCTCCTCGAGCAATTGAGAATAGGATTGGACATAGCTCTTAATGCTGCACAAATAAACCCTACTATCCACTCCCTGATAACGGACGGAATATATAACGGAGTCTCAACCGTATTGTCATTCCTTCCGATAATCGTAACACTATTCTTCTTCTTATCCCTTCTCGAAGACAGTGGATATATGGCAAGAATAGCTTTCATAATGGACAAGCCCCTTAGAAAAATCGGGCTTAGCGGAAAGAGTTTTGTTCCCATGCTTATAGGATTCGGATGTTCGGTGCCGGGAATAATGGCAACCAGAACACTAACTTCTTCCCGAGACAGAAAAATGACAGTATTGCTTACTCCTTTCATGTCCTGCAGTGCAAAGCTACCTATATATACAGTTTTTGCTGCTGCTTTTTTCAAAGACAATCTTCCTTTGGTAATGATATGTCTATACTTACTGGGAATAGCAAGTGCAATTATATCGGGATATTTACTTAAAAACACAATATACAAAGGAGAGTCCATGCCGTTTGTTATGGAGTTGCCTCCTTACAGATTACCTTCAATAAAATCATTGACAAGACTCAGCTACGACAAAGCAAAGGATTTTGTAACAAAAGCTTTTACAATCATATTTGTCGCAAGCGTACTTATATGGTTACTGGAAAACTTTAACTTTAGACTTAATATGGTAGCATCACCTTCTGAAAGCATGCTTGCACATGTGGGTAATACTTTAGCAGTAATATTCAAACCGTTGGGATTCGGAGACTGGAAATTTGTTACGGCCTTAATTGCGGGGCTCAGCGCAAAAGAAGTTGTTGTCAGCACTTTGGCAATATTGACAGGAACGACGCTCACAACACTTCCGGGAGTACTCTCTTCAATGATGTCTCTTCCTGCTGCAATGTCATTTCTTACGTTCACATTATTATATATGCCATGCGCGGCAGCCTTCGCAGCTACAAAAAGAGAAATAGGAACGTTTAAAGGCGCAGCCCTTACGGCATTATATCAAACGGGAATTGCATATATACTCGCATTTATAGTCTACAATATAGCTAAGTTAATATTCTAAATAAAAAAGTACTCTTTTCCGGAGTGCTTTTTTGAGTATACCCATTATCTCTTGCAGTTGTTAAAAAGGGAAGTTTATGGTATAATATTTAGCTGAAAAATAAAAAAACACCTTACCTAAGAGGATTAAATATGAAATTAAAAATCAAATCAAAACTAAATTTACTTTTAATTATACTCATAGGAGTATTTATTACAGGATGCTTAGCCTCGGTATACGCAACAAATACATATTACAAGATGGATAAAGTTGAATATTACAACCTTGATGAACTAAAAATATCAGCCAGATATCACAAAGGGACAAAAGATATGGGAGTTTTTATCATAAACGACCTAAATCAAAACGCAAAAGATACTTGGTTTATGGTAGAAGAGTTTGCAAAATTAGGATACCATGTTTATGTATTTGATCTTCCAAGTCAGGGCTATACCAAGGGAAGTATTGAATTTGGATATAAACAAAACGAATATTTGGCAGAACAATACTACACAGGTGTTGTTGCATTCTCCCAAATGGCAAAATTAAATGAAGAAAATATACATATAGTTGCAAACGGAGCAAGTGCAAGAACAGCACTGCAAACCGCAACAAAGAGATTTTTCAATCCAAAAGACTTAACACTTATATCGACAGACACCAATATATTATCAAAAATAGATTTAGATGTAATAAATTTTGTAAAAGAAGAAAACGTATCTTTTATGAAAGATTTGAATGCTTCAAATCCGGGAGAAAACATACATCTAATAACATCCAATTTAAACAATAAATCCAGTGTTAAAGAAAACGAAGCTTTAAAAGCAAGGCTAGAACAAGGATATACGGGGGCTACAAACGAAAATGATGTCACCTTGACAATAGCTAAAAACGTACTGCCGATTAATGAAATAATGAATAGTAAAATAATAAACGAAACTGTAAGCTATATTGCGGCAAGAGACGGATACGAATATACCCCTAATAAACTTCTACCCCTAAAAACATCGGCAACCTGGATGCTTAGCATTCTGGCTCTTGTAATAATAATCTTATCATATAAAACATTCGCAAAAGATTATTATAAAGAAAAAGGAAGTATACCATTCAACAAAGAATTTGTAATTTCAAAATTACTGGCAATAATACCCGCATACATAATGGTATTTCTTCTTCCGGTTGCAATATACTTTTTATTCAGCCCGATAATGCCGATTCCGTATTTTTCTTTGGTAAAAATATCACTTTTGTCTTGTTACGGAATTGTCGTATTTTACCTTTATTACAAAACAGACTTTGCTTGCGACCTCGGAAGTAAAATATTCTATAAAGACCCTAAGAAAAATATAAAAGGCGGATTATTCATAGGAGGATTGGTTATTATAATGCTGTATCTCCTTTCGATATCAGGAAGCAATATAGTTTTTAACATATTCTCAATGAAAACATTTTGGATTATATTCTCAACAATCCTATGTTACTTTATATTTTATGTGGAAGAAAGAGAAAAGGATGTTATGATAGCAAATCAATTACAAAGATTTATAATGTCATCATTCAACTTCCTCGTTATATTAATAATTGCTTTGGTACTTTTATTCATGGGACAATTTGCTTTGGCTGTGGATTTCCTAGGACTTGGATGTATAATCATATTTGTACTTGCAGTAGGTAAGCTTTTAAAAGCAGTGGATTCCCCCACAAGACTGAATGCGCTAATACAGTCATTGATTTTAAACGGACTTATATTAGCTCAAACTGTTCTATTCTTCTAAAATAACATATAAAAAAGACTTGTTTTAAACAAGTCTTTTTTTTATAAACATCATAATTAAAATTTAATTATTACTTAGAGAATTCAATACTTTTTCCAATTCAGTCATATAAGAATTGTAAGCTTTAGTATCGCCTTTTGCTTGAGCACTTTTTGCCTTGGCAAGTAAATCTCTTGCTTTTTCTTCCAAAGATTCTTTAGCATTGGTAGTACTTTCGGACTTATTACTTTCGGATATATCACTGCCTTGACCTAAATTAAAAATTGCATTTATGGCTTCACTTAAAGAATCTCTCATAACTATTTTATTACCATACGCAACAACCACTTTTTTTACCTCCGGAAGAGCCATCTGTTCAGTGCTTGATTTTACGTATATAGGCTCAACATAAAGTATACTGTCTTCTATCGGTATTGTTAACATATTACCTCTTGACACTTCACTGCTTACTTGAGAAAGTAAATTAAGCTGAGGCGCAATCTGTGTATCCTGATCAATTCTCTGCTCTATCTGCATAGGACCATAAACCAATTTTTGCTTAGGGAATTGATACACTTTTAATTTCCCGTAATCTTCACCGTCACATATCCCTGCCATCCATGCCACCATATTATTTTTATTTTTTGGAGTAAACGGAGAGATAATCATAAATTCTTCTTTATCTCTGTCAGGAAGCTTCATCATCAAATACGAACTGTTAACGTCCACAGCCTCTTTTGATGTACCGTAAAACTGTTTTGCAACCTGCCACTGATCTTCTTTATTATAAAAAACCTGAGAATTGGTCATATGGTAAGTTTCATACATTTCATTTTGAATATTGAAAAGAACTTCCGAATATCTTAGATGTTCTCTCAACGTCTTATCCATTTGCTCTATAGGCTTAATAAAGTCAGGATATATTTTCGCGTAAGTTGAAGCTATAGGATCATTCTTATCCACTTGATAAAAATTTACTGTACCGTTATACGCATCTATAACAACTTTTATAGAGTTACGTATATAATTAAACGTAGTTCCATCTTCGAATTTCGAAGGTGCAGAATATGGATATTTATCAGTTTTTGTAAATGCATCCATAATCCAATATAACCTACCCCCCGAATTTACAATATACGGATCCTTGTCATAAGTCAAAAAAGGAGCAATAGTTCTAACCCTTTCACTGATTTGCCTTCTCATAAGAATTTTGCTTTCAGAAGTTATATCCGATGAAAATAACAAACGGCTGCTCATATTATCAATAGAAAACGCAATCCTGTTATATAAGTTGAGCTTTATTCCACCGCTTCCGGTATATTTATTCTCAACATTATTCTCCCCTTCAGGATAATCAAATTCTTTACTTTTACAGTTTACAACGATATAATCATCGCTTTCTTCCCCATAATAAATCCTCGGTTCTTTCAATTTAAGATTATTATAAACACTGTTTGCAGGAATATCTTTTTGTATCAACACTGGTTGACCTGATTCATTTATTTCATTTACGGGAGAAATAACAGTCCCATATCCGTGAGTATACTTTTGATGTTTGTTAACCCAACTTCTCGCATTTTCTTTATTTGAAGGTTCCATCTCTCTTACCGAAATGAATACCTGAGTTGCCACTTCATCCAACTTATATCTGTCTACATCCACATCTTTGAATGTATAATACGATCTAAATCCCTGTAGGGAATTATATACATCCAAAGTAGGCATAAAATCATTTATAGGAATATTTCCTATGGTAACAGAATTATTTTCAATATCTTTAGCAGTTAAATTATTGTCGGCTTTAAAACTTTTAACTTCAACATCATCAATATTGTAAGCTTTTCTCGTCATGGATATGTTATTTTCTATATACTTTTGTTCTTTTGCATATTCATTAGGAACGACAATATAATTTTCAACAAGAACTTTTATCCCCCCGACCGACAAATAAACAACAGGAATAATACATATACATATTACTATAGGTTTGAGTTTACTTTTAAGCCCACATATTAAAGATAAAACAGCAGCAAAAATCATAAATCCACAAAAGAATTTATACATATTCACGGTTAATAAAACATCACTGTATGTTGCTCCGTACACAACTCCCGAAGATGAATAAAGTACATTAAACATAGAAAGGTAACTGTAAAAACCGCCGAGTAAAAATAATATAAATAAAAATATACTAACAGGAACTTTAAAGAATTCCCATATTTTCATAAAGAATCCTATTTTTTCTTCTCTTGTTACTCCCCTTTGTTTATCTATACCGATATCCCTACGATTCATAACCTTTAATATTGCAAAAATAATCATGGTTATAACGAATAACAATAAAGCGGCAGAAAACAGTAATTTACACAAATCCATCAAAAAAGGAAGTTTAAAAATATAAAATGATATATCTTTCCCAAACAAACTATCCGCCTGCCCGAACGAAACAAAATTTTTAAACTCCAAAAATTCATACCAAAGTGTTGATATAAAAGTTATACTTGTCACCAATGAATAAAAAACAGCTAAAACCCATTTTATTTTCTTTCCATACCCATTATCTTTGCTATATCCCTCTTTAATTGCTTTAAACAGAAAATTAAAGTAAAACATCGATATAAAAAACATAACGATAAAAAACGGAACACCAAGTATAATCTTTGACTTTATTTCTTTAAAAAATATATCTAAGTAACCTACTTCATTAAACCACAAATATTCAATATAGTAATCGTTAATTATATAAAGAAATAACAAAACTAAAGCTATAATCCCCAAAACGGTAAATAATGCCGTACGCCCTTTTATACTTTTTCTCTTTGGTTTTTTGTTATGTTTATCTTTTGACTTCTTACGTTCCCCATAAGAGGTACTTTCGTTTACCTCTTCAAATTCTCCGTCAATAATATTCTTAAATTTCATATTCTCCTCTGTAATTTCAAATAAAATATATTTTTATTATATTAAAGTTGCACCAACAAAACAAAATTATTGATGCAACTTTAATTATCATTTAAAATTTAACTTTATAATTTTCCAAGAAACTCAATATTTCTTTCTTAATATTTTCTACCCCACCATCATTTTCAGATTCGATATTAATAGGAAGCACAGGATCATGCAAAGATAATCTTAAAAGCACCCAGCCTTTTATTCCGTCTCTATCAACATTTACTCTTACACCTTCAAAATTAGGTTCTTCAAAACTTGCGCCGACCATCTTTTCTTTAACATAAACTTTAAAATCTTCAAGTAAATTTGCTCCATACTCCTTAAAGTCCTCGACAAGAAAAGTTGCTCTTAGCTCAGCTTCTTCTTTAGGTTCTTTTAAAGAACCGATTAAATCGTCAAAGGTTTTGTTTTCTTTGCTTAGTTCATTGAACTTCACAAGTATTTTTACAACCATGTAAGCACCGTCATCAAGGAAATAATTTTCTTTAAGTGCACAGTGTCCGCTGGTTTCTATTGCAAGAAGACACTCTTTACCTTCTTTGTTGAGCCTTATCCCCTCATTTATAACATTCTTGTAACCTCTTTTAAATCTATGATGTACTCCGCCTTTTTCTTCTATGAATTCTTTAAGTCCGCTGCTGGTTACGCTGTCCGTAACAATGTAGCTTCCCTTTGCTTCCTCAAGACAAATATCTGCCATCAACGCAACAAGCTTATTTCTGCTTATTTCCTCTCCGCTTTTATCCACTGCGGCAGCTCTGTCTACATCAGTATCGAATATGATACCTAGGTCTGCATTTTCTCTAACAACAGTCTTTGAAAATTCATCCATTACATCTTTAAGTTCAGGATTTGGAACATGATTCGGAAAGCTTCCGTCAGGTTCCAAGAACACACTTCCAGAAGTATCCGCACCCAAAACTTCAAGAACTTTACTTGCAAAGAAACCTCCAGAACCATTACCGGCATCAACAATAATTTTTTTATTAAGGAAAGGTTTTTCTTCTCCTGTACGCTCTTTTATTTTATCCACTAATTCAGCAGCATAAATACTTAAAAAATCAAGTTCATTATAAACCGCTTCATTTTTTTCATAAGACATTTCATTAGCTATCTCAAGTATATCTTTTATATCTTCTTTTTCCGCACCGCCATCTTTAGTAAAAAACTTAAGCCCGTTTCTGTTAAAAGGCAAATGACTGGCTGTTATCATTATTGCTCCGTCAGCGTTTATTTCCTTGTTTATACAACTCATAAACATAGCAGGAGTAGTACATAAATTAAAATATAAAACTTCAATCCCTTCCTCACTGCTCAAACCTCTCATTACACTATGTGCAAGATCAGGTCCGGAAATTCTTGAATCTCTTCCAATTGTTATTTTTATATTTTCTTTACCTAATTTCTTTTTTAACCAAACAGAGAAAGCTTTTGCTATTTTGTAACTTGCTTCATTTGTTAAATTTACTTCTTCACCTTTAACTCCGTCCAAAGCAATTCCTCTGACATCAGAGCCGTTTTGTAATTTCCTTAAATCCATTTTTTCCTCCCGATAAATTCATGTTACTGTTAATATACCATAAATCCTCTCATTTTTATACATTTTATATGTATTTTAATTATACAAGCACATATAAACAATATTCTTAATATTATAAATATGACTAAGTATGGGGAGGAATAAAATTGATTAAAATAATACTTTTAATAGTTGCACTTAGCGTGGATACATTTCTGGTAAGTTCAACTTTTGGTGCAAATAAAATCAAGGTTAAAATCCCGGGAGCAGTAATAATAGCTCTGGGAAGTGCCCTGTCCATAAGCATATCAATACTTTTATCAAATATACTGTCTGATATAATTCCGATTCATCTATTTAATATGTTAAGCTTTTTTATATTGATCATAATAGGAAGCTATAACATATTTTCAACAGCAATAAAAAATTATCTTAAAAGAATGCAAGTATTAAACAAAAATATAAATGTTAAAATAGAGGGATACAATATTTTTATTGATGTTTTTCTTGATGAAACAAAAGCCGATATTAACGACTCAAAAGACTTGGATATAAAAGAAGCTATGCTTATTGCATCTTTGGGATCTTTAGATTCATTGTGTGCGGGATTATCTTTTCCCTTTACTAATGTCTATATTATATTTGTATTAACTTTTTTGATTTGTATATCTCTGGTTTTTGTCGGATTTAAAACAGGGCACAGACTTGGAGATGTGGCAAAAGCAAACTTAAGTTGGCTAAGCGGCATATTGCTTATCATTCTGGCTTTTAGCAAAATAATGTAAAAAAGTAACAATAATACAAAAATATCATATTATATACCGAAAACAGTAATATAGTAAAAAAGGTGGTAGAATATATAATGAATTACTCAAACAGAACATCTTGTGGATGTAATAATGAAAATATGGGGTTAAATAACGAACCTAGATATAATTCTTGCGGATGTATGCACGAAACATCAATGACAGGAGAACAAAGAGAAAGATCTTGTGGATGCGAGAGAAACAACTGCAAATGCAGACAGCAAGAAAGAAAATCTTGTTCTTGCCAAGGGGAAAGAGGCACAGATTTGGCAAACATAAATTCAAGAGGGACCTCTAACTGCAATTGTAACTGTAAATGTAAATGCAAAGAAAAATGTAACTGCAGAATAATAAACACCCCAAGAGGAAAATTAATCTATTTTTTTGACAACGTAAAAAGATAATTAAAGGAGAGCTTTTGCTCTCCTTTAATTATAAAACAATATATAAAATTTTTATTTTAACTTAAACCCTTTATATAAAAAGATTTCCCATACCGAAAATTTTAATACCGTTTTTTTAAAGAGTTTCCTATTGCATTAAAACATTAAAAATGTTATATTAATACAAACAAAGAAATAATATGGAGGTATTAAGACATGGCACATGTAATTACTGATGAATGTATCGCTTGTGGCGCTTGCGCTGGTGAATGTCCAGTAGGAGCAATCTCTGAAGGCGATGGAAAATACGTAATCGATGCAGCTACATGTATTGATTGTGGAGCTTGTGCAGGTGCTTGCCCAACAGGAGCAGCTCAACCTGAATAAGATTCAATTATTCGTACATAAAAAGAAGGCTTGAAGCCTTCTTTTTTATTTACACAACATTTCCCGGGAAATACTATAATTTTTCCTTAACTTTAATATGTTTTAAAATAAATGGACCTACATCCTCCTTGGAGATATGAAGCACATGAGAAAATTCTTCATATAAAATTTTTTCTGCATTTTTAAATACTTGCTCATCGACAAGATGAAGATGCCTTCCCTTTCTAGCCTGTTCTTCTCTGTGAATGTACAACGTTTTAAATAATTTTATTATATCTTTCCTGTTTCCGGAATGTATAATTTTTTTATACCGAATTTTTCTCTCGTTTTTATCTTCTATCCATTTTTCTTCCGGTACATTTTCTATTAATTCATATATTTCTTCCGGACATAAAACCCTGCACATCCTATCTGTCTGCTTTTTGTTGTTTACGGGAACATATATAGTCATTCCTTTTTTATTTATAGGTGTCAATATGTAAAAATCCGTATCCCCTCCGCCAAAATTTCTGCTCGCAATTTCTGTTATCTTACAAAGCCCCTCAGTGTCATATAAAATAACTTCATTTAATTGGTACATAACGCAGCCTCTTTCTTAATTTATATTGGCAAATTAAAATTTAAGGATAAAAAAACAGTTTAATCAATACTTTATGCCTTGATTAAACTGCTTATATTATTAATTATAGCATTTAAATATATTTTATGTAATAAAATTTTTAATATTTATAACAAAAATAAGCTCAAAATATGAGCTTATTATCTTCTTCTCCTTGAATTGTTCGGTGGCGTATATCCGTTTGGACTGTTTGCTCTCGGAACAGTTATAAATTTAACGGCATATATATCACATACGATATACTCATTATTCGAAGGATTGAATAAAGTAAAATAACTTAACCCGACATTATACATAATTCCTTCTTTTGTAACTAGGGTATCACTTCCCACTACAAATTCACAAATACAGTATTCACCTTTTATTCTGTTTAGTACATCCGGGGTTGTGCCTACAGTATATATCGAAGGTATATCGCCTCCGTTTCCGCTGTTCTCATTTGAAATATTATTCATCTGAGTATCTATATTATTATTAAGCCCACCTCCGTTTAATATATTGTTTAAATTATCTTCTCTTTCCATATGCCTCCCCTTTTCTTTATGTATCTAAATATTTTTCTGTAGGATTATAAAAACAATGCCCTCCGATTTTTGTTATAAAGCTGCCGACTTCACTCGGAAAATTCTGTCTGCATTCTCTGGAAAACGGATTGTAAAACCACAAAGCATAACCTAAGCTGTAAAGCCTGCCGCCTCCCATTGCCCAATCAGCAATTGCATAATGTATATTGGTAGGATTCATGTTGTATATATTCTGAGGATTATATTTGCCGCCTACAGTTTCCATGGCACATGTAAACTGATTTTTTTGATATATTATATTTCTTATACTTCCGCCATCAGAAACTCTTGCATATTCACCGTAGGGTGTGTATACTCTGTTCATAACTACACTTGCCACAGCGGCCATACCAACATCCCCTTCTCCGCCTGCCTCACATTCTATAAGTCTTGCCAAAAGTTCTCTTTCAGAATATGCCATTACATCCTCCAAAAAATATTTTATAATAAATTTATATTCAAAAAACTAAAGTATATTCAAAATATTGTAATTATTAAATATCAAAAACAACATAAGATAAATGAGCTTTATTCAATCCCAACACCTTTTTAGCTATGAAATAAAATTATTTTATGATAAAATATAATATAAGACTTTTTATTAAAATATTATGAACTTTACATATATGAGGTATAAATTTGGTTAACAAAAAAACAAATAAAAAGAATAAAAATACATCAAAGAGAAAACAAACAACAAGAACAACAAAAAAGCAACTGGAACAGGAATTATTCAAAAAAAGAATTATTCAAAATGAAATCATAGGCGTCGTTATTTTATTTTTCGGAATATTCATGCTGTATTCCATTTGGTCAAAAGACAGCGGAGTCTTCGGAAATAATTTGCACAAGATTTCTATGTTTCTATTCGGCAGCGTCGGAACTGCCCTTATAGGACTTTCTTTTTTAGCTTTTGGGTTTTATATTATCTCAAGATTAAAACCATTTACAGAAACAATAACGCTTATTTGCGTAATTATTATTATATTTAATATCATGGCTGCATTCAACGTCGGAGGAGAGCTGCTTAAATACGGAGCATTCAGTAATCAACTTTTTGTTTCCGTTTTGAATGTCGTAACCAAAGGCGGTATAATAGGCATATGGCTAGGAGGAATATACACAACTCTCCTTTCTCAGGTAGGCGGTTATATATTCATAACCGCGACAATAATAGTATGTTTAATTTTGATATTCAAAGACAATATAGCAACATACAAAGAAAGCAGAAAAGCAATAAGACTTAAAGAAAAAGAAATAAAACAAGAAATAAGAGAACAAAAATTAACAGAAAGAATACAAAAAAGAGAAGAGCAAATAAGAGAGCAAGCCAACAAACAACCTGTAAAACAAGGCTTTTTCCCGACATTTAAAAATAAACTACCGAAAAACCCATATGACAAAAACTCTTTAAACACACAAAAAGACAAAGAGAAAGTATTAAACAAATGGGAAAAAGAATATAAAGAAACAAAAAATCAAACTGGGGAAAGCATCAATAGCCACAAAGACAATAAAAGTGAACCCATAATCAAAACTTATTATAAAGACGAACAGGGCGAATTAAACGAAGTAAGTAATAATACTGAAATTTATCCATTAAAAAACACAAATGAAAAACCAAACAAAGAAAAAATAAAAAGTAGAGTAAGAGAAGAACAGGGTATTGATGCAATAATACAAGAAACAAGAGAAAGCCAGGACATAAACAACAGAGAAATAGAGCGAACAAAAAAATTTATAGAACCAAAGCCCGCTACAAAGGATTACATTAGGGATCTGGATGAGCCCCATATTGAAAAAATAGATGTAAGTGATATTGACAAAGCAAATAAGGAACAAAAAGAACAGCTAAATAAAATCAAAGAAGCAATGAATAACAATATCGCTACAAAAACCATAAGCGAAAATAAAAAATTAGTTGAAGAAAAAGAAACAATACCTTATATCTTTCCAAAAGCAGATTTATTAAAAGCCGCAAAGGGACGAAATAATAAGGGAGAAAAAGAAAGAGTTCTTGAAAATACAAAGATATTGGAAGAAACGCTATCTAATTTTAAAATCGGAGCTCGCGTTACGGAAGTAAGTATAGGACCTACCGTCACAAGATACGAGATGGAACTAGAGCCGGGAATAAAAGTCAGCAAAGTCGTTGGGCTACAAGATAATCTTGCAATGGCCCTTGCCGCAAACGGAATAAGAATGGAAGCACCTATCCCAGGGAAAAGCGCCATCGGAATAGAAGTTCCAAACAAAGAAGTTTCAGTAGTAGGTTTTAGAGAAATAGTCGAAGATAAAAAATTTAAAAACTCAAAATCAAAATTATCCATTGCTCTTGGTAAAAACGTAACAGGCGACATGGTTATAATGGATATTGCAAAACTTCCTCACTTGCTTATTGCAGGTGCGACAGGATCCGGAAAGAGTGTATGTATAAATGCGATAATAAATTCCATTTTGTTCCATGCGGATCCAAATGAAGTCCGACTTATTTTGATAGACCCAAAAATGGTAGAACTAAATATATACGAAGGTATCCCTCACTTGTTAGTACCCGTGGAAACAGATCCAAACCACGCAGCGGGAGCTTTGAAATGGGCAGAAAAACAGATGAAAATAAGATATGACCTATTTGCGCAAAACAGAGTAAGGGATATAAAAGGATACAACAAAAAAATGGAAGAAACCGGCGGAGAAAAAATGGCACAATGGGTTATCATTATAGACGAACTTGCGGATTTAATGATGACATGCGCTTCTCAGGTCGAATCCGCAATTTGCAGACTTGCTCAGCTTGCAAGAGCTGCCGGAATACATTTAGTTTTGGCAACACAACGACCTTCTGTCGACGTAATCACAGGTCTTATAAAAGCAAATATACCTTCCCGTATATCATTCGCCGTATCATCTCAAATAGACTCAAGAACAATATTGGATATGGCAGGAGCAGAAAAGCTTCTGGGAAGAGGAGATATGTTATATGCTCCTGTGGGAAGCAATGCACCTATGCGAGCTCAATGTGCATTCATAAGCGATGAAGAGGTTGAGAGTGTAGTTAAATTCATTAAAGAAACACAACATCCTAATTACGACGAAGATGCAATAAAAGGAATAGAAACGGTTTCTGTTGAAGAAAATATGCCTTCGGCAAAAGAGAATATAGACAAAGATGACTTTATTGATGATAAATTCAACGATGCCCTTAATATAGCTTTTGAACTTGGAGAAATCTCAACTTCAATGCTTCAAAGAAGACTTAGAATAGGATATGCCAGAGCGGGGAGAATTGTGGATGAACTAGAGCAAAAAGGAATTGTTTCTGCGCAAGAAGGAAGCAAACCAAGAAAAGTCCTCAAGAAAAGAGAAGATTTCTTCAGCAACAGTGTGGTTGAAAGCGATGAAGTATACCCCGAAGGAACTCTTGATATAGAAGATGAAATATATTAAATCAAATGGAGAAAAACATGAAGAATGTATTTATTTTAACTTTAGGATGTCCCAAAAACACAGTGGACAGCGAAAATATCATGTATATACTTAAACAACAAGGATATACAATTGTAGACGATGCAACCATAAGTGATTTTATTATTATAAATACCTGTACATTTATCCATGATGCAATGGAAGAAAGTATCAATGCAATTTTAGAAGCGACCCTTGTAAAAAAAGACAGAGATGAAGTAAAAATAATTGTAACGGGATGCTTGGCGCAGCGTTATGCTGACGAACTTATAAAAGAAATTCCGGAAGTGGATGCATTTATAGGAACCGGTGAATTTTATAATATGGATAAAATCATAAAAAATATGGAAGAAAAACAATCAAAAGAAACAATAGTAAAAACCGACAACATTGATTGTCCTATATTTGAAACAGACAGAACGTTAACCACTCCGTCTCATTATGCTTACATAAAAGTCAGTGAAGGGTGCGACAAGCATTGTACATATTGTGTCATACCTAGCATAAGAGGTAAACAAAGGAGCAGAAAGTTGGAAGATATAATGAGCGAAGCAAAAAGGCTTGCTCACAGAGGGGTTAAAGAAATAATACTTATTGCACAGGATGTAGGCGAATACGGAATCGACTTATACGGAAAAAGAGAACTCCCAAAACTTCTTGAAGAACTCAATAAAATAGAAGGCATAAAATGGATAAGAGTATTATATATATACCCGGAAACAATTTCCGATGAACTTATCGACAAAATCGCAAAAATTGATAAAGTCGTTAAATATATAGATATGCCTCTTCAACACATAAATAACGATATATTAAAAAAGATGGGGCGAAAGACTTCCAAAGAAGATATTCTAAACTTAATCCGAAAATTAAGAAGCAAAATAAAAGACATAAAAATACGTTCTACATTTATTACCGGATTCCCTTCAGAGACAGAATTGCAACATAAAGAATTATTGGAATTCATAGAACTATACCAATTAGACAGAGTAGGATTTTTCAAATATTCCAGAGAAGAAGGAACTCCCGCATACAAAATAAAACCTCAAATAGATGAAGACACAAAAGAAAAAAGATATACAGAGCTTATGCAGGCTCAGGAAGCCGTATCAGAAGAACTGATGGAAAGCTATATCGACAAGACATTGGAAGTACTCGTAGAAGAAAAAGTGGAAGGTGAAGATAAAGTATATATAGGAAGAAGTTATATGGATTGTCCGGAAATAGACGGAGAAGTATATATTTATTCAGATAAATACTTAGAAATAGGCAATTTTTATGATATAGTAATAGAAGATTCAATGGAATATGATTTAATAGGAAGGACAAAGTAATGAACTTAGCCAATAAAATAACCTTATTCAGAGTTTTTATGATACCCATATATGTAATAATAATGGTATTAACCCAAATACCCAATAATTATATAATTGCAGGTATAATATTTATTATAGCATCTATTTCTGATTTTGTTGACGGACAAATAGCCAGAAGATGTAATATGGTAACGGACTTTGGAAAATTCGTAGATCCTCTTGCAGATAAATTATTAGTTATGTCTGCTATGATTTGTTTTGTGGAAATAAACTTCATTCCATCTTGGGTGGTAATTGTTATTCTTGCAAGAGAATTTATTGTAACTGGACTCAGAGTACTTGCCGCTTCGGCAGGAATTGTTATAGCAGCCGATAAAATAGGGAAACTGAAAACCACAACGCAAATGGTAGCATTGGTACTTATGCATTTTTGCGCATTAACTCCGATGATTTACAATATTTCACTGGTTTTAATGTATATTGCGTTAGTGTTAACCATTGTTTCCGGTGCAAATTATCTTATATTAAACAAAAATCTTTTTAACGTTAAAGAATAGTTAAATAAAATAAAAAGTACTCATATGAGTACTTTTTTTTACTATTTATATTTTAACTCAATGTACAACAATATGTATTTTTTAAGAAAAAATTTGAACACGATTATTTTTAAATACATACTTTTTGCCTATTATGATACATTTGGAATCTTGATTGTGTCCTATATCGGATGTTTTAATTATAGGGAAATCATAATCCTGTGCCACTTGCAAAACTATTTCATTAATCGAAGGACGTAAGTCTTCCCTTTCCATACTTGAAAACCTGCCAAGTATTAATCCCTTTATATCGCCAAATACTCCCATTTGTAAAAGTTGATTAAAAAATGTCATCATTAAGTCAACTCCTCCGCTTCGACTTTCCAAAAACAAGACTTTATTTTTAAAATCCGGCATAAACTTTGTACCTGCAAGCTTAAGAAAACATCTTATATTACCCCCTATCACCTCACCTACAAGCTCATTTCCTTTTATGAATTCATACTTAAAATCAAAGATATCCCGATCTCCCATAAAAAAAGAATTAAAAAAGTTGTTATATTGTATTTCTTTATATGAAGAAACCAAATTTCTCACTTGATATAAATATCCGCATTTTTTGCACATAGTATAAATTGAATTAATTACAACGGTTAAATCACTGTAACCAAAGAAAGGTTTGTAATGTTTGCTTATAATATCATAATCGAGATAGTTCAAAACTTCATTGGAGATATTACCTCCCGACACATCAAAAATCCCCTTAATATTTTTATCTCTGTATAACTTAAGTAAATTTTCGGCTTTTTCTTTTCCTATAAAGTATTTATTTTCATTTTCAAAAATGTATTCGGCTACTACAGGTATTAACCCCATATTTTCAAGCAATAAAATAAGTTTTTTAAGCGCATACTTATCATCTTCTTTTAAAGGATTCGATAAAGCGACAATACCCACTTTATCATTTTTCTTAAACATATTTATACCCTCCATAAAGCAAAAGCAATAAATCAAAGGATTTACTGCTTTTATAATTTACTGATTATTTACTTCAGACGAATTGTCTTCTATTTCTTGAATACCCATCTCTTCTTGCTCTTTCTTTATTTCATCTTGATTTTCTTTGATGGTTTCATTCAAATCTGGAAGAGTACTGAGCCCTTCTTCTACTTTTATAGCCTTATCAAATATATCAAAAGTTAAATATATTTTATCAGTTGTAAATAATGAACGGTCTATTTCGAATACATCAACGTCATATCTACTCTCAGATACTTCCAACGGATCTAAATTCCCTCTTAAATCAAGACCCATTATATAGGAGTATTCTCTTAAGGCATCATTGTCAATACTGCTGTTATCAAAAGTTTTAACAGGAGTCTTACCAGTCTCATCCGTATCATATACTCCAAGACTTAAATACGGCAAATCCTCCCATTTAAGCTCGGTATTCGAAATATTTTTATATTTATAATATATACAAACAAAAACTTTTCCATCATCTGCCTTTAATGATGTTGATAGATTATCCGTTACCACTATATCCTCAACAACACATTCTACCTTATTATTTGATATTGTATCATCTAACTTTACAATACCGTTAAAAACCTTTCCTCCCGGAAAAATTTTATATAATCCAAAACCGAGAATAAACGCCGAAAGTATTATACCTATAAATATTCCAATAGTCTTTTTTGTTATTTTAAACTGAAGAGCTTCTTTCAATGTAACAGGAGATTCGTCCTCAAATATAAACCCTTCTTCATCATTTATATCTTCAACAAAGTTTTGATTATTATCATCTTTTATAGTATTTCCATTCTCTTTTATTGTGCTCTCAGAGTCTTCTTCTAACAACATATCATTTGAGTAATCTATATTATCCTCTCTTAAGTCGGTTTTATCTTGTGATGCTTCATCAAACAAACTGTCAATATTGCTTTTATGTTTTCCAATTATTCTTTTTCTTTTTTTCATAACCGATACCTATTTGATTATTTCCAACCCTCCAAGATAGTTTCTGAGAACTTTAGGAACTGTTACGCTTCCATCTTCATTTTGATAATTTTCAAGAACGGCTGCAAAAGTTCTTCCCACAGCCAGGGCAGAACCGTTCAAAGTATGCACAAAGTTTACTTTACCGTTTTTATCTCTGTATCTTATATTAGCTCTTCTCGCTTGATAATCTTCAAAATTCGAACAAGACGAAATCTCAACATATCTGTTATAGCTTGGAAGCCACACTTCTATATCATAGGTTTTTGCGGCAGAGAATCCTAAATCTCCGGTACATAATTCTATCACTCTGTATGGAATTTCAAGTAAATCCAAAATTTTTCTTGCTTCCATAGTTAAATCTTCAAGCTCTTCATATGAATTTTCCGGCTTAGAAAGTTTCACAAGCTCAACTTTATCAAACTGATGATTTCTGATTAACCCTCTTGTATCCCTTCCAGCACTGCCTGCTTCTGCTCTGAAACAAGGAGTATATGCAGTAAAATATTTAGGCAAATCATCTTCATTCAATATCTCACCTCTGTGAATATTGGTTACGGGAACTTCTGCTGTAGGAATCAAGAAATAGTCATTATTTTTAATATTAAATGCATCCTCTTCAAACTTAGGAAGCTGTCCTGTTCCGGTCATAGAAGTTCTGTTAACCATAAAAGGAGGTGAAATCTCAATATAATTGCTATCCACAGTGTGTGTATCCAACATAAATGAAATCAAAGCTCTTTCAAGCTTTGCCCCAAGTCCGGTAAACATAGAAAATCTTGCTCCGGAAATCTTAACGGCTCTTTCAAAATCTAAAAGCCCAAGATCAACACCCAAATCCCAGTGGGCTTTCGGCTCAAAATCAAAATCTCTTACACTGCCTACCTTTATCAGCTCCTTATTATCGTTTTCGTCTTTTCCTATCGTTACATCTTTATTCGGAGTATTTGGAATCGAAAGAATAATTTCATTGATCTTTTCTTCTATTTCGCTGACTTTAGCATTAAATTCTTTTACTTCAAGGGAAAGTTCTTTCATCTCACTCAAAAGTTCGCTGACATCTTTACCTTCCTTTTTCATAATCGGAATCTGCTTTGAAACCTTATTCTGCTTTGCTTTTCCTTCCTCTGCTTTTGATAAGTATTCTCGTCTTTGCAAATCTAATTTTACTATCTCATCAACACTGTAATCCCCTCTTCTGCTTAAAAGCTCATTCACTTCCTCGGTATTACTTCTTATTCTTTTTATATCTAACATAATATCTCCTAACAAATCACAAATTTATATTTTATTATAATATTTTTTTTTTGTAATTTCAACTGTATACCTTTTATAATCTGGAAAAAGGACATTTTTATACCTTTAATAGATATAATTAACATTTTGGTATTTAAGGACTTTATGTTATAATTAAATGAAAAATTATTAGGGTGATTATATTGAGTAGAAATAAAATAGTAAAAATATTATCTTTGGTTCTTATTGATGTATTTTTTATGGCATTTACATATATATTGTCAAATAAAATATTCAATGCGAACAATTTAGCAATAGACCCATCATTCATAAAAGTCATACCTTTGCTTATTCTTATTAAAATAGGCATATATTTTATTGCAGGACTTTACAAAGAAGAAACAAGAGGAATGATATTTGAAATCTCAAGTGTCATTTTTGCAAATGCAATAATATACGTTCTTCTCAGATTTATTTTAAAAATAGGAGTTTCAACCTATCTTCAACTCATTGCCCTTACAGTGGATATTATCGTTGAAAGCATATCAAGATCTTTTATGTTGAGCAGCGAAGAGCATGAAGAAGAAAAATCCGAACCCGAAGTACAGACTACACTCCCTCAAGTATTCGACGATCCGATTGATTACAAAGAAGAAATCAAATTAACCAGAATGAAAAAAGAATTGGAAAAAATAAAACATCAAGAAGAAGAAAAAGAGGAACAGGCAAGGCAAGCATTAAAACGATTGGAAGAAAAAGAGAACCGTTTAAAACAAAAGGAACTGGAACTTAAAAATTTTGAACATACATTATCTTTAAAAGAATTGAATATACAAAAAGAGCTGGAGACACTTGAAAAAGAAAAGGCAGAAAAACTAAAACTAGAAGCAGAAATAAGAAAACAAGAAAAGCTTAGAATACAAAGAATAAAACAAGAAGAAATTTTAAACGGTGTACTCGACAACATCAAAACAATACATACATCGTTAAACGAACGTTCAAAAGTAGTCGACATGCAAGAATACAACCTTATGTTAAAGATGTATGATTTGACCAAAAGAGAAATAGAATCAAAAGCAGAAGAAGAACCAAGGAAAATAAAACATTTAAGCGATGTGGAACTGCTTGAAGAAACAAACAAAAAAATAGGACAAAAAAGAAAAAGAACAAATCCATACAAGAAAAACAAAACAACAAAAGAAACACCTCCAATAAAAAAACAAAATTCAAATAAAAAATTATCAGAAGCTATTGTTTCAAGTCCACTTCTAAACGAAAGCAAAGAAGCAGTGGAGCAAAGAGAAAAAGAAGAATTTATGAAGATTCTTTTAAAAGAGAAACAAGAAAATCAACAAAAGGAAACAACAAAAAAAGAAAAACCGGAAATCACAGAAAACCTTCGTGACAAGAAAAAAAATATCACAACGGAACAAAATAAAAAGAAAGAAAAGACAAAACAAACTAATGCAAAAAATGAAACAAAAAAAGAAAAGCAAAGCCCTGTAGATTTGATGTTCTCCGAAGATGATTTTGATAAAATTGCAGAATTAATAGAAAAATTATAGTAATACCCCCACAAAATATAACATTTTATGGGGGTATTAAAAGATAAAATATAAATATGAATACTACACAAAACAAAAAAAAGTTACTACTCCTAATATTCTTGATACTAATAACATTTATTATAATAGGAATTAAAGACAAAGGACGCTATACTATCCTTCTGGATCCGGGACATGGAGGAAAATTATCGATGGATAAAGGTGCCATCGGGAAAGACAAGAACAAAACAAAAGAATATGAACTTAATGATCAAGTAACTTTAAAATTGGCTGAAGCTTTAAAAAAAGAAGGCTATAAGGTAAAATTTACAAGAGAACCAGAAAAAGAAGAAAAAGAATTTACATTAACTAAAAGAACAAAAATAACAAATAAAACAAATCCGGATTTATTCATCAGCATACATCATGACTCAACGGGAACCGTCAACGATAAAAACGGCTATACCATATATTATTCTTCATACAAAGCAAACCTGGATAACAAAGACATTTACGTAGAAGAAAGCGGAAAAATATATCCATTTATAAAAGAAAAACTAAGCGGGGGGATAACAACGGTTTATTACACAGATGGTAAACAAATAAAAACATCAAGAGGAAGAAGCAATGTTACGGTAAAAGATAAAACGCTATGCCATGAAGCAAAAAAAAGTTTGGAATTCGCCGAAATCTTAAATAATGAAATGAGCAGACTAAACTATATAGCCCCTTTACTTGCCGACAAAAAAAATGCGGTTAAAGACAATAACTTCAGAGTCTTAAAAATGGCAAATTGCCCAAGTGTACTGATAGAATGCGGATTTATTTCAAACAAGAACGAAATCGAAGAAGTAAAAAAAGAAGAAAATCAAAAAGAATTAGTAAAAGCAATCGTAAAAGGAGTAAATAAATTTTTTTAAAATTTAAAATATAAAGTTATGAGAAAGACACTAGGATGTATAAGAAAAGCAGTAAAAGATTTTGATATGATAAGGGAAAATGAAAACATATGCGTTGCGGTATCAGGAGGGAAAGACAGTATGCTTCTTCTAAAGGCATTAAGAACCTTCATGTATTTTTCACCGGTTAAATTTTCACTGACTGCCATATGTGTTGACGTTGGATTTAGTAATTCAAACTTTCAGGTCCTTAAACAGTTTTGTGATGAAATTGACGTTCCCCTCAAAATAATCAAAACGGATATAGCAAAAATAGTATTTGAAGAAAGAAAAGAAAAAAACCCGTGTTCTTTATGTTCAAAAATGAAAAGAGCAGTATTAAACGAAACAGCACTGTCTCTTGGAAGCAACAAAATAGCATTAGGACATCACAGAGACGATTTCATAGAATCTTTTTTATTAAGCCTTATATATGAAGGAAGAATACATACATTTAAGCCCGTAACCTATCTTGACAGAACAGGAGTATACACAATACGTCCATTATTATACGCAAAAGAAAAAGATATAATACATGCAGTAAAGACAGAAAATATTCCCATAATAAAAAGCGGTTGTCCTGCCGACGGCTTTACAAAAAGAGAAGATATGAAAGAACTTGTAAAGTATTTAAAAAATAATTTCCCTAAGGCAGATGAAAGAATGTTTACCGCTATAAAGAATAATTTGGACAATATGAAATAAACTAATAAAATATAATGGCTTTATACAAAAATCTACAATTTGTTTATATCCTGATTTTTATAATTAGGATATATTTTTTTACGGAGAGACAAATTGGAAGATCAAACAATATTAAATTATTTGAATGACAATATAACAATTGAGTTATCGAAAGAAATCAAAAATAAAATAAATAAAGAGTGCATACTTTTGATGATAGGAACAGATAAATGTATAGGAGATGCATTTGCTCCCCTCGTAGGAAGCTTACTTAAAAGTTACAATTACATAAAAAACCCAATATACGGAACAATAAAAGAACCTATTCATGCTTTAAACATAAAAGAAACGTTAGAAGAAATAAAAATCAAATATCCGAATAAACCCATATTCATAATAGATTCAATGATATCTAAAAAAGGAAACATAGGAGATATTATTTTAATGAAAGGCGGTATATATCCCGGAAGCGCCCTTGGGAAAATATTACCTATGGCAGGCGATATATCACTAACTCTAATAGTAAGCAACAACGAAAAAGATGCTATAAATGCACTTACGACATTACGGTTAAATAATATATATGAAATGGCAAAAGTCGTTGCAAACTCAATTTTTATTGCCATGGGCAATTCTCCTTATACAGCAACCGGCGCAATATTGCAATAAAGGTTGAAATTAATAAAAAAAAGATTTTAAGAAAATCATTATTCTTAAAATCTCAATAATTTTTAATATTACAAAATTAATTCTTTTTGAAAAATGCAATACCCACACAATGAGGTCCCGCATGCGTACCGACAACAGCACCTATATTCTTAACAGGAGAAATATCTATATCTTTAAGTTCTTCAAAATTATCAAACATATATTTACTGAAAGATTCATAGGCCTCTTTATCATCAATATGCCCCATAAAAAACGCTTTGGAAGTATCTATTCCGTACTCCCTGGCTTTATCTATAATAAATTGATATCCTTTCTTTTTTCCACGTACTTTTTTTATTGGAACAACCTCTCCGCCTGTAATTTCGACAACAGGCATTATATTTAGTGTACTTCCCATAAAAGCCGTGGCTTTTGACAATCGACCGCCCATAACAAGATATTTATAATCTTCGATTAAAGCAATTAAAGTACTCTTATTTTTAATACGATTTATTTCAGTTTCGATTTCCGATGCATTTAAACCTTTATCTCTTAACTTGCAGGCTTCAAGCACAATATTGCATAATCCTAAAGTTACACTCATAGAGTCTATTAAATGCACACGTTTTTTTCTTTCTTCTTCCAAACTTTCTCGTACAAGTACAGCAGAGTTAAAAGAACCACTTAACTTTGAAGATAGGGTTATCACAACAACTTCTTCATTATTATCTGTATATTTTATAAATAATTCTTTTAATTTTCCTACCGCAATCTGACTTGTCGTCGGAAGCTCCTTGCATACGGCAAGCTTATCAAAAAATTCTCTATGATTAATCGTTACACCATCAATATATTCTTCTTCACCAAAATATATATTCAAAGGATAAACTTTGATATCATGTTCATTTATTAATTCTTTTGTTAAATCAGCAGTAGAATCGGTTAAAATATTTACTTTCATTACTGTTTAAAGCCCCCGTATTTTGGATATTACTACAAGTATACTACAATAAAATAAAAATGCAACTTATTAAGATATAAATCCCCCATCAACTTTTATTATTTCCCCCGTGATAAACGAAGCATCTTCACTCGCTAGAAATAATGCCGCATTTGCAACATCTTCAGGTTTTCCGATTCTGTTTATGGGCGTCTCCTCTTTTAAAGCCATCATATCTTCATCTGATAGATGAAGATTCATCTTAGTCTCTATAACACCGGGTGCAATTACATTAACATTTATATTGCTTGGACCTACCTCTTTTGCAAGGGCTTTGCTCATGCCTATCAATGCAGCTTTCGATGCAGAATAACATACTTCCATACTCGCACCGCTAAGCCCCCACATAGAAGCTATATTAATTATATTACCGCTTTTTCGGTTTATCATATCACCTATAAGCTCTTTTGTAATGATAAACGCACTTTTAACATTAACACTAAAGACATAGTCCCATTCTTTAATGTTCGTCTCATCAAAAAATTTAACAAGCCCAATCCCGGCATTATTTATAATTACATCTATATGATTAAATTGACTTTTTATTTTTTTGCAGGCATCAATAACATCACTGTCTATAGAAAAATCACACTGCAAAGATATTATTTTATGATTGTCATCTTTATTCTTTTTGATAAATTTATTAATTGAATCTTTATTTTTATTATACAAAAGAATTAAATTATGCCCTGCATTATAAAAAGTTTCTGCCAACTTAATCCCTATATCACCGCTTGCACCAGTAATAACCACATTCTTAACAGCCATCTATATCAATCTTTCTTCTATTAATTTTGCAAGTTTATCTGCGTCTTTTCTTATTTCTTCCTGATTTTCTCCCTCAATCATAACCCTTACCAATGGCTCTGTTCCGCTGGTTCTAATTAATACTCTACCGTTCCCTGCATACTTTTTATTTATTTCTTCAATTGCTTTTACTATAACTTCATCTTTATCATAATCATTCTTTTTGTCATTATTTACAGTAGCATTCACAAGAACCTGAGGATATATTACAAGATCTTTTGTCAGTTCATTGATATTTCGACCTTTTTCTTTTACGGCTTTACAAACAAGAAGCGCCGTTGCTATACCGTCTCCCGTAGAATTTATATCAGCAATAATCACATGTCCAGATTGTTCTCCACCAAGGTTAAAGCCTTCATCAATCATTCTCTCAACAACATATCTGTCTCCGACAGAGGTTTCACTTACACTTATTCCTTTTGCTTTCAAAGCTTTTTTTACTCCTAAGTTGCTCATTACAGTGAGAACCAACGTATCGTTGCAAAGTTCTCCTTTTTCTTGCAAGTAACAACTTAAAAGATACATAATCTTATCTCCGTCAAATTCCTTACCGCTGTGATCAACCATTATTACTCTGTCACCATCTCCATCAAAAGCAATACCGAAATCAGCATTTTTTTCCAAAACTTTTCTGGATAAATTTTTAACATGGGTTGAACCACATTTATTGTTAATATTTATACCGTTTGGATCATTTGCAATAACCATAACATTGGCGCCTAATTTCTTAAATATTTCAACTCCTACCTTATATGTAGCACCGTTTGCCATATCCAACACGATATTAAGCCCCTCAAGTGATGATATATTGAGTTTGCTCAATAAATATTTTATATATATTTCACCGGGATTGGCTATCTTAGTCTCAATTCCTATTTTATCCGCAACGATATCTCTGTCTCTTACCTTATCAAATATATATCTTTCAATCTCATTTTCAACTTCATCAGGGAGCTTATGCCCGGTTTTACTGAAAAATTTAATTCCATTATACTCATAAGGATTATGTGATGCAGAAATAACGATACCGCTGTCGGCATTAAACTCTTTTACCAAAACTGAAACAGCCGGAGTCGGTATTATACCCGCATTCAAAACATTTCCGCCCGCAGACATTATTCCGCTTACAAGCCCTGAGTAAATCATATCTTTTGAAATCCTAGTATCCATTCCCACAACAAAAGTAGGTGAACTTCCGTTATCTTTAGTCAATTTCATAGTAGCGGCATAACCTATTTTATGTGCCAATTTAGAAGTAAGTTGTGTGTTTGCTATTCCCCTTACTCCGTCAGTACCAAATAATCTTCCCATTTTTCTAATCTCCCTTTTTAATTATTATCATTTATTACTATCGCAGCTTTTATACCGTCAACAGCACTTGAAAGTATACCCCCGGCATAGCCTGCACCTTCACCTACAGGATAGAGGCCTTTTATATTTTCACTTTCCAGAGTCAACTTATTTCTCAATATTCTCACAGGAGAAGATGTCCTGCTTTCAACACCGGTAATAACGCCATTATAAAATGTATCAAAAAACTTATTAAAATATTCAAAAGAACTCTTTATGGACGAAGTCAAATTTTCCGGCAAAAGTTCATTCATATCACACTCTTTTACCCCTGGTAAATAACTCGGCGTCACATTTGTTTTACCTTTTATACCAAGGAAATCTCTTATGCTCATATATGGAGCATTATAGTTTCCTCCACCCATCTCAAATGCACGATGTTCAAGAGCTTCCTGAAATCTGATTCCCGCAAACAAGTCACTTCCATAATCGCTTTCGTTAACATTAACCACTATGGCAGAATTAGTGTTTGTCATATTTCTGCTTCTAAAACTCATGCCGTTGGTAACAACCTGTCCTTCTCCGCTTGCACCTGCAACGACAACTCCTCCGGGACAATTACAAAATGAGTAAACACCCTTTTTATATAAATCATCATGATATGTAAGATTATAATCCGCAGCACCCAATACCTTATGTCCTGCAAACTTACCGTAGCAACATCTGTCTATTTCTTCACGTAAATGTTCTACCCTAAAACCTAAAGCAAATGATTTGTTTGTCATATTTACATTGTTCTTACCTAGTATATTAAAAGTATCTCTTGCTCCGTTTCCAACGGCCAAAACAACACAATCAGAAATATATTCTTTATCATCGTTTACGATTACACCCTTTACGGCATTATCTTTAATTATTAAATCTGTAACAACTGAATTAAAATAAAATCTGCCCCCGTAATATTCAATTAAGGCTTTTAGATCTTCTACGATAACCCTTAATTTATCCGTACCTAAATGAGGTTTATTTAAATACATTATATCTCTCGGAGCACCGCATTTAACAAAAGTTTCCAAAACTTCTGTTTTAAGCGGATTCTTTATTCTGGAATTTATTTTCCCGTCTGAAAATGTTCCGGCTCCTCCAAGACCAAATTGTACATTTGAATTTGAATTTAAAATACCATTATCAAAAAATTTTTTTACGGTCTTTACCCTGTTTCTAATGTCTTCGCCACGCTCAAAAACTATCGGAGCGTATCCCATCTTAGCCAAATACAATGCACAAAACAATCCACTTGGACCGCTGCCCACAATTATAGGAGATAATTTCTTCTTTTTATTTAAGTTTATCGGATGAACATTACGGTCTTTATATATACTTACCTTACAACCTTTTGTACCTGGCTTTACCGGATAAGAAAGAATAACAGAATACACATAAAAAACACCTTCTGTATTTCTCTTTCTTGCATCCAAAGATTTCCTCAGTATTTTAAAATCCTTTACTTTTTGTTCTGTCAAATGTAATTTATTTATAATTACTTCTCTTTCACCACTGGAAATCAAATTATCTATATTTATTTTTATATTTTCTATTAAGTATTTTCTCACAATATTATTTCCCTCTTGTTATTTTTACAGTAATATTATTTTGACTTACACTTCTTATATTTACACCCTCAGGAATTCCCTGTGTACTTATTTTAATAGCAACAGAATGTGTTCCTTCATTTAATCCGGACAAATCTAAAGAACCCGACAAATTTTTTTCAGATATTTTATTGAGAAGACTGTTATCTCCGGATAAAAGAACGCTAACTTTATCATCAATAACCTCAGCTTTCAATCCTTCTGCAAGATTATCAAAAGTAAAAGATGTTATATATATGGTCTTCTCGTTAAGTTTATCTATTTTCACACTCACATCAATACTGTCTTTGGCATCGACCACATGAACTCCTTGAGGCAAATCAAGGGAAACATTTTTGTCAAATGATGATTTTCTGTCACTCAAATCAATCGACTCAGTATTTACAATATCTATATTTTCCAGTTTTTCTTCCACACCAGAAATAATTACAGTTTCTTTGTTTGCAGATATATCCGTTAATTTATATCCCTCGGCAACCTTACCTTTGCTGATAACATTTACTTTAACTTCCTTTATTCTGCCTATTAAGACAGAGACATTTGTACTAGAAGGAAATAAGTCAACATCACTTATTTTTTTGTTATTTTCATCTACTGCATACAAAGAAATATCGGAAGTAAAATCTTCGTTTTTATTTTCTACATCAACATTTCCCACAATGGCACTTACTTTTTCCACACTGCTGGAAGGTCCGCTTATATGAACGTTTTTAGTTTCCGGAGATAAAGACAATACACTGTAACCACCCTTTACATTTCCTATAGGTTTTATTACCGGAACACTTATATCTTTGCTTCCTTTCTTTTCAACTTTTACTTTTATAACATTAGGCTCTTGATCCACTATTGTAACGTCACTGGGAATACCTTTGATATTTATATTTAATGTATAAGTACCTTCGGCAGATATATCCTTTAAATCAACGCTTGCATGTATATTTTGATTATTAAGACTCTTAACCAAAGAACCTTTACCGTAAACTTTCATACTGTCTATTTTATCCTTCGAAAGAGAAACAATAAAATCATTTTGATCCAAAATACCTGTATTAGATGCAGAAATCGGTATGTTTTCTATTCTGCTGTATGTCATATTGTCACTGTCACTTATAGCATATCCCCATAAGAGAACAGAAAGTAAAAACGAAATTAATAATGTCATAACCTTACTGTTATTTTTTTCCATTGCTATGTTTTCTCCTTAATACTTTTGACTTTGTACTCTTATGAGAAGGCTCTTCAATCAATATTTCCGTCAAAATTCTGCGAATACCTCTCTCTCCTACAAATCTGGATAACTTACCGTTAATAGCATAAGAAATAACTCCTGTTTCTTCGGAAACCATCAATGAAACACAATCGGAATGTTCGCTTATACCTATTCCCGCACGGTGTCTGGTACCGATACTGGTAGAAAGATTCTTGTTTTGAGAAAGAGGTAAAAGACACGCAGCAGCTCTTATTCTGAGGGTTTCACTGTTAATGATTACCGCACCGTCATGTAATGGGGTGGCATATTGAAATATATTATTTATAAGCTCACTGCTGAGCAAACTGTCAAGTTTTACACCCGTTTCCACAACATCATCAAGGGGAACCTGACGTTCAATAACTATCAACAACCCCGTTTTTGTCTTTGACAAATCACTCACACTTTCAACAATCTGATCTACAGCAACACTCGGAGAATCAAGATCCTTTTCCATAAATATATCTTTTATATGACGTACATTTGTTTTACCGATAGTCTCTAACATTTTCCTAAGCTCTGGTTGAAACATTATAAGAAGCGCAAGAAAACCTACTGTAATTATATTTTTAAATACAAAATTAACCGTAACAAGTCCAATCCAATCACTTACCTGAGTAATAACAAGAATAATAATTATTCCTTTGGCAACCTGTTCTGCCTGAGTCCCTTTTATAAGTCGTATTATTCCATATATAATTAAAGTCATTATAAGAATATCTACTGCAGACAATATATTAAATGATTGAAAAACTTGATTAAAAAAAGATGTTATCTGAGACATTCAATTTACCTTACCTTAAATTCAAATTCATAAATAACTAAATAAAACCGAATACAAATAAATTATTGACAATCAAATTTATTTTAAATAAATAAATTAAGATTTATATTAATTTATATTCAACTATATATTATTATACATTATTTTACAGTAATTGTTTAAATTTAATTAAATATTAATATAAAATAAAAAAGCACCTTTGATAAGGTGCCTTTAAAATTATAATCCAAATAAGTGTAAAACATCATCTGTTACATTTCTGAGTCCGTTTTCTATGGAATTTGCCAAAGATGTATATCCTTTAACTTTATCAGAAAAATACACATTTTTTACTTGTAGATATTTAGCTTTGATTAAGTTGTTTATTCTTGCTTTTTTCTCTGAAGACAAACTGTTTGCACTTGTTTTTGTTTTTACTGCACAGTAAGCTTTCTCTCCGATTATCGCAATTTTAACATCTTCTATACCGGAAATTTTCTTTACTGAGTCATAAACGGCAGTTCCTTCCTGCTTATTCTTGTATGATTCAGATGAGCTGTAATATCCGGAATTATTATTTGTATATTGTCTGTAATTTCCGCTGTAATCAAATTGATAAGGTATCAAAGAATAATCTTTGTTTAGTACATTATCCTTGCTTCCTTTAGCATTACCGTCGATGTCATTTGCCAAATCATTTGCCCCGTTTTTTACGTCATTACCCAAATCTTCGGCACCGTTTTTAACATCGTCTCCTATGTTTTCAACACCGTTTTTAACATCATTTGAGGCATTATCCATTTGACTTTTTACAGTATTGTCTGTATTATTTCCGCAACCTGTAAAAACTGTAAACATAAGAATCGATGAAAGCATTATAGTCATAAATTTTTTATTCATATAATTCCTCCTTTCTATATTATTATTTAAAAAGAAGGATTTTAATATGCTGGTAATAACTTGATTAAAAAGTATTATTTGCTATTTATAAAAGACATATTTTTCCAGTTTTGACGCTTATATACATAAGCCAATATCCATAACCGTCATATGCGCTTGGCTCATAATAAATAAATCCGGTAGAACCGAGAAAAGGCTGAGTATCATCTTTATTACTGCCTAAAATTCCGTATACGTAATATTTAAGCTCATTTTCGCTGACAAGTTTACCGAATATCCAATTCGGTAAAACAGCATTTTCCAATTCTAAATTTTTATATCCCATAAATGGATAAATGAGCGGCATAACAAAACCATTATATATTATATTAATATCATCCAACCTGGAATCATTTTCATCCACATAATAGAATTTATGCTCACCGTCTAAACTTAAAAAATTTTCAACAGAAAATTCTTCCATGATATCTTCGATTAAAACATCATTGGCATTAATAATCTTTTTAGGTTTTTCTACTGTTTTTTCTTCTTTTTTCTCTATAAACTCATACTCCGATTTATCAGATAAATTATTATCGTTATAATTTTTAAGCTCCTCATCCAATGCAGATTCAAAATCATCAAAGTCATTTTCTGTACTGTTTTTGTTTTTAGGAGAAAAAATATCAAAAAGATTTTCCAGCACTTTCAAGTCATCTTTTTTCTTTAACTTATCTTCATCTTCTTTTTTATTAGTTTCCTCATCAAATAATTCATCGACATCAAAAGCCATTTCCTCTGCTTCATTATTTTTTATTAACGGAATATCATTTTCTATATTATTATCTTCAAATTCTTCTTCTTTTATTATCTCAATATCTTCTTTTAAAATGTTTTTATCTTTTACAAGAGTAGGAACTTCCATTTCTTCTTCAACTGCATCTTCATAGTCATATCCAAATAAAATATCTCCTGAATATATATCAACGATTTCTATTCTATCAAATTCTTTCACTTTGTTTTTTTCTATTTGTATTCTTTTCTCAACTCTATTTATACTTTCAACCTGGAAAATAGCAGATGTATATTCTCGGTTATTCGTTATAAAAATTACGGCATACTCACCTGCAGGCATATTATTCAGTTTTAAATTCATATTCAAACTATCGCTTTGTTCTCTCAAATCAAAATTCAAACTTGCCTTATTATCTTCCAAATTCAAGAATTCTTCATTTAATATTTCTATCATATTCCCCTCCCACTTATTTATAATTTATTTATATTCTTTCAAATATAAAATTATGAAAATATTACATCCAATAATTTAGCTTTTCCTTCAGGTACTATATATTAAAGCAATCCTCATAAATAAAATGTCAAAAATATGTCTGCAGAGGAAAAAATGCTCAAAATGCAGAAAATAAAATGAATTTAAAATTTATCAAAATACTGTATAATATTACTACTATATGTAATTTGTCCGAATATAAATTATATATAATTAAAATTTTAAATTATAAAACAACAATAAATAAGGAGTTATAATGAACAAAAAATTCACAATAATAATTTTGACTTTTTTATCAGTTCTTATCCTATTCGGATGCAATGAAAAAAAAGCATATGAATCGACATTAAATCTTACAAAAGCCCTAAAGGAGGTAGAAAGGCTTACTTATGAAAAAAATGACAAAAACATCCCTATATTCTACAATATGACCTCTGCCAGCGATAAAGAAATATCAAAAATATATAAATTGGATAAAAACGATTTTGATGAACTGATAATAAAACAATCCGCACTTTATTCTAAAAGTAATTTACTTATCATGGCAAAGGTTAAAGCCGATAAAAAAGAACTCGTAAAAAAACAGTTAGATAACTATATGCTAGAATATGAAAAAATATGGAAAAAACAAAATCAAAAAGAATATAACTTGGTAGTAAACCGAAGTTTCTATGAAAATAATACGTACATGGTTTATGTTATTTCATATGACAACAATAAAGTTATAGATACAATTACATCTTTATTTGAAGAAAAAGAAATAAAAAAATAAAAGAGTCCAAAAGGACTCTTTCTATTTTAATATATCATTGCTCCTGTCTACATATGTAGTATGTAAAACCTCATGAGCTTTATGAGAATTTGGTTTACCCAAAAATTCTTCATAAACTTTTTTAACCGCTGGATTATCGTGAGATTTTCTTGTAGGTCTAACGTTCTTATCTTGATTATATAATACTTTTGCTCTTTCTTTTGCAAGAGATAACCCTGCATTAATAAGCTGACTGTTTACGATTGGTTGTCCACCACCGTTTACACAACCACCAAGACAAGCCATACACTCGATAAAATCATAATCAGCTTCACCTTTTTTAACTTTATCCATAAGCTTTCTTATGTTTGCACCACCGTGAACAACGGCAACCTTTATTTCTTTATCACCTGCTTTGATAGATGCTTCCTTAAGTCCTTCAAGTCCTCTTACTTCTTCATAATCCACATCATCACAAACTTCTCCCGTTATAGCTTCAACAGCAGTTCTTGCAGCAGCTTCCATAACACCGCCAGTAGCTCCAAAAATTACTCCGGCTCCAGAACTTTCTCCGTAAATAGGATCAAATTCTTCATCTTCAAGATTTTTAAAGTCAATACCAGCTTCTTTAATCATTCTTGCAAGCTCTCTTGTTGTGATACAAACGTCGCTGTCGTAGTTGTCACCTTCCATTAATTGCTCTCTTCCTACTTCAAATTTCTTTGCAACACAAGGCATAACGCTTACAACATAAATATCATCAGGATTAATATTATTAGTTTCAGCATAATGAGTTTTTATTAAAGCACCTGCCATAGCTTGAGGTGATTTACATGAAGAAAGGTTTGGAATAAGTTCTGGATATTCTTGTTCACAAAGTTTAACCCAAGCAGGACAACAGCTTGTAATCATAGGAAGAGTACCGCCGTTAGAAACTCTATCCACAAGTTCATGTGCTTCTTCCATAATAGTCATATCAGCACCAAAATCTGTATCAAAAACTTTATCAAATCCAAGTCTTCTTAAAGCAGCAACCATTTTACCTGTTACATCTGTGCCAATTTCATATCCGAACTCTTCTCCAAGAGCAGCTCTTACTGCAGGAGCAGGTTGAACAACAACGTGTTTGTTTTCATCACAAAGAGCTTCCCATACTTCATCAACATTTACTTTTTCTGTTAAGGCACCTACCGGACAGTTAATAACACATTGTCCACAGTTAATACAATTTGTATCGGCTAAATAATCACCTTTAACAGGTCTTGCCTTTGAATCAAATCCGTTATCTTTACCGATCAAAGCACCGATACCTTGAATTTTATCACAAGTATTTATACATCTTTTACAGAAAATACATTTAGATTCATCCCTTACTATTGAAACAGATTTATCATCGTATGCATCTGATGAGAAATCTCCACTAAAAGGAACCGTGCTTACTCCCAAATCATTTGCAAGGGTTTGAAGCTCACAGTTTCCGCTTCTTATACAAGTCGTACAATCTCTGTTATGGTCAGAAAGTGTAAGTTCCATTGTATTTTTTCTTGATTCTCTTACTTTAGGAGAGTTTGTAAATACTTCCATTCCTTCTTTTACAGGGAAATTACAAGCACTTCTTAAAACATCAGAACCTTTAATTTCAACTACACACATTCTACAAGCACCAATTTTGTTATGTTCTAAGAAACATAATGTAGGAATATTAATTCCGATTTGTCTTGCAGCTTCAAGAACCGTTGTTTTTTCTTCAACGCTAACATCAATATTATTTATCTTTAAATTTACCATCTTTTCATTTACTCCTTGACTACTCTTTTATAAAATCAGAACTGAAATTTTCAAGTGCACTTAAAATAGGAGCAGCACCTTTTTGACCTATAGGGCAAAGAGTTCCGATACTCATGTTTTTTGCAATCGCTTTTACTTTGCTGTAATCATCTTTTTCTGAAATATCAGAAACGATTTTCTTAACCATTTCATCCATTCTTTTTACCCCAACCTTACAAGGGAAACATTTACCGCAAGATTGAATTAATAAAAATTGTAAGTAATCTGATATTTCTTTTGCCATATCAGTTGTTTCATCGATAACAACAACAAGAGCAGTACCCCTTATTATTCCATTCATCATTAAAGCCATAAAGTTTACAGGTTTAGAAACTTCAGAATCTGGTAAATATTCACCATAAGGAGCTCCT
>NZ_JAHZIA010000008.1:256898-327005 GCF_019420015.1 Anaerofustis sp.
CTCCTACTTTGATAGATTTAACATTTCCTGTTGCACCACCTGCAAGTTCAATAAGTTTTTCATATGTAACGCCGT
Organism: Anaerofustis sp.; assembly: GCF_019420015.1. Lineage (GTDB taxonomy): Bacteria > Bacillota > Clostridia > Eubacteriales > Anaerofustaceae > Anaerofustis. The sequence continues at coordinate 256,974 of NZ_JAHZIA010000008.1, forward strand.
TTTCAACATTGTAAATTCCAGGATTTTTTACTTTACCGCCGATTGCAACACCTTTAAATCCTTTTTCAGGAAGTGTTTTATAGCTGTCTTGAACAATTACAAGTAAGTTAGCTAAAATTTCTGCATTTACGTTTAAGCCTTCTTTGCTTTCTTTTACAACACTTATTTCTTTATCTAATAAACCGTAAGCTTTTGCATCGTTAACAGCTTTTGACACTCTTCTAAATGCAAGGTCATCTTTTGCTACGATATAACCTTCTTTTGCACCGCTTACTTCCATAACAATAAGCATTGATTCAACAATTACGTGAGGAGCTTCAATTAAAACTTTATTATCCGCAACAGCTAAAGCATCAAGCGTTTCGCAAACAACAACATCAGCACCTTTCCAATTGTCACAGCAAAGTTCATCTTGTTTTCTTCTATCAACAAGCAAAGCATCACTTGCAAGTTTAATGACATCAACTTCACCTTTTAAAACTTTTTCTTTTGCTTTGTAACCATCAAATGCTATATAATCATCTATACATTCAGGATTTGTCGCGCCACAATATTTAATAGCATTTTTCTTCTGGTTAACCAAAACCTTAGGATCCACTTTTTCCATAACCTCTTATTTACCTCCAAGTTATTTATATAAGATTTAATACAAAACTCCATAAAATCTTATTACTTTCTTTTTACTACACATTCATGGTTATAATAACAAAATATACATTATTTTTCAACTTAATTATAACCCAGTTAATAAAAAAATCCTACTTTATTCAAAATAGGACTTATCTTTATCTGTATACTCCTTATATTTATTATCATCCGAAGGCAAATAGTACATACATTTATCGCTCAAGCCGGAAATATACAAAGGAACATCATATAATGTGCACATTCCTCCTTCTTGATGTTTACAATCCAATGTACAATAAATATTCATCATAAAATCATTCTCCAAACAAAAGTATTCACTATTGAGTATTGACTAAAATATGTTAAAATATTTACAAATCAAAATAAAAAGGTATAAAATGAAAAACGGTAAATTAAGCAATCAAACATTAGAAAAAATATTATTCGATAAAATCAACATCAAAAACAAAGAAGTCTTGACAGGAGCAGGGATAGGAAAGGACACCGCACTTTTAAATTTTGAAGGCGATTTGTTTTCAATTTCCACAGACCCCATAACCGGAAGCAAAAATGGAATCGGAAGATTATGTGTAAATATATCATGTAATGACATTGCGACCTCAATGGCAAAACCCACTGCAATGCTGATAACAATGTTAATCCCCACATATGCCACGATTGAAGATGTAGAGTTCATTATTGACGAAATACTTAAAACCTGCGAAGAAAATCATGTAGATTTAATCGGTGGACACACAGAAGTAACTTCAAGTGTAAATAAATTTATTTTAAGCGGAGTATGTATAGGGAGAAAAGAGAACATTTCACATCCTACTCCCAAAGCAGGGGATAAAATCGTAATGAGCAAATATGCAGGGCTTGAAGGTAGCGCCATTATAACCCTTGATTTAAAAGAGGAAGTTGAAAACTTTTTAACAAAGAAAGAAATATCAAAAACATCAAAATTAATAAAGGACACATCCGTAATAAAAGAAGGATTAATAGCGAAAAATCTTAATGTAAGTCTTCTCCATGATGCAACAGAAGGAGGCGTTTTGGGAGGAATATGGGAGATGGTTTCAAACTCCGACTTTGGAGCAATTATAAATATTGATAAAATATTAATATTGGAAGAAACAAAAAAGATAGCAAAATATTTTAATATAGACCCATATAAGCTCATATCCAGCGGAGTAATGTTGTTTATAACTAATGATGACGAAAAGTTAAAAGAAGAATTAAACAAAAATAATATACCATCTGCAACAGTAGGATATTTAACAGAAGAAAAAGAAATCTATACTTTAGCAAAAGGAGTAAAAGAAATATTATCTCCACCTTCACAAGATGAATTATACAAAGTAATATAAAAAAACAACCAAAAAAGAGGCTTACGCCTCTTTTTATTACGATAATTCCAATGCACCGGTATACAACCTGTAATACGTACCATGTTTTTTGATAAGTTCTTCATGATTACCTCTTTCAATTATCGTACCATGCTCCAAAACTATAATTGCATCAGAGTTTCTGATTGTAGATAGTCTATGAGCAATAACAAATACAGTTCTTCCTTCCATTAATTTATCCATACCGTCTTGAACGATTTTCTCAGTTCTTGTATCAATACTTGAAGTTGCTTCATCAAGAATAAGTACAGGAGGATTATTTAGAGCAGCTCTTGCAATACTTAAAAGTTGCCTTTGACCTTGAGATAGTTCTTCACCTGTTCCTGAAATCACAGTATTATAACCGTCAGGAAGCATTTTTATAAAATGATCAGCATTTACAAGTTTAGCTGCCTCATATACTTCTTCATCAGTTGCATCAAGTTTACCATATCTAATATTTTCTTTTATCGTTCCAGTAAATAAGTTTGTTTCTTGAAGTACTATTCCAAGAGATCTTCTTAAATCTTCTTTCTTGATTTTATTTACATTGATTCCGTCATATCTGATTTTACCATCGGTAACATCATAAAATCTGTTTATCAAATTCGTTATAGTCGTTTTACCGGCACCAGTCGAGCCTACAAAAGCAATTTTTTGCCCAGGCTTTGCAAATAAATTCAACTTATGTAAAACTACTTTATTGGTATTATAACCAAAAGTCATATCTATAAACCTAACATCGCCTTTCAACTGAGTATAAATTACTATACCATCAGAATGAGGATGTTTCCAGGCCCATTTACCTGTTCTATTTTCACTTTCGGTAATATTTCCATTATCATCAATATTGGCATTGACCAATGTAACATACCCATTATCTTCTTCGCCTTTTTCATCCATCATATCAAATATTCTTTCGGCTCCTGCAAGTGCCATAAGAATCGGGTTTAACTGTCCTGAAATTTGACTGAATGGAAAGTTAAAGTTTCTTGTAAGTTGAAGAAAGGAAGCTATTCCTCCAAGAGTAAGTCCTCCCACCCCTGAAATCGCAAGAGCACCTCCAAGAATGGCTGTTAATACATACTGAATATAACCCAAGTTTGCAATTACAGGAATAATAATATTTGCATATTGATGAGCTTTTGCAGAACTTTCAAATAAATCATCGTTTATTTTATCAAAATCTTTTTTGCTTTTTTCTTCGTGACAAAATACTTTTACTACTTTTTGTCCACTCATCATTTCTTCAACATATCCATCTAATATACCGATATTTTTCTGTTGTTTCGCAAAATATTCTCCACTTTTCCCACCAATTATCTTTGTAGTAAGTGTCATAATTGCAATAATACAAACTGCAAGAAGTGATAATGGAATACTAATATAAATCATTGCACAAAATACTGCAATAACGGTTACTACTGAAGCAAATACCTGAGGAATACTCTGACAAATCATTTGTCTTAATGTATCAGTATCATTTGTATAAAGGCTCATAAGTTCACCATGAGGATGCGTATCAAAATACCTTATAGGAAGAGTTTGCATATGTTCAAACATATCATCTCTTACTTTTTTTAATACACCTTGTCCGATATTTACCATTAATCTCATATAAATAAAGGTACAAGCTACACCAACATAATATATACAAGCAAATGTTAAAATAGCTCTTATAACTCCAGTAAAATCAGGAGCAACACTGTTTATAAGTGGTGTAATACAGTCGTCTATCAAATACATCAAAAAAATAGAACTTGACATACTTGCAATAGAACTTACTATAATCGAAACAAAAACAAAAATAAACTGTATTTTATAACTCTTTAAAGCATATTTTAAAAGCCTTGCAGCTGTCTTCAAATAATGAGGCTTCTTATTTTTCATTTCCATTATTCTTTGCCTCCTTTCATTTGAGAATTATAAACATCTTGATATATCTCATTTGTCTTAAGAAGTTCTTCATGAGTACCTACTTGATTAATTTTACCATTATCAAGAACAACAATCATGTCAGCATCTTCAACTGAAGAAATTCTTTGTGCGATAATAATTTTCGTTGTTCCTGGAATCTTTTCCCTAAATGCTTTTCTTATCAAAGCATCGGTTTTTGTATCAACGGCACTAGTAGAATCGTCTAAAATAAGTATTTTAGGTTTTTTAAGGAGTGCCCTTGCAATACATAAACGCTGCTTTTGTCCCCCTGAAACATTTGTTCCACCTTGTTCTATTTTCGTATCATATTTATCAGGGAATTCACTAACAAAACCATCGGCCTGTGCAAGAATTGAAGCTTGGATAATTTCAGAATCTGTTGCATTTTCATCTCCCCATCTTAAATTTTCCTTTATTGTACCCGAAAACAAAGTATTCTTTTGAAGTACCATTGCAACTTGATTTCTTAAAGTTTCCAAATCATAGTCTCTTACATCAACACCACCAACCTTAACTTGTCCCTTTGTAACATCGTAAAGTCTTGGAATTAACTGAACAAGAGATGATTTAGAACTACCAGTACTTCCTATTATCCCCACAGTCATACCAGATTTTATATGTAAATTTATATCACTCAAAGGAAGATTATTTCCATTTCCCTCATCTTTTCCATATGTAAAATCTACATTTATAAAATCAATGGAACCATCTTTTAACTCCTTAACAGGGTGTTCTTTATTTTTAAGAGTACTTTCTTCAACCAATACTTCCACAATTCTTTCTGCTGATGTTTGTGCCATTAATACCATAACAAATACCATTGAAAGAATCATCAAACTTGAAAGTATTTGACTTGCATAAACAATAAGACTCGTAAGTTCACCTGTTGTCATTGTTCCAACAGTAATAAACCTTGCTGAAAAATATGAAATAAGGAGAATACATGTATAAATAGTAAATTGCATTACAGGTGCATTTAAAGCTACGATTTTTTCTGCTTTTGTAAAAAATTTATATATAAGTTTTGAAATACCATCAAATTTTTCTATTTCATGATCTTCCCTAACATAAGCTTTAACAACTCTGATTCCTGTTACATTTTCTTGAACAACACTATTTAATTTATCATAAGTATTAAACACCCTTTCAAAATGAGGATGTGCTTTTATTGCTATTAAATACAATAAAAATGATAATACCGGAATTGCTATAAAAAATATAATTGCAATATCAAAATTAATTTTAATTGTAAAGAATAAAGCAAATATCAACATTATCGGAGATCTTATAAGAAGTCTTACTATCATTTGATATGCCATTTGAACATTGGTTACATCTGTTGTAAGCCTTGTAACCAAACTTGCAGTAGAAAATTTATCTATATTAGGAAAAGAAAAATCCTGAATTTTATAAAACATATCTTTTCTTAAATTCTTTGCAAGTCCTGCAGATGCTCTAGCAGCATACTTTCCTGCTAAAATACCAGTTATTAATGAAATAATGGCCAAGAAAAATAAAAATAATCCAAGTTTTATAACAAAGTTCAAATTACCTTTTGTAATACCAATATCAATTATATCGGCCATATAAAAAGGAATAAGAACTTCCATGAGAACTTCGATAATTACAAAAAAAGGAGCAAGAAAAGAATCCTTTTTAAATTCTCTGATAGAACCCATTAAAGTTTTTATCATAAACATACCTCCCAAATAATAAATTCATAATAGTAAGGTTACCAACCCAATAAATATGAAAATTATTTCAAATTGTTTATCATTTTATCAGCCACAGAAAAAAATGTATTTATCTCATTTTCACTCAAACCTTTTTTTAATTTTTTCTCAATATTTTTTATATCTTCTGATATATGAGCTTTTATACAAAGACCTTTTTGTGTAATAACAATTTTTTTAAGTCTTGCGTCATAATCCACACTTTCTCTTCTTATAAGACCGTTTTCTTCCATTAACTGCAAAATCCCCGTAACTGTGGATCTTCTGAATTGAAAGGCAGATTCTATATCTTTCTGAAAAACATCTCTTTCTTGCGTTGAAACATAGTGAATAACGCGACTTTGAATACCTGTCACTCCATATTTGGAGCCTTCAGTGTTCATCTTTTTTCTTATTTCGTTTGATAAAATTTTAACAATTATACCTATTTCATTTTTATCTGAATCCATAACACACCTTCTAATAATGTTAGCTCCCTAACTATTATGTTAGTTGCCTAACTATTGTATTATGATTCTTTTTAATTGTCAATAACAAAATAAATTTTTCACATTTAAGACACAAAACAAAGTCCCCAATTTTACTCTAAAATAAAAAAGACAGATATAATTCTGTCTTTTTTGTTATAAATACCTTATTGTTGTGATTATAACACACAAACTTACTTTACTAAAACACGGTTAAAACACTTTATAGAAAATAAAAAGAAAAATAGACCCAAAATAAACATACCTAAAGGAAATCCCATGATAAATGAAAATACAGGAACCTCAAACAAATGATTGCATAAATTAAAACTTATATGAAAAACCGAAGAAACAATTAAACTGTTTGACTTCTCATATACATATCCAATTAAAATACCTGCCAATACCGCATATGTACCTTGTATTATATTCATATGTAAAATACCAAACAACAGCGCCTGTATGAAAATAGCTGATCTTATATTTATATACTTTTTTAAATTATTGTAAACCAATCCTCTAAGCATCAACTCTTCACTTATTGGAGTAATTATTCCCACACTTATAATGTTTAAAATAATACCTCCGGAAGATAAAATTTCCATTGTATCAATATACTGACTAGAGTATCTTGTTAAATCAAAAAAAGTTATGATTCCCATGGTCAACATATAAAAGCTTATACCCATAATTGCACTTAATGTAAGTAACGACAGTTTATTGATATTACTGTTTATTCTCAAATTTAAATTATTTGTTTTATAGAGTATAAACATAAATATAAATATATTGATAACGGAAGAAAAAAGTAATATCAACATTGTGTTATTATTGATAAAACCAATCATATCCTGCGTTGATATACTGGTACCATTGTTTACATTTTTAAATATATAAAACAACTGAAAAATAATCCCGGTTAAAATCTGACCAATACCCCAAATAAATAAAGGATATATACATAAAAATATTTTTTTTATACTATTGTCTTTCTTCATCTTAACCTCTAAATATTTTTATGTACAAGCTTATAATTACCCGTACTGTCAATAGTCATAACACCGTAACTTCTTTTGCCAAAACTCCTAAGGCTCAATGTTCCGGGATTAAATAAATGTATATGTCCCATTTTTATATCCAACTTTTCATGTGTATGTCCAAACAAAACAATATCCGCACCGACTTCACAGGCTTTATAGAATATATTCGTATATGAATTTTTGACTCCATAAAGATGCCCGTGTGTAATAAATATCTTTTTCCCGGAAAGTTCAAAAAATATTTCCTCGGTTTCTTTCATAAAGTCACAATTACCTCGTACTTTTTTTACCTCGACACCGGATAAATCCATATCAACTTCATCCATATCAAAATGATGATCTCCTATATGAAAAATATAATTATAGTTTTTTTCTTTTTTAAGAACTTTTTCAAGAGTTTTAATATCTCCATGAGTATCACTTACTATAATAATTTTATCCATTCTATTACCTTCTGTATTATTGATTAAACTTTTTATCCAATATCTCTTTTGCTTTCATAAAAGCTCTTCTTCTGTGACTTACACTGTTTTTTTCATCAAAAGTCAGCTGCGCATATGTCTTGCCCAATTTATCGATATAAAATAACGGATCATATCCAAATCCTCCGCTGCCGACTTCTTCAAAACCTATTATACCCTCTACTTCTCCTCTGACAACATCTGTATTTCCGTCTTCATAGCAGATTCCTACCGTACATACAAATTTAGCGTCTCTGTCTTTTTTTTCAACTCCTTCAAGAGCATTAAGTAATTTTTCGTTATTTTTCTTGTCGTCTTTTTCTTCTCCTGCATATCTGGCAGAATATATTCCGGGCTCTCCGTTCAGATACTGTACCATAAGCCCCGAATCATCACCCAAAACCAATTTCCCTGTTTTTTCATGGATTGCTTTTGCTTTTATTAAGGCATTTTCTTCAAAAGTTTTTCCATCTTCGACTATATCATCATCAAACCCTGCTTCTTCCATACTTATAACCTTATAATCGTTAAGTATACTTTTTATTTCATCCAATTTGTGTTTGTTTGCCGATGCTATTATTATTTCTTTCATAATTAATACCTCTATTTATTCAGTTCCAATACATCCCTTTGAATATCTATAAGTTCTTTTACTCCTTTTTTTGCAAGAAGTAAAAGTTTATTCAATTCCTCTTCTTTAACCGGTCTTTGTTCACCTGTCATTCCAAGCTCTATATATTCTCCGTACTCATTCATTACGACATTCATATCAACAATCGCATTTGAATCTTCTACATAACATAAATCGAGCAAGGCTTCATTTTCAACTACACCAACACTTATTGCGGCAACGAAAGAAGTAAGAGGAAGTCTTTCTATTTCTCCTTTTTCAACCATTTTATTGAGAGCATCATACAAAGCTACAAAAGCTCCCGTTATACTTGCTACTCTAGTTCCTCCATCGGCCTGAATAACATCACAGTCTATCATCACGGTTTTCTCACCCAAAATATTCAAATCCACAACACTTCTCAAACTTCGACCTATAAGTCTTTGTATCTCAGAACTTCTTCCGTCAAGTTTTAATCTGTTAATATCTCTTTGTTTTCTCGTTTGCGTTGAAGATGGAAGCATAGAGTATTCACAAGTTATCCACCCCGTGCCTTCTCCTCTCAAAAACGGAGGAACTCTGTTTTCAACAAATGCAGAACATATTACCTTGGTATTCCCCACTTCTATAAGCACACATCCATCGGGATACATTGTGTAATTTTTCGTGATTTTTACTTTTCTTTTTTCGTCATATTTTCTTCCGTCAAAACGTTCCATATAATACTCTCCTTCAGTTTTTTTCTTCGTTTGAATATTCTTTGATAATTTCAGTTTCAATTATACCATTATTTTCCTCTTTTTGGTCAATAATAAAACGAACTTTTTCTATTGAATCGGAATTTTCTTTAATTGTAAGAGCAACACTGTTCTTATACAAATTTAACATAACTTTATCCATAGTGGAAAACTCCTCAGTTAAATGGACATATACGCTTTCTCCCTTTATAAGCACATCTTTGATGTTAGCTTCATCCGCAAATATCATACTCGAATATTTTTTTTCACAACAAAGTCTGAAATGTTCTGTTAAAATTTCCTTCAACTCAAGATTGCTTTTATTATAATACACACTGTAAGGAATATAATTATATACATTATCACATTTTTTTGCCACATACATGGTATATTTTGCTTTTGATTTTGATGTGGACTTAATCTTATTTATATTTTCTCTTGCATATGGTTTATTCATTACAGTACCGAAAGATAACTTTTCTTTACCCTCAAGGCTGAACATAACCCTATCGATATTTTTATATTCTGTTAAAGCATATATTACCGAATATATAAAGGAATCTTCATCACTTTTATCCATAAATTCATCCGCACTTTTATTTAAACTGACTTTTGCGGTTTCTCCATCAACCTGAACACTTTTTATACTTCCTGCGACAATAGTGGGTAAAAGACCGTTTTTACTTGCAATTTTGCTGTTCTCTTCATTATCGGTCATTAAATTTAAAATATTGTCAAACATAGCTTCTTCTTTTGTTACAGTTCTTGTAAGAGGAACAACATAGTTTTCTGCGGTTTTATAATAAACAGTCACCTGTTCTTTTTCTTCCTTTACTTCCTTTTTTATATAACTGCCTACAGTCTCCTGAACTTTTGCCGTTAAATCAGGTTCCTTTATGGTTATATAACTCAAAGCGATAATCATAACCAACAATAAAAATTTAATCAATTTTTTCATAAGCTTGTCCTCCCGTAAAATAATACAATTCATATATCCAAAGAAAAATATATAAAAATGAATTACATACTTTAACCGTCACAATTATATAAAAAACAAACAGAATAATATGAGGAAATCTGAAACAGAGGCGCATAAATATCAATGTAGCATTTTTTTATATATTGAATACTATAAATACCGGGAGGGAATGAAATGAAAGAAAAAACCATTAAAATATTGGCAGTCTGTTTTGCCTTTATAATATGTATTTCTACGGTCGGTATAATATCCGCCTCAAGTGAAAAAAAAGGTATAGATGTCAGCGTATGGCAGGGTGATATTAACTTTAAGGAAGTTAAGAAAGACGGTATCGAATATGTCTATATAAGGGCCGGCGAAGGAACTAACCTGGTTGATTCAAAGTTTGAAAGAAATTATAAAGCAGCAAAAAAAGAAAAATTGAAAATAGGATTCTACCACTTCGTAACAGCGAGAAATACCTCAGAAGCAAGAGAACAAGCTCACTTTTTCTACTCTTTAATAAAAAGCAAAAAACAGGAACTCAGACCTGCAATGGACTTTGAACAACTAAATGGATTAAGCAAAAAAGAAGCTAACGATATAGCAAAAGTATATATGGAAACCCTTGAGAAACTTATAAAATATAAACCTGCATTCTATTCAAATGCTTACGATGTGGAAAGTGTTTGGGAAGAAGATCTTTCAAAATATCCTCTATGGGTTGCCGATTACGGTGTAAGACGACCGTATACAACAGGGCACTGGAGAGAATGGTCAGGATTCCAGTACAGCAGCCGAGGAAGCGTAAAAGGAATACACGGACATGTAGATATGGACAGATTCAAAGAAGAAATGCTTATAACCGAAGAAGAAAAAAATAAAAATAAAGAATATATTTCCTATACAGTTAAAGAAGGAGACACCTTAAAGGAAATCGCAAAAAGATATAAAACAACACCTAAAGAACTGATTAAGCTAAACCACTTAAAATTAATTCATCCCGGAGAAAAGTTATTGATTAAAAGATAATCGATAATTCCATTCATAAAATAAAATTATTAAACTAAAATCAAAGGAAGCTAAATAGCTTCCTTTGATTTTAAATATTGTCTACTCTATTATTAAAATTAAATATACATTTAAAATATAAAAAACCGATTGTATAACAATCGGTTAAAGTCAAAAGTAGAAGTTTATTATAAAAAATCTGTCATTAGTTTCCTAAAGATAATAAATATTTATTTCTTCAAATTTATTTCCTCTTCTTAATAGCATCTTTTCTAAAACTATTCTATCCTTATTTGAAATAGTAATTGTTTTACTTTTACCGTTTTTATTTAGTAAAACACATTTGTAACTATCTTTATTTATTTTCTTTAAATACATTTCTTTTTGACATTTAAGAAAACTAAATGTATTAATACACTCTTTTGATAAATTACTGATTTCATAAAACACAAAATCATAATTCCTACTAGGCTTTTGTTGCATTTCTGGAATGAACCATACGCCTGCTATTTTTTTTACATTTCGTATTTTGACTTCCCGTATCCACCTTTTAACAGTATTTGAAGTAATATTATAAAGCTTTGCATAGTCATCAATTTCTATATAATCACAAGATAATTTTATAACCTCTAATTCCTTAACATAAGTATCCCGTGAAATATATAATTTTCTATACAACACAATAGAAAGACTTGAGTTTGTAACCTCTAACTCATAAACACAATTATCTGAGCTTAATGTTTTTATATTATACATTTTTACAACTTTTAAAAGTCTTTTTATATATTTAAGGAAAATATTTTTAAATGTATCGTCTATAGAATTTATTTTTTCTTTAGAATAAAGTTCTTTTAATTCTATTAAGTAATTTATAATATCTTCTTTTGATTTTAACTCTCTTGAGTCACATGAAGCTAAATCCCCATTATTGTTAAGTTCACTTAATTTATTATTGTCTAACTTATCTTCTAAATCAAATCTTTGAGAATTAAAATATTCTGTATTCCTCTTATGCAGCTTATCTTCATTTACTCTCCAATTAGATACAAAATATCGACAAACCATTTTTGCATCTGGAGAAAAAGGCTGAAAAATTATATCTTTCATTACTTTTTTAAGATGAGATTCAAATAAAATACTCTTTTTTAGATTCACATTACTTTCATTTCCTCTCATAGAAGATAAATTTTTTATATATTCTTTTATATAAGGAGTTGCTAAATATTTATTTAAATAAGAATAAATTAAATATAAAAACATTAATATTAATGTAAAATTAAGTTTTACATCTCCAGTTATATCTTTATAATCATAACTTATTTGACCTGAGGCTCTTGTTGCATGAGTAAATTTACATAAAGTCGCCCAAAAATCAAGAAAAGCTTTTTTATTTTTATTGTTTGGATAAATAGTATTATTAAATATAATTCTATCTATATTTATATATTCTATTTTATCCCATTTATCTCTAATCTGTATATCATCATATAATAATGCATATTTACCAATAACTAAAAACTCAAATATATTTCGCATTATTATTCTTGATGAACCAATATTACCTTCTGTGGTCATCTTAATAACAGATAATAAGTTATTCATACTTTTGATTACTGTTGATAAAATCATATCTAAATTTTTATTATTTCCTAACCCCATAAAAGATCTAAATTTCATATATTGTAATGCTAAAAAATACATTTCATCAAAAATATCTTTTATAACCCTTAATGTACCTTCATAATCTTCATTAATATACGAACGATTTTCTTCCATTATTTTATAAAAATCATCAAAGCTTTCTAACTTTATATCTTCTCTATTATCAAATAAATTATTTATATCCATTTACTAACCTTATTCTTTATTACAATCTCTTTTGCCTTAGACCCAAAATAAAAAAGCTGAAAACCCTTTATATTAAGGTTTTCAGCGATTTCTCAAGTGGTGCGGATGAAGGGAGTCGAACCCCCACACCGAAGTACTAGATCCTAAGTCTAGCGCGTCTGCCAATTCCGCCACATCCGCATATTTATAAAGCTATATTATTATATATAAATTTTTATATTATGTCAATAATTTTTTTATAAATTCCTTATAATTTTATATAAATTATTATAAATCGAAATTACACTTCTATTTTATATAATTATTAACAACAAAATTTATTAAGTTATAATTTTTAGTTAAGAAGTTCATAATAAATATATATTATAATTATTATACTGAAAAAATAAACATAACTCATCAAACAAGGCGGATAAAAATCATGACGAGAAAAGAAAAAGATAATTTTTACGAAAAAGTAAATCATATAATAACACATGAGGAAGTAAGAAGAATGCAGAATTTCATGCAACACGGAATAACAGACACGTACACCCACTGTTTAAACGTTGCTTTTTCATGCTACAAATTTGTAAAAAAACATAATATCAAAATAAACGAAGATGAACTTCTAAAAGGTGCACTGTTACATGACTTTTACTTATATGACTGGCATGAAAATAAAAAAGAAAGAGAAGGCTTTCACGGATTTAAACACCCAAACAGAGCTCTGATTAACGCAAAGAAACATTTTGAACTTACTCAAAAAGAAGAAAATATCATATCCTCTCATATGTGGCCTTTAACACTCAGGAATTATCCCAAAAGCAAAGAAGCAGTTATAGTTTGCATTATGGATAAATGGTGTGCAGTAACAGAAACAAAAGACAAATATTTTAAAAAAGTTAAAAATTTAAGAAAAGAAAATTTAATGTAAAAATATATTCAACATTTTAAAAGAAGGGTTTTCCTTCTTTTATTTTTTTATGTTATAATTGATGATAACAGCAATATAGGAGGATACAGAAAGGTGGTAAGAACTATTTTAAAGTTTATATTATATATAATTATCGCGGTTATCATTCTTTTAATCTTAGGAGTCATATACCTAACGATTACGGAATATAAACCCGAACAAATAGAAGAAGCAAAATTAATAAAAAAATACGATAACAATAAAAAAATAGACTTGAATAAATCTTTAAGTGTACTGACATACAATCTGGGATATTGTAATGACAGCGCAGACAGCGATTTCTTCATGGACGGAGGAAAACGAACCCGGATAGAATCAAAAGACAAAGTAATAAGAAACATGAAAGGCATCGGAAATAATATTAAAGAAGCAAATGCCGACATAGTAATGCTACAAGAAGTCGATGAAAAGTCCAAAAGAGGATATGGTGTCAACCAAGTAAAATATTTAAGCGATAACCTAAAGGGAAGCAGTTATTTTGCAAAAAACTTTTCATGTAAATATATTCCCTATCCGATTCCCGATACCATAGGTGAGGTTCAAGGCGGAATTGTTACGATAAATCCTTTTGAAGTAAAAGATGCAAAAAGATATGCATTACCCGTTGCATTCACTTATCCAATCAGGGTATGCCAACTTAAAAGATGTCTTTTGGTTCAAAGAATAAGCATTGAAAACAGCGATAAAGAACTAGTTCTTGTTAACCTGCATATGGAAGCTTACGATGACGGAGAAGGGAAAAAGGCACAGACCAAAGTACTGACAGATTTTTTAAAGGAAGAATACAAAAAAGGAAATTATTGCATTGCAGGAGGAGATTTTAATCAAAACTTCCCCGGTGCAGATTACAGCAAATATCCTATAAAAAACGATAAATATTTTTCTCCGGGAACACTTGACTTAACAGCATTTTCAAAAGACTGGACTTTTGCTGTTGATGACAGTACTCCTACATCAAGACTTTTAAATGAAGAATACAATGAAAAAAGTCCAAATACACAGTTATATGTAATTGACGGCTTTATATTATCACCAAATATAAAACTTAAAAAAACACAAACAATAGATACAAAATTCAACTACGCCGATCATAATCCGGTAAAAATAGAAATTGATTTTGTGAGGAAGTAAAAAATGAGCATAATTGCAACAATAATAGGTATAATACTCGGAGCAATCTGCTTTTCAATGTGGACAAAATATATGAGCAAGACAGTGAAAAAGAAATCCCTAAAGATAGACGAAAATAATTTTGTAATGAAAAAACCGCAATCAAAAGTCGTATTTCATACAGGAATTTTGATATTTACAGTAGCGGCATTTGCCCTTTACAAACAAGGTTTAATATTTCAAGACTCACTTATGTGGGACATATTATTTATAATTGTCATACTTATGAATTTATTCAATGTACAAAAGGCAATAAACAGAAAAATAACCGTAGAAAATAACAAAATAACGGATACAAAAGGAAATGTTTATTCATTTTCTGAATTTACTTCATGCAGAGTAATAAATATGGCAACAATACTGTTTATTGACAACACCCCTGTATTAAAAATAGAAAATGATGATATAGGATACGATGTATTTTTACAAAAGTTAAAAGAATACAATATTCAAATAATTGATTTAAGAAAAAAGAGCAGATAACCTGCTCTTTTTTAAAGGTATTTTATATTGAATTCTTTGTTTGTTATAAATAAAACTTCAACATCTTCATCTTTGCTTCCATGAAATCCCTTAGACCCCTCTTTGTACCAAATGAAACTGCCTTTGTCAAAATCGCCTAAATTTGTATGAAGGGTTCCGTTTAAAACATACATACCGTGAGCACAATCATGCACATGCCAAGGGGTAAGAACACCTTTCGGATATATCATTTGTTTAACCATCATTTTTGTATCTTCATCATCAACCAAATGCATATCATACGTAATATTGCCTGTATTTTTACTTATGCGTTTATGTTCCTTTAAATTAATATCTTCGCTTCTAAGTACTATATCGCTCATAAAAAACTCCTTTTTTCTAAATTTTATACCTCATAAAATAATATGTCAATATTATATGATAGCAAGGAAAATACTTTTTATTTTGCGTAAACAATCTTTTTTATTATAATTTCAAGAAAATTCCAAAATAAAATTTTTCTGTGAAAAATATATACTTTTTGTGTAGGTGTTTTATACATAAGAAAGTATTCTAACTAATAAGGAATAGAGCAAATATATAAATAAAAAAGCGGCAGAAAATCTGTCGCTTTTTTATTTATATATTTTACGATTATATGGATATATACAGTTGTTTTAAGTAATAAATAAAATAATATAGTGCAAATTATTGATTAGTTTTGATTGATTATGATTGAAAATGATTGACATTGCTTTATTATAATGATATTATACATTTGAAAAGGAAGTGATGATATGTTAACGGAAAAAAGATATGAAAAAATTATTGATATGCTTGAAGAAAAAAGTGTTATAACCGTAAAAGAAGTTACTCATGTACTTAATTCTTCCGATGCGACTACAAGAAGGGATTTTAAAGCATTAGAAAAGATGGGTAAAATTAAGAGAGTACACGGTGGTGCTATCAGAGTAGAAAACAGCAGTTTTATTAATGTGGAAGAAGATATTATCACTAAAAAAAATATTCATAAGGAAGAAAAAGATTCAATAGGAAAAATGGCTGCGGGTTTAATAAATGAGAATGATTTTGTTTATTTGGATGCAGGTACTTCTACAGAAACAATGATAAAGCATATTAAAGTTAAAAATGCAACTTTTGTGACAAATGGTGTATATCATGCATTAAACTTGTCTAAAATGGGATATAAGGTATATATCCTTTCCGGTGAAACAAAAGCTTTAACAGGTTCTGTTACCGGAGTTGAAGCGGTTCAAAGTATAAATAAATATAATTTTACAAAAGGATTTTTCGGAACAAACGGGGTGGATATAAATGCCGGATATACCACTTATGAAGACAAAGAAGCAATGGTAAAAGAATCCGGTTTGAAAAAATGTAAGAGAGCTTTTATTTTGAGTGATTCTTCCAAATTTAACAAAATAGCTCCGATAACCTTTGGAAATATAGAAGATGCGACAATAATTACTGTTGGTGGAGTAAATTCTGTATTTAAGGAAAAGACTAAAATAATGGAGGCAGAATAATATGATTTATACCGTTACATTTAATCCCGCATTGGATTATGTTATGGTTTTGGATAAATTCGGCTTGGGAGATGTAAACAGAACAAAAGAGGAGTTTATTAATCCAGGAGGTAAAGGGATTAATGTTTCTATGATGCTTAAAGAACTGGGGATAGCTAATACTGCTCTTGGATATGTTGCAGGATTTACCGGCAGAGAATTTTTGAAAAAACTTGAAGAAAGAAACATAAAGAATGATTTTGTAACTTTGAAAGAGGGTATGACGAGGATTAATGTAAAAATAAAAGCAGATGTTGAAAGTGAGATAAATGCAACAGGTCCTTTAATTACACAAGATGATATAGATTTATTGCTTAATAAACTAGAAGATTTAGAAAATGAGGATATACTTGTCCTGGCAGGAAGCGTTCCTGCTTCTATGAATGATAATATATATGAAAAGATTATGAAAAAGGTTAAGGACAAAGGTATAAAAGTTGTTGTTGACGCAACAAAAGATTTACTTTTAAATGTTTTAAAATATTCTCCTTTTTTGATTAAACCTAATCATCATGAATTGGCAGAATTATTTTCCGTTAAAATAGAAAGTGATTCAGATATAGTTAGATATGCAAATAAGTTAAGAGAGATGGGTGCAAAAAATGTTTTAATTTCGATGGCTAAAGACGGTGCTATTTTGGTAGATGAAAGAGGAGATGTCCATAAAAGTTCTTCTCCGAAAGGAAAAGTCATAAATTCAGTAGGTGCAGGAGATTCAATGGTGGCCGGCTTTATATGTGGGTATGAAAGATATAAAGATTATGAAAAAGCTTTGAAGCTCGGTATTGCGGCCGGAAGTGCAAGTGCTTTCAGCGAAGGAATAGCTCAAAAAGAAAAAGTAGAAAGTTTAATGAAATTGTTATAAAACAAAAGGAGAGTTAGATGAAAATTATTGATTTGTTAAAAAAGGAAGGAATTGCCCTTAATCCTGATGTAAAAAATAAGTCTGATGCAATTAATTTTCTCGTTGATTTGATGGATAATAGCGGGAATTTATCAGATAAGGAAGAATACAAGAAGGGTGTACTTGAAAGAGAAGCTCAGGGAACAACAGGTATAGGAGAAGGGGTAGCTATACCTCATTCTAAAAATAAAGCTGTTATAAAAGCCGGCCTTAGCGCTATGGTTATAAAAGACGGCCTGAATTTTGAATCACTTGACGGGAATGACGCTTATTTGTTTTTTATGATTGCGGCGCCTGATACCGATGCCAATGTACATCTGGAGGTCTTGAGCCGTCTTTCAACATTGTTGATGGATGAAGATTTTAGGAATAATCTTATACATGCAAAGAATAAAGATGAATTTTTAAATATGATTGATAAAGCAGAAAAAGAAAAATTCAAAGAAGAAGAGGAAAAAGAACATTCTTCATCAGACAATGAAGAATATTTTGATATTCTTGCCGTTACGGCTTGTCCTACCGGAATTGCTCATACTTACATGGCTGCCGAGGCACTGGAAAAACAAGCCGGTAAAATGGGAATAAAAATAAAAGTTGAGACAAACGGTTCCGGAGGTGTAAAGAATAAACTCTCTAAAGACGAGATAAAACATGCAAAATGTATTATCGTAGCAGCAGACAGGCAAGTTGAAATGGCTAGGTTTAACGGTAAAAAAGTCATTGAAACAAAAGTTGCGAATGGCATTAATAAGGCTGAACAATTACTGAATGATGCTATGAGCGGCAAAGCTTCTGTATATGAAAACAGTGGCGAGGTTACAGCCGAAAGCGAAGCAAACGAAAGTTTTGGACGACAAGTCTATAAACATCTTATGAACGGTGTTTCTCATATGCTGCCTTTTGTAATAGGCGGAGGGATTTTGATAGCGCTTGCCTTTTTGTTTGACGATGCAAGTTTGGGTGCAAAAACATTTGGCTCTAATACGCCATTTGCGGCTTTTTTGAAAACCATTGGTGATACTGCTTTTGGGTTCATGCTACCTATATTGGCCGGATATATTGCAATGAGTATTGCCGACAGACCTGCGCTGGTTACGGGCTTTGTGGGCGGTGCCCTCGCAAACAGCGGAGGTTCTGGATTTTTGGGAGCTTTATTGGCAGGATTTATTGCCGGATATTTAATGCTCGGACTTAAGAAAGTTTGCGAAAAACTTCCTGCAAGCGTAGAAGGAATGAAGCCTGTCTTGATTTATCCGCTTCTTGGAGTATTATTGATAGGTGCTGTTATTACTTTTGTGGTAAATCCGCCAGTATCCCTTCTTAATACTGCTATGACAAACGGACTTAACACAATGGGAGAATCTTCAAAAGTAATTTTGGGGATTGTTCTTGGGTCTATGATGTCAATAGATATGGGAGGACCGTTTAACAAAGCTGCATATGTTTTCGGAACAGCTTCTTTGACAACTGGCAGTTATGATATTATGGCTGCGGTTATGATAGGCGGAATGGTTCCACCTTTGGCTATTGCTCTTTGTGCAACATTTTTTAAAAACAGATTTTCAAAAGATGAAAGAGGTTCTGCTCTTACCAATTATGTAATGGGGTTATCGTTTATAACCGAAGGAGCAATACCTTTTGCTGCAGCTGATCCTTTGCGAGTAATACCTTCATGTGCCATTGGGGCGGGGGTTGCTGGAGGATTGTCGATGTTGTTTAATTGTACCCTTCGTGCACCTCATGGAGGATTTTGGGTAATTGCCATTATAGGTAACCCTTTATATTATATTATTGCCCTTCTGGCAGGATCTTTGGTTGGGATGATACTTCTTGCAATTCTGAAGAAACCTGTTCATGAATAATAAAAACCTTTTAAATAAAGAACCTGAATTAATACTTCGGGTTCTTTATTTTTTGTAAATGTAATTCAATTTTATTATTTAATCTATAAAATTCACTGCAAAAATATAAGCTTATAAATACTTTTGTCTTATATTAATTTATGATATAATTAAACACATATTTGTTTTAGGGGTAATAATTTGATGAATATTAAAAATAAATCTTTTTTAGCTGATTTTGCACTGCTTATAATGGCGCTTATATGGGGAAGCGGATTTATATTTACAAAAAATACACTGGACTCTCTTACCGGTGTTCAATTAATATTTTTACGTTTTTTAATAGCTTTTGTTACTTTGTTTATAATAAATATAAATAAAGTAAAATTGATAAAAGCTAAAACGGTAATTAAAGGTGCTGTAATAGGTTTTGTTCTTTTTCTCGGGTTTGCCTTTCAAACTTACGGTTTAGTTGAAACATCTGCAGGTAAAAGTGCTTTTTTAACCGCAGTATATGTTGCGATCGTTCCTTTTATAGCAATGTTTGTGGGAGAGCATAAGCCAGAAAAGCATAATTTTGTAGCCGCTTTGCTTATGATTGTAGGTATATTTTTTCTTACTATAAATCCAAATGAAGGTTTTTCAATTGATTTTTATGACGGCATTACTTTGATTGGCGCTGTATTTTGGGCTTTTCATGTTTTTTTCGTGGGTTTGTTTTCAAAAGATGAAGATCCAATCATTCTTTGTATGATTCAAATGGGATTTGCGGGCATATTTGCATTTGTATTTTTGATTTTAAACGGAGAACTTTTTACATTTAATATTTCGGGAAATACTCTTCCGACATTGTTGTATCTTGGTGTTATTGCTTCTGCAGGAGCCTTTTTGATTCAAAATATTGCTCAAAAGTATACGACACCTACTCATGCGGGTATACTAATGAGTATGGAAAGTGTATTTGGTACTGTTTTAGGTATTATTTTCCTAAATGAAGTTTTTACTATACAAATGTTATTCGGAGCTGTTATAATATTTACGGCGTTGATATTAGCCGAAACAAATTTTTCTTTTTTAAGAAAAGAAAAATCCGATATTGATGTTGATACAAGTGATTGTAATTGATAAGGAGTTTTATGGAAATTTTAAAAGACATTGAGAATATTATAGATAAAGAAAATATTTTATTGAATGAACCGATGAAAAAACATTCTAACTTCAGAAGCGGAGGTAATGCAAAAATATATTTATTACCTAAAACCGTTAAGGAGTTGGAAGAACTAATAAAGTATTTTGAAAATAATAATACAGAATATATAATTCTTGGAAGAGGAACAAACATTTTAGTTAAAGACGGCGGTATCGATAAAGTCGTTATAAGCACTTTTAAATTGACCGGACTTGAAATAGAAGATAATATTGTAACTGCCGATGCCGGCACCCCCCTTGCTTTGATTGCAAATAAAGCTCTTGCAAAAGAGCTGGAAGGTTTTGAATTTGCCGGCGGTATTCCGGGAAGTCTTGGCGGAGGTATCTTTATGAATGCGGGAGCACATGGTGGCGAGCTTAAAGATGTTCTTCTTGATGTTAGAGTAATTGATAACGGAAAAATCAAAGTCTTAAAACCGGAGCAGTTGGATTTAAGTTACCGACACAGTAATATATCCGAAAAGGGATATGTCGTATTATCGGCAAGGATTAAACTCAAAAAAGGAAGTAAAGAAGAAATAAAAGCAAAAATGGAAGAGTTTAAGGATTACAGAACCAGAACACAACCTTCGGATCCTTCTGCCGGAAGTACGTTTAAAAGACCTGAAGGGTATATAGCCGCAAAGCTTATTGATGAAGCGGGATTAAAAGGCTATACTGTCGGAGGTGCTTGTGTCAGTAAGAAGCATGCCGGTTTTGTTATAAATGAAAATAATGCATCAACTAATGATATTCTTGCGGTCATTGAGCATGTCAAAAAAGAAGTATTCGGTAAATACCATGTTAGATTGGAAGAAGAAGTAAGGATAATAGGTAAAGATGCTTAGGAGGTTTTGTTATGAATTATGCCGATTTTAAAGTTATAAAAGATAAACTTGAGAGAAGAGCAAAAATATTATCGTTTGTACCGATATTTATATTTTTGGCAATGATATTTCAAATTGTATTATTGATTGCAAGAACTCAGACTGACGCTACCTGGTTTAATTTTGTATTGGTAGATCAATTATTTACCAATGCACGTCTTTTTTACAATGTACAAAATGTTGTATTATCTGTTATGTTTTACGGTGCAGTTGGGGTAAGTGTTATAATAATGGGAACATGTGCATTCTTTTGTTATAAGAATGTAAAGTTTGCTTATTCTGTTATAATATTCTTTTACATTATTGATTTTATCATTACTATATTGTCTATTGATTATATACAAATGGGGATACACTTTGTATTTTTATGTTTGATGTTTTATGCAAATAGAACATTGACTCATTTAAATAGTATACCAAAAGAGGTTTGGGGTTACGGTGAATAAAAAAAGAGCTATATAGCTCTTTTTTTATTTGAACTTTACGGCTGTTCCGTATGCAAATACTTCTGCTGCACCTTGCATTACTGCAGAAGAAGCATATTTGACTGCCACTATTGCATCGGCACCCAGTTGTTCAGCCTCATTTACCATTCTTTTGGTTGCAAGGGCTCTTGATTCATCCATCATTTCCGTATATGATTTTAATTCTCCTCCAACCAGGTTTTTAAATGTTTGTCCTATGTCTTTACCTAAGTTCTTTGTTTGAATGCAAGAACCTTTTACAAGTCCAAGCATTTCCAGTTCTTTTCCCGAAATTGTTTCAGTAGTTACTAAGATCATCTTCTTCTCCTTTTTCTATTTCTTTAATTCTTTCAATTACAACATATATCATTAAACCTATCAGTCCCAAAAAGATTGCTGAGCCTATTATTTTAATCAATATAGGTATAGGCAATATTACAATTGAAACAATATATATTATAAATACAACTATCATTAATGCACCGATTATTATAGGTGCTATTTTCTTTTTATTTTTCTTATTCTTATTCATTTTATATATCCGTTGTAAAGTATTTTATTATTTTATTGAGTTTTTCTTCTTTTATTCCACATTCTTTTAAATAGGTTTTATATGTACCGTAAGTATTGATTATATAATCATATACACTTTCCATGTATATTGATTTTGAAAGAAATACTTTTGATTTTCCTCTTTGATATGCATTCATAAAGTCTTTGTTTTCTCACATATATGTATGGGATACTTCATAGTTTGCCTTTATATCACTTCTGCTTACTTTACAAAGTCCGAGCAATATGGAAGCAACCAGTCCCGTTCTGTCTTTGCCGGCAGTACAATGAAATAAAAAATTTCCGTTTATATTATCTGCTATGTATTCTACGATACCTTTTATTATGTGCTTACTTTCTATACGCTTTATGTATCCTTCCTGCATATTGAAATTTTTTTCTTCTTTTGTTATGTCTGCAACCATATCTTCTATACTAAGCGGAATATTGTAATAAGTTATTCCTTCAATGTCTTTTAATTTGTTTGGCATGGCTTCTGCTTCTTCTTGGCTTCGCAAATCAAGGACGTCTTTTACTCCGTAACTTATAAGAAAATCAATATCTTTCTTTGTAATATAAGAAAGTCCGGATGATCTTATGAATTTATGGTATTTTGTGATTTTACCTTTGCCCAAATCACAGTAATATCCTCCGAGGTCTCGTACATTATTTGTTCCTTCAAGAGGCAGTTCGCCTGAAAAATGTATTTTACTTATATCCATTGTTTTTCCTCTCTTTAAAAGTATTTTATCATAAAAATATTTTGTAAAATATAATTTTTAATTTTTTTATATTTTATTATTTTTAAGTTGTATTTAAAATCATAAGTTTCTATGCTTATTTAAGCACAAAATATCAAAATTCAAAATAAATTATATATTTTAAAACTAATATAGTGAAAACAGTCAATAAATGATATAATAAACCGTAAATTTTAAAAAAGGAAAAAATCAAATGAATAAATTATCTTCAAAAAATAAAGGTGTATTTTTTATTATTTTATCGGCATTTTGTTTTGCCATGATGAATGTACTTGTCCGCATGGCAGGGGATTTACCATTCATACAAAAAAGTTTTTTTAGAAATTTCGTTGCATTCTTCTTCGCTTTAATATTAATGTATAAACAAGGAATAAAGCTTCAAATACCAAAAGGAGCAAAATTCGATCTGATTTTACGAGCGACTTTTGGAACAATAGGAATATTTTGCAACTTTTATGCAATAGATCATATGCTTGTAAGTGATGCTTCAATGTTAAATAAGCTTTCTCCTTTTTTTGTAATTATTTTTTCTTACTTTATATTAAGTGAAAAAATCAAACCCTTTCAAGGATTCTGCGTCGCACTTGCTTTTTTTGGAACATTATTCGTAATAAAACCGGGATTCACAGGAATGCCAATTATGCCTGCAATAATAGGTATTTTGGGAGGCATGTGTGCGGGAGCCGCCTATACCTATGTCAGAAAGCTGGGTACAAAAGGAGTAAAAGGACCTTTTATCGTATTTTTCTTTTCTTTGTTTTCGTGCATGGTATCCTTGCCTTTTTTGATAATACAATATGTACCGATGAGTTTATATCAATTCCTAATACTGATGCTGACGGGACTAGCCGCATCAGGAGGTCAATTTTTTATAACTGCCGCATATACTCATGCTCCTGCAAGCGAAATATCAATATACGATTATTCGCAAATTATATTTGCAACATTGCTCTCATTTATCTTCCTGGGGCAGATTCCGGATTTATACAGCTTTGTAGGTTATACAATAATATGTATTGCATCAATAATAATGTTTTTATATAACAACAATAAAATTTTAAATAAAAAAGAGGTTAATTAAAAACCTCTTTTTAATTATAAATACTTATGAGTATCAACAATGTACTGACTATTATAAGCATAACACTTCCCATAACAATAATAATTTTATTAGCTGTATCTTCCTTTTTAAATATAAACTTTAATATTTTATAAATACCCATACCCAAAATACCGCCAAATACATTATATATAATATCAGTAACATCACTTGCTCCTATAGCAAAAATATACTGAAAAGCTTCAAATGAAAAACTTACAATAAAAAATAGAATAAAACTATTTTTAAACTTTAATGAAGGTTTGTATATTTTAACAATAAGTCCAAAAGGAATAAACAATATTATATTACCAAAAACATCTAACTGGTTGTAAACCCCTTTAAATAAATCATTAAACGGTATCATATTGATACTTTGCGAAAAATATCGTCCTTGTTCAAACAGACCAACCAAAGTAACATATTTAAATAAAATCTGACTTATCAAAAAATAAATATAAAATAACGTTATCGAAAAAAGTAATATATTCCATATATTTAATTTTTTATTCATTATCATATCTCCTTTATAAATAAAATATATCATGAATTTTTAAATAATATATTCATTTATTATTAAGAGTTTATTAAGGTATAAATAAACATACATAAAATAAACTTATAAAAAGATATAAGCATAATATACCCTTGAAAATAATTATAAAATATATTACAGAAATTATATTTAACGACACAACTTTTAATTTAACAAACTTGCATATATGATTTATATCATTGTATATTTCACCAGAACACTGACATAAAGAGGTAGCTCAACAAAACAGGACAGAACTGCAATTGCAACTATGTTAGTTAAACCCCATATAATATTAATCGTATTAGATACAATATTTATGTGTTTATCCTTCTTTTTAAAGAAGTCTGAATTTACATTGACTGGAGCAATTTTATATGTGGTTAGAGAAATATTGTTTATTCCTTATATATTATTTGTAATACCAAGCTTGATACTTGAACCTATCAAATACAGCAAATAAAAAAGATAAATAAATTATTAAATAACGGAAAAATAAATAAAAAAGACCTATATGGTCTTTTTTATTTATTTTTCCCATTTAAAACAAAATGAAATTCAGCCTCGTCACTTAATATATTACCGTAATAATGGAGCTTTAATCCTTTGTCTTTCTTAGGTTCTTCAAATACTATAGTTCCCTTTACGCTTCCTCCAGGCTTTAACTCTCCGTCACTAAGTGCCGTATCACTGTCAATAATAGCCAAAGATTCTTCTGAAATTTGTCCTTCGGAATTTTCCATTTTCCAATCAAAAGTACTATATGGTATATTTTCTTCTGATTTGTTTTCTATTTTTAAAGTTACCACAACATATTCGTACCCCTTTTTAGGTTGATCAAAATCATCTCCATTTGATTTTTCTACCTTTGTTAATGTGTAATCAACATCATCAAAAGTGGCCGTTTCACCGACATTAAAAGAAACTTTTTTATGTTCTTCTTCTCCGCATCCAGACAAAAAACACACTCCTATCAATACTACCAAAAATACCGACAAAAATTTTTTCATAATTTCCCCTAAGCCTCCTTCAAAAAAGTTCTTATCAGCTAATTAAAAGTTATGTAAACCTTTAACATTATTTAACTATATTATAACATTACTATGTGGCAGAAATCCAGTTTTTCACATAAATATTTTAATAACTGATTAGTAACTAAAACTTAACAAAAAAAGACCTTATTAAAGGTCTTTTTCAATTAGATTATTCAACTTCAAATTCTTTGTATATTTGTTTTAAAGCTTCTTTTGCTTTATCTTTTTCAATCACACATGATATTTTAACTTCGCTTGTAGAAATCATTTGAATATTTACGCCTTTTTCGTATAAAGCTTTAAAAACCCTACTTGCAACTTGTGTGCTTGCAACCATTCCAGAACCGATAACAGAAAGCTTTGCTACCCCTTTATCATAAAGTACTTTTGTAGCCCCTACTTCAATGGCAAAATCACTGGTTATTTTAAACGCTTTTTCAAATTCATCTGTAGGTACCGTAAATGTAATATCATTTACCTGACTTCTGTTAACATTCTGTGTTATACTTTCAATCTTAATTCCTTCGTTAGCTATATTGCTAAATAAATTAAAAGCAATACCCGGTTTATCGGGAACTTCCATTACTGATATTTTTGCAATATCTTCATCAACTGTTATGGCCTTTATTATACTATCATCTTTTCTCATAGTGTCTACCTTCTCCTATACTTATTATAATATATCCTCAATTATTCTTGCGTAAAATACATCTTCGGTAACATGTGATAATCTATCACAAAGATTACTCATAAATTCACCGGTCATTTCGTTTGTGAACAAGAAGATTTTTCCGTCTTCATAAGACAAATTTATGTTATCTATATTTCTGTAAATTATATCTACAGCTTTTGCAAATTCTGTTTCGCTGTTTACAGAAACTCTGAGATAAAATTTATTTTTATATCTTTCGATACCGCAGCTTTTATATTCATTTTCAAATTTCAAATGAGTATAGTCATGGACAGATTTTGTAAGAACCTTTATTACATCCGCCACAACTGCATTTGCAGTAGCTTCTTTGCCGGCTCCTCTGCCTAAAAACGATAATTGTCCAATTATATTACCGTTAATGTTTATTACGTTATATTCGTCATTTACATTACTCGTAACCAAATCTTTACCTATAAGAACAGGAGTAACGCTTGCACCGAATGTATCATCTTCATAAAGCTCACTCTCTGCCATATATTTAAATACATAACCAAACTCGTCTGCCACTTTAATATCGGCCAAAGATATATTCCTTACTGTTCTGGTATATACATCGTCATTATCTATATATGCACCGTAACAAAGGGATGAAAGTATTGTAAGCTTTCTAGATATATCGAAGCCGTCTACATCAGCAGTTGGATCTGCTTCTGCAAATCCCATATCTTGAGCGATTTTTAATACATCATCAAAATCCATTTCATCCTTTGTCATTTTAGAAAGAATAAAATTTGTTGTACCGTTTAAAATACCTTGGACTTTGTTGATTTTATTAATCTTTATAGTATCGATAATGGATTCTATAATAGGAATTCCACCTCCTACCGAAGCTTCGAAAAGAAGAGTAACACCGTTTTCTTTTGCAATATTCAAAAGTTCTTCCATATGTTTAGATATAATCTCTTTATTTGCGGTTACAACATCCTTCTTCTTTTCTAAAGCAGTCTTTATAGCCGGATACTCTTGATCATAGCTACCCATTACTGCAACAATAAGAGATATTTCTTCATCATTTAAAATTTCATCTACATCACTCGTAAGTAACTCGTTTGGAATACCTTCTCTCTCTTTTGAGGTATCTCTTACCAGGATTTTTTTTATTGTGTAATCATCCTGTTCAAAGAAGTTTCCTTTTTTTTCGTTTATTATTTCATATACGCCTGTACCTACGGTTCCACATCCTAATAATCCTATTTTAGACATTTATTTTCTCCTATTTATGTTTAGCGTTTATATATGTACTAAAATCTACGACTCAAAAAAGCCGTAGATTTTAAATTATTATTTATATTTCTTCGGTTGTATCTTCTGTATCAAAAGACATTGAATCCTCATTCAAGTCATCTTCTTCTATGTCGTGAACCGTTAAATTTTCATCCATACCAAAAGAATTCTCACTATTTGTATCGTTCAATTCATCCAATATTTCTTTTAAAAGATCATCATCGTCTTTATTTTTAACAAGCTCAAGATCATACTTTTTAATACCGGTACCTGCAGGAATCAATTTACCAAGAATAATATTTTCTTTAAGACCTAGTAAAGGATCGACTTTACCTTGGATAGCAGCATCCGTAAGAACTTTTGTTGTTTCTTGGAATGAAGCAGCAGATAAGAACGAAGATGTTGAAAGTGATGCTTTCGTAATACCAAGAAGTTTTCTTACTCCACTCGCCTCTTCTTTACCTTCTTTTCTTGCTTTTTCATTTGCATTTTCAAATTCAAAAATATCAACGCTTGTTCCAGGAAGAAGATCTGTTTCTCCAGAATCCGTAACCTCATATTTTCTAAGCATTTGTCTTATTATAATTTCAACATGCTTATCCGAAATATGAACCCCTTGATATCTGTATACCTTTTGTACTTCAGTTAAGATATATTTCTGAACTCCGTCCACACCTTTAATTCTAAGAAGATCTTCAGGATAAATACTACCTTCGGTGATTTCATCTCCGGCAGCGATTTTATCTGATTGTCTTACTTTTACTCTTGCTCCGTAAGGTATATCATATTCGAAAACTTCGCCGTTTTCATTATTCATTACTATAACCTTGCTGTGGCCGTCTTCTTCTGTAATTTCTACTACACCGTCAATATCTGATATTATCGCTTGACCTTTTGGTCTTCTAGCTTCAAATAGCTCTTCAATTCTAGGAAGACCTTGAGTAATATCTTCTGCAGAAGCAACACCACCGGTATGGAATGTACGCATTGTAAGCTGAGTACCCGGTTCCCCAATAGACTGTGCGGCAATAGTTCCTACAGCCTCACCAACACTTACAGTCTTCATGCTGGTTAAATCCACACCGTAACACTTAGCACAAACACCTATTTTACTCTTACAGTTAAATACCGCTCTGATATTTACTTTTTCAATACCGCTGTCTACTATTGTTTTCGCTTTATCAGAAGTGATTAGTTCGTTTTTATTTACGATTACTTCTCCTGTACTAGGATTTATTACATCTTCAAAAGCATATCTTCCGCTAATTCTTTCTTCAAGGTCTTCAATGATATCATTACCAACTTTAATAGCAGTAACTTCATAACCTTGTTCGGTTCCGCAATCCTCTTCTTTAATTATCTGATCTTGACTTACATCAACAAGTCTTCTCGTCAAATAACCAGAATCGGCTGTTCTAAGAGCAGTATCCGCAAGACCTTTTCTTGCACCGTGAGAAGAAATAAAGAATTCAAGTACATCAAGTCCTTCACGGAAGTTTGAACGTATAGGAAGTTCAATAATATCCCCACTAGGAGATGCCATAAGCCCCCTCATTCCGGCAAGCTGTCTGATTTGGTTTCTGCTACCTCTGGCTCCTGAGTCAGCCATCATATTGATTGGATTGAATGGGTCAAGATTATCAAGTAACGCATTTGTTACAAGATTTGTGGTTTCATTCCAAATATCAATAACTTCTCTTTTTCTTTCTGCCTCGGTAATCATACCTCTTTTGTATTTTTTAAGTACTTTTTCTACTTTTTCATCCGCTTCATCAAGCAATTGATGCTTAACATCAGGAACTTCCATATCAGAAATACTTACAGTTACGGCAGCTTTAGTAGAATAAGTAAAGCCCATTTTCTTTATGTCATCAAGAACCATAGATGTCTTTGCGGCACCATGTCTTGTAAAACATTTATATACAATCTCAGACAATACTTTCTTGTCAACGACTTTATCAATTTCAAGTTTAAACATATCCGCAGGAGTTTCTCTTACGACAAAGCCTAAATCTTGAGGAATAATTTGGTTAAATAAAAATCTTCCGACAGTAGATTCCACAACTTTTACATGTTCTTTACCGTCGATTATTTTCTTCATTCTGACTTTTACGTTTGCATGAAGTTCAACTTCTTTATTGTAATATGCCATTTCAAGTTCAGAAATTGAAGAAAATGCTTTTCCTTCACCTTTTTGATTATCTTGTGTGATGGTCAAATAATAAGATCCCAAAATCATATCCTGAGTAGGCGAAACTACAGGAGAGCCGTCTTGCGGTTTTAATATATTATAAGCGGCAAGCATTAAAAATCTCGCTTCTGCCTGTGCTTCAACACTTAAAGGAACATGAACTGCCATTTGGTCACCGTCAAAGTCCGCATTAAATGCAGTACAAACAAGAGGATGAAGTTTAATCGCTCTGCCTTCAACCAAAATCGGTTCAAATGCTTGAATACCAAGTCTATGAAGAGTAGGTGCACGGTTAAGCAAAACCGGATGATCTTTGATTACATCATCAAGAACATCCCAAACTTCAGGACTTTGTCTTTCAACCATTCTTTTAGCTGATTTTATATTCAAAGAATGCTTTCTTTTTACAAGCTCTCTCATTATAAACGGTTTAAATAGCTCTATCGCCATTTCTTTAGGCAAACCACATTGATACATTTTAAGTTCAGGTCCTACTACGATAACAGAACGTCCCGAATAGTCAACCCTTTTACCAAGTAAGTTTTGTCTAAATCTACCTTGCTTACCTTTAAGCATATCAGAAAGAGAACGAAGAGGTCTGTTTCCAGGTCCGGTTACAGGTCTTCCCCTTCTTCCATTGTCTATTAAAGCATCTACTGCTTCTTGAAGCATTCTTTTTTCGTTTTGAACAATAATATCAGGAGCATTAAGTTCAAGTAATCTCTTAAGTCTGTTATTTCTGTTAATAACTCTTCTGTATAAATCGTTCAAATCACTTGTAGCATATCTTCCGCCGTCAAGCATAACCATAGGTCTGAGTTCCGGTGGAATTACAGGAATAACTTCAAGAACCATATCTTGAGGGTTATTGTTAGAATTTTTAAAATCTTCTACAATTTTTAACTTCTTTATTGCTTTTGTTTTCTTTTGTCTGGTAGTTTCCGTAGCTATAATTTGCTTTAACTCTTTGCTCTCTTTTTCAAGATCCACTTGCCCAAGCAAATCTTGTACAGCTTCGGCACCTATTTTGGCTGTAAACTCATTTCCATAAATTTGTCTGTATTCTTTATATTCGGTTTCGGTTAACACGGTCTTTTCGTCAAGAGGTGTATTGCCCGGATCCGTAACAACATAAGCAGCAAAATAAATAATTCTTTCAAGCTCTTTAGGTGACATTTCAAGAAGTAGACCTATTCTGCTAGGAATACCTTTAAAATACCAGATATGTGTAACAGGGGCAGCCAAAGCTATATGCCCCATTCTTTCTCTTCTTACTTTTGATTTTGTAAGTTCAACACCGCATCTGTCACAAATTACGCCTTTATATCTTATTTGTTTGTATTTTCCACAGTAACATTCATAATCCTTGGTCGGTCCGAATATTTTTTCACAGAATAAACCATCTTTTTCGGGTTTAGAGGTTCTGTAGTTTATAGTTTCGGGTTTTTTAACTTCACCATATGACCAGTCAAGAATTTTTTCTTTAGATGCCAGACCTATTTGAATTGATTTAAAATCAATATCACCCATATTTGTATTTTCTTTTTTATCTATATTTACATCGTTAAATTCTTTCAAGGAATGTACCTCCCAAATATATTTTCCTTTATAAGTAATTTATTTTATAAAAATTCTTCATCTTCGATATCATCTTCATCAGAACTTAAAATATCACTATCAAGGAAATCTAAATCTTCGCTGTTGATGTTCTCTTTTGATTCTGCAAAGGCATTATCATTCATTTCATCAAATACAACTTCGTCTTCCAAAACTTCACTGAACTGTGTATCTGCACCGTCTTCGACTTGTTCTAAATCAGTAACCAAATCAGAATCAACATCATCCCTTATTTCGATGATTTCATTTCTTTCGCCAAGAACATTTACATCCAAACATAAGCTTTGGAATTCTTTAATGAGAACTTTGAATGACTCAGGAACACCCGCTTTAGGGATATTTTCTCCTTTAATAATAGATTCATAAGTCTTAACCCTACCCGAAACGTCGTCACTCTTAACGGTAAGTATTTCTTGTAGTGTATGAGCAGCTCCGTATGCTTCAAGCGCCCAAACTTCCATTTCCCCGAATCTCTGACCGCCCATTTGAGCCTTACCTCCAAGAGGCTGTTGTGTAACAAGAGAGTAAGGACCGGTTGCTCTGGCATGCATTTTCTCATCAACTATATGATGTAATCTTAACATGTACATGTACCCTACGGTTACTCTGTTATCAAAAGGCTCTCCTGTTCTTCCGTCGTAAAGTTGTACCTTTCCGTCAGGGTCACATCCTGCCTGTTCAAGAAGTTCCATAATATCTTCTTCTTTTGCACCGTCAAATACAGGTGTTGCAATATTCCATCCAAGCTCTTTACAAGCTCTTCCAAGATGAACTTCAAGAACCTGCCCTATATTCATACGAGACGGTACCCCCATAGGTGAAAGAAGTATTTCAAGAGGAGTTCCGTCAGGTAAAAACGGCATATCTTCTTCAGGAACAACTCGGCTTATAACACCTTTGTTACCATGACGTCCGGCCATTTTATCTCCGACTTGGATTTTTCTTTTTATTGCAATATAAACTCTTACAAGTTTATTTACATTCGGCTTTAATTCATCACCGTTTTCTTTTGTATATACTTTAACGTCTACTACGACACCTTTTTCCCCATGAGGAACTTTAAGCGAAGTATCTCTTACTTCTCTTGCTTTTTCACCGAAAATAGCACGTAATAGTTTTTCTTCCGCAGTAGGATCACTTTCTCCTTTCGGAGTAACCTTTCCTACAAGTATATCGTCAGATTTTACTTCCGCACCTACTCTTATAACCCCTCTCTCGTCAAGGTTTCTCAGTGCGTCTTCTCCGACATTAGGAATATCTCTCGTAATTTCTTCGCTTCCGAGTTTCGTTTCTTTTGCTTCACAGTCAAATTCTTCTATATGAATTGATGTAAGAGCATCTTCTTTTACAAGTTTTTCATTTATTATAATCGCATCTTCGTAGTTATAACCTTCCCAAGTCATAAATCCGATTAATATATTTCTACCAAGTGATAAATCCCCATTTTCTGTCGATGGTCCATCGGCAATAACTTCGCCTTTTTTAACTCTGTCGCCAAGTTTAACAATAGGAATTTGATTAATACAGGTATTTTGGTTTGTTCTCTTATATTTAAGTAATTTATATTTTACATTTTGTTTTGTATCATCATCGGTGATGATAATTTCCGTAGCAGTAACCCTTTTAACAACTCCGTCAACTTCACTTACCACACAAACACCACTGTCTTTTGCAGCTCTGTGTTCTATCCCTGTGGCAACCATAGGAGCCTGAGGTTTTAGAAGCGGAACAGCCTGACGCTGCATGTTCGCACCCATTAAGGCTCTGTTAGCATCGTCATTTTCAAGGAAAGGAATCATACTTGTAGCAACAGAAACGATTTGTTTAGGAGAAATATCCATATAATCAACTTTTTCTTTTTCTACCGTAACGAAATCTCTTTCCACACCTGCTCTACCGGTTACCTTCTTATGCTTAAATGTACCGTCATCCATCAAAGGCTCATTGGCTTGAGCTATTGTGTACTTACCTTCTTCATCAGCAGGGATATATTCAATATCTCCTGTTACTCTGCCGTCAACTACTTTTCTGTAAGGAGTTTCTATAAAGCCATATTTGTTTACTCTCGAATACGTAGCAAGTGAACCGATAAGACCGATATTAGGACCTTCAGGGGTTTCAATAGGACAAACCCTTCCGTAATGAGAATGGTGAACGTCTCTTACTTCAAATCCGGCTCTGTCTCTTGATAACCCGCCTGGACCAAGGGCAGAATATCTTCTCTTATGTGTAAGCTCTCCGAGTGGGTTCGTTTGATCCATAAATTGCGATAGCTGAGAAGAACCGAAAAATTCTTTCAAAGCCGCATTCACGGGCTTAACATTAACAAGACTTGAAGGAGTTACTTCTTCCGGATCGAAAGAAATCATTCTTTCTTTTACGGTTCTTTCTAGTCTTGACAATCCGATTCTGAATTGGTTTTGCAACAATTCACCGACAGAACGTATTCTTCTGTTTCCTAAATGGTCAATATCATCAAGAGTTCCTATACCGTGGTCAAATCCGAGATTATAACTTATTGATGCATAAATATCTTCAACGGTAATATGTTTTGGAAGAAGCTCACTCATTCTGAGCTTTATCTGTTCCTTTTTCTCTTCATTTGAAATTTCTGATTCCAAAATTTCATTTAAAACTTTAAAGTTAACCATTTCGTCTATATTAAGGTCACTTACGTCAAAAGGAAGTTCATATTTATTAATATCAACAACTCCGTTACCTATAACCTTAAAGCCTTTATCTTCAGAAACTTTAACCTCAACAGTATTAATACCGCTGTTTTGAATTTCCCATGCAGTTTTTTCATCTATAATTTCATCTTTGTTTACCAATATTTCGCCCGTTAGAGGGTTAACTATATCTTTAAATGCATATTGTCCAGTAATTCTTGTAGCCAGTGCTAATTTTTTATTTAATTTAAATCTTCCGACCATCATAAGGTCATATCTTCTTTGGTCAAAGAACATAGGGATAAATAAACCCTTTGCCGAATCGACACTTTCGGGTTCTCCCGGTCTTAATTTTTTATATATTTCAATAAGACCTTCATCTACATTTGTTGAAGAGTCTTTTTCAAATGTTGTCATTAATCTTTTTTCTTCACCGAAAAAGTCAATAATTTCTTCATTTGTACCAAGTCCCAAAGCTCTTATCAAAACTGTTATAGGAACTTTTTTGGTTCTGTCTACCCTTGCGTACAAACAATCGCTTGCATCGCTTTCATATTCAAGCCATGCACCTCTGTTAGGGATAATTTGTCCGTTATATAATTCTTTACCGTATTTATCTCTTTCTACCGAGAAATATGCTCCCGGAGAACGGATAAGCTGGCTTACGATAACCCTTTCGGCTCCATTTATAATAAATGTACCGGTCTTTGTCATAAGAGGGAAGTCCGCCATAAAAACATGCTGTTCCCTTACATCTTTTATTTCGCCGTCTTCTTTTACAACAAGTCTAACTTTCACTTTTAAAGAAGCAGAATAATTCGTTTTTCTTTCTTTACATTCTTCAACTTCATATTTAGGGGTATCGTCCAA
Source organism: Anaerofustis sp. (assembly GCF_019420015.1). Classification (GTDB taxonomy): domain Bacteria; phylum Bacillota; class Clostridia; order Eubacteriales; family Anaerofustaceae; genus Anaerofustis. The sequence goes on from NZ_JAHZIA010000008.1 coordinate 292,513, forward strand.
GATGTAATCAACAAATTCAAGTATAAGATTTTCACTTGGATCGCTGATTGGGAATACATCTAAAAAGGCTTCTCTTAACCCTTCTTCGATAAACCACTTGTATGAGTCTGTCTGAATAGAAATCAAATTAGGCATTTCCATAACATCTTTGATTTTGGAAAAACTCATTCTTTCTCTTCTACCAATTTTCTCTGGATGAATCACTGTACCACTCTCCTTAATTTTAAACATGAAAAACACAGCAAAATTATCTTATTTCAAATAAAAGATTCACTCAATTTGCTGTTATTTCCTCCGTCCTAAACTGCATAAAATCAACACAAATTTTAGGCTTGTTTTGTATTTTCAGTAATTTAATATTTTAGCAAAAGAACACAAATAAGTCAAGGGTAACAAAAGAAAAATATCAATTTTTTTCCAATTTTATCGCCCTTTTTCAGCTCTTTTAACTTATATTATCTTTTTTTATTTTATCATAAAATTACAAGTTATTTTAATAAAAATTTTATAATACACTAAATTTTTATTAATTGAGCAAATATTTATGAAAAAAATGACTGTTATGATATAATTTTTTATAATCAATTATTATTTTAAATAAAAAAACAGCAAAGAGGATAGAATTTTGGCAAAAGACAAAAAAATATTCGTCTGCAGTGAATGTGGATATGAAAGCCCTAAATATTGGGGAAAATGCCCGGACTGCGGGAAATGGAATACTTTCAGCGAATTTTCAAAAAAAGAACTGGATATCGTAAACAACAATGCAAACATTGTTACACCAAAAGTAAAAAAGTTAAACGACATCAGTGCCGACGATGACATAAGATTTTCAACATCTATAAGCGAATTGGACAGAGTATTGGGCGGAGGAATAGTAGCATCAAGTCTGGTTTTGGTAGGAGGAGAACCGGGAATAGGTAAATCCACCCTTTTAATGCAAACCGCATACAATATTTCTCTTACCAATAGAAAAGTCCTTTATGCATCAAGTGAAGAAAGTCTGACACAGTTAAAATTAAGATTGGACAGATTGAAGCTTAAAGACGGTAACATAATGGTACTATCCAATACAAATATAGAGCAAATAATCGAAAGCGCAAAAGAAAACAAAGTAGATTTACTAATCATAGACTCAATACAAACAGTAAGAAGTACAGATATACAAAGCGCCCCGGGAACGATAACCCAAGTAAGAGAATGTACAAACTTACTTATGAACTTTGCAAAGGCAAGCAATACCAGTGTATTTTTGGTGGGTCACATAAACAAACAAGGAACATTGGCAGGTCCTAAAACCATTGAGCATATGGTGGATACGGTCATGTATTTCGAAAACGAAACAAATTCAAATCTAAGGATATTGAGACTAAGCAAAAACAGATTTGGCTCAAGTGAAGAAATAGGCGTATTTGAAATGACTAAACGTGGGTTGGAATGTGTAATCAACCCTTCAAAACTCCTCCTTGAAGACAGAGAAAACAGAAGTTACGGAAGCACTATATGCGCGGCAATGGAAGGAAACAGAAGTATGCTCATAGAAATACAAGCTCTTGCAACAGATTCTTCTTTCCAAGTCCCAAGGAGAGTTTCGACCGGGTTTGAATACAACAGATTTGTTTTGATTTTAGCTGTAATAGAAAAGATGACAAATATAAAACTTCATTCTACAGACGTGTACCTTAACGTTGTAGGAGGAGTTAAAATAAAAGAAACAGCAAGCGATTTGGCTGTAGCCTGTGCTATTGTATCTTCCGTATTAAAAAAAGAGATAAGAAGAGATACATTAATTATCGGAGAAGTCGGATTATGCGGAGAAATACGAAATGTAAGTAATATATATAAAAGAATAAAAGATGCAAAATCCATGGGCTTTACAAGAGCTATCATTCCTTTTTCAGCTTCATCAGACGAAGAACTAAAAAATATTGATATCGAAATAGTAAAAGTAAGTACCCTAAAACAAACTATATTTAACCTATTCAACAAGTAGAACAAAACATGTCAACCTTGATAGTGATATTAGTTGACATATTTTGTTCTTTTATTATATCATATTTTCAAAACAAAAAAGGAGAAAAAAATATGAAAACAAAAGACTTAATTTTATGTGCATTATCAGCAGTTTTTATGGCTATATGTTCATGGACATCAATTCCGACATCAATACCTTTCACAATGCAAACTTTTGCCGTTTTTTTTATTATATTTGTACTCGGCGCAAAAAAAGCAGCTATATCCATAACGGTTTATATCCTTATGGGAGCAATAGGAATCCCGGTATTTTCAGGATTTACCTCCGGAATGGGAATATTATTCGGCAGTACCGGAGGATATATAATCGGTTTTTTATTAAGCGCATTATTTCTGTCAATAACAAAATTCATTTATAAAAAAAGCAGCATAAAAACACTGATATTTTCGTTTATATCCTTATTTATATGTTATACCGCAGGAACATTATGGTTTTACCTCGTATACACATCATCAACGGGAACCATAACATATTCGGGTATACTCGCCATGTGTGTAGTACCTTTTATTATTCCCGATACAATAAAAATACTTCTTGCCTTCTACGTATCAAAAATCATAAAAAGCAGGATTTACGATGATTAATCTTAGACCTCACCATATTCTCTGTACTCTGTTTTTTGAAGAAAAAGGCTATAATGAAGAATTCATATATAACATGAAAACAGTTATAAAAAATCTTAAACAGAATCCATATATAAAGCTCACTAAAAACGAAGATATAATATGCAAGAAATGCCCGAATAATGAAAATGGTATCGGTTGTATCAACAACGAAAAAGTACAAAGTTATGATAAAAAAATACTGGATATTTTAAACCTTAACACAAAAGAATCTTACAAATACAGTTCCATACAAAATTTAATTATAGAAAAGATTATATTTCCCGGGAAAAGAAAACAAATATGTAAGGATTGTGAATGGAAATATATATGTAATAAAAAAGAAAAGAATTTAATACATACCTTTACTAAAACATATAATACTCAGTAAACAAAATAAAAAATAAATATAATTGAACTTACCTATTAAGAGAAAATATGGATGCAATAATCGTAACTTATTCTGACTTAACAGGTAAGTATTAATAGTAGATAAAACATATTATTTCTAACACAAAATTTTACATCTTTATCAAAGTATATAATTTGTTTATAAATAAATCTTATATTTTTTCAAACTCTTTTTTATATTCCGCCTTATATTTCAGATACCAAGGTATATACATAAAAAACCATACAATTATCACCAAAACAACTACAGAGGGTATATAAAAACTCCAAAGGAGACACGGGAGCCGGTATATTTAAAAACATAAAATTTGTACTCCACAACTTATTTAAGAAGTATATAGGTACAGCCAAAACACCTATAAATACCCCAACATGAATCAGCTCTTTATAATTAGGTTTGAGTCTTCCGCTGTAAAGCAGCATAGCTACAAAAACCACTAGCCATGTATGAATGGTAAAAGAGTTTATATTAGAAAAATGAAACATTGGATAATTTGTCCAATCCGGAAATATTAACGCCGCGAGAGCTCCGGGCAAAGAAAGAGCATATAAATACTCTCCGTTTAATTTACCGGGCTTGAAAGCGTACAAAAATGTTATAAATATCGATATTCCGCACAAATGAAAGGGTAAATGCTCAAGAGTAAATGTTCCCGCAATATAATGGAATATATCTTTTAATATTTCTTGAATAACAATCAAAACCGCAAAAAACTTCAATATTTTATTCTGCACATTAAAATCTGTTTTTTTAAAGATTCTACACATACACAAAATAAAAATAAATATGCTAAAAAGCCATATTAAATGCTCTTTTGAAAAAATACTCCAAAGAAGTGATTTAGGTATCAATTCAGGATTAGAAAAAAAATAATCAAATGTCAAAACATACACCTCTCATAAAATATTATTTAAGTTATTATATAATAAAAAAAATATTATAAAATACAACAAAAAATTACAAATAAAAAAGCTTTGGATAACTCCAAAGCTTAATACATCAAATCATTTTCTCAAACTCTTCTTCCGAGATAATATCTATACCCAGCGCCTTTGCTTTTTCTTCCTTAATTCCCGCATTTTCCCCTGCCAACACATATGTTGTGTTTTTGCTTACGGAAGAAGAAACTTTACCGCCGTAATTTTCTATTATTTTTTTTGCTTCACTTCTTTTATATTTAGATAACGTTCCGGTTAAAACAAAGGTCATATTCTCAAACTTCAAATCTTCATTTTCTTCATTGATATACTCCATATTTAATCCTACAGATTTAAGTTTATTTATCAATTCTATTTTTTTCGGATTATTGAAGAAATTTACTATCTCAGTTGCCATTTTATCTCCTATCTCATTAATGGAAACTATATCATCATAAGAAGCATTAATAAGATTATCCATATTCTTAAATTTTTTGGCAAGAAGTTTTGCACCTTGCTTTCCCACTAAATTTATTGATAGTGCAAATAATAAATCTTCAAGAGAATTCTCTTTTGATTTTTCAATTGCATTCAGCATATTTTGAACGGATTTTTCACCCATTTTTTCAAGATTTTCAATATCCTTGCGTTTATTTTTAAGATTATAAATATCACTTATATCATTTATCAAATCCGCTTCGATTAAACTCTCCAATACCTTTTCACCTAAAGTATCTATATTCATGGCGTCTCTGGATGCAAAATGGATAATCTCTCTGGAAATTTTGGCCGAGCAGTCTATATTTATACATTTTACGGCACTATTCCCTTCATTCCTTACGACCTTATGGTTGCACACAGGACACACCTTAGGCATTTCAAACAACTTCTCACTGCCATCTCTGTCACCTTTAACGGAACTAACAACCTGAGGAATAATTTCTCCCGCTTTCTTTACGACCACACTATCCCCAATCCTTATATCATTATCCTTTATATAATCTTCGTTGTGCAATGTAGCCCTGCTTACAAAAGACCCATCTATCCTTACACCGTCAAGTATGGCAACAGGTGTTAAAGTTCCTGTTCTGCCGACGTTAACAATAATATCTTTAAGTTTTGTTATGACTTTGGTCTCGCTAAACTTATAAGCGATTGCCCATCTTGGATTTTTATTTGTAGCACCCAAAATCTCTCTTTGTTCCAAATTGTCTAATTTTATTACCGCACCGTCTATTTCATACGGCATACTTTTTCGCATATATTCTTTTTTTTCAAGCTCTTCAAAAATAGCTTGCATATTATCAAAGATTTTGTATTCACTGACTTTGAATCCGAGTTTTTTCAGATAATCCAAGCTTTCGCTATGAGAAGAAAAAGACATATTATCAATATGTTCTAACTGAAAGATAAAACAATCTAAATTTCTTTTTGCCGCAATTTTCGAATCAAGTTGTCTTATTGATCCCGCAGCCATATTTCTGGGGTTTGCAAAAAGGCTCAATCCGTCTTTTTCTCTCTCTTTATTTATTCTTTCAAAGTTATCCTTGTATATTAAAACCTCTCCTCTTACGGTTAAATTTACTTTTTCTTTAAGCTTTAAAGGAATAGTTTTAATTGTCTTAACATTAAGTGTTACATCTTCACCGGTCTGTCCATCCCCTCTTGTAGCTCCTGTTGTCAATATACCGTCTTTATAAGTAAGAACAATTGTCAACCCGTCAAATTTATTTTCAAGAGTATATTTTGGATTTTCAATCTCTTTTTTTATTCTCTCATCAAAATCTTTAAGCTCATCATAAGAAAAAGCATTAGCTAAGCTAAGCTGCTTATACTCATGCTTTACCTTATTAAAGACATCAAGAGCCTTTCCCCCTACTCTGTCCGTAGGGGAATATTCTTTTTTAAATTGAGGATATTTTTCTTCAAGCTCTGTAAGCTTCCTAAGCATCATGTCATACTCATAATCTGATATATCCGGATTATCCTCTTCATAATATTTTCTATTATGCTCTAAAAGTTTATCGGTTAATTTCTCTATCTCTATTTTTATATCTTCCATTGTTTACCTTCTAAAAAATATGAAGTTTATTACAAAGACTATCAGGCTCGTGACCTTTTATATAATACCTTATTTCTTTATTTTCTTTGTCACATTTTTCCTTATTAAACAGCATACCGCTTGATGAATCAACATTCACCTTTACAACCTGCCTGTCTTCATATTTATCAATCTGATCTTCCGGAACAGAAATAGTTTCAACTTCCAATCTTGTAAAATATTCTCTGTCCGCAACATCTATATTATCTTTTACCACCAATAAATTTTTATACTCAACATTCTCCGTTGAAGATGAAGTTCCTTCACCTACATTTGCTATTTTACCGAAATCATCTATTTCATCCGTATTATTTACATATCTTGAATAAAACGAAGCTACTCCGGATGAAGATATTCCATATAGTATCTTATTTGAAGGTGTTCCCACCCATATACTTGTGGCAAGATTTCCTGTAACCCCACAGAACCAAAAGTCCTTATTATCATGAGTTGTTCCTGTTTTACCGAATGTTTCGTATTGTGTTCTGGCAAGGGTTCCTGTTCCGTAATTAACAACGCCTTTCATACATTCCACGATAGCTTCATTTGCTTCGCTGGTTCTTATTCTTTCAGATTCTGCAGGCTTTCTTTCGTAAAGAACCTTTCCTTCTTTTGTTGTTATTTTTTCAACAAAATAATAAGGATATTTTTCTCCGTCATTCGCAAAAGCAGAATAAGCATTTGCAAGCTCTAAAGGTTTTAATCCATAGGTAAGCCCTCCAAGAGCGAAAGCATAGTTGTTATCATTGTATACAGGGTCATCTTCCACATCAACCAAAGTGGTAAACCCAAAGTCTTTAACAGCTTCGTATCCCGCAAGATTACCGTCTTCATTTACCCCAAGCTCTTCATAAAGTCTCAAACAAGCAGTATTCAAAGAATTCGTAATCGCTTTTTGTATTGTTACTCTTCCGTAATATTTATTACCGTAATTTCTAGGAGAATATCCGTATAAATTTATAGGACCATCCTGTACGGTAGAATATATTGTTTTATCCGGAAGTTCCAAATATTTTGACACATACAGTGGTTTTATTGTACTTCCTGGCTGTCTTGCTGTGTTAGCCATATCAATTGCCGAAGATCCGCCGTAATAAGCCACAACTTTACCGTTAGACCCATCAACAGTGGTAAACGCAAGATCCGCACTGTCGGTAATTCCATAAGCAGACATAAATTCTTTAACGCTCTTGATACCTGAAGTTTGAAGACTCATATTAAGAGAACAATAAATTTTAAGCCCGTCCTGATTAATCATTTGTTCAACTTTAGCCTGAGCATTTTTCTTACTCATCTGATTTTTATCCGTAAAACTATTTACCAAAACGTTTTGAGCTTCGCTTAGAACCCTTTGTGAATATGCACCGCATCCTTCTCTTATTCTTCCGTTAAAGTTTTTCTGAGAATCAGATTTTTTAATTGAGATTTTCTTTGCTTTTGCGGCCTCATTTTCTTCATGGGTTATATATCTGCATTCTTCCATCGAATCAAGAACTTCTTCTTTTCTTGCCTTCGACTGTTTATATCCGGATTTCGTTGTAGGGTTATACACTGTCGGAGCCTGAGGAATCCCCGCTAAAAGAGCGCACTCTTCCAAAGTCAAATCTTTTACATGCTTACCGAAAAATCTTTTGGAAGCTTCTTCTACTCCGTACGTTCCCTGCCCCATAAAAACATCGTTTAAATATATTTCAACAATTTCTTCTTTGCTGTATTTCTGTTCTAGTTTAACTGCCAATAAAATCTCTTTTATTTTTCTGGTATAAGTTCTCTCGTCCGAAAGGAATAATCTTCTTGCAACTTGCTGCGTAATAGTAGAAGCACCTTCGTGTATACCATCACCTTTTAAGTTTACGACAATCGCTCTGAAAATCCCTTTAAGGTCGAATCCATGATGTTGATAGAATCTTCTGTCTTCTATTGCAACAACGGCATTTACAAGATCATCTGGCATATCTTCTATTGAAACTAAAGTTCTGTTTTCATCATATATTTCTCCAACCAGTTGCTTATCCTCAGTAAGTATTTGCGTTTTAAGCTTTGGAGAATATGTATACCCTGATATATCAGGTAAAGTAAGGGAAATATACATAAATACCGTAGCACCGGCTAAAATGATACCTATTAACAATACACCGATAATTTTAGTTAATGTTTTTTTCAAAATAGTACCTTCCATTTATAAAATAATTTTTATATATTTTAAATACATTATAGTAAAATTTACAAAATAATTGTTTTTTTTAATTTATAATAATCATAATATAAAAAATGTAAAAAAAGAGGCTTTTCATGAATATTTCATTAAAATTTAATAAATTTCAAATATTTACTGTATTTATTATTATAACCTTAATAATATTACCATGTTTTCCGTCTTTAGTAAATGGAAAGGAAGAAAAAAACCTCACTAAAATAATGGGAGAAAATTACGAATGTTCGGCAAATCAGATGTACTTGTATTTAATAAAAAACAATGATCCGAAAGGGAATAATCCCATATCAAAAAAATACGCAAAAAGCTTCGTAAAAACAACCATAAAAGAGGCAAAAAAAGAGGGCGTGAGAGCAGATATAACTTTTTGTGTAATGATGCACGAAACCGGATATCTTAATTTTAAAGGAGACGTAAAAAAAGAACAGAATAATTTTGCAGGTCTTGGAACTACGGGAGGAGGAGTAAAAGGAGCAAGCTTTAAAACAATGGAAATAGGAATACGGGCGGTTGTGCAACATTTAAAATGTTACGCATCAACCGAACCTCTAAACCAAAAATGTGTAGATCCGAGGTGGAACAATACTTTAAGAAATAAAGCAAAGTACGTCGAATACTTGGGGTATGCAGACAATCCATATAAAAAAGGATGGGCATATCCGGGAAAGGGATACGGTAAAAAGGTTTTAAAACATCTTGAAAATGTAAAAAAAATAAACAATAAAGATGCAGAAGAAATAGAAGAAAGAAGCAATAAAATTTTATTTAAAAGAAAAAATCCTGATACATTTATCAACAAATCTTTATCAATAAGCTTTAATATACTGACAATATATTTACTTTTGTTAATCTTTTATAAAATAAACAAAGCCGATAAAAAAACAACAAAATACATAACTAAAAGAACAAGAAATAAAAGATAACAAAAAAGAGTCATATAATATGACTCTTTTTTATTTTACAACCATAGTAAAACCAAGGGTACCGCTTCCAAGATGAGCTCCTACCGTAGGTCCTATATTGTATATAAGATCTTCATCTATTTTTTCCCCATTAGATACAAGCCTTCTTATAAGCTCTTCGCAATTTTCTTTTTCATTGGAATATGTGAAATAAACAGGATAAGAATCATCTCTGTCAAAGCTTTGATAAATTTTTATTATTTTTTTATAAGCTCTGGCTTTTCCAAGGGCTTTATCTTTCATATAAAGTTTCCCGTGTTCATCTATACTTATTATTGGTTTCATATTTACGGCTTCTCCGATTGTGGCCTGTGCTTTTGTGAGTCTGCCGCCTCTGTGTAAATATTCCAAAGTATCAACTATTATTACAGAACGCAATTTCTTTGTAAGATTATAAATGTTTTCGTATATTCTTTTTGCACTCTCGCCTTCATCTCTAAGTTTCACGGCAGTATCAACAAGCAACCTTACCCCGGTTATTGCATGAACGCTGTCAATTATATAAATATTTTCATATTCTGATATTTGCTTTGCAATATTGGCACTTTGCACGGTCCCGCTTAAGCCGCTTGAAAGCAATATAACTATCAACTCATCTCCATTTGCTTTAGCTTCATTAAAGTGCTCCAAAAATTCTCTCGGAGCAGGCTGTGCCGTTTTGGGGAATTCTTGACTATGAAAAAGTTTATTGTAAAAATCATCCTTACTTAAATTGATTCCATCCAAAAAATGTTCTTCCCCAAAAGAAACCGATATAGGAATCAATGATATATCCTTTTCTTTCAATTCTGCCGATTCATAGTCAGCAGAAGAATCAGTTAGTATTTTTATGCTCATATTTACCTCCATTTAATAACTCAACATCTCTGGTTATTTCATAAAAAATATTTATCGCCGATTTTGCTTTTTCTTTCCCCAATACATTTACAAGGCGTTTTATATGCTCTAAAACAATTCTGTATTCCTTTTGATAAACTTTTAATCCATTTTCACTGAGAGAAATAAAAACCAAACGTCTATCTTCGTTAATTTTATTTTTTAGTATTATATTTTTTCTTTCCATCCCATTAATTACTTTATTAACTTGCGATTTTAACATATTAGTTTTTGAACATATATCTTTTATCGGCAAACCGAGAATATTCCCATTTAAATTTTTTTCTTTATAAAGAATATGGCATATAAGACCTTCATTGAAAGACATATTTATCATATATCTATTATTTTTAAGCACTGTTGAGAAATTAATCCACGCATCTAAAAAATTTTCAGCTAAAAAGCTCATAAACCCTCCCGATTTAGTTCACAAAGTAAACAATTGTTTTTCATTATATTAAAAATAATATTTTTTGTCAAATATAAATAATCTTTATATCAATTATCAATAAAGTAAAAAATATAACAATTACATTTATCCTACATTTTAAAATACAACTTATACATAAAAAATAACGTATAGCATAAATTGAATTTATATCAAATTACAACTATACGTTAATTACATTTTAACTAATATAAATGAATAAATAAAAATACTAATATTCGTCATATGAACCATATTCAAATTCATAATCATCGTCATAGTTTATATCTTTTTTTACAGGAACTTCTTTTTTCCTTTTAATATTGTTTATAGATTTTGAAACCAATCCACTGCTTTTTTTCTTCTCAGGTTTTGCTCTTCTAGTTCCCGGTTCAGGATAATCTTCATCAACACTTGCTTTTATTTGCTGTGTTAAAGACATATCCGCCTTTTCAAAATGCAAAGCTTCTCCGTCTTCATCTTCAATATCCAAAAAAGAACCGTAATCATTATTGATATTATTATCTTTCAAAGAATCATACCCATTTTCTTTTGAAAGCTCGGTATAATCTTTATCATATTTCAATTCTTCTCTTATCTTTCCTATAGGAGAAGTATCTTCTTCTTCATAATATATCTCTTCTTCTAATAAATCTTTATTGTATTTTGTAAAGAAGAACAGTCCTGCAAAAACAATTAACCCCACGAGAATAAAAAATACATTTGCAAGAATGTATAAAACACCGCTGACCAACATTGTAACAGCTAAAGGGACCAATACTTTAAGGATAAAATCCTTCTCAAAAATATCTTTCATTTACTTCATCTCCTATACTAAATTGTCATCACTGTATGCTTCCCCGCTTGTGGGGTCATCTTCAATGGTAATAAATTTTGTGTATTCTCCATGGAATTTAAGCTTAACGGTTCCTACACTACCGTTTCTGTGCTTTGCAATTATAACTTCTGTTGAGTCATCTTCACTCTCTTGATTATAATATTTATCTCTGTAAAGCAGCATTACAAGGTCCGCATCCTGTTCTATCGCTCCGGATTCTCTAAGGTCCGAAAGCATAGGTCTTTTATTTGTTCTTGCCTCAGGACCACGGGATAACTGACTTAAAGCTATAACCGGACATTCCAACTCTTTTGCGATTGACTTCAGAGTTCTAGATATTATGGAAATTTCCTGCTGTCTGCTTTCGCTTCTTTCGTTTATCGTCATCAGCTGCAAGTAGTCTATTATTATCAAATCAAGACCTTCCGTAGCCTTAAGCTTTCTGCACTTTCTTCTTAGTTCTCCTACTGAAATTCCCGACGTATCGTTTATAAATAATTTCACGTCTTTCTCTCTGATATCTCTTACTGTATCATATAAGTTTGACCATTCGCTCGGGAAAATATTCGCTATCCTAAGTCTTGACGAATCTACTTCTGCTTCCCCCGACATAATCCTGTTGGCAAGTTGCCTTGTAGGCATCTCAAGAGAAAAAATCGCAACGGATTTATTATGTCTGATCGATGCATTTTGCGCTATATTTACCGCCAATGCAGTTTTACCCATACTCGGTCTTGCAGCAATAAGAACAAAATCACCCTTTTGAAATCCCGAAGTTATATCATCTATTGCCTCAAATCCGGATGGAACTCCTATTACCTTTTCATCTAATTTTTGAATTCTGTTAAGTTCGTTTACTGCATCACTGACGGCATCGGATAATTTTGTAAAATCCGTGGCATTGTTATCCATCGAAATATTATAAACAGATCTTTGAGCACTCTCTATCATATCGGACGCATCGCTTACATCGGTATAACACCTGTCTATTACATCCCCAAGCTCCCTTATAAGTCTGCGCCTTATTGACTTCTCTTTTATTATTTCACAATAATTTTCAATATTGTTTGTAGATACAACGCTGTCTCCGATTTTTGTCAAAAACTCATATCCGCCGATTTTATCGAACACATCATTTTCTTTAAGTTCATTTGAAAGTGTAAGAGTATCAACGGCTTTGCCTCGTTGAGATAATGATAATATTGATTTATATACCCATCTATGTTCTCCATCATAAAAGTCATCCTCACTTAGAACTTCTCTTACAATACTTATGGTTTCACTGTCTATTAACATGCAGCCGAGAACACACCTCTCGGCATCGCTATTGTGAGGCATAACCTTTAAATTTAATTTATCTGCCAATTTTGACTCCTTACTTTCATAAAATTTATGATAATACTTTTATTCTCCTACAACATTTATTGAAACATTTGCTTCTACATCTTCAAATAATTTTATCTTTATTTTATGCTCGCCTTTTGTCTTTATGTTATCCATAACGATTTTTCTTTTATCTATCTCTATACCGCTTGCGTCTTTAATTGCAACGCTCACGTCCATTGAGGTTACAGAACCGTATAATTTACCGTCCGGTCCTGTTTTCGTTTTTAAATCAACTTTGATTTTTTCAAGTTTTTCTTTTGATTTTTTTGCTTCTTCGATAAGCTTTGCTCTGTTTTCCTTTTCAAGCCTTATCTCTTCTTCCAGTTTATCTATATTAGCTTTTGTAGCCTCTACCGCTTTTTGGTTTTTAAGTAAAAAGTTATTTGCATAACCGGTCTTAACATTCTTTATTTCTCTTCTTTTTCCGATACCTTTGATATCTTCAAGCAATATTACCTTCACGCATACCCCTCCTATTATATTTAATAATTAGTATTATATCATAATTTATATTAAAATAAGAAGAAATTTACATTAAAGAAAAATTAATTATAGTGTAAAAACTTCTTTGTATGATATACTTTCTTGACTAATGAATCCAAAAAAAGTAAAATATATTAATAATATTTATATTGTAATTGTTCATTTTATATTAAATTCAAATTTATAAAGGAGATTAACATGAAAGTAAATAAAGAAGATGTTTTATATACAGCCTCTTTGGCAAAAATCAACATAAGCGAAGAAGACGCTGAAAAATACACAGAAACATTGCAAAAACAGTTGGAATATGCAAAATCTTTGGACAATATCGACACAGAAAACATAAAACCTTTGGCTCATGTTCTAAATTTGGAAAACGTAGTAAGAGAAGACAAGATAAAAGAAGGACTTAGCATAGACGAAGCATTGCAAAATGCACCAAGCAAAGACGAAAGATGCATTAACGTACCAAAAATGTTATAAAAAACGAAGGTAAAAAATGGATAAAATACAAATTAAAATACCTGCGAAGGTAAACCTCGGCCTTGATATAGTAAGGAAAAGAGAAGATAATTATCATGATATAAAAACAGTAATGCATTCCATAAATATATATGATTATCTGACTTTCGAAAAATCCGATAATATTTCCATTACCTGCAATCATAACGAAGTCCCGAGAGATGAAAGCAATATAGTTTATAAATGTATAAAAACAATAAGCGAATTAACAGACAATAAACATAAACTGTTATCCGTACACATAGAAAAAAGAATACCTGTATGTGCAGGTCTTGGCGGAGGAAGTGCAAACGGAGCAGCTGCACTTATTGCATATAATAAAATTTACGAACTAAACCTGACAAAAGAAGAGTTATGCAAAATAGGGAGCAAAATAGGTGCGGACATTCCTTTTTTAATTCACAGCGGAGCAGGTCTATGTGAAGGAATAGGAGAAAAAATACGACCTATTTACCCTTATATTCCGTGCTACATCGTATTATGCAAACCGGACTTCGGAGTAAGCACAAAATTTGCATACGACTTAATAGACAATGCAAAAGAACTTTTAAGGCCGGATTTTACATCTCTAATGTCAGGACTTCTGGAAGCGGATAAAAAGAAACTGAAAAAAGGACTGATAAATGTATTTGAACCTTTTGTATTGGAAAAATATCCGGAAGTAAAATACATAAAAGATAAATTTGAAAAACTCGATGCCATAGGAGTACAAATGAGCGGTTCCGGTCCGAGCGTTTTTGCCCTTTACGACAGTCTTTCAAAGGCACAATATGCATACGAAGCATTTCGTAAAGAATATGATACCGTATTTTTAACAAATTTCACGGAAAGTGAAAATGCACTTCTTACATATGAATTAAAATAAACAAAAAGCAGTTATGAAAAATAACCGCTTTTTTTATTAAAATTAACATAGTTAATAACAACCAGACAATAATATATCAATCATTTCACTTACGGCATTTTCGTTGTTTGTCTTTGACAAAACAAACTTTGCCGCATTTTTTGCCGTATCCGATGCATTCTTAACGGCAAAAGAATACTTTGTATTTTGAAGTAATTCAATATCACTGTCTTGATCCCCTATAGTTGCCACTTCATTTGAACTTACACCATAATAATCCATAAGTACGGTTAATCCTGTAAATTTATTTACTTTCGTCGGGCGTATATCATAAACATTTCTGTCAACCGTGCCGTACATTGAAGAAGGAAGGTAACTTATAAGATAGTCAAGATCTTTCTCATCTTCAAAACGCACTGATATTCTGTAACAATTTTTAAGATTCTTCAAGTCACCTTTTATCAAAGAATCTTCTTTTATCCATGTGGTTATATCCTTATAAAGCGCTCCCTTTTTGTCATAAAAGTATCCGTCTTTATTTAAAGGCATAAATTCTCGGTTATCTTTTTCAAATTTTTTAACCAGATAAGCATAAACATCATTGTCTATTGTAACAAGCTCCTTGCAACCTTCCTTATAATCAATCATGATTGCACCGTTTACACCTATATGTTTGTACCCATATAAATCCAATTGTTTTACTACAGGCTCTATTGATTCCGTATTTCTTCCTGAAATAATACTTACAATAATATTACAATCAACACATTTTTTTATTGACTCTTCATCTTTCTTTGATATCGTTCCGTCATCTCTGACAAGAGTTTTGTCCAAATCCAAAACAAGAAGTTTAACCATATTTATTCCCCCTGCACTATTTTTATCAAATCCATTGGGTTTTGAATATGATATTCAACTTTACAATTCCTTTTTTCTTCATCATTCCCATACCCATAATCGGCCATTACGGAATCCGTCCCGTTTTTATGCCCTCCGATTATATCCGTGGGTTTATCTCCTATCATCAACACTTCTTTAGGGTTATGTATATTCATTTTTTCCATTACTTCTCTTACCAAATCGGATTTTTCTCCTCTGGTCTGCATGGTATCCTGGGCAACAACCACTTGAAAGAACTTTTCGATATTAAAATATTCTATTTGCAATTTCACATTTTCTATAGGTTTATTGGAAGCAATCGCCATTTTTATTCCCATTGATTTTAAAGACACAAGCATTTCATATACTCCTTCATATAAGGAAGCTTCAAAACATCCATGTTCCTGTACATATTTTCGATGTATCATTATCGCTTCTTTTCCCGTTTTTTCATCAAAGCCATACTTTTCTATTATCAACTTTGCAAAAGGAGGACCTATAAGTTTTTTTACATTTTCAATGCTTTCCTCTATTCCATACGTTCCGAGCGCTTTAACAAAACCTTTGGCTATTCCAAGCCATGAATCAACAATAACTCCGTCAAAATCAAATATTACAGTATTGTATTTCATATCCATCCTTCTTTCTCTATATGAGTATATTTTATAATAATCATCTTATTAATTCAAATATATGAATATAAAAAATCTGATTATATAAAAAAATTTAAAATAAAAAAATTTACATCACCTAAAATACCGACTACAAAAGCACTTTGGGAATATCAAGATAACCAAAAACAAGAAACACAATATATTGTGTTTTATTTCTATTGACAAAAACATAATATACAATATATAATTAATATCAGTCAGCGAAATACTATATAGCTCGTATATAATTTTATTAATATAAAGGGGATCGAATAATGATAACAGAAATACTCAAAAGAGATGGCAGAACAGGTAAATACGAACAAAGAAAAATAACCGATGCCATTTACAAAGCGGCGGAAGCAGCCGGAGGACAAGACTATGTAACAGCAAAAATGCTTTCAGATAAAGTTGATAAAATATTAAACGAAAAATATGTCGATATGATACCGACTGTCGAACAGATACAGGATATAGTCGAAAAAACTTTAATAGAAAACGGACATGCAAAAACCGCAAAAAATTATATTCTATACAGAGCAGAAAGAAACAAAGTCAGAGAAATGAACACAAAGTTAATGAAAATTTATGAAGATCTGACATTTCAAAGCTCTATAGAGAACGATGTAAAAAGAGAAAATGCAAACATAAACGGCGATACGGCAATGGGTACCATGTTGAAATATGGCTCAGAAGGTGCCAAAAACTTTTATGAAATGTTTATCTTGGACGAAAAACATGCGGCTGCGCATGCAAAAGGAGATATTCATATTCATGACCTTGATTTTTATACTCTTACAACAACCTGCTGCCAAATAGATTTAACAAAACTGTTTAAAAACGGATTTTCTACAGGTAACGGATTTATAAGAGAACCCAAAGATATAAGAACATATTCGGCTCTTGCGTGTATTGCTATACAGTCAAATCAAAATGATCAACATGGGGGACAAAGTATACCGAAGTTTGATTATGATTTAGCTGCAGGGGTAAAGAAAACTTATAAAAAAATTTATATAACAAACATGGGCAAAGCTCTTGAACTTCTTGCAAATATAGAAGAAGGCGAAAACACAGCAAAAACTATATATAAAAACATAGAAGAAAAATCAAGACTTTATCCAACTATTGATAAAAATGAAGAATTTTCGGTACTCGAAAGAAAAGAACTTGAAAATACCGTAACAAATAACAATATTGATGCACTTATATCATTCGCACAAAAAAGCAGCCTCAAAGAAACCGATAAGGCGACTTATCAAGCAATGGAAGCTTTAATTCACAATCTAAACACAATGCATTCCAGAGCAGGAGCACAAGTACCTTTCAGCTCAATTAATTACGGAATGGATACATCAAGTGAAGGAAGAATGATAATAAAGAATATACTTCTTGCTACAAAAGCAGGACTTGGAAACGGCGAAACACCTATATTCCCGGTTCAAATATTCAAAGTAAAAGAGGGTATAAATTATAATCCAGGAGATCCAAATTATGATTTATTCAAGCTTGCAATGGAAGTTTCAAGTGAGAGACTGTTCCCTAACTTCTCATTTATAGACTCTCCTTTTAACCTTAAATATTACAAGGAAGGAGATCCTGATACCGAGATTGCATATATGGGATGCAGAACAAGAGTAATGGCAAATGTGGATAAAGAAAAAGAAATTGTTACAGGAAGAGGAAACCTTAGTTTTACATCTATAAACTTACCAAGACTTGCCATTGAAGCAAAAGGCAATATAGAAAAATTCTATTCTGATTTAGATAAAAAAATCGATTTATGTGTAGATCAACTTCTCCACAGATTTAAAATACAATGTTCAAAAACAGTCAGAAATTCTCCTTTTTTAATGGGTGAAGGAATATGGCTTGACTCTGAAAATTTAAAACCGGATGATACAGTCGGAGAAGTTCTAAAACACGGAACATTAACAGTAGGATTTATAGGACTTGCGGAAACACTTACCGCTCTTGTCGGAAAGCACCACGGAGAAAGCGAAGAAAGTGAAAAACTCGGTCTTGATATAGTATCTCATATGAGAGAAAAACTTGATGAAGTTACACAAAAAACACATCTAAACTTTTCACTGATTGCAACTCCGGCAGAAGGATTATCAGGAAGATTCGTAAGAATGGACCGAAAAAGATACGGAATTATAAAGGGAGTAACAGATAAAGATTATTACACAAACTCATTCCACGTACCTGTAGGATACGGAATAAGTGCTTTCGAAAAAATAAAGAAAGAAGCTCCTTTCCATGAACTTACAAACGGGGGACATATAACATATGTTGAACTTGACGGAGACACCACAAAAAATCTTGAAGCATTCGAAAAAATAGTAAGATGTATGAAAGAAATGGGGCTTGGTTACGGAGCAATAAACCATCCCGTAGACAGAGACCCGGTATGCGGTTACAACGGTGTAATATATGATGAATGTCCATGTTGTCACAGAAAAGAAAGTGACACGGAAGTGCCATTCGAAAGAATAAGAAGAATCACGGGATATTTGGTTGGAACTTTAGACAGATTTAACAATGGGAAAAGATCAGAGGAAGCAGATAGAGTTAAACATGAAATAAATTCCGAAATGGAAACTTTATAGGAGGAAAAGAATGAATACGGCAAAAGAATTAACTTATGAAACAAAGATTGATAATACTAACGTATATGTATACGGTAAAATCGAAAACCTTACAAAAGAAGAAATAAAAGCTTATATAAAAGAAGTAGAAAAAGAAAAAAACAGCGAAGTTACAGAACTTAATTTATATGCAGACGAAGAAAGCGGATACATAGGAAGAAGCGCAAAAGTAAAACCTATTCCTTTTGACAGAATACGAAGGATTACAGGTTATTTAGTAGGAACTCTTGACAGATTCAACGATGCAAAAAGAGCAGAAGAATCAGAAAGAGTCAAACATTCGATGAATTCTGAAATGGAAACTTTATAATGAATGAAGAAAAGGAAATAAGAATAGCAGGGATAGTTAGAGAATCCATTGTTGACGGTCCGGGTATAAGATTTACTTTATTCGTACAGGGATGCCCACACCACTGCCCCGAATGCCATAACCCGCAAACACATGATTTCAACGGTGGACAAACGGTAACACATGAAAAAATATTAAATGCGATATTCGAGAATCATTTATTGAGCGGTGTTACATTTTCGGGTGGAGAACCTTTTATGCAAGCAAAAAGTCTTTACCTTATAGGGAAAAAAATAAAAGAAAAAGGTCTGTCATTAATAACGTATACAGGTTTTTTATTTGAAGATTTGCTTATCATGGGTAAAGAAAATCCATATATCATGAAATTAATAGAATTGAATGATTACATTATGGACGGCAAATTTGAGATTGAAAAAAAAACTTACAATAAAACCTTTGTGGGAAGTGCAAATCAACGTATAATAGACGTAAAAAAAACGATAGAAAATAATTATAAAGTAACAGAAAAAGACTTCTGAAATTCAGAAGTCTTTTATTTTGTAATAATCATAACAGTTTCTTCAAACCATTCACCCTCAAAAAACTCTCCCTTTTCAAGTTTTGAATGAGGTGTAAATCCGGCTTTTTTATATGCGGCAACGGCTCTTTCATTAACCGTTCTCGGACATATCTCAACAACATCCGCATTCTTTTCTTCGAATAAATATGTATACAGCATTTTAAGAGCTTTTGAACCAAGTCCTTTACTATGACCCATGTGACCTGCTATAAAAATATCTATTCCGTAAGCATTTTTATAATTTTCAAGTTTATGTTCTTTGTATGCTTCTTTTTTCAATGGGAAAAACTGTATATATCCACTGTCTTCACCCTCATATACAATAATACAACACTGAATATTTTCTTCTCCGTGAATTCTTGGAAGATATTTCTTTTTTAGTCCTTCAAGGGAATTATCTTTGTCTCTTCCTCCGTAAAATTTGCTTACCCTTTCGTCATCTCGCCATTTTCCAAGCATCGTAAGTTCTTCATCGGTATCTTGTAACTTTCTTATTTTTATCTCTTCATTCCCGCAAATATATTCTTTCATACTCTTTCTCCTGTTTTGGATAAATTTTATGTGCCTTCACATTTGTTCCTTTTTTACATTGTCAATACCAAACATCGTATATTGTGATAAAATCATTATAACATATTAATTTATTTTGATTAATTGAAAAGTAAAAAATATTGATATATAATAATTTTAAGAATTCTAAATGAGGTTTTTTATGGAAAAAATAGTAGACTTGCATATGCACAGTACTTATTCTGACGGAACTTTTACTCCGGTTGATATGATAAATATGATGAGTGATCTTGGTGTGGATTATGCGTCAATAACAGATCATGACAACGTAAAAGCATATGAAGATATCACAAATACAAAATTTAAATTGGATAAGCCCATAAATATAATTCCAGCAACGGAACTTGGATGTTCTTTTGACGGTGTTATAAGAGATGTTCTCGGTTATGGTATTGACAGAAAAGTAATAGATGAATTTGTAAGTAAAAGATATTCTGCTGAAGCAAAACTGGAAAAACAAAAGAGACTTTTAAACGAGTATAAAAGGGTATTCAGAGAAAACGGGATAGTATTCGATAACGGGCTTGAGGTTAATAGAGGAAATAAAAGTGAAGCTTTTATGGTTATGTATAACAGCCTCATAAAGTATCCCGAAAATGTAGAAAAATACCCGTTTATATCTAAAATTACTATGTTTTTTTGGAATTACTGCTCAAACAGCGACAGTAAGTTTTTTGTTGATGAATCAAAGGAATATCCTACAATAAAAGAGGGAATAGAACTTATACATAAAGCAGGAGGTCTTGCGTTTTTAGCTCATCCATGTATGTACAGAATAGGAAAATTAAAAACTCTTTTACTTATAAATCATGCAATAGAATGTGGGTTAGACGGTATAGAGGTGTTACATTCCCAACACACTTTTGACGATAAATTATTTCTTGCGGAAGTTGCAAGGAAATATAAACTTTATAAAAGCGGAGGAAGTGATTTTCACGGAGGAACAAAACCAGATATAAGTATGGTTAAAGGAAAAGGAGATTTAATAGTCTCGTATAATATGATTAAAGATTGGGTGGATAAAGTAGATAAGATAATACTAAAATAGAGAAGGTGTTTTTATGAATATAGACTTACATTTACATACTAATAATTCTGATGGCGATGACAGCACAAAAGAGATTATACAAAAAGCTAAAGATTTAGATATAGGTTTAATTTCCATTACTGATCATGATACCGTCAATGCATATGACGATTTAAGAAAAATTGATACAACAGGAATAAAAATTATTCCTGCCGTTGAGCTTTCTTGTGCCTATGAAAGTGAAATGAGAGATATACTCGGATACAATATAGACATAGAGAAAATGAGAAAAATCCTAAAAAGTCTTGAATCTAAAGAAGGCGATATTAAAAGAGAAAAAGAATTATTGACAGAGTATATTGATGTATTTAGAAAAAACGGGATCATAATTGATGAAGGTTTGGAAATAGAAGACGGAGAAAAAAATGAAGGATATAAAAAAACTATTATAAGTGCATTAGGACACGAGGAAAATATAAAAAAATACCCCTCTCTTATGAATCCGTCAGCATTCTTTTGGGATAATTGTGCAAATAAAAAAAGCAACTTTTATGTTGATGAATCACGATTTTTTAAAACAATAAAGCAAACAATAGATATCATCCACGAAGCAGACGGAATGGCATTTTTTGCCCATCCCTGTATTCATCATATGGAGCATGAAAGGGTAACAAAAATGCTTGACTGTGCAAGAAGTACCGGACTTGACGGTGTAGAAGTTTTGCACGCAAAACATTCCATTGAAGACAGAAAATTTTTAATCGATTACGCGAATAAACACAATCTTTATAAAAGTGGGGGAAGCGACTATCACGGAAGTCCGAAACCGGATATAAAAATTCTTACCGGCAGGGGAGATCTAAAAGTAGAATATGATTTAATAAAAGATTGGGTAGAAAACATAAAATAAAAAACGGCTCTAACTAATGAGCCGTTTTTTGTTACTATATTATACCAATATTTAGTTTAATTTATTCGTTTTTTATATACCTTATTATTCCACAAGGATTTCCCGCAGCAATTACATTCTTTGGAATATCTTTATTAACAACGCTACCTGCACCTACTATGGAATTTTCTCCAATAGTCACGCCTGGAAGAATTATTACATTTCCTCCTATCCAAACATTATCTTTTATATTCACTTCTTTTGCATAGCAATATCCATGTTTTCTCTTTTTGGGATTTTCGCTGTGACCTATTGTATATATTGAAACATTAGGAGCGATTCTTACATTAGATCCTATGGTTACTTTTCCCTGAGCCAGAATAGTACAGTTATGATTTATAAAAGAATTTTTACCTATTAAAATATGTTTACCGTAATCACAACTAAATGGCGGAAGTACATCTGCGCTTTTGTCTATTTCTCCCAAAAGTTTTTTTAATATTTCTTTTCTTTTGTCAATGGCAACTATATCACATCTATTATATTCATCCATAAGTTTTTTATTTTCAAGTAACATTTCAAAAAGAAAGGAATCTTCTATATATTCTTCTCCACTAATCATTTTTTTGTATTCATTGTAATTATTTTTCATTACTTACCCTTATATTAAGATAATATATCATTTGTTGTTTTAAAATGCATTTTACATACATTTATCAACTCTTCTTTTCCAAACTTATTCACAAAATCCTTTCCCTTTTCTATAACGATTCGATTTGCACCAAGCGGAAATTCAAAATTGTAATGTCGATTCATATTTTGCATGGTTGTTATAAGAGCATCCCTTGCCAAAATACTTGCCGCTGCAACAGCAATATTCTGTTCCGCTTTAGGTTTAAATATCATCTTTAAATCAAGCTCTTCCAAACCTTTTCTTATTTGCTCTTCTCTTCCGAATTTATCTATTAATGCATTTTTAAAAGGCTGTTTTTTGTATACATTTTTTATATTGGTTATATGTGCCCATGCAAGTATAGCATTTATATTGCCTATTTTACTATACAATTCATTGTATTTTTTCTGCCCTATTCTCAAAATAGAATAATTTTGTGTTATGTGTTTTATCTCGGTGGCAATTTTTACAATCTGATTATCACTTAAATTCTTTGAATCTTTTACACCTATTGTTTTTAACAAGTCATATTCTTTTTTATTTAAATATATGCTTCCAACAATTAAAGGAGCATAAAAATCCCCCTTACCTACTTCGTCACTTCCCAAAAGAGGAGGAGACATCAAGGGATACGATAACCCAGATTTATCTGCAATATTAAAATCAGAGGAACTTACTACGTTCCCCTGAAAATTATCATATATATTTTTAAGTAAGATATTCAAGCTTTCATCTTTGCATTGTGAAGTATCAAGGGTAATTCCCTTTTTCTTGCTCGAATAAATTCTGACAATATTATTCCCTATGTAAAATTGCATACCGTAAGCGATTTGTTTCGTATCTTTGATATTATATTCTTTTAACTTAGGAGAATTTTTTATCGTAAGATATAAGTTCTCTGGTGTTTTATTCATCTATCCTCCGATTAAAGCGGTTTTACAAATATCATCCTACCGGCAGCCGTTTGCAAAACACTAGTCACTACTGTATTAAGTTCCTCACCGATACGGCTTCTTCCTTCTTCCACGACTATCATAGTTCCGTCGTTTAAGTAAGCAATTCCCTGTGAATTTTCTTTACCCTCTTTAATTACTTTTACAAACAGTTCTTCTCCCGGCAAAACCACAGTTTTCACGGCATTGGATAATTCATTTGTATTCAAAACCTCTACACCTTGAAATTCCGCTATTTTATTTAAATTATAATCATTCGTTACTACTTTTGCATCTATGTCTATTGCCAATTTAAGTAACTTCGTATCCACTTCTTTAATATCCGGATAGTCTTTGTCAAGACTTATAACTTCTATCGGCATTTCTTTTTGTATCTGATTTAATATATCAAGACCTCTTCTTCCTCTGCTTCTTTTTACTCCGTCGGCAGAATCAGCTATCTGTTGTAATTCAAACAAAACAAAATTAGGCAAAATTATAGGCCCGTCTATAAATCCTGTCTTTAATATGTCTAAAATCCTTCCGTCAATAATAACGCTTGTATCTAAAATCTTTGCAACTCCGATAGGTATTTTAGAATTCTTTTTTGATGTTCTCTGTTTAAAACTTTCACTGTCAAAAGGATTTAAACCTTTTAAAAAATTCTCTGCATCCGGAGCTTTATACATCGAAATCGAAATAAAAACATATATACACGTTGCATATATCAAAATCGTAATAATACTTAACAGCCATCCGGGTAAGTTCATACTTTGAAACGGCAAGCATAAAAGAGCGGATAATATTAAAGCAAGTATTAAAGAGCCTACTACCAATCCTATTTGTGTAAATGTCGTATTGCTGAGTTCTTTACTTAGCTGTGTAAAAATACGTTTAAATAGTTTAGCGAAAAATGGAATAAAAATAATAAATATAAAACCGAATAAAATAGCTGCTAATATATAAACCGTACCCTTACCAAAAGTTGAAGTAATATTAATTCCAAGCTTTTGATATAAATGTCCGCTGTTTATAATCCAACTCCCAAGCTGTGCGCCTACCAATGCACCCAGTACAAATATAAACGCATAAAGTGCTTTTTTCACCTTTTTCACCTCCTTATTAAATTTTTTTAACATCTCAAGGTACAATACCTTAAAATAATTGTATAAGAAATGCTTGTAAAAGTAAATATGAATTTTATTAAAGTTATCTTAATTTTAGTAGAAAAGAATAAAAACTTTCGAAAAAACACACTTCATTTGATTTTTCCTGTAGAATCAATACCATAAAATTTTTATAACCTCTTTGATATAACTCATCAAGTATTCGCCCGTATACACATCCGACATCCAAAATTTCCCCTGAAATATCTACGTATTTTTTTAATTCCTTATGCTGAAAAGGAATTATAATGTCTTTTTATTTGCAGCTTTATCCCAATATAATTGCTGCTCCATATAAATTAATATATACTAAAAATCACTTACGAAAACGTAAGTGATTTTAATTAAATTATAATTATTTTTCATTTTTAACCTGTTTTCTGATTCTTATACCATTGGCAATGGCACATGCAAAGCTGACAATAACAAATACGGCCATAGCACCAAAACTCTTGAAAAATTCAGAGATTTTTACGAGTATAAAGTTAAGAGGTGTCGATGCATTTGAAATACAGCTTACCAGGTTAAACCCTTCAGGCAATTGATATGAAGCACTTAATGCAGCTTCAGTAAATATCGGAGCTATTGCCGTTGAAAGCAGCACTCCTATAGCCATCATTGATATTGCTATAAGCAAACTTCTAAAAGCATTTTCATTACACA
Source organism: Anaerofustis sp. (assembly GCF_019420015.1). Classification (GTDB taxonomy): domain Bacteria; phylum Bacillota; class Clostridia; order Eubacteriales; family Anaerofustaceae; genus Anaerofustis. The sequence goes on from NZ_JAHZIA010000008.1 coordinate 318,105, forward strand.
TAGGAACTATCAATGCCATTATATAAGGAGCGGAACTTAAATCCGTGAATGGCAAAAACTGATTCCCGGGAACGACGAGAGCAAGAAGTATAATTATAGGAGTAAGTATCAGCGCAGTAGCTATTGTTGTTGGATTTCCCAATGCTACAGCGGCATCCATACCTATGTAAATTTTACCGCGATTTTTAAATTTTTTGCTTATAATAACCTGTGCTCTTTCAGATATAGGTGTCAAAGCTTCTCCGAAATATTTTGCCATAGCCGGAATCAAAACCAAAGTAGCACCAAGTGTAATTGCTATTAGCAAGTATTTATCATATGCTTTTATACCATAAGCAAGAATACCTATTACCAAACCTATAACAAACCCTATGATAAGCGGATCACCTAAAACACCAAGTTTTTCTTCCAATTTTTTTGCATTTATATCTATTTTATTTAGTCCCGGAATCTTATCTATTATTTTATCAACAACAAAAGATATACTGGCAAGAACAACAGTCATAGTGTGAGGGAAGCTTATGCCTTCCATCTTAGTGACTTTCGCAATCCTTTCTGCCGTCAAATCCGCAAGAACAAGAGCTATAACAAATTCACATATTGCGGCAAGAAGCCCTAAAGGAACCGATGAAGTAACTATTGCAACCAAAGAACCGGTAAAAGCAAGTTGCCAAAAGTTCCATATATCAATATCAGCCGTTTGTGTTAAATTGAAGACAAGCATTACAATATTTACAAGTAAGCACACGGGAATAATTACCGCACCAACCTGAGTCGAAAATGCAATTTGTGCAGCAGTAGGCCAGCCCACATCCAAAATATTCAAATTCAAATTTAAATTTTCTACCATCTGCTGTGCAGCCGGACCGATTGTATTCCCAAGAAGATTAATAACCAAGTTTATTCCTATGAACGCAACCCCTATGGTAAGTCCGGATTTTAATGCCTTGCCAAACCCTGTTCCTATACATAATGCTATTACAAATATAATGATAGGCATCATTACACTCGCACCTAAATTTGACAAAATATCGAAAAAGCCTAGAATATAATCCATAACCTTTCCCCCCTTAACGATTTATATAAATAAATTATATAACTTTTTTAGTATTCCGTCAAAGAAAACATAATGATTTTTGAAGCAATGTTTTATTATATTCTTAATTATATTTATCTTTAATTAGCGAATAATAAATATGCTTTTTCAAATGTTATAAAAAATAAGTTTTGTACTATAAAATAAACAAAACTTTTTATGCAAGCCAATAACCTCTGCATACATTATAAAAACAAATATAAATTTCCTTTTATAATTAATAAAGGACAGGATAAAACATTTCCTGCCCTTTATATTCAATTGGATTTGTTTTTTATTCTTCTTCTGGTATTTTCCATATCTTCACTGCTTACACCCCATAAAACCATAGCAATTTTATTTACTGCCCTTTTACGCACTCTGCTGCCGTATTCTCTGGAATATCCCAAGATATCACTTATTTCAGTCATTCTTTGCATTTTAAAATATCTCATGATGATAATTTTTCTTTCCAATTCATTTAAACATTCCAATGCTTTCTCTATTTCAAAAACCAAGGTTTCTTTTTCTTTTAATTCTTTTTGCAATAAAAGCCTAAAGTCAGAGATATTATTGGACTCAGCGGCAACAAAATCATTGTATAACCTTTTTGAATTTGCAGCAATATAAATTGATTGAGATAAGGAACTTTCCGTGTCAAGTTCTTCAAGTCTTTTCTTTATCATCTCTATTCTTTTTATTAAAAACGGATAATCATAAAGCCTTTTTTCGGTTTCTTTATACAATTCACTTTTCATATTAATTCCTCCTGCAACTAATGCCCCTATCGAACACTTTTTCTATAATCATAGATTATCACACATTTAGTGATATTGTCAAGAATAATTATACTATTTGTGTGTTTTTATATGTTTTACACTCTATGAGTGTATTTTATCTTGAAAATAGCACTAATTTGTTATATTATTAATTTATAAATAAGATTATCCTTATAAATTATTAATTATATTTAAGGGGAACTACGATGAATAATATAGGAGAACGTTTAAAAAATCTCAGAAAGAAAAATAAATTCACACAAAAAGAACTGGGTGATAAACTGGGGGTACATTCAAATACAATAAGCATGTATGAAAAGGGAAACAGAAATATACCTTCAGCGATGCTAAAAGAAATAAGCGAAATTTTTAATGTAAGCATCGATTATCTTTTAAAAGGAGAAGAAGAACAAGTAAAAGAAAAAAGTTTTTCCTCTCTTGACGAAACACTTTTAAATGATGAAAATTACTTAAATTTGACATTGAAAAACTTACTCAAAGATTCAACCATGGTTGCCTTCCAAGATTATAAAAGGTGGAGTATAGAAGACAAAAAAGAACTTTTGCTTATTTTACTGGATAAAAAATAAAATCATCCTTTCATAAATAAGGATGATTTTATAATTCATTTCTTCCTATAATTGCATTTGCCAATGTAGCCCCGTCTGTATATTCAAGATCCGCACCTTGAGGAAGCCCTTTTGCTATTCTGGTAACCTTTATATCGTCAAAAGGTTTTAACAGCTTTTTAATTACCATTGCTGTCGTTTCGCCTTCAACATTAAATCCCGTAGCCAAAATTACTTCTTTTATTTCATCTCCGGTACCTATTCTGCTTATAAGCTCTTTGATCCTTATATCTTCTACCATAATCCCCTCCATGGGAGATATGACTCCGCCCAAAACATGATATAACCCTTTATATTCTTTTGTTTTTTCTATGGCGATAACGTCTTTTGATTCGCTTACAACCAATATAGTTGATCTGTCTCTTTTATTACTTGAACATATATCACATGGGTCTTTATCAGTTATATTATAACAAACAGAACAATATTTAAGCTCTTTCTTTGCTGCTTTAATTGCATCAGACAGACTGTCAACATCACTCTGTTCCATATTTATTATATAATAAGCAAGCCTGCTTGCTGTTTTTCTTCCAACACCCGGAAGCTTTGATAATTCATTTATAAGATTAAGTATAGGCTTTGAATAGACACTCATTTTATAATCCCGGTATATTTAATCCGCCAAGCCCGCCTGTAATGGAACCCATTTTGCTGTTTGCATCATTTGAAGCCTTATTTATCGCTTCATTAACTGCGGCAACTATCATATCACAAACGATTTCCGCATCTTCTTCTTTTAACATATCAGGATCAACTTCAATGGATTTTACTAACTTCTCTCCGCTTACAACGGCTTTAACAGCACCCCCGCCGCTTGTTGCCTCATAAGTTGATTCTTCTAACTCTTTTTGCATTTTTTCCATATCAGCTTGCATTTTTTGTACTTGTTTCATCATTCCGGACATACCGGCCCCTCCGCCGAATCCGTTCATTCTTCCTTTAGCCATATTTATACCTCCATTATTCTTCTTTAGCACCGAATATTTCCATTATTGATGCATCATAATCTTCATCTACGTCTATAATATCGTCATCCAATACTATTTCATTGCTTATAGCAGACAACTCCTCATCAGAAATATACTCTTCTTCTTGAGACATTATCTCATCCAAATGATACTCAGGTTTAACCTCATTATCTGTTTTTTCGATAATCTCCTTAGGCTTTATTTCCGATTTCAGTTCAACATTTTTTGTTTCCTTTTTGATATTCAAATCTTCTCTTAAACTCTTTAAGCTGTTTTTACTGCTATCATTTTTATATATTAATTTTATCTTTTTGTCAATATACTTTACATTTAATTTTTTCCCGGCTTTTTCTTCCAGAATTTCCTTAAAAATCTTATCTCCATTGTTATCAAAGTAAAAATCCATCATATTTAAAGCTCTATCGGGATATATTGTAATTGTATCTTCATCCATCGATACGACTTTAAATTTGTTTACACTCATTCCAACCAAAGGATCTTTATTACTGTTTATTATATATCTTTGTGTTAAAGAAAGGATTTTTTCGGCATAAGCAATCTCTTTTTTATCCACAATAATTTCATCATTATCAGGTCTTATCTTGTTTGGCTTTTCTTTTAAGGTTATTATTTCCTTTTTATCCGGCAAAACAGAATTTCCTCTGTTCATGTTCTTTAATAAATCAACTTCTCTTTTTAAATGCGAAAGTTCCCTTACTTCTTTTTCCAATGCTTTAATTCTGTCATTTAAAATATCTATACTTTCATTATTCTGAATTAAATGATCAGGCTTAGCTATATAGTTATCATTATCTTGAACAGAAATTCCTTCACATAGATTAATAATTTTTGCTGTAAATAAAAATTCGGGTTCACTGAAAAACCGCATATCATTTTTAAGTTTTGACAATTCATATAATATATTGCTTATCCGTTTACTGTCCTCTTTTGAATTGAACTTTTCTGACAGCGAATCAATATAAGACTTACTTTTATTTATAATCTTATCAGGCTCTCTGACATTAATCGCAACTATCTTATTTGAAAAATATTCCATTAACTGTGTAATGATATTTCCGACTTCACGCCCTTTTTCTAAAAACGTATGCGTTGAAGAAATACTTTTATCAACATCACCTTCAAGAATTCCATTTGCGAGCATAAAAACATCTTCGTCACTGACAAGCCCCAGTATATCATCAACGATTTCTTTTGTTACATTATTATCCTTAACAACAGAAATTGCCTTATCCAATAAACTTAAAGCATCTCTTAGCGCTCCTTCGGTATTTAATGCAATTAAAGAAAGAGCTTCTCTTTCATATCCAATACCCTTTTTTTCTAAAATACCGGCTAAATGATTTACAACCGTCTCACTGTCTATACGGGAAAAATCGAAACGCTGACAACGGGATAAAATCGTTGGAAGTATCTTATTAGGTTCAGTTGTCGCGAAAATAAAAACAATGTGAGAAGGAGGTTCTTCCAAAGTTTTTAATAAGGCATTGAATGCTTCCGTAGTAAGCATATGTACTTCGTCAATGATATAAACCTTATATCTACCGAAATTCGGCATATAACTTACTTTTTCTTTTAAATCTCTGATTTCATCGATTCCTCTGTTTGAAGCCGCATCAATTTCAATAATATCGGCACTGTCACCTATATTTACATCATTACATGAAGCACATTTATTACAGGCCTCTCCGTCCTTACTGTCTAAACAGCAGATACTCTTTGCAAATACTTTAGCGGTCGAGGTTTTTCCTGTACCTCTTATCCCGCTGAATAAATAAGCATGAGAAATAGAATCATTTTTAATCTGATTCTTAAGTATATTTATTATATTATCCTGACCTATTATTTCTTCAAAATTTTTAGGTCTGAATTCCCTGTATAAAACAGTATAACTCATTATAATACCTCTATGTTTTTATATTCGAATACTTTATCTATCAACTCATTTATTCTATCATTATTACCCAGTAAATACAAATAACCAAAGACACATTCCAAAGCCGTAGCCAAACGATAAGTCGCAATATTAACACTCTTTGAAGAATGTTTTATTTTCGTATTACGACCTCTTTTTGCAACGTTCATTTCATCTTCTGTAAAATAACTTTTCAAATAAGAAAAAATATCGGCTTGATACAAAGCCGAAACATAGTTCATACTCATATTGTTGAGTTCCTTTACGCCTCTTATACCAAGCCTTATTAAAGTTTTTCTTATATTTACTTCATATACACTATCCCCAAGATAGGCAAGCTCTTTACTTCCCACAGATAAAACATTTTTTTTCTGATCTATTTCTGTTTGTGCCACTTTACACCTTCTCTTGTATCTTCTAATACTATACCTCTGTCAAGCAAATCATCTCTTATTTCATCAGCCAATGCAAAATCTTTATTTTTTCTTGCTTCTTGTCTTTTTTCAATTAAATTGACAATTTCATCTTCAAGAATATCTTTTTCTTTTCTTCTGGAAAGAAGTCCCAAAACATTATTTAATTCCATATATATGTCATAAGCACACTGAGCGGCTTCCTTTGAAGAATTTTCATCAATATTTGTATTTATATCTTTACTGAGTTCAAATACGGTACTTACAGCATTCGCAGTATTTATATCATCTTCCATTGCTTTTTTAAATTCTTCTCTGTATTTTGAAAGGGATGACACAAATTCCTTTTCGTCCTCGTTCATATCCGATTGTGAAGCTTTATCTAAGATATAAATTAAATTATCTCTTGTATTATAAAGCCTGTTAAGAGCACTCTCGGTCTGCTTCAATATTTCAAAAGAAAAATTTACAGGAGTTTTATAATGAGCAGAAAGCATAAATAATCTTACTACTTCCAAATCAAACTCTTTCGAAATATCCCTTACGGTAAAAAAGTTTCCTTTTGACTTGGACATCTTCTCATTATTAATATTTATATATCCGTTATGAATAAAATAATGAACATATTCTTTACCGTTTGCGCCTTCTGACTGTGCAATTTCATTTTCATGATGAGGAAAAATCAAGTCTTCTCCTCCACCGTGAATATCTATAGTTTCTCCAAGATATTTTCTGCTCATGGCAGAGCACTCTATATGCCATCCGGGTCTGCCTTTTCCCCATGGAGAATCAAAAGCTATTTCACTTTCTTCTTTTTGTCTCTTCCATAAAGCAAAATCCAAAGGAGACTCTTTTTCATCACTGACCTCTACCCTTGCACCCGAAATAAGTTCGTCTATAGGTTTTTTTGATAACTTTCCGTAATCCTTAAATTTACTTACTCTGTAGTATACATTTCCGTCAACATTATAAGCGAATCCGTTTTTCTCCAAATCTTTTATCAAATCAATTATATCATTTATACATTCACTTACCCTTGGATGTACAGTTGCTTTTTTTATACCCAGCCCTTCAGCATCCACAAAGTACTCTTCTATATATTTATCTGACACTTCTTTTGATGTTACATTATCTTCTTTTGCTTTATTTATAATTTTATCGTCAATATCCGTAAAATTTTGTACATAGTTTACTTTATAACCTATATATTCCAAATATCTTCTAAGTGTGTCAAAGATAATTGCAGGTCTTGCATTGCCTATATGAATAAAATTGTACACGGTAGGACCGCATACATACATATTTACTTCATCTTTATTAACAGGGACGAATTCCTCTTTCTTTCTTGTTAAAGTATTATATAACTTCATCTACTCTTTCTCCTTCAATAAACATACACTGTACGCCTTAATACCTTCTTTTCTTCCACTGAATCCAAGCTTTTCTTCAGTAGTGGCTTTTATACTTATGTTTTTTACTGGAGTATTCATAATAAAAGAAATATTTTCACGCATTTTATCTATATAAGGTGCAACTTTCGGAGCTTGTAATACAAGTGTTATGTCGGCGTTGCATAACTCATAGCCTTCTCTATCTATCATATTGCATACTTCTTTAAGCAAAATCATACTGCTTATACCTTTATATTTATCATCAGTATCAGGAAAATGTTTTCCTATATCGCCTAAAGATAACGCACCAAGTAAGCTGTCCATCAACGCATGTACCAACACATCGGCATCAGAATGCCCTATCAAACCTTCTGTCCAATCTATCTTTTCTCCCGCTAATATCAAATCTTGATTTTTGCCAAGTCTGTGAACATCATATCCAAATCCAATACGCATATTAATACCTCTAATAAACTAAAATTAAGATTTCGGCACGAGCAACTTTGTAAAGAACTTTGTAAATCCATTTTCTTTTTTCACTCTTGAAGAAGGTCTATTCAACATAATTTCGTTATCACATTGAAGACATGTAAGCTTTACTATTTCCCCATCTTTATAAAGAGCTCTGTGCATTGTATCTTCCAAACAATTTTCACAAAACAAGTATGTTTCAACAACGAATTCCTTTGACATACGAATTACCCCATTTCTTATAGTTTATCATATTATGAAATAAAAATAAATTTTTTTCTTACGCTTTAAAGCAATATCTCATCATTTATCATGATAAGTTTGGATGAGAAGGTTTTTGTAAAATGATTTTGTCTGTCATATATATTATATACGTTTTCTTGGCTATTAAGATTTTCTTTTTTAAATACTAAATATCTGTCTTCATAAAAGCCCAAAAACATAAACGAACTGAATAAATCATTTTTTTGCCAAGAAAAAACTTTTCTTATTCTACTGTCATAAATAATCTCATTATCGTAATCATTGGTAGCCTTAAAATAAACCCTATTATCAAATTCAACACTGTTTAAAAAAATATTTTTACTTTTATGTCTCTTTATAACTTTTCCGCAAAGGACATCATAAAACAATATTTCATTGTCATAAAAAGGTTTTGATAAAAATAAAACCACACTATCATCCGATTTTCCTAATATAGTTATATAATTTAAACCTTTATTAGACCTTAAAATATTATACAAAATTTCTTTTTTGCTTTTTATAGAAAATATCAATTCATCAAGAGAGATCAAATATATATTATTCTTAAAGTTATCTTCTCCCGTTATATCAAGAGAAGTAAAAAAATTCTTTATGTAAAACTCTTCTATAACCACAATTTCTCTTTTAGACTCAAAATCTTTAAATAATATCGGAGCATTTAATAAGTTTTTTAATACCGTATCTTCTATTAGAATAAAACCGCCCCTTTTATCATACATATAAAGAATCAAATCACCATAATCTACCGACCTTAAATAAAAAAACACATATCCTTTTAAAACAAAAAAATCTATAATTTTATCGTAAACGTTAATTAGAAAATCAAAAACATGAATGATTACATTTTTACTGAGCTTATATACTGCAATACTGTTTCCTACCCGACCGAGAATATAAGTGCTTTTATCGTAATCATCTTTTTTAAAATCAAAATATTCCTCAAAAAAAAGAATGTCACGAGCGGTACTTTTCTCTTTA
>NZ_JAHZIA010000009.1:0-3456 GCF_019420015.1 Anaerofustis sp.
CCAAACTGCTCGGTTACGATCTTCCGGGCCGTTTCCTCGGTATAGGCCGCCGCCTACTCTACCGAATAAAGCTATAGATGAAGCTCCAAGTCCAAATCCGGTAATAATATTAACATCACCGAAAATCATATAAACAACGCTTACACCGATTGCACCAAGACCTACAACACAAAGACCCATTACGCTACCGCCGTTAAAAGCAACTTTTAAAGCGGCGCCCATGCCTTTGTCCTTAGCTTGTGCAGCAGTTCTTGTATTTGCTTGTGTAGCAACCTGCATACCAAAAAATCCGGCTAAAACCGAGAAAAGTGCACCGACAACAAAGCAAACAGCTGTTTCCCAACCTATTAAAGCAAATAATACTGCGAATAAAACAACAGCAAATATAATGATATACTTGTATTCGCTTGTTAAAAATGCCATTGCACCTTCATGAATGTGAGAAGAAATTTCTTTCATTCTGTCTGTTCCTGCATCAACTTTTTTAATTGAAGAAGCAAGATATAACGCAAATAAAAGCGCTATAATACCCGCAACAGGGGCAAAAAACTTTAAAGTTTCAACATTAAACATTTTTTTCCTCCGAAATTGTTATAAATATTATTTTATTTTGTTAGAAGGTTAAAAATAAAAATAGATACAAAAAATACTACTGCCGATATTAAAGTAATCTTATTTAAAAGTCCTTGCATACCGTGAGATTTTTTCTTACCGAATAATCCTTCCGCACCGCCAGCAATAGAACCGCCCATTCCGGCCGAAGAGCCTTCTTGAAACAGAACGCTTCCAATAAGAGCAACGCTGGAAATTACAATTAAAACCAATAATACTGTTTCCATTTTATCCTCCTAAATTTAAATCTTGCAAGTAAGTATTATATCATACGAATGGCTTAAATAAAAGAAAAATTTAATATTTTTTCTCCAAATCAAATAAATTTTGAGCATAATCTTTATATTTATACAATAATCATTTAATTAAACAACATTAAAATAATAATCAAAAAAAATCTTATTTATTTTACAAAACTTCCCAATATAAAATACTCTTATTTACAAATAATATATATAGAAATAAAACAAAGGAGATTAAAATGGGAAAGAAAAAAGAAAAGAAAAACAAAAAACAAAATATCAACAAACAAGAACAATCTTTAAATAATAAAAACGAACAAAAACAAGAAAATAAAAATGATAAAGATTGTAAATAAAACTTTTAGTTAATTTAATTATCCACTTGAAACCGTAATATTTCAAGTGGATAAAATTTCAAAGTATTTAACTTACATATAAAAACCACATTACAAAAACAAACATACATGAATAAACTGTAAAGTATATTTATTTTAAAACTATTTTCTTACCGTAAGTATAAGTATAGTCTCCATGAGTAAACTTAACTTTGTATGATCCTTTCGCTAAAAGTTTTTTATTATATTTGCCATAATTCCCGTATCCCTTAAATTTTACCGAATTTTTTACATTAGCTTTTTTATAGTAAAATATTTCTCTAAATACAAGTTTGTTTTTTGAATTATATATTCTTACCATACTGGTTCCGGGTCTATTAGGTTTCATAGAAAGGACAGTTGTACTTTTTCTTTTTATTTTCGTATTGGTTATATTCGTATAAAGCCTTGTCGCTTTATTGTATAACTTTATACTGTAAAGTTTTGTTTCTGTTTTTGTATCTGAGGTCGACAATATAAGTTTTACATAATACTTATTTCCTGAAGAAGTTCTTTTTACATAACTCCCCTCTTTATAATTAGCAACGTTTCCTTTGGTTGCCTTGCCATCCCAATATATTTTCTCTGTTGTAGTACCTGTATTTTTCTTTGTAATGCTTGCCTTTGCAACTAATTTCTTTTTACTGTCATATACTCTTACTTCCGCTTTTGCATTTTTTACATTCGAATATAATTTAGATTGAACTCTAAGTTTATTTCCATATCCCGGAGTAAATCCGTAGCTTACAGAAGGGCTTATTTTTAAATCCGAAATTTTCAACTTGGCTTTCGTTTGCACCGGCTTTTGTGTAACTCCGCCCTCCAAATTTCCTTTACCTTTTCTAACGACACTCACATCACTTTTTCTTACATAAGCAACCGAGTCATTATAGTTATACAAGTTTTGAAAATGCACATTTCCATCTACAACACCCATATCGGTTTGTATTTTATAAAACTCACCCTCTTCAGATAATATTACAACAGGCATACCTATAGGCTGAGATAATTGCTTATTTGAAAGCTTATAGTATACCTTACTACTTAAAGAGGGCTTTTGATAGACATTTGTTACTTTACTTGTTACTCCTATGGTGTATTTTTCGTAATCCTTTGAACCCATATTTTTATCTTGGGTATATGCTATTCCACCTATTTTTTCTCCATGATAAGGATCCGAAGCATATTTCACATTTACACCGATTTTTTTATTTCCAGGAGAAGAACCATAATATCTAAAATCAGAATTAGCATCAAAATACGCTCTGCTGAGATGTCTGTAAGCATGTTCTTCTATACATTTTGATGCACTTGGAAAAGAGTACGCATTGTCAGGATTTTCATCATATGCGGCTATACCAAAAAGATTGTTTTTATTTTTAGCATAACTACTAGTACCGTAACCACTTTCCAAATTTGCAAAAGATAGCTCCATTAAAGCATTTATACCATATTTATTTTGGACATCTATGAGTGTTTTCCCTTGATTTTTCAACTTTGAATCAGAAGGGTAACTTTTTATTCTCAAATCCAAATCCTCTTTTGTATAACTTGTTTTTGTTCTGTATGAAAGATAAGTAAAGTAAGGATAATAAGTACCAACCTTACTTGAAGAACTTAAATATTTCGAAGTATAAAAATGCACTCCATCCACACTGTAATATTTAGTATTTGTCTTCATAAAAGAAGGGGCTTTATCTACTATAAAACTTTGAAGTACAGATTTTTCCCCATTTTCGTATCTTTGCGAATTTATAGGATTATTCAAAACAGATACATAATGATACAAATCTCTGTTTGAATTAACATAATAGTAGCCCATTTTATATTTTTTTGTATCAGAATTCCCAGATAAGTATAAATCAGAAAAAACAGATTCGGGAACTAATGTTAAATTATCCGATGAAGTATAATTCATTATTCCACTTATGCCGATTTTACATCTAGATGATTTGTAATTTTCATTATTTTGTGCTCCGTAATAAAACACTTCTTGATTATTTACAATATAGGGACTACTCGAACCGTAATTATCATCAAGTATAAGCATTGCACCTGGTGAAGAAATATATGCACGACCTATTTTCATATCGACAACTTTATTGTCATCATTCAAAATAACAAGTCCATATGCCTTTTTAAGATATTCCGATATATTTTTATTTTTATATTCAGCATAAATATTATTCATATAGGTTTTTGCTTCTGCAAAATCGACAAACTTTTTC
>NZ_JAHZIA010000009.1:3466-3953 GCF_019420015.1 Anaerofustis sp.
TTGTCAAATTTAATTAAATTGGGATATTTATCATAGCTTTTATTTTTCTCTACGTATGTATAAGCAACATAAAAATTTTCCGAATAAGATTTTATTCTTCTGTCTTTTTGTTTAGTATATTCTTTTGGAACTATGTCCCCTTTAAAAGAATCTTCATTTTTTGCTTCATTTTTAACAAAATCAGGTATTGCTATATTATTGATATTTGTTGCTTTGATGTTGTATGTAGGGATAAGTAAAAATAATAACATAAACACAATTATAATTTTTCTCATTTGCATATAATCATCTCCTTTTTTATTTGCATAATGAATTATACATTACAAAAAAAGCAATTCAACAAAAAGATATATTTTACAAATTTGGAAAATTTTATCAATCTAAAAAGTAAATTTAATATAAAAAATTTCATAATATTTAAAAATATTAATATAAAAAAATAAGATAAGAAAAATTTCTTATCTTATTTTAAAACAAGTTTTTTAGG
>NZ_JAHZIA010000009.1:3963-20364 GCF_019420015.1 Anaerofustis sp.
TAGGATAAGTATACACATATTTTCCATGAATAAATTTAACTTTATAAGAACCCGCAGGAAGCTTAGCTCCAACTTTATACCCCGCATTATTTTTACTCGTTGCATATCCTTTAAATGTTGCAGCACATCTGACATTGGCTTTTTTATAATACATTCCATAAGTTGCAACAAATTTACCTTTTGAATTGTAAATTCGTATATAGCTTGTCCCCGGTCTGTTAGGATACATAGAAAGCACCGTAGAGCTTCCTCTTTTTATTGTTGTCTTACTTATATCTGTAAAAAGTCTTGTTGCTTTGCTATATACTTTGGTACTGTAAAATTTTGTTTTAGCTATTTTTCCTTTTGCAGAAATCGTTACTCTAAACAGATATTTTGTACCTTTAGAGCTCGATTTTACATATTGACCTGCTTTATATCCCGCTTGATTTTCTTTCGTTGCTTTACCATCCCAATAAAAAGTTGCCGTTGTTTTCTTAGTTGTTTTTTTCTGTTTAATTTGCTTTGCAACCAATCTTTCTTTTGCATCATATACCCTAAGCTCTACTTGTGAACCTTCTACATTTGCCCACACTGTTGATTGAACTTTCAAGTTATTTCCGTATCCAGGAGTAAAACCATAGCTTAAAGAAGGTTTTACGCTTGGTGAAGAAACACTTAATTCAACTTTTGAAGGTGGTTTAGGTTTATCTTCTTCGGTATTAGCCTTTCCTTTTCTTACAATAGAAATATATTTCTTCGGAATATATCCCACAGATTTTGAATAATCATACTCATAAGAATAAGTACAGATGTTTCCTTTTACACCCATTTCTGTTTGAACCTTATAAAAATCTCCGCTTGTCCCTAAAATCACAACAGGGATTCCTTTTGGTTCAGACAATGTTTTCGTCGCCAATTTATAAAAAGCTTTTGATGATGTTGATGGTTTTTGATAAACATAACAACTTTCTTTAGAGATTCCTATAGTATACTTTCCGTAATCTTTTGAACCCATCAGCTTATCCTGTTGGTAAGCTATCCCACCTATTTTTTCACCATGATAAGGATCTGAAGCATATTTTACGTTTACCCCTATTTTTTTGTTTCCAGGAGCTGTACCGTAATATCTAAAGTCACTGTCAGCATCAAAATACCCGCGGCTCAAATGTCTGTAAGCATGCTCTTCTATGCATTTTCCAGGACTTGAAAAAGAATAAGCATTATCAGGATCAGAATCATAAGCAGCAATACCAAAAAGGTTATTTCTGTTAAGAGCATACCAACTGGTTCCATATGCACTTTCCAAATTCGCAAAAGAAAGTTCCAAAAGCGCATTGATACCATATTTATTTTGTACTTTTATTAAATTATCACCTTGATTTCTGAGTTTGCTGTTACTTGCATAATTTTTAATTCTGCTGTTTAACTGTGATGCAGAATATGAAGTTTTTGTTCTGTATGGAAGATATGTATAATAAGGATAATAAGTCCCCACTTTAGAACTTGATTTTAAATACCCGTCAGTATAGAAGTTCACTCCGTCCATACTGAAATACGATACTCCTTTTTTCATAAAAGAAGGAGCTTTATCAACAACAAAACTTGTAAGAGATGTCTTTTCGCCACTTTCAAAGTATTTGCTTCTGCTTGGGTCTGTTAAATTGGAAATTGAATGAACCAAATCTCCGCTTGAATTCACACTATATGTTGCAACTCTATATTTTTTCGTTGAACTGCTTCCCGATACATATACTTGTGATATGAGTGCTCTTGGAATTAATGTCAAATTAGCAGATGATGTATAGTTTACCATTCCGCTAACACCTACTTTACATTTAGACTGAGTTGAAGAAAGCTTTGACGAGCCATAATAAAACACTTCAACATGATTTGATACATATGGTTTACTTCCCGCATAATTTTCATCAAAAGATAAAGTTGAATTACTTGAAGAAACATAAGCTCTCCCGTCTTTCATTGCAATAACTTTACCTGAGCTGTTCATTATACACATTCCATATGCCTTTTTTAAATTTGCAGTATCACCTTTTGATTTATAACTGTCATAATAAGCATTCATTTTTGACAATGCGTCATTAAAATCAGAATAACTTTTTAATTCTTTAAATTTAACAACTGACGCATATTTATCTGAAGTTTTGGCTTTTGCGGCATAAACATATCCTACTTTAAAAACCACAGCAGCTCTGGATTTTAAATTCATTTCATTATCACTACTATAAGAAAACTCTTTAGGTGGCTCATCACCTTTAAAGTAATCTTCATTCAAAGCCTCATTTTTTACAACATCAGAAACTGCTTCCGTTGTAATTTCGCTTTCTGCCAAAACAGGCATACCGCAAAAAGAAATTAACAAAAACGAGATAATCAAAATCGTCAAAAACTTTTTAAAAATCCTCATATCATTCTCCTCAATACACATAGATATTTTAATTATACAATATTCGACTTTTTTTTACAATAAAAAATGACCAATCAAACAACTTGTGCCCCCTAAAAAAACAAATAAATTACATTTAAATCAACAAAATTTGCAAAATAATAAAAGATTTACGGAATTCTCAAATATATCCAAACAAAAACCTCTTAAACCTTGAATTTCTCGTTAATTATGATATAATACTATTTTGAGTTAGAATGGGACTTAGGAGGTAAAATATAAATGAGTTCAATATTAGATAAGAAAGAAAAAAACGTGGCAACAATTACAATAACTGTTTCCGCAGAAGATTTTAACAAAGCCATTGATGTTGCATACAAAAAAAACAAAGGAAAGTTCAACATTGACGGTTTCAGAAAAGGAAAAGCCCCAAGACAAATTATTGAAAGAAAATTCGGTGAAGGTATATTCTTTGAAGATGCAATCGATGCAGCATTTCCTGCTGAATATGAAAAAGCAATCGAAGAACATGATTTAAAACCTGTAAATATGCCTGCAATGACAAAATTAGACAAAATAAGTAAAGAAGAAGGTGCTACATTTACTATTGAAGTTGAATTGGAACCTGAATTCGAACTTGGAGAATATAAAGGCATTGAAATTTATTCAACTGAATATGAAGCAACCGATAAGGACGTTGAAGACGAACTTGACAGAGTAAGAGAACAAAATGCAAGACTTATAAGCGTTGAAGATACAGAAAGTAAAGACGGAGACACTGTTATAATCGACTTTGAAGGATTCGTAGGAGATAAAGCTTTCGAAGGAGGAAAAGGAGAAAACTATCCTCTTGTACTTGGAAGCAATTCTTTCATTCCAGGATTCGAAGATCAACTTATCGGTAAAAAAGCTGGAGAAGAAGTTGATGTTAACGTTACATTCCCTGAAGAATATCACGCTCCTGATTTAGCTGGAAAAGACAGTGTATTCAAAGTTAAAATTCACGAAGTTAAAGCAAAAGAACTTCCAGAACTTGATGACGACTTTGCTGCAGACGTAAGTGAATTTGATACTTTAGATGAATACAAAGAAAGTTTGAAAGCCACAATTAAAGAACAAAGGGAAAACAACCTAAGAGGTGCGGCTATAAACACAATTATCGAAGAAGTATGTAAAAATACTGACATAGAAATCCCTCAATGTATGATTGACAGAAAAGCAGACGATGTTAAAGCTCAATTCGAACAACAAATCATGCAAAGCGGAGTTGATCCTAAAACATACTATGAAATCATGAAAGGTCAAAACGACGGTAAAAACGAAGATGACTTTATGAAACTATTTGTGGAACAAGCCGAACATGACGTAAAGCAAGAATTGGTACTTGCAAAACTTATGGAAATTGAAAATTTCGATGTTACAGATGAAGAAAAAGATAAAGAAATTGAAAATTTCGCAAAAGCTTACAATCAAAAAGCAGAAGATTTCAAGAAAAGTATGGATGAAACCACAGAAGAATATATCACAAACTTCATCAAACAAAGAAAACTTTTTGATTTCCTAATTGACAATGCTAAGGTAAAAGAAGAAGAAAAATAATTCGGAAATTCGGAGGTAAAATTTATGCCATTAATCCCAATGGTAGTGGAAAATGAAGGCAGAGCGGAACGCTCTTATGATATTTATTCACGTCTTTTAAAAGACAGAATAATATTTCTCACAGGAGAAATAAATGATGATGTTGCAAACTTGGTAGTAGCTGAAATGTTGTTTCTCGAAGCACAGGACAGTTCAAAAGATATCCAGCTTTACATCAACTCTCCTGGAGGAAGTGTAACGGCAGGAATGGCTATTTATGACACTATGAATTACATCAAATGCGATGTTTCCACAATATGTATAGGAATGGCTGCTTCTATGGGAGCATTTCTGCTTGCATGCGGAACAAAAGGAAAAAGAATTGCACTTCCAAACAGCGAGGTAATGATTCATCAACCTCTCGGAGGTTTTCAAGGTCAAAGCAGTGATGTTGAAATACATGCAAAGAGACTTTTGAAAACAAGAGAAGATATAAACAAAATACTCAGCAAACAAACCGGTAAAACACTTAGGACAATAGAAAAAGATACTGACAGAGATAACTTTATGAGTGCAAAAGAAGCCATGGAATACGGGCTTATAGATAAAGTTTTTGAAAAAAGGTAAAACGGAAGGGGGCTATTATAATGAGTGACGAAAATAAAAATCATGAAAATGAAAACCATTGTTCATTTTGTGGAAAAACTCAAGCAGATGTAAAAAGTTTAGTAGCAGGCCCGGGAGTATTCATTTGTAATGAATGTATCGCCCTTTGCAGTGAAATGTTCGCAGATTCTTTTTATGATGAAGAAGAATATATTGATGACAATACTCCAGATTTAAACGACGTAGAAAAACCAAAAAAAATCAAAGAACTATTGGACGAATATGTTATCGGACAAGAGGACGCAAAAAAAACATTGGCAGTTGCGGTTTATAACCACTACAAAAGAATAAACTTGGATAAAGACAAAAAAGACGATAACAACGTAGAATTACAAAAAAGTAATATTTTATTAACTGGACCGACAGGAAGCGGAAAAACATTACTTGCATCTACCCTTGCAAAAATACTTAAAGTTCCTTTTGCAATAGCTGATGCAACAGCACTTACCGAAGCGGGATATGTCGGTGAAGACGTTGAAAATATTCTGCTACGACTTATCCAAGCAGCTGATTATAACGTTGAGCTTGCGCAAAAAGGAATTATTTATATTGACGAAATAGATAAAATCGCAAGAAAAAGTGAAAACACATCAATAACAAGAGATGTAAGCGGCGA
Source organism: Anaerofustis sp. (assembly GCF_019420015.1). Classification (GTDB taxonomy): domain Bacteria; phylum Bacillota; class Clostridia; order Eubacteriales; family Anaerofustaceae; genus Anaerofustis. The sequence goes on from NZ_JAHZIA010000009.1 coordinate 9,207, forward strand.
AGGTGTACAACAAGCGCTTCTTAAAATACTTGAAGGTACGGTTGCAAATGTTCCTCCTCAAGGAGGACGAAAACATCCACATCAAGATTTTATACAAATAGATACTAAAAACATACTTTTTATATGCGGAGGAGCTTTTGACGGACTGGATGAAGTAATCAAGAAAAGACTTGGAACTCATTCCATGGGATTTGGAAATGATATAGAAGGAAGCAAAGATAAATCAACGGATGATTTATTCAAAATAGCACAACCTCAAGATTTTGTTAAATATGGATTAATTCCGGAACTTGTGGGTAGACTTCCTGTAAGTGCATCTCTTAACAAACTCGATGAAGAAGCACTTATTAATATATTGACAAAACCTAAAAATGCTCTTATAAAACAATACAAATACCTATTAAGTTTAGATGATGTAAATCTTCACTTCGATAAAAAAGCTATCGACTTAATAGCTAAAGAAACGGTAAAAAGAGAAACAGGCGCCAGAGGACTCAGAAGTATCCTTGAAGACATAATGTTAGATGTTATGTATGAAGCACCTAATAATGAAGATACCACAGAAATCATCGTTACAGAAAAAATGGTTCAAGACGCATTTGATAAAAAAGCAAGTTAATTAAAACCGATACAATATGTATCGGTTTTTTATTAAAAACAAATAGAAGGAGAAATTTTATGATTGAATTTAAATTTGACACACAGCTACTTATCGCAGGAGAAAATCTTAACGAAGACGAAATCAATGACTATATAAGAAATAACTTCCAAGGTGACTCTCTTTTAGCTGTAGGAGACGAAAATCTAATTAAAATACATTATCATACAAATGAACCCTGGAAAGTTCTTGAATATTGTAACTCTTTGGGAGATATTCATGATATAGTGGTTGAAAACATGGAAAGACAATCAAAAGGATTAAAAGGATAATTAAAAACATATCTTTAATTATTTTATTTATAATATCAAAATTTTAATAAATAATAATAATACTAATATTTATTGCATAATAAAGAAAATATTGGTATTATTATTAGTTGTAGATAATTAAAATAATTGATATAAATATAGAGTCGAGGTATACAATATGTCTGAAAATAAAAAAACCATTTTAAGCGGCATACAATCAAGCGGAGAATTTACTATCGGAAATTACTTTGGCGCAATAAAAAACTGGGTAGAAAGACAGGATGAATATAATTGTATGTATTTTATTGCTGATATGCACGCAATAACCGTCAACCAAATACCTGCAAATCTTAGAAAAAGATCTTTTGAATGTGCGGCAATGCTCTTAGCAAGTGGAATTGATCCCAAAAAGTCTATATTATTCATACAATCTCATGTTCATCAACATGCTGAGCTTGCGTGGATACTGAATTGTAATGCACATATGGGCGAGCTTTCCAGAATGACGCAATATAAAGACAAGTCAAAAAATCAAGGAGAAAATATAAAGGTAGGTTTATTTGATTATCCTGTTTTGATGGCAGCCGATATATTACTATATCAAGCAGACTTAGTTCCTGTAGGAGATGATCAAAAACAACATCTTGAACTTACAAGAACAATAGCGAACAGATTTAACAACAATTACTCCCCTACTTTTAAAGTTCCTGAAGGATATTACGGAGAAAACGGTGCGAGAATAATGTCACTGCAAGACCCTTTAAAGAAAATGTCAAAGTCAGATGAAAACAAAAACGGATTTATTTCAATGATTGATAAAAAAGACATTATAATATCAAAATGCAAAAAAGCCGTTACAGATTCAGACATGAATATCATATATGACAAACAAAATAAACCAGGAGTATCTAATCTACTTGAAATATACTCATGTGCATCAAACAAAACAATTGAAGAATCAGTAAAAGATTTTGAAGGAAAAAACTATGCCTACTTTAAAAGTGCAGTTGCTGAAAGTATTGCAGACAGACTTATTCCTATTCAAACAGAATTTGAAAAGCTGTGTAAAGATAAAACATATGTAAATGAAATCTTAGCACAAAGCAGTGAACAGGCTTCATATATAGCAAATAGGACACTTAGAAAAGTAAAAAAGAAAATAGGTTTTTACAGTATTTAAAACTAGAAAAAGAAATCTTAAACGGTTTCTTTTTTATTATACAAAACAACATAAATATGAAAAATATCATTACCAAATACATTTATTTATTAAAATAAAATTTTATAAATTTATATGTATTATATCTGACTTAAAGTATAAAAATATTTAATAAATAATTTATTTGAAATTTTGATTGATTTTAATCGTATTTTAATGTAAAATCATACTAAATGTAACATATGTTACAGACTTTTATTGATAAATTTGATAGTATATAATAAATTGATTATTAATGATTTATCTTAATTATTGGGAGAAAATTATGGATTTTACATTAATATCAAAATCAGAACTTTTTCATGGTATAGAAAGAGAAGCAGTAAAAAAAGTTGTAAATTGTTCCTATTCAAGAATTCGTGAATATTCTGAAGGTGAAATTATATTTAAAGAAGAAGATAAACCTTATTATTTATATGTACTGTTAGAAGGAGACGTAATAATAGTTAAAGACTATCCTTCCGGAAACAGAAATATATTTTATGAAGTAGAAAACGGAGAAATATTTGGAGATTTATTCCACGGAGAAAATAATAATTTCAACTATTACGATGCCATATGTACAAAGAAATCAAAAATATTAATAATACCCTGGAATTTCTTCTTTAATGTTTGTGATAATCCTTGTATATATCATAAAATGCTAATAAAAAACATAATGCACCTTCAGGCAGATAAGTCTCTGTCATTAATGAAAAAAATTCACTTATTATCTGCTACGACATTGGAAGAAAAAATAGCTTTATATCTTTTAGAAAACATGAATGAGGAAAATAATGTATATATAAATATGACACGGGAAACAATGGCAGATTTTTTTGGAGTAAAAAGACCTTCTTTATCAAGAAGTCTTATGAAAATGCAAAAAGAAAATCTAATAAAAATAAACAAAAAAAATATAAAAGTTTTAAACACTCAAAATTTAGAAGATTTATGCTCTAATAATTAAAAGAAAGGATATTAATATAATGGAAAATATTAGAAAAATAAATGAAGATTTATATTTTGTCGGAGTAAATGACAGAAGAATAGAATTATTCGAAAACATTTATCCGGTACCAAACGGAGTTTCGTACAATTCATATGTATTACTTGACGAAAAAAATGTTCTTTTTGACACAGTAGACAAACATGTTGGAGAAGAATTTATAGAAAATATCAAATCCGTTTTACAAGACAGAAAACTTGATTATATCGTTGTAAACCATATGGAACCGGATCATTGTGCTATGTTAAACGAAATAGTTTATCGTTATCCTGAAGCAAAAATTGTATGTAATCAAAAAACCGTTGTAATGATAAAACAATTTTTTGATTTTGATATTGATAAAAAAGCTATAATCGTAAAAGAAAATGACACACTAAATACCGGTAAACATACACTCGCATTTGTAATGGCGCCAATGGTTCATTGGCCGGAAGCCATGGTAACATATGATACAAAAGATAAAATACTATTTTCTGCGGATGCATTCGGAACATTTGGAGCTATCGACGGAAATATATATACAGACGAAGTAGATTATCAAAATGGATGGATTGATGAAAACAGAAGATATTTTACAAATATTGTAGGAAAATACGGACCTCAAGTACAAGCTTTACTAAAAAAAGCATCTACTTTAGATATAGAATTAATATGCCCTCTTCATGGACATATTTGGAGAGATAAAAATGATATAGGAATGATTCTTGAAAAATATAATTCATGGAGCACCTATTCTCATGAAGAAAATTCTGTTTTAATCGCTTATGCTTCAATTTACGGAAACACAGAAACAGCTGCAAATATGTTAGCGGCTAAAATCGCACAAAAAGGAATTAAAAATATAAAAGTATTTGATGTATCAAAAACAGATCCATCTTATATAATTTCGGATGCATTTAAATATTCAACACTTGTTTTTGCATCGGTAACGTATAATAACGAGATATTCCCTAAAATGGAAACTTTACTTCATGAATTAGCAGCTCATAATTTACAAAACAGAAACATAGCCTTTATAGAAAACGGTACTTGGGGACCAATGGCAACAAAAAAAATGAAAGCAATCTTAGAAAAATTGAAAAACATCAATTTCTTAGAAGAAGAAGTAACAATTAAATCATCATTAAAAGAAGACAGCAAAGAAAAATTAAATTTATTGGCTGAAAGTATTGTTGAATCAATACAAAAATAAAAAAAGGAAGGTAATAAAAATGGAATCAAAATTTTACAAATGTAAACATTGCGGAAACATTGTTGTATTTGCAGTAAACAAAGGTGTACCTGTAATGTGTTGTGGTGAAAAAATGGAAGAAATGAAAGCAGGAACAACAGACGGAGCTTTAGAAAAACACGTACCTGCTGTAAATGTAAACGGAAATGAAGTAACAGTACAAATAGGAGAAGTTGAACATCCTATGTTAGAAGAACATTTTATTGAGTTTATATGGCTTGAAACAAAACTTGGACATCAAGTAAAAAGCTTAAAACCGGGAGACGAACCTAAAGCAAAATTTGCTTTAGCTGAAGGTGATGAAGTAGTAGCAGTTTATGAATACTGTAATCTTCACGGACTTTGGAAAAAATAATAAGATGTAAAGAACACATTAAAAAGAGATAAGAGTAATACTCTTATCTCTTTTACTTTATCAAAATAATATTTAAAGCATATTTTTATTATAATTCTTCTTTATATTTGCATTCTTTATTTTTACAAAATAGAGTTTTTTTCTTACCTTTACTTTCATAAAGAATTTCACCGCACTGAGGACATATCTTTTTTGTCGGCTTTTGAGACGAGGCAAAATCGCATTTCGGATAATTTTTACATCCGTAAAATACACTCCCTTTTTTACTTTTTCTTTCTACAATTTGACCTGAACATTTAGGACATTCCGCATCTATCTCTTTGACAATAGCCTTAGTGGTTTTACATTCGGGGTATCCCGAACATGCCATAAACTTTCCGAATCTTCCGTATTTTATAACCATAGGTTTACCGCAATTTTCACAAATTTCATCTGTTTGTTCTTCAGGAAGTTTAATTCTTTCAATATCTTTTGCCTTATCCAATTCTTTCGCAAGTTCTTTATAAAAATCAGATATAACATCTTTCCATTTTCTTTTACCTTCTTCGATATTATCAAGACTACTTTCCATCTGAGCGGTAAAATCCACATCAACAATATCTTCAAAATTTTCTCTTAAAAGCTTATCGACCGCTTCACCTATCATCGTAGGAATAAACCTTCTTTGATCCATATCAACATATCCTCTGTTTTTTATAGTATTAATAATTTGAGAATACGTAGAAGGTCTGCCTATACCTTCTTCTTTTAATACTTTTACAAGGCTGGCCTCATTATACCTAGCAGGAGGTTGAGTAAATTTCTGCATAGGCTTTAAATCTTTTAGATTTACCTCTTCACCTTCTTCAAGCATTGGAATACTTTCATTTTCTTCTCCTTTTTTTGAAGAAAAATCATATACTTCCAAATAACCTTTAAATTTCACACGAGACCCTGTAGAACGAAATATATACTCCCCGTTTTCTATATCAACACGTAATGTATCATAAACGGCAGGAGCCATTAGAGAAGCTAAGAATCTATTATATATAAGTGTATATAGTTTTAATTGATCCGATGTTAATGATGTTTTTAATTTATCGGGAGTCAAATTTACATCAGAAGGTCTTATTGCCTCATGTGCATCTTGAATTTTACTACCCGATTTTGATTTTACTCCGGTATAACCAATATACTCCTTACCATAGTTATTAATAATAAAATCACTTCCTGCCTGTATAGCCTCTTTTGATAGTCTGGTAGAATCAGTTCTTAAATAAGTAATAAGCCCTATTTGCCCTACTCCTTCAACCTCTACCCCCTCATACAATTGTTGCGCTAACATCATTGTCTTTGAAATTGAAAAATTAAGTTTACTGCTTGCATCTTGTTGCATAGAACTCGTTTCAAAAGGTGGCGGAGAATTTTTTTTCTTAGTACCTCTTTTTACCTCTTTTACGATAAACTTATTCTTTTTTAGCTCTTTTATTATATTATCAGCCTGTTCTTTATTTTTTATCTCAGCTTTTTTACCTTTTATAAGTGCAAGTTTACTTAAAAATTCTTCCTTAGTTTCTGTTTTACTTAACAAAGCATCCATCAACCAATACTCTTCACTGACAAAGTTTCTTATTTCATTTTCTCTGTCAATAATTAATCTCATTGCAACAGACTGTACTCTTCCGGCACTCAATCCTCTGAGTACTTTACTCCACAGTACAGGACTTATCTTATATCCCACAAGCCTATCAAGAACTCTCCTCGCTTGTTGAGCATCAACGATATTCATATCTATTTTTCTTTTATGATTAATTGCATTATTTATAGCTGAAGGAGTAATTTCCAAAAACTCCATTCTGTTTTTATCTGACAAATCAAGACCCAAATAATTTGCTATATGCCAAGAAATAGCTTCTCCTTCACGGTCGTTATCAGTTGCAAGAATTACTTCATCTGCCTTCTTTGCATCAGCTTTTAATTTTTTTAGTCTTTCCCCTTGTCCTCTTATAGTCTTATACTCAGGTTCAAAATTATTTTCTATATCAATACCGAGCTTAGACTTCGGCAAGTCAATAACATGCCCCTTTGATGCAACTACTTTACAATCTTTCGGTAAATATTTTTGTATTGTTTTAGCTTTAGCAGGCGATTCTACTATTACCAATCTATAAGACATCCCCTACTCCTTTCAAATAAATATACAGTGCAAGCTATTTTAATTCGATTTTTGCACCTGTGCTAATAACAATACCTCTTATTTCCAACATTGTCAAGATAGAATTTATAAGATTTATTTCCATATCAACATTTTGACTTATTAAATCTACAGTATTATTACCTTCTAAAATAGAATCATAAATTACTTTCTCATTATCATCCAAATTCAGAAGTTCTCTCTTATTCACAATATTTACATCATCCATATTCAATCTTTCAATGTTATCATTTTTTAAATACTTATCAACAGGCTTTTTTAATAAATAATACAAATCTTCTATAACATCATCAGCACTAAGTATAAGTTTAGCACCATCCTTTAACAAAGAATTACTCCCTTCACAAATAGAAGATGTAATATTGCCGGGTACAGCATAAACTTCCCTTCCCTGTTCGTTGGCATATTTTGCCGTAATTAAGGAACCGCTTTTATAGGAAGCTTCTATTACAACCGTTCCGTGACTTAATCCGCTTATAATTCTGTTTCTTGCAGGGAAATGATGACTTAACGGTTCTGTTCCTGGAATATATTCACTAACAACCATTCCCCGTCCTTCTATTATTTCGTTATACAGCCTTTCATTTGATTTAGGATATATTTTATCTACCCCACATCCCAAAACAGCTATAGTATCCCCAAAACCTTTTAAAGCTCCAAGATGAGCATACGTATCTATTCCCATTGCCATTCCACTTACAACATCTATACCTCTGTTTGAAAATTCCATGGCAAAATGCTGAGCAACCTTCATTCCGTAATTGCTCGCCCTCCTTGTTCCTACAATGGAAATCATTGGGTTCTCTTCAATAAATAAATTTTTACCTTTATAAAAAAGTATCGGAGGATAATCATAGATTTCTTTCAATGAGTACGGATAATACTTATCATCCATTGTTATATAGTTTATATTTTCTTCATACATTTTATCGATTATTCTGTCGTACTTAGTAAGATCTTTATCCGTTATAAGCCTTGTGGCAATATCTAAAGTTATTCCTTTTACTTTAGTATACCTGCTTATGTCGTCATTTTCATATATATCATCTACCGAGCCAAAATAGTCATATAAACTTATTGCTTTTTTTGCCCCCACATTCTGTATACTCATAAGCCATAACCATTTTGATATATTCATATTATAAATCCTCCTTAATTTTATAATAAAAAGATAAAACATTTTATGACAAATTTCAACAGTATTAGAACATTTGGTCACAAAGGAATCAATTATTAATCACATTTTTATATTTTTATAAAATAAAAATCCCATTTTTTATGGGATTTCAATTTTTTATCTATATAGCAAATAATAAAATCTTTTTTACAGCTAGCAACTACCATAATAAATTAAATTTATCTTTTTCATGTCTGATACTTTTTTCATAATACTTTTTTCTTTTCTTTATAAAGTCAACAGTGACACCAAACATATCACTTGCCTCATATGCATTAAAACTTCCATACATACTAAAAGAATCATTATAAAACTCTTCAAATAAATCATCGGGAATCAAAAAATATAATGAAAAGGCATCAGCCTGCGCCTCCTCTTTTCCCAAAGATATATCCTCATTTTCCAGTTGATTTGTACTGTGGCAAAACAAATGACCAACTTCGTGTCCTAAAGATTCTCTCTTTCTTTTATTTTCATCGCCCAATGTGGAATTCATTTTATAAAAGTCTTTATCATCCATTGTTGTATTGCCTACAATCAATAAATTCCCCACAACACATGACTTATCACAATTATCAAAAAATTTCACTTTATAATTCAAGTCTTCAAATATTTCTTCAAATTTATCAAAACTTATCGGATATGTATCCACAAAATACTTATTTCGAACCATTTCCGCCTTTTCATGCATATTTTCATATAAATATTTAGTCATAATTTCTCCTACTAAAAAGGCCCCTTAACAGGGGCCAATTAAACTTAAATGTTTGCGTTTAAATCTTCTACTAAATCATCAACATTAATACCGTGAGCCAATGCCCCTTCTTCCAATGTTTCAAATCTTGCAGCCATACATCCAACACAACCCATTCCATATGCTTGAAATACAGAAACTGCATTAGGGTATTTGTTAACTATATCCATAATTCCCATATCTTTAGTTATTTTCATTTTATTACCTCCATTTTCTTATAAATAATTATTTTTCTAAAAAAGTTACTTAGTTATTAAATAAATTCTTAGATTAATAACAATAACTCCAGACATCCAAAGATTATTCTTCGATATCATTTACCGTTAATCCAACATCATCTTCAGCAGCTTTCATGGCTTCGCTTATTTGCGTTTCTGAACTATTTGATTTTATCTTACATCCGCCTATAAATATTGCGCCTTCATCTATTATTATATTATCAACGTATACATCCCCGGTAAGTTTTCCGGTCGAAAGTATTTTTAATTGTTCACAAGTAACAATCCCTTCAACAGTACCTATTATATGAACATTTTTTGCATTGATATTCCCTGAAATTAAAGCATTTCTTCCAACAATTATATTTCCGGATAAATTTATATTACCCTTCAGATTACCTTCATATCTGACATTTCCTCCGGCTGCAAGATCTCCGATAAAAGTAATATCACTACCTACAATTGTATCTATCTGTTCATAATTAACTCTCTTATTAGATACCGGAAGTTTATTCTTTGCCATTATTGTTTACCTCTCTTTAAATAATCTTAAGCCATCGTTTAATCAATTATTAATTATACCCTAAGTAAATTTAAAATACAAGAAAAAATACTAAACAGTTGTTTTTTGTTAGATTTTTATAAAATTTTGTGATACACTGAAAATATATATATATTTTCTATATGTAAAAATTGATTTTTCATTAAATTAATAAACTATACAAATATAAATGTACAATAATCAATTTGCAATCTAAAAATTTAAATATAAGTAACCGCTTTATAGTTTTTAACTGCTAAACGACAAATATACCAAATTCAAAAAAATAAAAAAATATCGGAGGTATAAAATGAATGCTTTATTTATAATATTAAACGACACATACCTTATTGATGATGTTCACGAGATATTGTCAAAATGCGGAGTGGGAGGAACCTTTTTCAATTCAAACGGACTTGGCAAAGTCAACTTGGATTATGACAGCGATCATACATTTACTTCGGTAAGAAAAATCCTAGCCGGTGACAAACCGAAAAACATAACTATCGTATCAGTAATAAAAAGTGAAGAAAAATTGGACGAAGTAACAATAGAAGTAATGAAACTGTTAAATAATATAGAAGAAAAAGGAGTCGGATTTATGTTTGTCGTTCCGGTTTTACATGTATTTGGACATAAGGGAAAGGATATGCAGTAATTTTATATGAAAAATATTAATATAAATAAAAAACAAGTTATTTTTATCATTATAGGAATTATTTTAATTCTTACATTACTCTTCACTCCTAAAATCGCAAAAATAAATATGCTTAATTCCGTTGAAGAGAATAAAATTGCAAATAAAAAAATAGTAAAAATAGAATATATTAAATATGAAAAAGAGCCTTTTAGATCTGTCATAAAAGAAAAAAAAGAAATCAAAGGCAATAATAACAGCGTTACAAATATAATAAGAGATTTATCTTCCTATAAAACACAAATACTGGGAAACAAAGAATCAACAAACGAAATTCTTTATGTTCACTTTAAAGATGGAAGCAAATTAATGTCTTATATAGACGGCAATAAACTCGGAGTGGATAACGGCAATATTTGGTTGAAAGACATTAATATAGAAAAAATTAAAAGTGAAATGAAACAAGTAAAATTAATAAAAAATTTATAATTTAAATTACAGATGTTCTTTATTAAAAGCTAATAATTTATACTGTATATTTCTTACATTTTGTAACATAATATTATTATTAAACAAAGCAATATTAATTTATAAACACTTTACATTTAAAGTTTATAAATATCGATAATAACAACATATTTTATGATAAAAAATATTAAAAAATATCAAAAAAGTATTGACATTATTTGGATGTTTTAGTATACTGATTAAGCTGTCAGTGGCAGAAATGACCCATTAGCTCAGTTGGCAGAGCACTTGACTTTTAATCAAGGTGTCCGGAGTTCGAATCTCCGATGGGTCACCATTTTGTACAATCTGCTATATCATAAAATACTGATATAGCTTTTTTATTTCATAATATTATCAATGAATTATTTTAGTGACCCATTAGCTCAGTTGGCAGAGCACTTGACTTTTAATCAAGGTGTCCGGAG